>NZ_JBUYWE010000002.1:0-623705 GCF_055231055.1 Rhodococcus huquni
AATCCGGTCGCACGACGGGATTGGGGCCGAGGATCCCGACAAGATCGTTGGAATTCGTCGACGCCTCACACTCGGAAAGCTGGAGGTCGGCGAACCAGTGGACTGACATCGACCGGCGGAACCTACATCTCTACACGGGGAGCGAGGACTTTCCTGTCTCGTGGATCGTCAGCACGGTGGCGACGCCGATTGCGCAGACGCCCATCACCCAATATGCGGGGGACATGCTGTTTCCCGTGGACTCGACGAGTTGGGCCGCGACGTACGGCGCGGTGCCGCCTGCCGCGATGGTGCCGATATTGAAGCCGAGGGATACCCCCGTGTACCGAACCGAACGCGGGAAGAGTTCCGTGAACAATGGGAATGCCGGTACCTGCACCACGCCGTTGAGCACCATGTATACGAAGTACACGGCTCCGACTACGAAGATGCTCGCAGTGGCGCCCAGAATCATGAACGCTGGCAGGGCGATGACGATGTACGCGAGGTATCCGCCCAGGAGAACGGGCTTACGTCCGTACCTGTCGGTCAGCATCCCAGTCAGCGGGAACGTCGCACACGCCAACGCGATACTGAGGGCAGAGGTCCAGTACACCGAGTCTTTCGAGAATCCGAGATCGTTGATCAGGTACACGCTGAAGTACGTGAGGCCGATGTAGCCGGAGCCGTTCATCGCGATGGCGATACCGACTACGCGCAGGACCGACAGCGGATTCTTCTTGACGACGTCGGAAAGTGGGCTCTTGGCGACCTGGTTCTTCTCGGCCATTTCCTCGAACTCGGGGCTGTCCTCCAGCTTCAGCCGAACACGGAGGCAGATCATTGCCAGTGGCAACGCCAGCAGGAACGGGATGCGCCATCCCCATGAGGACATCTGTTCGTCGGTGGTTCCGAGCGCGACGAGGCCGACTACCGCGGCCGCCACGGCGAACCCGAGGGTCGAGCCGATCGGGGTGAACGAGCCGTAGAATCCTCGGCGACTCGGCGGCGCGGACTCCGCGATATACGTTGCCGCTCCACCGATCTCGCCTCCGGCCGAGAATCCCTGCGCCAGCCGGATGATCACCAAGAGGATGGGCGCCAGAAACCCCACCGAAGAGTGTGTCGGCAGCAGTCCGAGAATCCCGCAGGCCAGCCCCATACAGACCACGGTGATGACGAGAGCCGACCTACGTCCACGACGGTCACCGAGGCGGCCGAAGAAGATTCCGCCGAGCGGCCGGGCGACGTAAGCGACACCGAAGACGGCGAGCGTTGCCAGAATCGAGACGCCGGGGCTGGTCGACGGAAAGAACAGCGGCGCGATCACGACAGCGAGGAAGCCGTAGACCGCGAAGTCGTAGTACTCGATGAGGGTGCCGACGCCGCCGGCGATGGCAGCACGCCGCGCGGTGGGGTTCGACGTCCGTACAGATGTAGAACCGGCTACCTCTGCGCCGAATCCGCCGCGTCCGGGGTGTGCGGGGGGTTGTTCCACCTTCGTCATTGCGCATGTCCTTGCTGTGCGAGGGAGTGTTCTGCGATCAGGAGTTCGTACGAGCCGCCCGCCTCGACGACCTGGACGGTCCGAGCGTTGGGGGCAGTGCCGACGAGTTCGGCACCGTCCGCGGTGCGCAGGGTGGCGGTGCGCCAGTCCAGGGTCACGGCATCACCGGTCGCCACGGCAGTGGAAACGCCCGGAACGGTGATGAGCGGCATTCCGTTGAAGGTCTCGCCGCGCCAGAACCCGGGCGAGAACGACTCGGCGACGATCGCCGCGATTCCAGCGTTACGGAGAGCGACCATCGGTGGGTAGTGGGGATGGCCGTATCCGAAGTTGCGGCCACCGACGATGATGTCGCCCTGCCGTACTCGATCGACGAACCCCGGGTCGTAGGCCTTCATGCAGACCGATCGAAGATGACTTGGATCGTAGGATTTGATGTTGGACACTCCCACGACGAGATCGATGTCGAAGTCGTCGCCGAAGATCCAGGCAACGCTGCCGTCGATGACGTCCGGGGGCGGGGGGTAGGCGCTCATTGCACGGACTCCTGAATCGCGCCGGCGAGCGCGCTCGCTGCGACGGTGTACGGCGATCCCATATAGATGTTGGCGTCCGAACTTCCCATTCTTCCCGAAATGTTCAGCACGCCGGTGGAAATGCAGTTCTCACCGGCCTGCAGCGGCTTCTGGTATCCGAAGCAGAAGTCACAGCTCGACACCGCGATGGTGGCTCCCGCGGCACGCAACACGTCGAGAATGCCCTCGCTCTCCGCCTGTTCGTGCACCTTCTGAGATGTGGGTACCACGTTCAGTTCGACGCCGGGCGCCACCGTCCGCCCGTCGAGAACGAGAGCCGCGGCCCGGAGATCCTCGATCCGTCCGCTCGCACAGGATCCGATGAACGCCTTCGTGATCGGCGTGCCGGACATCTCCTTCGCGGTCTTCGTGTTCGCGGCGCGCGCCGAACCGGGCTGAACCACACGAGGGACCACGGACGCGAGGTCGATGGTGTAGCGCGCCGCGTAGGTGGCATCCGAGTCGGGATACACCGGTTCGAACGACTCGCGGGCGACGCCGTTTGCGTAGGCGAGCGAAGTCTCGTCGGGCTCGAAAACCGCCGAGACGGCGCCGGTGAACATCGCCATCCCGCACAGTCCCTGACGGTGATCGATCTTCATCGATCGCGCGCCGGGGCCGCCGAATTCCATAACCTGATGCGCGCAACCGTCGGCACCCACCAGATCGATGATCGTGTGCACGAGATCGCGGCTGTCGACGCCCGGCGAGAACTCGCCGACGAGGTCGAATCGTGTCGTCGCCGGAATGTCGACGTACAGCTTGCCGGTCACCCACGCCTCGATGAGGTCGCGACGGATACCCCAGCCCAGAGCGCCGAACGCTCCGACACCACTGATATGCCCGTCGAAGTGCACCAGGAAGTCGCCTGGAGTCGCCAATCCGAGTTCGGCGGTCAGTTGGTGCCCGATCCCGCGGCCCTCGTGCAGTTCGATGCCGTAGAACTCGCACCAGTCGCGCGTCACCTGGTGGACCTCGGCTTCCGTGTCGTTGTTCTTCGTCAACATGTGATCGATGAACACGACGTAGCGACTGGGATCGGACAGTTCGGTGATGCCGAAGTCCTCGCGCATCTGGCGGAACATGACGTCGGTGTATCCCGGGAAGTCGTACGCGATCATGCGCGCCGGGTGAACTGCGTGATTCTGCCCGGCACGTACCGTTTCGCTGTCGCAGGTACGGCCGAGGATCTTCTCCGCCATCGTGTACCCCACCGCGATCACCGGTTCGATTCCGCAGGAAGGTACTTGCGTTGCATCGCTTCCACCTCGGGAAACCCGATCAGATCCACGAAATCGTGATGCGATAGCGCATCGGCGCTGACGGAGCCCGGTGCCTCCCCTGCTGCGAGCCGTCGCAGAGTCTCCTGGGCAGCGCCGGTGACGGCCATCAGTACCTGCGTCGGGAGCAGGGCAAGACGCACACCGATCCGATCGAGCACCTCCGGAGTGAAATCTCGTTCTGTCCAGGTCGACGCAGTGAGGGTGGCCATCAACGGAACGCCGACCTCGTCGTGGCACCGCTCCCACTCCTCGACCGTCTCGAAGGTCTTGGTGACAGGCATGATCATGTCCGCTCCCGCGTCCACGTACGCCTGGGCCCGACGGATGGCGTCGTCACCCCGCGAATCCGTGCGGGCGACCAGCAGCACGTGATCTGGAATCGAATCACGAACCGCACGGATCTTGCCGGTCGCCTCGACGGCGTCGACCAGAGCGACCGGCTCGCCGACGCATATCGGACACGACTTCGGCGACACCTGATCCTCGATGAACATGCCCTGCACCCCGGCATCGACGAACTTCGCGGCGGTGCGTGCAGCGTTGACGGCATTGCCGTACCCGGTGTCGATGTCCGCCACCAGCGGAAGCTTGGAAGACTCGCGGATCGTACGGACGGCCTGAAGGTTCTCCGTCATCGTGTACAACTCGGCATCGGGCAGTCCGAGGCCCGCGGACACGGCGAACCCCGACGCGCACAGGGCACTGAATCCGGCCTGTTCGGCGAGCCGCGCGGTCAGTCCGTCCCAGACGCCGGGCGCATAGACGAGCCCGCGTGATGTGAGTTCTTTGAGGGTGGGAGTAGCTAGCGTCATGTTCACCATCCGTTTCGCATTGCGGAAGGCATTCCGCATAATGTTCAGTTGAAGCTAGAGTGGCGGGCGTCACATGTCAAGAGGGGTCCAAGGGTCCTTGTTCGTATGATGACGACACCGATTACGCGTCGAAACGGAAAGTGAGAGCCAGTGGCTACGCCCATCGAGTCCGAATCCCAGGCTGGCCGCGACATCGTCGGAGCCGTACTGAAAGCCTGCAGCTTGCTCGAGAATTTCGACGTCGATCACCCGACCTGGACCCTCAACGACCTCACGTCGGCAAGCGGCATGAACAAGACCACAGTGCATCGCCTCATGACCACGCTGATTCACGTGGGTTGGATCGATCGCACGGCCGAAAGTTCGTATCGCATCGCAATGCCCATGTTCGAGATCGGCACTGCCGCACTCGTCCAGCTCGATATCCGCACTGCGGCAAGGCCTTTCATGGTGGATCTGGCCGAGACATTCGGCGACACTGCGTATTTGATGGTTCCGGCAGATGAAGGCGCGGTCTGCATCGACCGACTCGAAGGCAACAACCCACTTGTCGTCGCCGGGATCAACATCGGCTCGGTCATGCCTTACCACGCGGCAGCCGGGCCGATAGTCATGCTCGCGCAATCGGACGAACTACGGCACCGATGGATTGAAGACGGCCTTCCTTCGTTCACCGATCGGACCCTGACCGACGTGGCCAAGCTGACCGAACACCTCGATACCGTGAAGGAAGCCGGATACTCGATCAGCAACTCCGATTACCTGCCCGGTGTCGCTGCGGTGGGCGCGCCGATCCTCGGCCGCGGTGGATCCGTCGTGGCATCCATCAGTATCGGCGGACGAGTCGAGGCGTTCGACGGTGCTGCTCTCACCGAGAAAATCGAACGAGTACGCGACGCAGCAGCACGGCTCACGAGAGTCGCGGAGGCACTGCCGCGGCAGAACTGACGGCGAGAACCTTCCTGACTACGGCAACCGCCCACACTTCGTGATCGCCGTCACGAGGGTTTCGTGACCAAATCTTTATCAGTAGCCTCGTGGCCGTGGATGATCAACTAGCTTTTCGACTGACGGACACCGGCCAGGAGTGGCTCATCGACAAGCCTGTGAGCATCGCGATCTACATCGTGCTCGCGTTGGTGGTGCGCTTCGTACTGCACCGGGCGATCGACCGGATTACGCGACGCCAGGTCGGCGACGGATCCTCGTCACGACTCACACGCTGGCGAGAGAACAAGGCCGCGAAGCGCGCGGAGGCAGAGCAAGCTGCCAACCCGAGCGAGAACGGCCACGACGGCGAGCTGCGGGTCGAGGAAGGTAGCGGACTCACCGCCGCGATCTTGAAGAAGGCCACCCGCAAGCGCACCGCCGAGGAAGTACGCGCCGAGCAACAGCGCGACGAACGTCGCGCCCAGCGGATGGCCACCATCGGCTCGGTACTCAAGTCCTTGGTCTCGTTCCTCGTGCTGCTCTGGGTGGTCTTGCAGACGCTCGGCATCCTCGGACTCAACGTCGCACCGTTCATCGCATCGGCCGGCATCATCGGTGTCGCCATCGGTTTCGGTGCGCAAGCACTCGTCCGAGACTTCCTGTCCGGGCTGTTCATGCTGTTCGAGAACCAGTACGGCGTGGGCGACTGGGTCGATCTTGGCGATGCCTCCGGCACGGTCGAGAACGTCGGGCTCCGCGTCACTTCCGTACGCGACCTGCACGGCACCATCTGGTACTGCCGCAACGGCGAGATCATGCGGGTGGGCAACTACAGCCAGGACTTCGGCATCGCTTTCCTGGAGTTCCCGATCTCCTACGAGTCCGACATGGATCTCGCGTGCCGAGTGGCGCTGGAGACCGCCCGCGCCGCAGTCACGGAGGAGCCGATGAAGTCGAACGTGCTCTCCGCGCCGGAGCTTCAGGGCGTCAATGCAATGGACGCCGATTCGTGGACGCTGCGCATGACAGTGGCGACCCGCGCGAACATGCAGTGGGCCACCGAGCGCGAACTCCGTCGGCGCATCCGCATCGCATTCGGGGAGGCCGGAGTGACCGCGCCGTACCCGAGCGGACTGCCGGTGACTGCGCTGCAGGAACTCGTCCCCCAGTCGGCCACGCAGTAGCCGGGCTGCCCTGGGGTGGCAATTTCGCCACCCCAGGGTGCCTATCCGCGCGGGACGCACCGACGCAGAATCGAACTCGTGAACGAGAACGAGATCGAATCACTGCTGCAAGACCTGGCGCCGCAGGCGCACGCGGGCGACGAGCGCGCGGTTCGCGAGATGGTGCGGGCCGCGTATCCGATCGTCCGCGCGTACTGCCTGCGGCGGATCGGAACGAGCTTGCAACCTCACGTCACCGGCGACGATGTCGCACACGACGTGTGCCTGGCACTGATGACGTCGATCAGTGGTTGTCGACGTCGGCCGATCCTGCCATTCGTGTACGGCGTCGCGATACACAAAGTGGCTGATGCCAGGCGCCGGGCGCACCGGCACCAGCGGCAGGACCATGACCCCACGCCCCCGGAAGCGATACGCGACGAACCCGTGCAGGCGATCCTTCGGGGTGAACTTCACGAAGAGGTCGGGCTCCTGGTCGATTCGCTGTCGGAGCGCGAGCGTCAGATCCTGCACATGCGGTTCACCCTGGAGATGTCCGCAGAACGCATGGCCGCGGTTCTCGGGAGCACCGCAGGCGCAGTGCGCGTCGCCCAGCATCGGGCGCTCGCAAAACTGATGGAGCGAGCGCCCGAGGTTCGGTGATCACGCCTTGGTGGTGCACCCTGCGTCGACGGCGAGGGTCTGGCCGGTGATGTACCGGGCATCGTCGGACGAGAGGAACAGCACGGCCTTCGCGATCTCCTCCGGCATGAGCGCCGGCACCCCGTAGAAGTCGGCGTCGAACGAGTCGTCCAGGTTGCGCATCGTGTTGCTCACCGATGTCAGGAAGTCGGGGCGCGCCTCGAACAGCGGGAAGATGTTGGTGTCCGAGCCCATGCCCGGCGATGCCACACCGGTCGGGTGAACGGTGTTGACGCGAATCCCGTGACGAGCCAGTTCGTTGGAGAACGAGCGCATGATGCCGACGACGGCATGCTTCGCCGCAACGTAGTGGGCGTACGGAACGTGGCCGCGCAGGCCGGCAGCAGAACTGGTCAGGACGATGGACCCGCCACGCTTGTTCTCGACCATGCGAGGTGCGGTGCACTGGATGGTGTTCCAGCAGCCGCGCGCATTGGTGTCCATGATGAAGTCGTACTCTTCCTCGGACACGTCGAACGGCGACGTCGGGAAGGTGGCGACACCGGCGTTGCCGATCACGATGTCGATCTCACCAAGCTCGGAGATGCCCTTGTCGACGGCGGCCTGAACCTGGTCGCGCTTGCGCACATCGGCCACCGAGGTGCTCATCTTGCCGCCCAGGTCTTCGACGAGCTGCTTGGTCTCGGCGAGAAGGTCGGGGTTGGCAGGCTTGTAGTTCATCAGGTCCGGGTAATCGGAATCGAGATCGACGCCGATGATGCTCGCGCCCTCGGCGGCGAGAGCAAGCGCGTGCGCGCGTCCCTGTCCCTGGCCAGCGCCCGTGATGAATGCGACCTTGCCCGCTACGCGTCCCATGAAATCCTCTACTTCGTTCTCGACGGTGTACCCCACGCCCACACATCGGTGGCGCGCGTCACACACAATCTAGAACGTGTTTCACTTTCCCGCAACGGCGGCCCTTACGAACCGGGTCATTCCACCTTCGCGTGCATCATGAACACGTTGTAGTCCGACCACGTCGAGATGTTGAAGTACAGATCGTCGTCGGTCGACCACGGGTGAATGAATCCGCCGTACAGCTCGGGGTAGTCCTTGACCTGAACCATCGGCGCACCGTCGGACCAGATGCCCTGCGGGGAATCGGATTCACGGAGCACGATCGACACCTTCGCGGTGTCCAGGTACGCCATCTGCCACTTGCCGGTGGATTCGTTGTAGCGAACCGAGAGTTCTCCGGCGGGCCCGTTGACGACCGGTGTCGCCTCCGAGAAACCGCCGACCGGCGTCCACGTACCGTTCTGCCAGTACTGGTAGGCCGACTTGTTCAGCACGTCCTTCTTCGGCACCCGGGCGAGACCGACTGCCCCGAGACGAGTATTGGGTGTGCCGAACATGTAGACGTAGTCGCCGGCGGGGACCATCGAGGTCACCTGAAACTTGGCGAGACCGAAGATGTTCTCCCACTTCGCATGCGGATCCTTGGTCCACGTGGATCCGCCGTCGTCGGAGTACGCGATGCCGCCGTGATTGGTCCACCACGTGGTCGGGATGCTGTTCCAGGTGCGGATCGACATGTAGCT
Source organism: Rhodococcus huquni (assembly GCF_055231055.1). Lineage (NCBI taxonomy): Bacteria > Bacillati > Actinomycetota > Actinomycetes > Mycobacteriales > Nocardiaceae > Rhodococcus > Rhodococcus huquni. The sequence continues at coordinate 8,493 of NZ_JBUYWE010000002.1, forward strand.
CATGTACTGACGATCACCGATGGCGAAGCCGGACGTCGGAATGGTGGTGATCTCGACGTTGTCCAGCTTGCGACTGCTCAGCACCTCGGCGGCATGACATCGACTGTCCTGCACCATGCTGTCGAAACTCGCGCCGTCCGAGAGGTCACGGTCACTGCTGAATGCGAGAACGTTGCTGCGCCAGTCACCGCCCTGGCCGCCCGGCGGGTGGAAGCCCTTTCCGACCGTGTCACCGAAGGCCATGGCGACCTGACCGGGCTTGGTCTCCCAGGTGATGCCGAGGTCGGTGCCGTACACCTGCCAGCGCTTGTCGGATCGGGTCACCGATCCCGCGCCGGTCTGCTTGGCAACGCGAGTGACTTCACCGATGCGTGGCGTGGGTGGCTTGGGGCTGACCGTGTCCTGCTCGGTGGCGGGGTGCGCCTCCGGCGGCGGTGGCGGAACGGGGTCGCCCTCGCCTGGAACCGGAATCCCGAAGTAGAAGGGATTGAACTTCACACCGAGGCGCGGGATGTTCACGACGCTGGACAGGTTGCCCGGCCGCTCGTCGTCGTCGGTCAGATCCGGGCACGGGTCCATGCACGGATCGGCCGGAAGCTGCTGCTGTGGAACACGCGTCTGCGGCGGCTCGGGCGCGGGATACGGCACCGTGGTCACCGCAGGGTAAGGAATCGGAATGTCGAGCTCTTCCGGGATGATCGAGCCGACCTCGTTGGACACCTCCGAAGCACACGGGCCGGTACCCGGCACCTGACTCGGCTGCGCGAGCGCCTCGGAGTTGTTGGAGTACACGATCGTCGCAGATCCGAACGTGACGGCAGCAGCAGCTGCGAGCAGCCTTCGAGACATCGATACCTCGGTGAAGTCGTGAGCAGGACCACTCGCGCCGAGCGGCATTTTCACGACGGACGATAGCACCGGACAGACCGCCCAGTCGGTAATGGCACACGATTACTCAGCAGTAACCGTTCGGGGAGGTCACCCCGCTCCTCCGGTACCGAACACCAAGCCGAGCACGTAGGTGGCGGCAGCGGCGCCGTAACCGATGGCCAGCTGTCGCAACGCCCGCTTCATCGGCGGCCCACCGGACAGCAATCCCACCACCGCACCCGTTCCCAGCAGCGCGATTCCGACCAGAAGCGCGGCTACCAACAACGCGGTCACCCCGGACAGTCCGAAAAGATAGGGAAGCACCGGAATGATCGCGCCGGAGGCAAAGAAGAAGAAGCTCGCGATCGCAGCACCGAGACCGGTTCCGACCGACTCGTGTTCGTCGCCGGCGGACGGCACATCCACATCGGGTTCGACACCGACCCGCAGTACTTCCGCAGCACGCGCCTCGGCATCCTCCTCCGCCATGCCCCGGGCCCGATAGACGAGCGCAAGCTCGTTCGCATCGACGTCGAGGAGTGGCACGGCCTCGCGCGCCGACTCGGCAGGCGCCGACGCCTCCAGCAACTCACGTTGCGAGCGCACCGACACGTACTCGCCCGCACCCATCGACAACGCGCCGGCGAGAAGTCCGGCAAGGCCGGTGAGCAGCACGATGTGCTGCGACACCCCGCTGCCGCTGATACCGAGCACCAGCGCGAGATTGCTGACGAGTCCGTCGTTCGCCCCGAACACCGCGGCCCTGAAGTTTCCGGACAACCGATTGCGGCCACGGGCGGCGAGGCCCCGGACCACTTCCTCGTGAATCTGCTCGTCGGCGGCCATCGCCGCGGTGGCGTCGTCATCCGTCGAGTAGGGAGACCGTGTCTCTGCGCGCTGAGCGAGCGCGAGTACGAACACCGATCCGAAACGACGGGCCAGCACGCCGAGCAAACGGGTTCTGAGGTCGCTGCGTAACGGTTTTCCCACCTGGTCACCGAGTAGTTCGAGCCAATGCGATTCGTGGCGCCCCTCGGCTTCCGCCAACGCCAGGAGAATCTCGCGTTCCTCGCCTCGCCGACGCCGTGCCAGGTCGCGGTAGACGGAAGCCTCCGCCCGTTCGTTCGCGAGATACCGGCGCCAACGTCGAAGGTCGCGCGAGGTGGGCTCGCGCCTCGATCCGGCTGACGGGACTGTCGACACGCCGAAGACGCTACTCGTCGATCAGGACGGTCACCGAGTTCTCCGGCGGCGACACGACCTCCGGGTCTCGGTTCGAGACGAGGTCGTAGAGGGCCTTCGGGCGGGCGAGCAGTTCCCTTGCCTGGTTCTGTGTGAATGCCACCGACGAGCATTCGCAATCCCCGTCCACGCCGTCGACGTCGATTCCCGCGTCCCGACACAACGCCACCGCTCGAGCCACATGCAGTCCCTGCGTGACGATCAGAGCCCTGGTGACGCCATACGTGTGCACTGCCCGCGCACATGTGTCGTACGTGTCCAACCCGTGCGGGTCCGTGATGACCGAGCGCTGGTCGATCCCCTTGTCCACGAGATAGTCGGACATGACGGCCGCTTCGTCACCGGTCTCGCTCGCCCCGTTGCCCGAGACGAGAACCGCCTTCGCTCGACCGTCCGCCACGAGTCCGGCTGCAGTCTCGAGACGGCCTCTGAGGAACGACTTCGGCGCCCCGTCAACCACTTTCGAACCCAGCACGATCACGACGGGCGCGGACGGCGCATCCGAAACCCGGTAGACGTGCCCGGAAGCCTCCAGTGAAATCCACGCGGCCGCTGCCACCACAGTCACGACCGCCGCGCTCACACAGGCAATTACACAGAGGAATCCACGGCGAACGACGTCTGATCGAGTGCGCCTGTTCGCGAGTATGGAAGCCGACATACACCCCATCCAAGCATGCGACGCGGGTCGGCGCGCGCGTCGCTCAGGCGCGCACCTCCGCGGTCCGCGTCCGACCGCGCATCCCCGAGACGACGCACAGAACGAGACCGATCACGATCCAACCGGACAAGACGGCAATCGACGGCCCGGCCCCGTGACCGTCGAAATAGACGATCGAACGAATCGCGGTACCGGCAGCGCCTGGCGGCAGCAACTGCCCGAGCGTGCCCCACCCCGAGGGTAGCCACGCTGCTGTTGTCGCCATGCCGGACAACGGGTTTGCGATGAACATCATCGTCACCGCACCGATCCCCAGACCTGGATATCCGAGCAGCGATTCGAGACCGAGAATCGTCAGCGAGATCGCGGCGATGCCTATCGCCACACCGCCCGCCGCGAAGAGGTAGTTGTCGTCGAAGCTGCCGATTCCGAACTGCATGATCGCCGCCACCACCAAGCCGGCGAGAACCGCAAAGGACGCCGCGCCGATGACGCGCCGACGCAGACTGTGCGGAAAGAGGGCCACCAGCGCAATCGCCGGAACCATGCCGCCGAAGACGAGCGGAAATGCGAGCATTCCCAAACCGATGCCCGCGGGATCTCCTTCTGGAAGTGGAACCACGTCTTCCACCGGTATCTGCGTACCCGTCGCTTGCCCGAGTCCGGCCGCAGTTCCCGACAACACCTGATTGATCTGCGGTCCACCAGCCGACGCAGTCAACATTTTCGGTCCGGCATCGGTGACGACGATGCCGCCCACGATGTCGCGGTGCTCGATGGCGGTCCGAACGGATGCTTCGTCGTCGAACGTCCGGACGTCGAACGCCTCCGGGTTCGCCGCTGCGAGCCCGTTCTCGATCTGCGCCACGGCAGGTCCCGGACCGGCCACACCGAGCTCCAACTCGTGCGGACCACTGTTGATACTCGGCAGGACGAACGCAAGCAGCATCAGCCCGATCACCACGGTGAGGCCGAGAACCACACCGACCAACTTCACGTTGTCGGGCGGACCACTGCGGTTCTTCTCGTCCGCTGAAACTTCGGCCATGGTCGTCGTCATAGCTACCTCTCCAACCGGAGTATTTTCCTCCACTTTATGTGGAAGATATTCCTCCGGTTATGCTCGTGCGTCAACACCAGGAGGTGAGGCCAATGCGCTCGGACGCCCTGAAACGACGCAACGCGTTGCTACGCGCTGCCCGCGACGTGTTCGTCGAACGTGGCTACGACGCACCACTCGACGCTGTCGCGGCCCGCGCCGACGTCGGGATAGCGACGCTGTACCGGAACTTCTCCTCACGCGACGAACTTGCACACGCCGTTGCCGAATCAACTCTTCTCGAGGTCGGGGAACGGGGTCGTGAAGCGCTGGAGCGGTTCGATACGGATCCCGACTCGGCGTGGCTGGAGTTCATCGACTCGGTCATCGCCCTACAAATAGGCACACTGGTTCCCGCACTCGTACGTGAGAGTTTCGAGGAACTTCCCGAGCCCGTTCTCGCCATCCGCGAACAGACCAAGACAGTTGTCACCACTCTGATTCGCAGAGTCCAGTCGGCCGGCATCGTTCGGGACGACCTGGCACCCCTCGAGATCGTCTTCGCGCTCGCGACCCTCACCCGACCACAGGTGCAGTTCGTCGAGAATCCGCTACCGAACTTCACACGCAGACTTGTGGCGATCTACCTGGCCGGCATTCGTCCCGGTGCGGCGACCCTCCCCGAGCCGGGAGTTGTCCCGGTAGACCTGTGATCGAATGCGAGTGTGACACTCGCCGTCGATACGAAGGTCCTCATACTCCTCTCGGGTCTCATCCTGCTGTGGGGCATGGCCCTCGGTACCTGGAAGTACCGTCAGATGTCGGTGTCCCAGAGCGGCCTCGCGCACCCGTACGTCGACATCGCGCATCGAGCGGCGCTCATGTACTCGTTCGCGACCCTCGTCCTGGCAGCGCTGGCCCAGTTCAGCGGTTGGCCCGTCGTGGTGGATCTCGTGGCGGGACTCGTCGTGGTCGCCTTCTTCGTCGGTGCCATCGCCAGCTACGTCGTGCACGGCTTTCGCGCCGACACCGACAACCAGTTCGTCGAGCCGGTCCGAGGCACCACCACCTTCATGATCGCTCTGATCATCGGCGAGCTGGGTGGCACGGCCGTCCTACTTGCCGGATTCATACAGAAACAATTCCTCTGATCCGCACGACGGGTTAATCTCGTTCATGCGCAAAACGTTGCTGGTCATCGCACTGATCGCGGCCTGGGCACTTGCCGCCACGGCGCCTGCGGGCGCGGCAGACCCCGACTGGTCGGGCGACTACTCCCTGAAGCGTTTCGCCGCGACCAAGACCGGCACCAGCTTGGCTGCGACGCAGAGCGAACCCGACTTCTCCGACACCTACACATTCGAGACGAGTTGCGCTGACGGACCGTGCACTGCCACCGTGACCAACGGTCCGGCCCCGGCCAATCCGACGCTCCCCCTTCCTCCCGTATACACGTGGGACGGGACCAGTTGGGTTCACACCTACGACTGGGAGTGGGACTGCTACCAGGGCGAAGGTGTCCCCAAGGTATGGGCACCGGCGCATTCGGTCGCCTTCTACACGCCACAGCCGGACGGCACCCTCGTCGGATCGTGGCGAACGGACATTACCGGCGGCCCGTGCGACGGCTCCGTGATCATGGACGTCGCCGCGTATCCGATGAAGCCCGCTCCGACACCGTTCGGAAGCTAGCTGAACTGCAATTTCCGTTGTGTTGCTAACGATTTCGGCTGGCCCGACGACACATCATGCACACGCACGTCCGCGACGCATGAGGAGCCAGTCATGACCCCCAGCTCGAAGACTCCCCGTTCGAGAGCACTCTCGGCAGCCCTGGCGACAGTCGGAGGTACCGCGCTCGCGGCAGCACTCGGAACCGGCGTGGCCGCCGCACAACCCGTGTACACCGGACTGGACGAGTACACGCCCGTCGAGTCGTCCGACTACCTGGTGGACGACATGAACTACTACGGCAGCGTGTTCTTCCAGACACCGGACGGTCGGATGTGCGGGATCTACACCAATAGTGGATACGTTGGTTGCGACGCCGTCCCGATGGATGCACCGGAGGGCACCGACCAGGTGCGTGCCGCCGTATTCGAGGCCGGAAACTATCGACACTCCGAGACCCCCGGTTTCACTGTTCCGGGCGGACAGAAGGTACTTCCCGAAGGCCACAAGATCACCCTTCAGAACAGCACCTGCGGCGTCGGCTACCAGGGCACCGTCAGCTGCGAGACACACGACCACGGCTTCGTGACCGCATCCACCTACGGGTTCACCTGGTAGCGCGTCAGGGAATCTCGATCGTCTCGGCACGCGCAACCTCGCCCACCGCACTTCGAATCGCATCCACGGCCGGAACCTCGACGATGCGCAGCAGGTCGACGATCACCACGGTTGCCGCCTGCACGTAAGCAGTGGGCGCCGCCACCTGGGGGTTCGCGTCGACATCCGCGACCCCGAGAGCGCCGGTGAGCACCTCCACCAACACCGCCACGTCGAGAGTCGGAAACCACGGGACCGTAGACCGAACACACCGCTGCAGCACATCGTGGACGTCGTCGCCGTCCAAGCCGTCGGGATGCGCCATCTCGAGCAGTTCGCGCACTATTCCCGACTGCACGGCAACCACCTGCTCGAACGGCAGAGCACCCAGATCCTCGAACGCTTCTGCCGAGGCCTCGGCAGACTCCGATTGCACCGCAGCGATCGCGGTATTCACTGCCCCGGCGATCTCCCGTGCCGTGTTCGGCCAATTCTCCGGCCACCGGATGTCCGCACTCGTGTTCACCCGGCCAGGGTCCCATGACGCACCGACACCGGCACCCTTCGGTTGCCTACTCACAACCGCTGCACGCGCAATGCACACAAGCGGTAGGCGGGCGCCACCCCACGAGGGTTCTCGGCGATTCGCCGCGCTGTCCCCTGCCAGATCTCTCGCAGCACGGCCTCCTTGTCCGCACCGGAACGTTCCGGTCTCAGCTGCGATTCGAAACTGGGAGCCAGGAATCCACGCAGAAACCCGGTGTGGGCGTTCGCGTAGTCGGCGATCGCCCCACCCTCGAGCAGGTCGACGAACGGATCCGCCAATACCGTTGTGATGCAATCACGTAGGGCGAGTTCTCCACCTGAGCTACCGATGAACTTCTGCGCGAACGGCTCACGAATCTCGTCGACCGAACGAAACCATGTCGGGTACGCAAGCGACCTGTACTCGTCGGACGTGATGACGCCGTCGTCGCGGCGCACACGTAGCTCTGCTTCCAGGCAATCGAACAGCGCTTCGGACCCCACCAACCCGTCGTCCCCGCGCAGGACATCCACGATGACCAGGCCACCTCCGGTCACGAGTTCCACCGATCGGTGGTCGAGGAATCGCGTCCAGTCCGTATGCGAGCGCGCTCGGTATGCCTCTCGCGCAGACAGGTCCTCCGACATGTGCACGAAGAAGTGGTCCGGGATCGGCCCCGGCGCCGTGCTGAGCCAGTGCAGACTCGACGCACTCCACCCGAACGTCAATGCCGAACGCGGAAAGATCCTGTCGTAGAACGAACGTCCCGCGACGAGCGGGAACACTTCGCTTCGTCCGACGAGATAGCTCTCGGGCGCGCAGTCCACCACGTCGAACAGCGCGGAGAAGTCGTTCCTCGGGAGGTCGGTGTGGACTACTGCTATGCCGACGTCCGCTCTGGAGGCACGGATCCGATCGAGAGCAATGCCCATCGGCCGAAGACTGTTGTTCGCTTGCGCCGCGCCGAAGTCCGCGATCAGAATCGACGACTCGGTAGAGTCGGTATGCATCTCATCGACAGCATCACCGACGAGTGGATACCCGACGGCCGCAGCGTCGTGTTGGGTGCGGGACTCGTGCCTGTACACGCCGCCCAGCATCACCCCAGGACTGTTATGCCCGGCCTCTTCGGCCATACGATCAGCGTAGTCGAAACGAACCCCCCGAATGTGCTGCTCAGCGCGTAATGTCAGATGGACGTCGCGACCGAAAGGCGCTCGTCATGTCTGGACGCGTTCGAGGCCTGTCCACGCTGGTGCTGGCGGTGGCCACCGCTGCACTGTTCGTCATCCCGTCGGTCGCATCACCGCCGACTGCGCAGGGTTTCGCCGAGGACATCTGCTACTCCGGATCCGGTGGGCCACCGCATAATTGCGCGACACTGCCGTCCTTCTGCCCCCTCGACGACCCGTACGATCCGGTGTGCGGCACCGAGGCGTTCCTGCGGTACGCATACACATTGCGTCAGCCACAAGGTGGCCGAAGTCTCGTACACACGGACTCCACCTACATCATCGCGCGCAACGTCGGGTTCTCTGTCGAGGATGCGTACTGGATCGCCGCGTACAACGAAGCAACGGACCTCGGCACGTTCGCCCCCAGGGACATGAACGGTCAACCTGTCGCCGATGCCGGCGCGCTGACCACCAGCGACATCAGCGGTGTCGTTCGCACCCACTTCGACACCGGTGGTTTCCTCTTCCACTTCCCCGTGTCGATACGCGGACCGAACGACCCGATGCCGAACGGTCTGTACCCCGACGTCGGGGATCCGCAGCGCGAAGTGATGCTCGCGCACATCAGGAACTGGGCGATGGCCGGTCCTGGCAGTAGCGCCCCACTGTGCACAGGAGGATTCACCAGCCCCTCCGCAAACGGCGATTTCGCCACCGGAGCAACGTGTTACGGAGACGGCGCACCCGCGCCCATACACGGCATGTACAGCATCGAGACGCCGGTGGCCTTGCCCTTCGACAACACCACCGGGCAGCAGGTCGTCACCGACAACGTGCTGTCCTCGCAATTCGACTCCTGGGCCGGGGCCCAATCCTGGAATGCACGCATCGGCATCTACCTTCACTCGCTTGCAGACCGTATTTCGCACCACATGTGCATAGACGCGGGCACGGTCGCGACGCCGTCACCTGATCACCCCGGCTTCGTGATCGACCTGAACAAACCCACCTGCGATCAGCCCCCGCACTCGAGTGGCCACGTGTACGAAACCGGCGTCGACTTCGCCGGATTGCAGCCCGAGGACCGGACCACGGAGGCTGCTCTGTCGATGGTCTACGACGAACTCGTCGAGTTCGCACGTGCTCGCGGAACGCTCGTTACCGCAACGACAACCAAAGACTCCCTTCTGAACGAGGGGCTACTTCCGGCCCTCGAGGTCCGCGACCCGGTCCAGCGCTTGCAGGCCGTCACCGATGTCGGTTGCCGAACAGGGGTACCGGCATTCCCCGGGAATGCCACGTGCCCTAGCTGACAACCCTTCTCGCGAGCTCGGTTTGGACTAGCGTGTCGGGCGTGCTGGTCAACCCATTCAGCGTGCAATCGCTGCGGCGAGCGGGCAATGCGCTCCTCGCACTACCCCGCGGCCTGGTCACGATGGTGACTGCTGCCGGAAAGGGTGCACGTGCTCCGCTGTGGCGGACGGCTTCGGCCGGGCTTCTCGGGGCGATCGTCGGCCTCGTCGCCTGGTTCGTCGCCCTCCTGGGCGCCCTCGCCGTTGTCCGTGGCCCGCTGTACGGACTGGTGGACCGTGGACCCTACGACGATTCTTGGGGCGGGCCGTCACTGGCCGGCGCCTGGATCGTGCACGCGCTTGTCGCCCTGCCCTTCATACCCGTAGCCCTCTGGGCATTGATCGGCATCGACGCGCTCGTTCGAGGCGTCCTTCGACGCTTGCTTCATCGGGAGGGACCGGGTTGGCCGGTCCCGGTCGCAATCCTGGTCGCCATCGCAGGCGGACTCTTCTTCGTCTCGTGGGCGAACCAGCTACAGGGTTGAACCAGGAATCAGACGGATACCAGGAAGGTTGCACCACCCATGACTGCAGACACCGATTCGACCACAACCCCCGCCCTCGGACAGTTCGGAGTCTGGCGTGGGGGCCATCTGAAGCCGGACGCAGCAAAGGCCATCGAGGATCTGGGCTACGGCACGATCTGGATCGGCGGATCGCCGCCCGCTGATCTGGGAGCCGTCGAGGAGGTCCTCGAAGCCACCGAGCGAATCACGGTCGCCACCGGCATCGTGAACATCTGGACTGCCACTGCCACCGACATCGCGGACACCTACCACCGGTTCGAGGAGAAGTATCCGGGTCGCTTCGTGCTCGGAATCGGGGTCGGCCATCCCGAGCAGCCCGGACTCGACTACAGCAAGCCGTACAGCGCGCTGACCCGGTACCTGGACGTTCTCGACGAACGAGAGGTTCCCTCGAGCCGGCGAATACTGGCGGCCCTCGGACCGAAGGTCCTCGAACTCTCGGCGGCCAGGTCTGCCGGCGCCCACCCATACCTGACCACCCCGGAACACACCCGGCAGGCGCGTGAGCACCTGGGCAGTGCACTGTTGGCGCCCGAACAGAAGGTCGTTCTCGACAGTGATCCCGCGCGGGCCCGGGTGCCCGGCCGGGAGGCCGTGGACAACCCCTACCTGCACCTGAAGAACTACGTGAACAACCTGAAGCGGCTCGGATACCCGGAGGAGGAGATCGTGGACGGCGGCAGTGACCGCCTCATCGACGACCTCGTCGCTCACGGCACCGCGCAGCAGGTGGCGGACCGGCTGAACGAGCACGTGAGCGCGGGTGCCGATCATGTGGCGATTCAGGTACTGCCGGGCGCCGACGATCCGGTGCCGGCACTCCGCGAGTTGGCTGCAGTTCTCGATCTCTGACCTGGGGCGAATCGGCACTGCGACAATTGACTGTTCCCCCTCGGGGGAATTGTTGGCAGTATGTCCGTGACACGCAGTACCACCTAGTCAGGCGAAGTACCCGCCCAGTCAGGATTTAAGCTCGTGCCCGAATCCACGCCACCTCCCGTCGGCCCCTATGCGGCAGGGCCGCCGACCTCGGCCCTCTCGGTCGACATGCCGGAGCTCGGGCGATTTCGCCTGCCCGAGCTCTGGCGCAGCGTGGTGATCGTCGCGATCCTCACCACGGCCGTCATGGCCTCAGTCTTGACGTGGCCGTTCCGACGGGATCGTGGGCGCCTGGTGGATACGGCCAGCGAGGGCGTCGTCAACGGGTTCGAGGCCCTCGGCCCGACCTTCGTGAAGTTGGGGCAGCTGATGGCGTCGTCTTCCGGAGTGTTCCCGGCTCCCCTTGCAGACGCGTGCCTGCGCTGCCTCGACGACGTCCCGCCTTTTCCTGCTTCGGTCGCGCGTGCACGCATCGAGCAGGATCTCGGGCACACCATCGACAACCTCTTCGCCGAATTCGACGACCACCCTCTCGCCGCGGCGTCGGTCGCCCAGGTTCACGCGTGCACGCTGCGCGACGGTCGTCGCGCCGTCATCAAGGTTCAGCGACCTCACATCGCCCGACGGATGATCATCGATCTCCGTGCGGCCTACTGGGGCGCCCGAACCCTCGAGGCCTTCGAGTTCTTTCGGATCGCCAACGCCACCGCAATCATTCGCGATCTCCACGCCGCGACGATGACGGAACTCAACAGCGCCGTGGAAGCGGATCGGCAGACACGGTTCCGAGACAACATTCCGGCGTTCGGCGACAACAAGCACGTCACGACGCCGGAGGTGTACTGGGACTACTGCGGGCCGCACGTGATCTGTATGGAACGGATGTCCGGCACACCGCTCGACCGCTGGAAGACACACGACGACGAGCACAATCGTCTGTTGATCCGCCGCGGCGTGAAGGTGTGGATCGAATCGGTGGTGATACACGGACCGTTCCACGGTGACGTCCACGCCGGCAATCTGTGGGTCCTCGACGACGGCCGCATCTCCTTCCTCGACTTCGGCATCGTGGGCGTCCTGCCACCGGAGTGGCGACAGATCATCAAGGACATGTTCTATTCGACGCTGATCGACGGCGACTTCTCACGGGTGGCCCGCGGAGTGAGGAAGCTCGGCTACATCACCGAGATCGATGCCACGGACGAGGAGATCGGCGCACAGGTGGCGACCGTACTCGCCCCGATTCTCGGTCGGGACCTCGGCGAGCTGAAGCTCAGCACACTCATCGTCGGGCTCATCCAGGTCGGCAAGCAATGGGGTGTCGCGAGCCCCGAAGAGCTCGTTCTGTTCGGCAAACAACTCGGGTACTTCGAGCGATACGCCACCGAACTGGCACCCGGCTGGGTGCTCGGACAGGACCTCTACCTGTTCCGGAACATGTTCCCCGAGGCTGTGGCCGAGCGCACACGCGAGCTGGGGATCACCCTGCCGGGGGACTGAGCGCCCTCACCTCGCTGTACCGTCACGGGGCACAATTCTCCATGGAAAGGCCGCGGTACGTGGTTCTACGAATATTCGGTATCTCGATCGTGGTGACGGTGCTCGCCCTGATCACCGCGGCTCTGTACGGCGGCCCCCAGGCAGTTCTGCTGGTCGCCGTTCTCTCGATCCTCGAGATCTCCCTGTCCTTCGACAACGCGGTCATCAACGCGACCGTCCTCCAGCGAATGAGCGAGTTCTGGCAGAAGATCTTCCTCACCGTAGGCGTCGTGATCGCCGTCTTCGGCATGCGCCTGGTGTTCCCGCTCGTCATCGTCTGGCTGGCGTCCGGGCTGGGCCCCGTCGCCGCGATGGACCTGGCGCTCGATCCGCCTGCGGACGGCGCGGCCTACTTCCCCAACGGAGACCCGAGTTACGAAACCCTGCTGACCGACGCGCACCCTCAGATCGCGGCGTTCGGCGGGATGTTCCTGCTGATGCTCTTCCTCGGTTTCGTTCTCGAGGAACGCGAGATCACCTGGCTGTCATGGATCGAGAAGCCGCTCGCCAAGCTCGGTAGGCTCGATCAGCTCTCGGTCGTCGTGGCAGGTGGACTACTGCTCCTCACCGCCGGCTTCGTGGCCGCCGACGACAAGGTCTCCACGGTGATGATCGCGGGCGTCCTCGGCATGATCACCTACATCTCGGTGAACGGGCTGGGCGAGTTGTTCGACACGGCCGAGGAGTCGACCGGTCCGAGCGGGCTCGCGAAGGCGACGGGCAAGGCGGGCTTCTTCCTCTTCCTGTACCTCGAAGTCCTGGACGCCTCGTTCTCGTTCGACGGAGTGATCGGAGCATTCGCGATCACCTCGGACCCGATCATCATCGCGTTGGGACTCGGCTTCGTCGGCGCCATGTTCGTACGGTCTCTCACCGTGTTCCTCGTCCGGAAGGGCACCCTGTCCGAGTACGTGTACCTCGAACACGGCGCGCACTGGGCAATCGGTGCGCTGGCGATGATCCTGCTCGTCTCGATCGGCTACCACGTGAACGAAAACGTCACCGGACTCGTCGGAGTAGTGCTGATCGGGGCCGCGTTCGTGTCGAGTGTGCGGCGGAACAGAAAGAACGCCGTCACGAACACTCACGACGAGGACGCCCCCGTCCCCGTCGGCTGATCCCTTTCTAGCCTGGCACCAGCACCGGAAACGATCCGGTGGAGTACGCATCGATCATGTGTCGCTCGCCCCTCTGCACAGACCGCAGTTCAGCAGACACGACCGCGCCGGAATCCAGGACCGAACGAAGAATCGGCTGTTCTGCGGCCAGCTCGTGTCACGCCCAGTTGACGCGGCGATCGTTCAGGCAGGATCGGCGAGAGGCTTTGCCGTTCCGGCGAACTGACGCACCCGGTCGTCGCGCCACAGGGTGGCCGGGACCCCGCCGCCCAGGAGTTCCCGTGCAAGAGCGGGTTCTTCCGCGATGGGAACGTCACTTCCGGCAATCACGATGTTGCCGTAGCGCCTGCCCTTGAGCATCGCCGGATCCGCGATGATCGCAGTGTGTTCGAACAGCGAACCGATGGTCGCCGCTTCACGTTTCGCTCCCACGAGGTCGCGGGTGTCGCCGCAATTGACCACGTAGATGCCACCCGGCGCCAACACTCGGCGTACGTGCTCGGCGAATTCCACCGTCGTCAGGTCCGTAGGGGTCGTGCTTCCCGCGAAGACGTCACGGACGATCAGGTCGCGTGACGACTCGGTCAGGGTCTCCGTGACCGCCCTGGCCTCGCCCACCCGAATCCTCAGCAACGGTGCGCGAGGCAGGTCGAACCAGTCACGGACGAGTTCGGCCAGTCGGCCGTCCAATTCGACCACCACTTGCCGTGCGGAGGGATACACCGCCCACAGGTGGCGGGCCAGGGTGCATGCGCCACCGCCGAGATGCAGCGCACGGAGGCGAAAGTCCGAATCCCATTGCGAGTGCGCAAGTTGCGCAATCCATCTCATGTACTCGAAATCGAGACGCTCCGCGTCGTCCGGATCGATGTGTGAGCTTTCCACGCCGTTGACCTTCAGAACCCAGCTGCCGACGGTGTAGGGATCGGCAACCAGCTCGCAAGTACCGGTGTCGATTTCGTACACGCCCGGAGCGGGGCCACCACTGCCAGCCGAAGGTGCCCCTGATTTACGCTTCTTCGCCACCGGCCCTCAGCTCAGACGCGCGAAGACGAGATCGAGCGGGAGGCCGGTGGTGTCTATCAACAGGTCGTTCTCCAGAGCTCGACGGAGTTCGTCCGCACTCTCGAGCTCACGGCGTTCACTCGGACCACCCAGATGATGCACGGTCAGACGCCGGCCACTGAGGGCGTACCGCCGATCGGACGACGGACGTGCGGCAGTCAGCCCGGTGACGAATCGAGACTGCGGCCAGGTCGACAAGTACCAGTTGCTGGCCTCGTAGTCGATGGGATGCTGCGGCGTGAGGTCGAAGCGGTAGATGGAGCGCCAGGCGTCGTCCAACTTCGTCTGCAAAGCGAAGTCGTTCCCGAGCTCGGTCAGTCGGAACGGCTCGAGCGGGGTGGATTGTTCGACATCGATCTCGAACCCGATCGACGACGTCATCGTCATTCCGCCGAAGCCGACGTCGACGACGCGAGGACCGTCATCGAGCATCACCGACAACAACATGTGCGAGCGCTGCGTGATCGCGTAGTCGCCTGCACCCCACAGAACACGAGCCGCGAGGGCCGTCACGTCGAAACCGAGTGACATCAAGATTGCTCGCAGCAGTAGATTCTGTTCGTAGCAGTATCCGCCCCGGCGCCCTTCGATCAGCTTGTGCTGCAGGGAGACGAGGTCGATTCTGTTGGGGCGGGACATGAACGGATCGAGGTTCTCGAATGCGATGGTGCTCGCGTGGAGACCGATGATCCGATCGAGTGTGTGGAGCGTCGGACTGCGGTCACCCGTGTAGCCGATCCGCTGGAAGTACCTGTCTACGTCGACGGTGTTCTCGCTGACGGTCATGGTCCTCCTTCGCCTCTACGCGAATACCCACCATACGCCCGGTTGTGATGCCTCCGGTCAGCTCACCAGCCCGCGTCCGGTGACGAGCGGCAGATCCAGCGCCGTGGCAAGTCCGGGCTCGGCAGCGATCACCGCGGGCACCGAGTTGACCAACCGCATGGCGGTGGTGATCATTCCCGAGTCGTTGTGGTCACCGTTTTCGCCATGATGCGAGAAGTCGACGGTCATTGCCGGTTCGCCCTTGATCTCGATCCGGTAGGCGCCGTCACCCTTGATCGGATACGGCCAGTCCGGCATCTGATCCTTGTGCGTCCGCGTCACATGCTCGAGAACGACCTTGGGCACGCCGTTCACCGTGCCGATCACCTCGAATCGCAGTGCTGCAGCAGTGCCTTTCGCGATGTGACACGACGCGATGTCCAAGTCCACTTCGGTGGTCCCGCGCTCGTACTTCTCGACGAGCGGTTCGTCCAACTTCACATCCAGACCGGCTGCGATCTGCCTGACGACACTGCCCCACGCCAACGACAGCACACCGGGTTGCAGGATCGGAGGTGTCTCGTCCAGCGGCTTTCCGAAACCGAAGAGATCCTGCATGACGACCGGTTGGTAGTAGGTGGAGTAGTCGGCGATCTCCGAGCAGCGCACCTCGTCGATACGCTGCGACAGGCTTGTCATCACCAGCGGCAGAACGTCGTTCGCGAAACCGGGGTCGATGCCGTTGACGTGCAGAGTGGCACCGTTCGCCTTGCCCGCTTCGGCGATCCGGTTCACCAGATCGTCCGGGAGTCCCCCGTGCGGGTACTGCAGCACGACGGGCCCGGAGGACACCACGTCGATACCCGCCTCGAGGAAGGAGATCAGATCCTCGACCCCCTCGAAAATCCGATCGTCCGTCATCGCGGTATGGATGATGCAGTCCGGCTCGAGCGCCAGGACTTCGGCTTTGTCGCCGGACGCCGCGATGCCGAGGTCGCGCCCCAGTCCGGCCAGCTCGCCCGCATCTTTGCCGACCTTGTCCGGATTCGAGACCCACAACCCGACGAGCTCGAGATCGGGATGCCTGTCGATTCCGGCGAGAACGTGCCTCCCGACCGTGCCGGTGGACCAACCCACTACGCGATGCACCATTGCTGAGCTCCTGTCGTTGCCGGCCGGTTCGGCAAAATGTAACAGGTTCCATTTTCTTCGGCAGTCGTTTCGGAGCAAGGTTCATCGGAGAGATACGGGCGGCATGAAGTCCCCGACGAGTTCGCGGTGCCACCACGCCCCCGTCGCACGTTGTTCCGCACGAGTCGTGAACCGGTATCGGTAGTAGCGTGCCCGCACGAAGTGCGGCGGTCGGCCCGAGAACGGGTCTTTTCGCAGCAATGCCAACACGCGCGGGTCGGCCTCGAGCAACCTGGTGACCAGGGCGGGAAACCACGAGCGCGCGTACGAAGGCGACAGCGCCGCAAACCACATCAGCCAGTCGAGCCGCAGGTGGTAGGGCGCGAACTGGCGAGGCCGACGGTGCACGTCACCGGGTTTGCCTCTGAAGTCGTACTCCCACCATTCGGTGGACGGGGACAGTTCCGAATCCGTGGCCCCTTCCAGCACGATCTCGTGACGAACCCTGGTCACGGTCCCGAAGGCGCCGTAAGTATTGACGAGGTGCCACTTGTCGAAAGACGCGTTCATCACCTGCCTCGTCGACAGCAGGTTGCGGACCGGCCGGTAGCTGAGAAGTACGACCAGAATCGACACCGCGACGACCCCACCGACGAACGGCGCCGGCGAAGCCGAGAACCCCTCGCGCGCCGCGAACGGCAGAACGCGCCCCAGAGCCGCGTCGGGTAGCACCGAGACCGCGAGAACTATGGTCACCCAGTTGAGCCACGCGAAGTTTCCGCTCGCCACCAGCCATAACTGCGTCAGGATCATGACCCCCGCAGCAGTTCCGGCGATCGGCTGCGGGAGGAAGAGCGCGAACGGAACAACCAGCTGAGTCACGTGATTGCCGGCCGCTTCCATCTTGTGAATGCGCTTGGGTAGGTGATGAAAAGCCCGACTGAGCGGCCCGGGCATCGGCTGGGTCTCGTGGTGGTAGTAGAGGCAGGTCAGGTCTCGCCAACAGCGATCGCCACGCATCTTGATCAGTCCCGCGCCGAATTCGAGACGGAACAACACCCAACGCAGGAGAAACAGCACGAGGATTGGCGGCGCGGTATCCGTGTTTCCCAGGAACACCGCGAGGAAGCCCACCTCCAGGAGCAGCGACTCCCATCCGAACGCGTACCACGCCTGACCCACGTTGACGATTGACAGATAGAGCGCCCAGAGAACGAACCACACGAGCATGCACGCCGCGAGCGGCAAGCGCGCCGTCAGACCGACCAGCGTGATCACCGACAACACCACGCCTACCCAGGCCACCACAGCGAAGAACCGGTCGGAATAGTGCAGGTGAAACAAGCTCGGAGACCGGGTGAACGGCACTTCTCGCACGAAGTCCGGCACAGGGAGAATTCCGTCGCTGCCGATGAGCGGGCGGAACTGCCGAACTGCCGATACGAACGCGACGAGGTAAAGGGCCGCCAGCCCTTCGGTGAACAGCAGTCTGCCGAGCGAATACTCCTGCGCGACGAACCATCCCATCGCTTCACCCTCAATTCAGGGCTTGTCGACCGCTCTGCTCGGGGCCTGTCGATCGCTGTCTCGAACGATACGCCTCACGGAATGCCAGGTAGCGGCCTTTACACTCGTTCGGTACGAACAGGGAGGTGACCGTGGAACCGCAGGACGTCGACTTCGCGCACACCGAGCAGGCGGCCAAGAATCGTCGGGAGAAGGCCGTCGGAATCGCTCGATACGTGTGGGATCGAGGCATCAGTGGTGACGAACTTCTCGACCTGACGGATGCCCAGCTCAAGAAGCTGGCGCGCGCGGCCGGGGCACATCCCCCGAGGACCATCGAAACCTGGACGAGCGTCGCCGAGCTTCTTCGCGAGAAGGCCGAATGGGCGACGAAGAACCCCGATCATCCTGGTGCAACGAGAAAGCACCCCGAGGAGAAAATCATGTGGGTGAAACCAGCAGTGCCGCGCTGGCTGCCCTGATTCAGCCGATCTGGCGCACGATCTGATCGGCTACGGCGCTCATACCTGCGGCGTTCGGGTGGTAGAAGACCGCGCCACCGCTGTTGCGCTGAATGATCTCGAAGCCGGCAACCCACGGGTCCTTCGAGCACGCGCCGTGTCCCTTCCCGAGACTCGAGGCTCGGACCAATTGCGATCCGGTCATCTCTGCGGCCCGTCCTGTCGCCTCTGCAACTGCGCGATGAACGCGGACCGTCGAGGCTGCGCGTTCCGGGGTCAGCGGGAGCAAGTCGCAGAGCTTTCCGTTCTCGGCGACGATCGGCAGGTAGTCGACGAAGACCACCCTCGCCATCGGTGAGCGAGCTTTGATCGCGGCGACGATTGCGACCGCCGAAGCCTCGACCTTCGCGTATTCCTCTGGCCTCGGCTCCGACGAGGGCGGCGCTCCGGCGTTTCCACAGAACTTCACGTAGGCCTGCTCGGGAGGGCGCGGGTGGGACCGCTCGAAGAGAGTCGCGCAACTGTTCGCGACGAGCCGCCCCATGTAATCCACGTCGTTGCCACCGATCGTGACGGTCACGAGGTCGGTTTCGGGTGTCACGGCGTCGATCTGCGGAGGTTGCGGGGCACCACCACCGAAGTTCGGGACGTGCGGGGTATCGAGAATGCTGGCCGACGTCGCACCGGAACAGCTCCGGTCGGTCAACCGGTAGTTCAATCTTTCCGACACCTGGTGGGGATAATTGGCGCCCGACCGCGTGCAGTTCGCATCCACCACGGGGGCGATCACCGGACCGGCAGCGTACGAACTTCCCAATGCGACGTAGTCGAGCGGTGGAGGTGGAGCCGCGCTGAGCGGAGTACCGGTATGGGTAGGCGCGGAATGTGTCGTTGCCACGCACGACACGGCTGCCATCACGACCACCACCGCGACCATCGCCACGAACGCGACACCTCGCATCGGACGGTCGATTACCCATGTACGCAAGCGCACTCCTCTCCTGGCTCCCCACAGTAAAGGAACCGAGCGTCAACAGCCGGGGTCCGGTGCATCCTCCGCAAACGGATCGCCGGGCGGTTCGACATATGCGGCGAACAACACCAGAACACCCGGACCGTGGTTGACACCTTCGTGTGGATGGTCGCTGC
This sequence comes from Rhodococcus huquni, assembly GCF_055231055.1. Classification (NCBI taxonomy): domain Bacteria; kingdom Bacillati; phylum Actinomycetota; class Actinomycetes; order Mycobacteriales; family Nocardiaceae; genus Rhodococcus; species Rhodococcus huquni. The sequence goes on from NZ_JBUYWE010000002.1 coordinate 27,766, forward strand.
CGACGTCCTCCTGGACCAGCGCGCCTGCCCCGCTCGATTCCACGGCGCAGTCGTGGAGAACTCTTGTCAAAGTCCCCGTTTCGACGTACGCGTACACGGGCCCGTCGTGGTAGTGCCAGCCTGTAGTTCCGCCCGGCGCGATCTCGATTCGACGGACGGTGAAGTCGGTACCTTCGAGGTCGGTACTTCCGAGGCCGACCGGAAACGAAGTCTGAAAGAGCGTCTCTGCCGTGACTCCGGACGGTGGAGTGGCTGCGGCGGGCAGGGCCGAAAGGAAAGGCAGTGTGCACAGAGCAACAAGACCAGCAACGGTGGATCCGGTACGCATGATTTCCGCCCCTTCCATGTCCCTGCGTCAAGGATATGGCGGGCACACCCTCCACCGCGCGGAAACGGCAGACCTGTTGACACGCAGCACGAAACTGGATGAGCTGGGACCGTGACTGACCCCGAGCAACTTCTCCGCATCGCCCTCGACGAGGCAAGAGCCGGCCTCTCCGAGGGAGGTGTCCCGATAGGCGCGGCCCTGTTCGCAACCGACGGAACACTCCTCGGCCGCGGGCGTAACCGACGCGTGCAGGACGACGATCCGTCTGTCCATGCGGAGACTGCAGCCTTTCGTGATGCCGGGAGACTTCGCGACTATCGGCACACGATCATGGTGACCACGCTGTCACCGTGCTGGTACTGCAGCGGCCTGGTCCGACAGTTCGGTATCGGCGGCCTCGTCGTGGGCGAGAGCGTCACTTTCACCGGCGGCCACGACTGGTTGGCCGAGCACGGAGTCGACGTGACAGTGCTGGAGGATCGGGACTGCATCGACATGATGGCCGACTTCGTGCGCGACCGGCCCGATCTGTGGAACGAAGACATCGGTGTGGTCGACTGATCACGAGGTGATCGATTACATCCCGACCGTTGATTCCCCGGTGACCTCGGAACTTTCGAACCGACGCTCGGTGACGGTGAAAGCGCCGTCCGCTCGCATCCGTACCACCGTGCTGGCACGGGTGCCGTAATCACCGAAATCCACGAACAGCGATGAGAGAACCCGCTCCATGTCCTCACCGACGCCGGTGCGCGGCAGCAGTTCCACCGGCGCGGGGGTCGTGTCGAACAGCAGGTTCAGGTAGGCCTCGGTGGTCGCGTCCCCGCCGTCGTCCGTCTCGGCGAGCCTCGCGAAGGCGGCCGTACCGGACGTCACCTTCGGCCATGCCGTGTCCAGCGCACTGTTGGACAGCCCGTGAATTCCGGGCCCGACCTCTTCCGTACTGAACCTGTTGGACGTCCACCACAGCTGATCGAGGTCACCCGCGAGGAGGTTGAAGCCGTCGTACCGATCGCCGGCGGCGGCCACCTCGTGCGCGTAGACCTCCGGCGCTGTCGGCGCGGTGAGGAAGTCCGTGGGAAGCAGCCCCCGGGAACGCGGCGCTGTCGCTCCTGTCGGCGGACCCTCTCGCACGTTGGTGACTGCCGCAAAACGGCCCGCACTCGCTCCCAACCATGTTCCACCGCTGGTGATGTCACGGCCGGCAACAATGCCGCTGTCCCATCGATGGACCGGTTCCGTGGGGCGCCGATAGAACTCGTCGCGGTTGGCAGCCACGATCAGCGGATAGTCGGGGTGAACCTTCCACGCCACTAGGAGTAGGCACATACTCGGATCCTAAGCTTCCGTGGTCGATGACGCTCCGCCGTGGACGAGCGCAGTTGCCGCCGCCACGATCTGTTCTTCCGAGACGAGTACCTGCAAGGCCGCGTCACCCAGCGGAACGAAGCTGTCCTCGCTGTTCACCCGGCCCAGTGCGCCGCCGAATCCGGCGTCGATCAGAACGGCGAACACCCCCTCCGATACACCACCCGAACGTCTCGTCTCGTCGACGACGAGCACGCGGCCCGTTGCGGACGCCTCGCGGAGCATCGCTTCGGCAGGCAATGGCACCAACCAGCGCAGATCCACAACCCGGGCCTCGATACCGCGTGCGCGCAGAGTTCGCGCTGCCTGGAGGCTCAGCGGCACACCGTTCCCGAACGTCAGGATCGTCAGGTCACTCCCACCTCCATACGTACGTACGGTTGCCATCGGAACATGGTCGTCATTCGAGGGATAGGGCGCGAGCCATTCGTCGTCCCCTGCCTCGTACAGATCGCGCTGGTGGTACAGCGCGATGGGCTCGAGAAATACACACGGGGTTCCGGACACCTGCGTCGCGGCCACGCACGTTCGGAGCATCGACGCGGCGTCGGACGGATTCGACGGAGACGCGACGATGATCCCAGGTATGTCCCGGAGAACCGCAATCGCGTTGTCGTTGTGGAAGTGTCCGCCGAAGCCCTTCTGGTATCCGTATGCCGCGACGCGAACAACCATCGGGTTGCGAAATCGGCCTTCGGAGAAGAAGCGCAGGGTGGCCGCTTCACCCCGCAATTGATCCTCGGCATTGTGCAGGTACGCCAGGTACTGAATCTCCGGGATCGGCAGAAAGCCCGACAGTCCGGCGCCCAGGGCGAGGCCGAGAATCGTCTGTTCGTCCAGGAGTGTGTCGAACACTCGACCAGGCCCACCGCGCGCGGCGAGACCACGCGTCACTCCGTACACGCCGCCCTTACGAGCAACGTCCTCGCCGAACACGAGCGCCTCGGGATACGAATCCAAAATGTCGCCGAGAGCGCGATTGACCGACTGCGCGAGGGTGAGTCGATCGTCGCCACCCGAGACGGGTGCAACGGCTGGCCGAACCTCGGAATCCGTCGGCTGCGCCAGTGGCGCCATGATCTGCTCGGCGGACGTGAGCCTGGAACGCTCGACCACTTCTGCGGCGCGGGTCGCGACCTCCGCTCTCGCAGCCTCGTACCGGTCCAACACTTCTGCCGCTGTGAGACAGCCTGTTTCGACGAGCTGCTTCGCCGTGACAAGCACGGGATCATGCGCCATATCGTGTGCGATATCCGACGGGGAGCGATATGCCGACTCCACGTCGGAGCCGGCGTGCCCCATCAAGCGAACAGTCCGCAGATGTAGAAGTGCGGGCTTTCGATGACGACGCACCCAGTCCGCCGCGCGCTCCGCTACCTCGAAGGTGTCGACCACATCGGTGCCGTCTGCACTGAAGTAGGTCAATCCCTTTACGCCGGAATACATTGCAGCGACCCACCCCTCGGGGGTAGGAACACTGATCCCGATTCCGTTGTCCTCACAGACGAGAAGCAGCGGGAGGGGAATACCGCGGTATGCGATATTGGCGGCCGCGTTGACTGCTCCGGTCGTGGTCGAGTGATTTGCCGACGCATCACCGAAGCTGCACACCGCCAACGCATCCTTCGGCCACGGCGAGGCAACCCCCAACTTTGCGGCCCGCGGAATCGCGAATGCGACCCCGAGCGCCCGCGGGAGGTGTGATGCGACGGTGGAGGTCTGCGGAATCACCGCGATATCCTTGCGCCCGAACACCTTGTGCCGTCCGCCCGATATCGGATCATCGACCGCCGCAACGATTCCGAGCAAGACGTCGAGTAAAGGATCACCACCGTCGATCTGCCGCGCACGAGCCAGATAGAACCCGCCGGACCGGTAGTGCAGCAGCGCAGGATCGGTCGGTCGCAGTGCAGCCGCCACCGCAGCGTTGCCCTCGTGCCCGGACGAGCCGATCGTGTAATACCCCGAGCCCTGCGCCCGAAGAGCGCGGGCAGCCAGATCGAGATGGCGACTCGCCAGTTGATCGTCGAACAGGTCCAAACATTGCTGGACTGTCAGCGAAGAACCGGCACGCACCACGTCGAAACGCAGTCGCGGAGGCCCAGCCGCAGCAGGTAGTCCCTGAACACGCTCGACGAAAGAATCGTCGACCGGTTCTGCCATGGGAACCACCTCCTTCCGGCGCCCCCTCATTCTCACCGAATCGGCAAGGCACCGCTGGTATACGCTCGATGCTGCTATGAACACCGATCAGAGCGACGCGACCGACACCCTGTTCACCTCGGTGGACGAAGTGAGCGATCGCCTGTCCGCGGCCGGATATCTACCGTCTCTCGATATCGCTACGGCCGTGTTTCTTGCCGACTACCTGCACAAACCACTTCTGATCGAGGGCCCGGCGGGTGTCGGCAAGACCGAACTCGCGAAGGCCATCGCGACAGCGACAAGCTCCGAAATGGTCCGTCTGCAGTGCTACGAGGGCATCGACGAATCGCGGGCTCTGTACGAGTGGAACCACGCCAAGCAGCTGTTGCGCATCACCGCCGAGCAGGGCGAATCGTGGGAGTCCACCCGAGACCACGTGTTCACCGAGGAGTTCCTGCTCTCGCGGCCACTCTTGACGGCGATACGGAACAACGAGCCCACCGTGCTCTTGATCGACGAGCTCGACAAAGCCGACATGGAGGTGGAAGGGCTCCTCCTCGAAGTTCTCGGCGACTTCCAGCTGACCATTCCCGAGATCGGCACCATCGAGGCAGTTCGGAAGCCGTTCGTCGTGGTGACGTCCAACGCGAATCGAGAAGTGTCCGAGGCCCTCAAACGACGGTGCCTGTTTCTTCACATCGACTTCCCGACACCGGAACTCGAGCTCGCCATCGTGCGCTCGCAGGTTCCCGATCTGGACGAGTTCGTGGCCTCCTCTGCAGTAGAAGTGGTGTCCGCCCTACGGAAGCTCGAGCTTCGGAAGCCACCGTCCATCGCAGAAACGATCGATTGGGCACGCACTCTCCGCGGCCTCGGCGTCCGAGAGGTCGGTGATGCTGTCGTGAAGTCGACGCTGGGCGTACTGCTCAAGTACAAGTCCGACCACGAAACAGCCACGGAAAAACTACATCTCGAAGGAAAGCGGAGCCGGAAGTAGCGTGTCCGATCAGGAGATGTCGGCCAAGCTCATCGAGTTCGTGGGCGTCCTGCGAGAGCACGGTGTCGAGATCGGAACCAGCGACACGGTCGATGCCGCATCCGTGATGGTCGTGCTCGGCCTTTCGGACCGAGACCGCCTCCGATCCGGATTAGCCGCCGCACTCCTCCGGCGACCCGGCCAGCGCCAAGTCTTCGACCGGATCTTCGCACTGTTCTTCGACGAGGGCAGTGCAGGCGAGAGTGTTACCGACGAGGGCGGAGACCTCCCGACGGACGCCGCTGAGTTGCGCGAGAAAGTCGTCTCCGCCATCGCAGACGGCGACTCGAGCGCGGCAGCAGCACTCGCCGATCAGGTGCTCGCCTCTCTCGGCGGGATAGGCGGCGAGGGTTCATCCGGATCGGGTGGCGGGGAAGGCCGGGCACAGTTCTCCGCATACCAGGCCTTCCAACGACTCGGATCCCCCGAGGACCTGGTGAAAGAAGCACAGTCACAACGAGGGTCGACCGGCGACGACACCAGAGATACCGTGTTCGTGCTCGAGGCGGAACACCGCGCGGGCGAGTTTCGCGCCCTCGTCGAGAACGAAGCACTGCGCCGCGTATCTCGCATCAGGGGAGCCAAGAAGGTGTCGAACAGCGCGGTGCGAGAGGGCACGGAAGACCGGTCCTTCCTTTCGGCAAACCAGCGCGACCTAGCCGAGATGCGAAGGCTGGTGTATCCGCTCGCTCGCACATTGGCCACCCGAGTGTCGGCTCGCCGACGCAAAGCCATTCGCGGCCGAATCGATATGCGCCGCACCGTTCGCAGGTCGATGGCCACCGGCGGAGTGCCCATGCGGCCGGTACTTCAAGCACGTCGACACGGTCGTCCGGACCTGGTGATACTCGCCGACATGTCCGGGTCCGTTTCGAGCTTCGCGGAGTTCACACTCATGCTCGTGCAGGCCATGCAGGACCAGTTCACGAAGGTGCGCAGCTTCGGCTTCGTCGACTCGTGCGACGAGATCACACAGATGTTCCGTCCCGGCGAGCCGCCGGCGGTCGGCTTTGCCGACCGGGTGCTGGCCGAGACCGACGTCGCACGCTTCGGAGGTAGCAATTACGGAACGGCGTTCGCCACGTTCACGCAGCAGTACCTCGACGCGATCGGACCGCGCAGCTCGGTGTTGATTCTCGGCGACGGCCGCACGAACTACGCGGACCCCAACATCGAAGCACTGCAAGCAATGCAGGCGCGCGCCAAGAACATCTACTGGCTCAACCCGGAACCCGCGCGATCATGGTCGACGGGCGACTCGGCGGCCCACACCTACGCCGAGGTCGTGTCCATGTACGAGACCGGGACCGTCCGGCAGCTCGCCGATGTCGTCGGACGGTTGCTACCCACCTGATTCACGCTACCGTCGAATACATGCACAGCACCGAAATACAGGTCCGCACGGGCAACGTGGCGGTGGTGCACGACCTGACCGCCGACATAGAGAAGTTCCTGAAGGATGCCGGCGCGGGTGACGGGCTACTCCACGTGTGGGTTCCCCATGCCACCGCAGGCTTGGCAGTCATCGAGACCGGCGCCGGAAGTGACGAGGATCTTCTCACCGCGATCGACGTCCTTCTGCCCCGCGACGACCGGTGGCGTCACCAACACGGCACGCCCGGACACGGGCGCGACCACGTGCTCCCGGCGTTCGTGCCGCCCTACGCGACGGTCCCCGTTGTCGATGGCGCCGCGGCCACCGGCATCTGGCAGTCCGTATGCCTCGTCGACACGAACGTGGACAACCCTGTGCGCACGGTTCGGTTCAGCTTCCTGGCTGGATGAGCGAGGCGCCGTTCAGGCGTCGCCGTGCTCGTCGTTGTGATCGCCGTGCGCGGCGTGCCGGTGTCCGTCGTGGACATAGTCGACGTGGTCGCCGTGCTGAACCGTCTCGTGCCCACAATCCGGGCCGTGGACGTGCTCATGATCCGACTGTTCGTGCTTGCGGTGTTCGGCAGTGGTCATGATTCGAGGGTAGATCCCGTCGTCACCGGAGGGTCGGCAAATGGCCCGGACTACACGTTCACGTCAAACCCGAGGTCGATATCGCACGCAGCCTGCCCGCCTGCGACGCCCCAGTTTTCGGTAGCGCTCTCACGGATCACGATCGTGACGTGGTCGTGTGGGATGCCAGTGGCGATACCTAGCCGCTCGACGATCTCCTTGTAGAGGCTCCGCTTCGCCTGGACCGATCGGCCGGCATAGCAGTCGATGGTGACGAGTGTGTACTGGTCCGGGCTGTGGAGTTCCGGGTTGGTTGCCATTCGGTGCGGCTCATGGACGAGGAGCCGAACGTGCTTGTCAGCCTCGGGGATCTGAAAAGCCGTGACCAGAGCGCCGTGAACAGCGTCGATGATCGATACTTCTTCGGCGTGGGTGTATTGCCGACGAACTTCCACGAGTGAGCTTGGCATCGTCGGATTCTGCCATGCCGGGATAGTTTCCATTGACTCGAACGTGTGTTCGAATTAAGATTTTGTGTATGGGGTCGGGGGACGCTTTTACAGGGGTGGATGATCAGTTGGCCGATGATGCGTGGCGGTTGGCGGATCGGGTGTTGTGCGATTCGGTGCTCGAGTTGTCTGCGCAGATTGCGGTGTTGGAGGCGCGGCGGGTCCGGTTGGTGGCGGAGGTCGATTCCCGTTGCCGGGTCGAAGTGCTCGGGTATCGGAATGCGAAGTTGTGGTTGGCGCATTCGACGTTGCTCGAGGTCGGTGCTGCGGGCCGGTTGATCGCGCTCGGCGCCGGGTTGGTGCGGTTTCCCGCGATCGGGGCAGCATTGGATGCCGGTCAGATGTCCATTGCGTTTGCGGGGTTGATCGTGGGGTTTGGTGAGAACCCACCGGCAGGGATGCCGGAAGACGCGTTGCCGGCGTGCTTGGATGCGTTGTTGGCTGCGGCGCGGGGCCCGTTGGCGACCGCGGTGGGGGTGCGGGCGGTGATCGCGCGGTTGGAGCGGATCTTCGAATCCGACGACCTCCCACCGGCCGAGGACGCCGAGCGTAACGAGTTTCATGCCGCCACCACGTTGAACGGTCGGATGAGTGTGAAAGCCGACCTCGATGCGGTGACCGGGGAGATGCTGCTGTCGGCGCTGTCCGGGTTGTCGACACCACGACCGGGCCTCGACGGCGCCAAGGATCCACGCTCGGCTGCGAAGCGGCGGGCGGACGGGTTCACCGAACTGCTGCGCCGCTACCTCGCCGCCGGTGCCGGACCTGTGGAGGGCGGTCAGAAGCCGCACGTGAGCGTGACGGTGAAAGCCGCCGATCTGGCCTCGCACCCGACACCAGCGGCCGACCGCGGCGCGTATCGGGATGTGTTGTCGGATCCCGAACATGATCATGTGGGGTGGGCGTCGTGGACGGGTCCGTTGACGATCGCGACCACCCGCATGCTGGCCTGCGACTGTGTGCTGTCGGCGGTGGTGATCGACCCGGATGGCGCCCCGCTGGATGTGGGGCACACCCAACGCACCGTCACCACCAAACAGCGTCGGGCGTTGGCGGTGCGTGATGGTGGGTGCGCGTTCCCGAATTGCGGGGCACCACCGTCGTGGTGCGAAGGGCATCACATCGTGCATTGGGCTGACCACGGCCCCACCGACATGAACAATTTGGTGTTGTTGTGCGGGTTTCATCACCGACTGATTCACCATTCCGGGTGGGAGGTGGTGATGGGTGCTGACAGGTATCCGTGGTTCCTGCCGCCGCGACTGCCGGGCAGTCGGCCGGTCCTGCCCTCGAACCGCCGCCCCGCCCGCCACACCGGCCAGGAACATGCAAACCGGGCCGGACCCGACGCCGCCTGACACACCCGAGCACCGAGCAACGCCGCCCACATGCACCACGGACGGCGCCAATCGGCATGCAACAAGAGTTTCCGGGTTTATCGTCGGACCCATGACGGAATCGCTGAAGACCGAAGTGCTCGTCATCGGCTGGGGGAAGGCCGGTAAGACGCTTGCCGGAACCCTCGGGCGGGCAGGCAAGAGTGTCACCCTGGTGGAGCGGTCCGGCGAGATGGTGGGCGGAACGTGCATCAACATCGGCTGTGTCCCCACTAAAGCATTGGTCCACCAAGCAGACATCCGGCGAGAGGGCGACGATCCCGCCGAATACTTCCGCTCGGCGGTCGACAGCCGCGACTCGCTCATCGCCAAACTCAATGCAGCCAATCGAGCCATGTTGGAACCGTTCGACCAGGTGCGCCTCGTCGTCGGCGCTGATGCAGTTTTCACCGGCCCGGGAACCGTCCGTGTCACCTCCAACGACCCGACTCGGGACGCCGAAGCCCTGGACATCACGGCCGAAACCGTCATCGTCAATACCGGTGCCCGCCCCCGATCGCTGGACCTACCCGGCGCCGACGGACCGCGGATTCACGACTCCACCAGCATTCAGCATGTCGATCCCTTTCCGTCACGTCTCGTGATCGTCGGCGCGGGACCCATCGCCTTGGAATTCGCAAGCATGTTCGCGCAGTTCGGCAGTAGCGTCACGATGCTCGAGCGCGGTGACCGCATCCTTCGACACGAGGACGCCGAGGTAGCCGATTCGGTACGTAGCGCGCTCGAGGACGAGGGCGTTCGCGTGGTCACCGGGGTCGAGACGACTGCGTTCGACGACGACGGTTCCCAGGTCACCCTTCGGACCGATGCCGGGGATTTCGAGGCCGATGCGGTCCTGCTCGCTGTCGGGCGAGTGCCGGAAACCAAGGGCCTCGGGCTGGATACCGCCGGCATCGAAACCGACGACGGTGGTGCCATCGTCGTCGATGACCGACTGCGTACGAGCGCCGAGAACGTCTACGCAGTAGGCGATGTGAACGGCGGGCCGCAGCAGACGTACATCTCGCTCGACGACAACAGGATCGTTCTGTCTCAGCTGTCCGGCGACGGATCACGGTCCCGCGCGGACCGCGTCGCGGTGCCGACGACGGTATTCACCACACCCCCGCTCGGTCGTGTGGGGCTGTCGGAAGATCAGGCACGTGAACAGGGCCTCGACATTCAGGTCTTCGCGAAGCCCGTTGCCAAGATCGCTGCGATGCCGCGGCCGAAGACACTCGGCGAAACTCACGGCCTGATCAAGTTCGTGGTCGACGCTGAGACGGATCGGATCCTCGGGGCCGCGCTCCACACCGTCGATGCGCAGGAGCTCGTCAACCTGGTGGCCCTCGCCATGCGGTCGAACACGTCGGCAAGTCAACTCAGAGACGGCATCTGGACTCATCCGTCCACCACGGAGGCGCTCAACGAAGTGCTCGGCGCTGCCCGCTGACCATCCGGGTCGGGTCAGGTCGACAGGCGCGGCCTGACCCAGATCCGGTGTGCGACGGCCAGCAGCATCAACCACACGACACCCACGACGAGCGCGACCCGCGTATCCGATACGAAGGCGAGCACCCCGATCACGAAGGCCAGGAAGACGATCGCGGCGATCTGCGCGTACGGCCAGAACGGGACGGGGAACGCAAGGTCCGCTGATTCCTGCTCGGTCATGCGCCGCCGCGCCTTGAACTGAGACAGCAGGATCATGATCCACACGAAGATCGTGGCGAACGTGGCGATGGAGGCGATCACCAGGAAGACACGGTCCGGGATCAGGTAATTGAGTAGCACGCCGACGAGCAGTGCTGCCGCCATGATCACCACGGTCATCCACGGAACGCCGTTGCGGGAGACCCTCTGCATGACTGCGGGAGCCTGACCGGCGCAAGACATTCCGTACATCATTCGGCCTGCGCCGAATATGTCGCTGTTGATCGCGGAGAGCGCCGCGGTGATGACCACGATATTGAGCACCGTCGCGGCGGAACCGATACCGAGTCCTTCGAAGATCTGCACGAATGGGCTTTCGTCCGAACCGATCTCCTGCCAGGGATTTATCGCCATGATGACGGCGAGGGTGAGCACGTAGAACAAAATGATGCGCACCGGAACCGTATTCACGGCCCGGGGAATAGTTCGAGCCGGATCCTCTGCCTCACCCGCCGTGATTCCAATGATCTCGGTTCCACCGAATGCAAACATCACAATGGCGAAACACGCTATGAATCCGCCGAATCCGGTGGCGAAAAATCCGCCGCTGGACCATAGGTGTGACACACCGACGCTCGTGTCGTGGATACCGAATCCGAAAATGATAATTGCGGCGCCGCCCACGATCATTGCGATGATCGCCGTGATCTTCACCAGCGTGAACCAGAATTCGAGCTCACCGAAAGCTTTCACGCCGAGAAGGTTGATCGCCCCGATGAAGAAGACGATCGCCAGCACCCAGATCCATCGCGGCACGTCGGGGAACCAGAAACCCATGTACACGCCGAATGCCGTGACGTCGGCCAGACACACGATGACCATTTCGAAGGTGTAGGTCCACCCGGTTGCGAAGCCTGCGAGGGGGCCGAGATGTCTTGTGGCGTACTCACCGAACGATCCGGCCACCGGGCTGTCGACCGCCATCTCACCCAACGCGCGCAGCACGATGTAGACGGCCGCACCGCCGATCAGGTAGGCGAGGAGAACCGAAGGTCCGGCACGATTGATTGCTTCGGCCGAGCCGTAGAAAAGCCCTGTGCCGATTGCGGATCCGAGCGCGATGAATCGTATGTGGCGAGCCGTCAGGCCTCGGCGAAGTCCGGCCGATTTTCCCTGGGCAGAGGAAACGGCGTCGATGTCGTCCATATGTCAGTGGGCAGCTTTGAATGCCTCTTCGATCTCTGCGGGAATGCGCCCGCGAGACGACACCTCGTAGCCGTTGGCTGCGGCCCAGTGACGGATTGCCCTGGTCTGTTCGCTGCTGCGACGCGGAGAGGACGACGCCCCGCCGGTCTGCCGCTTCTTGGTGCTGCCGACCTTCGCTGCGTGCTCGATGTAGTAGCCGAGCTTGCGATGGAATTCCTGTGCGTTCTTGTCGTTCAGATCGATTTCATATTCGGTTCCACCCACGGCGAAAACAATGTGTTCGCCTTCTCCGGACTCGATGGGCGTGTCGTCGAGATCATCCACCAGTTCTACAATTACTTTTCTTGCCACGAATCAATCCAATCGTCGGTGAAAACTCGACGACAAGATTACGTCCAGTTGCAGCAATTCTGCAAAGTTGGCAACGCCATTCGTGCCGATGCACCGAAAAGCGGACCGCCCGGTTTGTCACGATTCGGCTCGAAACGGTCATACCGCCTGGCGGTCCAAGGCATAGTGAGCCTCGTCCATCAGGCAAACAGTGGGGTAGGCCATGGTCTCACGCACTCTTCGTTCACTTGTCGTGCTTGCTGTCAGCATCACTCTCGCTGCGGCGTTCGCCGGTGCCGGGACGGCGGGTGCCCAAGATCCGCACCAGGCTCCCGCCTCGGTTCTCGGTTTGCCGACGCCCGATCCGGACCCTTTCTATGCGCCGCCGCCGGACTTGGCGAGCAAGGCGCCCGGCGATGTCCTGAACATTCGGCAGATGCCTCCCAACCTCTACTTCCCTGGCAGTGCAGTGTGGGAGGTCTTGTTCCGGTCCACCGATTCACGCGGACTGCCGATCGCCGCGAACACCACGTATCTGCTGCCACCCAACCACCAGCCGGACGGCCCATTGGCGTCCTACCAGCACATCATCAATTCGCTCGGACACAAGTGCAAGATCGCGACCGAGCTGTACACGAGCGATCCGTTCACTCAGATCCGTGAGGCACCGGGCCTCAATATCGCGCTCGCTCGCGGCTGGGCGGTCGCTCTCCCGGATCACCTCGGCCCCCGGATGGCGTACGGGGCCGCGAAGCTGGGCGGTCAGATCACGCTGGACGGCATTCGCGCCGTGAAGAAGGTGCCGGAACTGGGCGTGGCGAACAGCCAGGTCGCCCTCGGCGGGTACTCCGGCGGCGGAATGGCCACGGCCTGGGCGGCCGCACTCGCGCCGAAGTACGCGCCCGAACTCGACATCGTCGGCGCCGCACACGGCGGCACCCCGATGAACCTGACCACGATGGCAGAGGCCCTCGGTGTGAACCCGCACCCTGCGTTCGGTCTTGCCATGGCTGCCGCGATCGGTCTCGAACGCGAGTACCCGGACCGCATTCACCTCAGTAGCCAGTTGAACAACCAAGGCCGCTGGCTGCGCGGGCTGATCAACAACGGGTGCACCAACGAAATAATGTTCTGGGGGGTCGGCAAGAACGCTGCCGAGCTCACCGACAATCCGAACTTCATGAACGACCCGGATGCGTGGAAGGTGCTCGAAGAGAACAGTCTGGAGTACTACCCGGACATTCCGAAGACACCGATATTCGAGTGGCACAGTCCCACCGACGTCCTGATTCCCGTCGATGCGATCGACAGGACCACGGCCAAGTACTGCGCTGCCGGCACCTACGTGAAGACGACGCTCACTCCCAGTCCCGACCACCTCTCCGCGGCTGCGCTGGGATTGCTGCCCGCCCTGGACTGGATGGAGGCACGGTTCCGAGGGGAACCGGTGCCCGCCACCTGCGGATAGCCGTCAGCCGGCCGACCCGGCGATCTGCCTGGTGCTCGCATTGAGCCGGTTCCACGCGTTGATCGCGGCGATCTGGACGAGAATCGCGGCCAGCTGCTGTTCGTCGTAGTGATCGGCCGCGTCGTTCCACACGTCGTCCGGGACCGGGTCCGGACGATCACTGAGCCGGGTGACGTACTCGGTCAGCGCAAGCGCTGCGCGTTCGGCATCGTCGAAGTACGGCGCCTCCCGCCAGGCCGAGATCGCGAACAGTCGCTCCGTGGTCTCGCCGGCTTCCTGCGCCTCCTTTGCGTGCATGTCGACACAGACCCCGCACCCGTTGATCTGACTGGCGCGCAGATGAATCAGGTGCATCGTGCGGAGGGGAAGGTCGACGTCACCGGTCGAGTGACTGAACGCGTACAGCGTCTTCATCGCCTTGGGGAGGACCATCACCGGGTTCTTCATACGTGCCTGCATCACTGTCTCCTCTTCGCGGGCCTGGATGGCTCTGTTCCGGGCGGTTTTCCCGCCATCTCTTTGACGAGGCGGTGCACGAGGACGTGACAGCGAAGAGCCTGTAACACAGAACCCTTGACATTGGATACTTCTACTATCCATACTTTGGATAGTAGAAGTATCCAATTTAGGAGGTGGAGCATGCAGCGACATACCCATTCACACGACGGTGAACTGGTCGTCTTCCTCATCGGCATGACGGTGAACCGGCCGTGGCGACCCGATCGGTGGATCCCGGCATTTGCGGCAATGCCCCGCATGCTGCGCGAACTGTCCCGCGATCCGGACTCGGGGCTTCTCGGGTATCGCACGACACTCGAGGGCTTCGATCCCACCGTGATCCAGTACTGGGATTCGCTCGACAAGCTGTACGCCTACGCGAGCGAGCGAGACGCGAAGCATCGGCCGGCCTGGGCGGCGTTCAATCGTCGTGCCGCGAAGACCCCGGGCGCGGTGGGCGTCTGGCACGAGACCTACCTGATCGATCGTGCGGAGTCGGTGTACGTCGACAGTCCCGAGATTGGACTCGCCCGTTTCACGACGCGCGTCCCGGTGACAAAGGGTCGCAACAACGCCAGAGCACGAATCGACAACGCCGAAGCGCATCGAAACGGTCGACCTCTACGAATGGAGAACTGACATGGAACCGCTCATCACACTGGTGGTGGTCACATTGGCACTGGCCGCGCTCGGCACTCTGGGATTCAGCCGGTTCGACTCGTGGTCCATAGCGCTTCGGGGCGGACTGGCAGCAATGTTCGTTCTGACCGGGATCGTGCACTTTTTCGGAATGCGCGAGGAACTGATCGCAATGGTGCCGACAGCCCTGCCGAATCCCGGCCTGCTGGTCACGATCACGGGAATTCTGGAACTCGCGGGCGCCGTGGGTCTATTGATCGACCGAACGGCGCGGGTAGCGGCCGCCTGCCTGTGTGCCCTGCTACTGGCAATGTTCCCTGCGAACATATTCAAGGCGCTCGACGGTCCCGTCGGATTCTTCGATTCGTTGATCCCGCGGACCATTCTGCAGGTGATTTTCGTGGGCGCGACCCTCGCGGTCGTTTTCAATCGAGGGAGAAAACCCAGCGGCGCAGTGCAAGAAACCGCACTGCGCCGACAACTCCGCTGACAGCGATCACGAGAGCGGCTTGGAGGACACCCGCGAGAGCAGGAAACATCACGCCGACAAGAGCGAGGGTTGCGGTACTCAGCACCATGCCGAGCAGTGCGATACCGCCGCCCTCGCCTTGGGCTGTCAACCAATGCACGCGATCGGCAGCATGGAAGGTCGATCGTCGATGCAGTTCGTTGGCGAGGACGGTACTCAGCACCGACCCGATCACGTTCGCGACCAGGACACCTTCCGAGCGAAGGAGTAGGAAGGCAGCGCCGTACAACACGTTGCTGACTCCGCCCACGAGCACGAAGCGAGCGAACTGATCGATCACGCGCTCGCCGCGCAAGCTCACCGACCAGACGCGGCGAGGGAGGGTGCTGCCCAGAGTGGCCGTCACCTGCATCTCCTTGCCTCGATTCCGCTCACCCCACGGGAACGGAATTCCAGATTCCGGTAACCTAACACGGACCGGAATCAATCGTTCCGCTTACCGGCTAAGATGTGACGATGCCGACACCGCCGATCATGCGACGCGACGCCCGCGCCAACCTCGAACGAATCCTTGCCTCGGCGCGCGTGGTCTTCGCGGAACGGGGCGTCGAGGCAAAGCTCGCGGATGTTGCCAAGCACGCCGGGGTGGGCGTCGGAACCGTCTACCGCAGATTCGCGAGCAAGGAAGACCTGATCCAAGCGCTCTTCCAGTCCCGGGTGGACGAAATCGGCGCGGTCGCCTCGGGTGCGGAGGAGTTCGACGATCCCTTCGACGGTCTCGAATACTTTCTGGAACAGAGTTGCCGAATGATGCACGCAGACCAGGGCCTGCGAGATCTCGTGATGAACGGCCGGATCAGCCGAAGCGACATGAGGCAGTCACGCGAACACTACGTACGCCGCCTCGGCACCCTCATCGAACGTGCACAGGAGAACGGCTCTCTCCGAGAAGATTTCGAGCCGGGAGATCTGCCGGCCATCATGTTCATGTTGCAGTCCGTCAACGACTTCGCAGGCTCCGAGTCACCTGATCTCTGGCGCCGAATGCTCGTTCTCGTACTCGACGGACTGAAGGCGCAGCGCACCCGATCCAGCCCGCTCCCGGTGCCCGCACTGACCTCGACACAACTCGACAGTGCACTTCGCGCCCGCCACTGTTCACCCGAACGTGACGTTCGACCTGCTAACGCCTCCCCGGGGGATCACGACAAGCGGGTATGAGGAAATCGTGGGCGTCACCAGCGAGGATCACCGCAGCTCTTGCCGTCGCACTCTTGTCCTGCGCGTGTTCCGGTGAGGATGTCGGCAGCACGCCCGAGCAGATCACCCCGACTGTCTCGGCGTCCACGATGACGCAGGGGGCTTCACCCGAAGCGGCCGCCGACCCCGAGCCGGCCGACCCCGAGCGGACTGTCGAACAATCGACCGAGGCTCCCGATCGTGACGACGCGACCGTCGATGCGCGCGACTATCAACAGGGCTCGAACTACTTCTTCCAGTCGCCGAGCGGTTCGATCATGTGCGGCATCTACGAGGGCTACGAAGCCACCGGCTGCCAGATGATCGACGTCGACGCGACGGCGCCGCCGGAAATGCAGGAGTGCTGGAATCGAGGGAACACCAGCGGCGGCGCGAAAGTGAGCGGTACCGGCGCCGAGTACGTCTGCACGAACCAGGGTATCTACGTCGGCCCGCCGGTCTACGGCGGCGAGAGGGGCGGCGGCCGCATCCTCGAATACGGAGACGTGCTGATCGTGCGCGGCGTCGCGTGTGCGTCGGAGACCACAGGTGTCACCTGTCACATGAGTGACCACGGCTTCCACGTCTCGAAGGAAACGACCAGCCTGTTCTAGCCACTAACCCCGACCGAAGCGAAGCTACTTACCCCGACCGAAGCGAAGCTTCCAGGGCACTCGCGCCGACTCCAACTGAACGGCAAGACTCATCTTCGACTCGCCCTCGGTGCGCTCCTCGAAGCGAATCGGCACCTCCGCGATCCGCAGGCCCTTCTTGACGACTCGGTAGTTCATCTCGACCTGGAACGCGTAGCCGTTGCTCTGGACCGACGCGACGTCGATGGCACGGAGCGTGTCGGCTTTCCACGCCTTGAAGCCTGCGGTCGCATCCTTCACCTTGAGCTGCAGGATGGCGTTGACGTAGAAATTGGCCCAGGCCGACAGCGCCTTGCGGTGCCACGGCCACTCGCTGGCGGTGGCACCGCCCTCGACGTAGCGCGAACCCAGCACGACTGCGGCGTCCGTGGTGCTCAGAACGTCGATCATGGGCGGAATCGCGCTGGTCGGGTGCGACAGATCTGCATCCATCTGCACGACGATGTCGGCGTCCTCGCCCAACGCGCGCGTCATGCCCTCGACATAGGCGCGGCCCAGCCCGTCCTTGACCGTGCGGTGCAGGACGCTGACCGGGATCGGGCCGTCCACCGCAAGCTTGTCGGCGACCTCGCCGGTCCCGTCGGGTGAGTTGTCGTCCACCACCAGTGCGTGGAGGTTCGAGATCTTCAACGCAGCGAGAAGCTCGACGATCTTGGGCAGGTTGTCGCGTTCGTTGTAGGTCGGCACCACGACAGTGACCTTGGGCGAGACGTTCTCCATATCAACCTTCGTACGATCTGTGCTCCCGACAAGGGCCGAGGATCGGCCGACAGCGAGGATGCCTTATGTCTTGACAATCTAGCGGCAACACCCCGGAACCCACGTATCAGGTTTGCCGATCCGGCCGACGGGCGAACCCATTTTACGGACATACCGGACAGAACGCGGTCGGGTCGATCGAATCATGTCGTCAGGTCGTACACGGTCACCCCGTCCACTGTGACGGCCGTGAAATTCTCCTGAACCCAGGTGGAGATCTGCGACGTTGTGCCGTCTGATCCCATACCGCCACCCCCACCACTTCCGCCCGAGACGAAGTAGTGGATCTCTCCGTCGGTTACGTACTGCTGAAACTGCTCGAGCGTGGGCGACGGATCACTGCCGTTGAATCCGCCGAGCGGCATGACCGGTTCGCCGGTCGCCAACTGATACCCCGAGGCACTGTTCGATCCCACCGCCGCCGCAACCCACGTGTATTCGTCTGCGTTCGACTCCAGCAGGGTCACGATCGCGTCCCCCGGGGTACTCCCGGAAAGTAGGCCGCCGCCGGCACGGCCGGCCATGCCCGGTCCGCCGTCCGGCATCTGCGCACCGTCGGGACCGCCGGGACCGCCTGGTCCACCATCCGGCCCGACTGCTCCCGGACGGCCGCCCGGATGCGCTCCTCCGGGACCACCGAACCCCCCGGCAACTTCGGGACCGGCAGACACGATGGACCCCATGTGCGGCGTGGCGACCGTGTCCGCCGCGTACGCCGCAGGACCGGCGAGAGCCGACACGATCGCGGCACCGGCGACCACCGCAGTAACTGTTCCACGGCTGCGAACCCACACGCCTACTGCTGCGACCGCGGCTGTCACCACCACGAGCCACTTCACCCACGGAGCGAAATCGGGGGTCCGATCGAGAAGAACCCAGGCGGTCACCGCGGTGGCGACGACGACTACGGACATGGTGGCCCGGACCCAGATCAGCTCCCTCCTACGCCACAGGCTCACCGCGCCCATCCCCACGAGCGCAGCCACAGCGGGGGCGAGCGCCACCGTGTAGTAGGCGTGAAAGATTCCCGCCATGAAGCTGAAGGTCAGCCCGGTGATCACCAGCCACAGACCCCACACCGTGAATGCAGCACGCTTCGGATCGGTTCTGGTCACCTTGCCGCGCAATGCGATACCGGCGACGAGCAGAATCAGTGCAGCAGGTATCAACCAGGCGATCTGGCCCCCTTGCGCCGACTCGAAGATCCGCGTGATTCCGGTGCTGCCCCACATGCTGCCGCCTCCACCAGGCATACCGCCTGGCATGTCACCACCGCCCGGCACGACGCTGCCGGTCTCCTCACCGTTGAGTCGCCCCAGCCCGTTGTAGCCGAGGGTGAGTTCGAGGATCGAATTGTTCTGCGAGCCACCGATCCACGGCCGCGAGGTGGACGGCCACAGCTCCACCGCCAGGAGCCACCAGCCCGCCGAGACGATCATTGCCCCCAGCGCAGCGAAGCACTGAGCCAGCCTCTTACCGAACTTCGGCGGGCCGGCGTACAGGTACGTCAGCGCCAGTGGTGGCACGACCAACATCACTTGAAGCTGCTTGGTCAGGAATCCCACACCCACGAACACACCGGTCAGGACCATCCATCGCGTACGTCCGTCCTCGACTGCGCGAAGCGTCGCCCATACTGCGGCAATCATCAGCGCGACGAGCAACGCATCGGGATTGTTGAACCGGAACATCAGAGCCGCAATGGGAGTAAGCGCGAGGACGAGACCCGCCAGCAGGCCTGCGGAGGCGCCGAAACTCCGCTTCACAGTTGCGTACAGCGTCGCTACCGACGCGACTCCGAGCAGTGCCTGGGGGACGAGCATAGACCAGCTACTGAACCCGAAGATTCGCGCAGAAAGCGCCATCAGCCACAGGGATGCCGGCGGCTTGTCGACGGTGATCGAGTTGGCGGCGTCGGAGGATCCGAAGAAGAAGGCCTCCCACGACACCGAACCTGCCTGTACTGCAGCAGAATAGAAGGAGTTCGCCCAGCCCGAGGCGCCAAGTCCCCAGATGTAGGCGATTGCGGTTCCGACGAGCAGGGCGGCGAGCGCCCACGGCTCCCAGAGTCGCCGAGATGTGGAGCGAGGCGCGCTGTGGCCCGGGTGTTCGAGAACGGCGGTCACGAGGAGGCTCCTTCGGTACGGGAACTGCGGAACACCCAGCGAAGGGCGACGAAACGAGTAAGTGTGGCAACGAGATTGGCCATCACGAGGACGATCAGTTCGATGTTCTTGGATGCCGAGGGGGCGCCGGCGTGCAGGAGAAACAGCGAGCTGCTGGTCAGCAGCAAGCCGAAGGCGAATACGAGTAGCCCCTGAAGCTGATGCCGTGCGGCATCTTCCCTGCCCCGCACCCCGAAGGTGAAGGCTCGGTTCGCGGTCGTGTTGAAGACTGCCGTCACGAGCAGCGCTGACGCATTGGCCCATTGGGAGCCCATCGCCGGCTGGAAGAGCAGGTACAGCAAGGCGTACGCGACGGTCGAAGCCATACCGACGGCGCCGAATCGAAGAATCTGGCCGAGCATCCCCTGTGGCACACCGTGAACCTGTGGCACACCGTGAATGACGGGTTCGCGGGCGAACCCCGCACGCAGCGTCCCGAGTGGGAGCGATCCGGTCGCGAGCGCACGCCCGACTCGCCAGATTCCTTCGAGATCGACGACGGCAGTCGCCACGATGTCGACTCGACTGTCCGGGTCGTCTACCCAGTCGACCGGAACTTCGTGGATACGAAGCCCGGCACGTTCGGCAAGCACCAGGAGTTCGGTGTCGAAGAACCAGCCGGTGTCCTCGACGAGGGGCAGCAGGGTGCGCGCGACGTCTGTCCGCATGGCCTTGAATCCACACTGGGCATCGGAGAAGTGTGCCCGCAAGGTGCCACGGAGAATCAGGTTGTAGCTACGGGAGATGAACTCCCGCTTCGGGCCCCGCAGCACGCGAGACGATCGTGCGAGCCGAGAACCGATCGCGATGTGCGAATGCCCGGACAGCAGCGGCGCCACCAACGGCATCAACGCGTTCAAATCCGTCGACAGATCGACGTCCATGTATGCGACGACCTCGGAGCCCGAGGCCCGCCACACTGCGCTCAAGGCGCGGCCGCGCCCCTTCTCGTCGAGGTGCACGACATGCACACCGTCCAACTCGGCGGCCAAACGATCGGAGATGGCGCGCGTGCCGTCGATGCTGGCATTGTCGGCGATCGTGATGCACGCGGAGTAGGGGACGTTGTCGTCGAGATGTCTCCGAAGCGTGCGAACGCATCGCTCGATCCCGGCTTCTTCGTTGTACACGGGTACGACCACATCGAGAACGGCCGTGACCTCGACAGACCCACCCCTCGGCTCTGTGTCCGAGGGGTGGGTGAGGGAGTTCGTCGTCATGCATGCCAGGTTCGAGCCCCAGCCTGCGACGCTCCTGGAAGGAGTCTGTGAGTTTCCTGCTGATCAGTGGATCAGCATTCTCGCCTACTCGGCTCCGTCGGTGGCTTCACCCGACTGGCCTTCGGTCTCGGGCTGCTCGGCGGTCTGGCTATCGTCAGCGGCTCCGTCCGACTGGCCGTCCGTTTCGGGCTCGGTGGTCTGGACGTCGTCTTCGGGTGCCGCATTCTGATCGACGATCACGAAGTTGTCGAGCAGGTTCGCGTCACCGTTGGTGGTCGTTCCGTAGAACGGAATCGGGAAGGGGAAACTTTCGCAGTCGATGAATTCGGCCGTGGCGGACTGACCGGCCTCGATGTCGCCCAGCTCGTCGGAGAAGCCGAGTGGGCTCTTCACGGAGACGCCCTCCGCCGTTTCACTGCCGATGTTCTCGACCTCCACGGCGCAGCCACCGGGGACCGCGGTTTCTCCTTGCGAAAGCTTGATGTCTCCGCCGTCGCCTCCGAGGGAACCGGAGGGCTGAGCGAGGGCGGTCGCACCGCCTGCTGCGGCGAGGCCGAGGGCCATGGTCGTTGCTGTCAGTGCGCGTCGAACGTTCTTCATACGGATTACACCTCTCTCGTCGAATCTCGATTCGAGTCCGACTCCTGAAAATGTTGCCTGTCATCGAACACTCGTGCCCCTGACCGAATCTCCCGACTCGGCGGGTGGGGCCACCGTACTCGAGATACGTGGAACAGTCAGCACCGAAATTGATCCGAATAGCGTTCTACCGCTGGGTAACCGGCGTCGGTGCAGGTCGAAGCGACAAAAGAAGTCATCGAAACAATACGGTCGCATTGCCGGCGAGCTTCAGGACCGGCCACCTGACGTTCACCCAAGGCACGCTGGAGGGTGACCGCGGCGCGAGATCAGCGGAAGAAGACTGCCGCATTGTCGGCAAGGTTCAGGAGCGGCTGCGGCCAGACGCCGAGCGCCACTGTCACGGCCACCGCGAATCCGATCGCGCCGATCGTGCCGGCACCGGGCGTGACCACGTCCGGCTCACCGCCGGTCGGCTCGGAGAAGAACATCAGGACGATCACCCGCACGTAGAAGAAGGCGGCGATCGCACTGCTCAGCACCCCGACGATCACCAAGGGCACCGCTCCGCCCTCGACCGTGGCCTGAAATACGTCGAACTTGGCGACGAACCCGCTGGTCAACGGAATACCCGCCATTGCGAGAAGGAATACCGCGAAAACGGTTCCGAACACGGGTGACCTGCGGCCCACACCTGCCCAGCGATCGATGTCCGACACCTCACCGTCGCCGTCGCGAACCAGTCCCACGATGGCGAAAGCGCCGAGAGCCGTGAAACCGTAAGCCACCAGGTAGAAGAGCGTTGCCACAATACCTTCTCGGTTGGCAGCGATCACACCGGTGAGCACGAAACCGACGTGCGCGACCGAGGAGTACGCGAGCATTCGCTTCACGTCGGTCTGCGTGACCGCGAGGATCGCTCCGACCGCCATCGTGAGTATGGCGACCGCCCACAGCATGGGTCGCCAGTCGTCTTTCAGGTCAGGCAGGGCGACCGAGAAGATGCGCAACATCGCCCCGAAGGCCGCCACCTTGGTGGCGGCTGACATGAATGCCGTGATCGGGGTGGGCGCACCCTGGTATACGTCGGGGATCCAGGAGTGAAACGGAACGGCACCGACTTTGAAGAGCAATCCCACAGACAGCAGTGCGGTTCCGGTGAGTACGAGCACCGGGCCCTCCGGCTCCCGCGCGATAGCGTCGCCGATGCCGGTGAGGTCGGTGGTTCCGGAGTAGCCGTACAGCAGTGCGGTTCCGTACAGAAAGAACGCCGACGAGAAGGCGCCGAGAAGGAAATACTTGAGCGCGGCTTCCTGCGAGAGCAACCGGCGGCGACGGGCAAGGCCACACAGCAGGTACAGCGGAAGCGAAAAGACCTCGAGGGCAACGAACATCGTCAGCAGATCTCCCGACGCCGGGAAAAGCAGCATTCCGGCGACCGCGAGCAGTGCCAGCGGGAAGACCTCGGTCTGACGAATTCCGAGCCGCGTCGCCTCACGCTCCGCCACGCTTCCGGGGACGGCCGACGCCTGCGGAGTGAAGGCGTCCAGTCCGGGTACGTCCTCCTTGGCTGCGATGCCGCCGCGCTCTGCCACCAAGACCAGGGCTGCGATGGAAATCAACAGGATCGTGCCTTGCAGGAACAGGGCGGGCCCGTCGATCACCACCGAGCCGAGAGCCGCGAGCTGCCCGCCGCCGTCACCCAGGCTCCCCGCGAGGACCACGACCGCAACGAATGACGCTGCAAGACCCAAGATTCCGATGATCATCTGGGCAGCGAATCGAACGGCCTCGGACAGGAACGCCTCGATGATCACGCTCACGACGGCGGCCCCGAACACGATCAGCATCGGAGCGAGGACACCGTATTCGATACTCGGCGCGTTCATGGTTGCGCAACTCCTTCCGCCGGCCGATCGACGTCGACGATCGAGTCGACCGCGGGCGTGATCACGTCCAGCGCGGGTTTGGGGTACATCCCCAGGAAGATCAGCAGAACGATGAGGGGCGCCACGACAGCGACCTCACGCCGAACCAGATCGGGTATCCGCTTCGTCCGCTCCGGGCCGCCCATGACTCGTTGGTAGAGCCAGAGGATGTAGACGGCGGAGAGCACCAGTGCGCTGGTGGCGATCACCGCGGCAACCGGATACTGCGTGTACGACCCGATCAGTACGAGGAACTCGCTGATGAACGGTGCCAGCCCGGGCAGCGACAGGGTGGCCAGTCCGGCCACGAGGAACGTACCGGCCAGGACGGGCGCGACCTTCTGCACACCACCGTGCTCGGCGATCAATCGAGTTCCCGTGCGTGACACGAGGAAACCTGCGATCAGGAACAGCGCCGCGGTGGACAGTCCGTGATTGACCATGTACAGCGTGGAACCCACTTGACCTTGGGACGTCATCACGAAGATTCCGAGGATGATGAAGCCGAAGTGGGAGATCGAGGTGTACGCGATGAGGCGCATCATGTCGGTCTGGGCAATGGCACACATCGCTCCGTACACGATTCCGATCACCGCGAGTGTGATCACCACGGGCGCGAAGTAGGACGCTGCGTCCGGGAACAACTGCAGGCAGTACCGCAACATCGCGAACGTGCCCACCTTGTCGACGACGGCCATCATCAGCACCGCACTCGCCGGTGTCGCTTCCACTGCGGCACCTGGCAGCCACGTATGAAACGGCCACAGCGGGGCTTTCACCGCGAATGCGAACATGAAGCCGAGGAACAGTGCCTTGGCAATTGGTGCGTCGATCGTGAGTTCACCCGAGGACACGGCGGCGACGATCGCGCGGAAGTCGAACGTGCCGCCGTCGAACGGGCTGCCCGAGCCCGCTGTGACTACGTACAGACCGATCACCGCGACGAGCATGATCAGCCCACCGAACAGGTTGTACAGAAGAAACTTCAGAGCAGCCGCGGACCGTGCGGCACTCTTCTTCGGGCCGAATCCACCGATGAGGAAGTACATCGGGATCAACATGGCCTCGAAGAAGATGTAGAAGAGGAACACGTCGAGGGCCACGAAGGACATGAGCACCATCGACTCGACCACGAGAATCAACGCAACGTACGTATGTATTGATCTGGGGCGGGCGTCGTCTCGAACGTCGTTCCACCCCGCTGCCAGCAGTAATGGTGCAAGGAAGGCGGTGAGCAACACCAAGCTCAGCGCGATTCCATCCAGGCCGAGAATGTAGCGAGTGCCGAACGCCGGTATCCAGGAATGCGACTCGACGAACTGATATTGATCCCCGCCGGAGTCGAACCCGATGGCCAGAACCACCGCACATCCGAGAACGCCTACGGATACCGCCAGCGCAAGCCACTTCGCCGCCCGCCCGTTGCCGGCCGGGAGCAGCATGACGGCCACGGCACCGACCAGGGGCAACAGCCACAGGACGCTCAACCACGGAAAGGTGCTCACAGCAGCCTCACCGCCATCATGGCACCGACCAGCAGCGCCGCACCCACCAGCATGAACAGGGCGTAGGACCGGACGAACCCGGTTTGCATCCGCCGGAAGCTACCGGAGAGCACCCCGACGGATCCGGCCACACCGTCGACCGCACCGTCGATCACACGGTCGTCGGCGACGACCATGGATCGCGCCAACGTACGACCCGGACGCATGAACACCTCCTCGTTCACCTTGTCTCCGTACAGGTCCCGACGGGCCGCTGTGGTCAGTATCGACACGTCCTGTGGTGCTTCGACAGGAATGCTGTCGGGGCTGCGTGCATAGGTTCGGTAGGCGACGCCGACACCGACGAGCACCACCGCGAGGGTCACGACAGTGATCACCCACACCGGCACACCGAGTTCCTCGTGATGTTCGCCGACCACCGGTTCCAGCCAATGCTGTAGCGCACCACCGAAAGCCAGCAGGGCACCTGCAGCGACGGAACCGATCGCGAGCAAGATCATCGGCCAGGTCATGCTCCCGGGAGATTCGTGCGGATGCACGTCCTCTCGCCAACGGCGTTCACCGAAGAACGTCATCAGCATCACGCGCGTCATGTAGAACGCGGTGAGGCCGGCACCGAACAGTGCGGCGCATCCGAGCACGATCCCGGAATCCCCTCCGGAGGCGAATGCCGCCTCGATGATCTTGTCCTTCGAGAAGAAGCCGGCGAACGGGGGTATCCCGATGATCGCCAGATAGCCGAGCCCGAACGTCACGAACGTGATCGGCATGAATGTGCGCAGCCCGCCGAAACGGCGCATGTCGGTCTCGTCGTTCATGCCGTGCATCACCGAACCCGCTCCGAGAAAGAGCCCGGCCTTGAAGAAGCCGTGCGTCAGGAGATGCATGATCGCGAAGGCGTACCCGGCCGGTCCGAGTCCGGCGGCCAACACCATGTATCCGATCTGGCTCATGGTCGACGCGGCCAGCGCCTTCTTGATGTCGTCCTTCGCACAGCCGATGATCGCTCCGAAGAGCAGCGTGACCGTGCCGACGATCACGACTGCCACCTGCGCGGCCGGGGCCGCGTCGAAGATCGCGCCGGACCGCACGATCAGGTAGACACCTGCCGTGACCATCGTCGCTGCGTGAATGAGCGCCGATACCGGGGTGGGGCCCTCCATCGCGTCGCCGAGCCAGGACTGCAGCGGCACCTGCGCCGACTTTGCGCACGCCGCGAGCAGCAGCATCAGGCCGATCGCCGTGAGCGTGCCCTCGCTCACAGTGTCGGCACCACCGAACACGGTGTCGAAGTCGAAGGAGCCGAAAGTCGCGAACATGATCATGAGCGCGATCACCAGGCCGATGTCGCCGACCCGGTTGACGACGAACGCCTTCTTCGCTGCTGTCGCTGCGGTGGGCTTGTGTTGCCAGAACCCGATCAGCAGGTAGGACGCCAGGCCCACGCCTTCCCAGCCCAGGTACAACCCGAGGAAGTTGTCGGCCAGAACGAGGAGCAGCATCGCCGCCAGAAACAGGTTGAGATAGGCGAAGAATCGTCTACGGCCGGGATCGTCTCGCATGTATCCGACCGAGTAGATGTGGATGAGCGAACCCACTCCGGTGATCAGCAGCGCGAAGCACACCGACAGCTGATCCAGTTGCAATCCGAAATCGACCTGCAGATCTGCCACCGGAACCCAAGTGAACAGAGTCTGGTTCACGGTCCGGTCTTCGGTCGACGCCCCCAGCATGTGTACGAACTGCGCTGCGGCGAAGACGAAGGACGCGAGGGCGAGCGCGCAGCCAAGCAGATGCCCCCAAGGGTCGCTACGCCTACCCGAGAGAAGCAGCACTAGGGCGCCGACGAGCGGTAGCGCAGGAAGCAGCCAGAGCGTATCCACGAGCACTGTCATCTCCCGTCCACGTCAGTACTTCAACAGGTTGGTGTCGTCGACCGAAGCCGACTTGCGGGCTCGGAAGATGGTCATGATGATCGCGAGGCCGACGACGACCTCCGCCGCAGCCACCACCATCGTGAAGAAGGCGAAGATCTGACCGTCGAGATTCGCGTGCATCCGGGCGAAGGTGACGAATGCGAGGTTCGCCGCGTTGAGCATCAGCTCGATACACATGAACACCACGATGGCGTTGCGCCGGAGCAGAACCCCCACGCCACCGGTCGTGAACAGGAGGGCGGACAGGTAGAGGTAGTTCTCGGGATTCATGACTTGTCCCCCTTTTCATCCGGATCCGCGGGGGACAGCAGGCGGTTGACCGAGAGCGCCGAGTACGAGCCGTCGGCGAGGCGGGCAGGCACGTCCACCGCGTTGTGCCGCGCATACACGCCGGAACTGGGCAACGACGTGACCGGTGGCCCGGATTCGGAGTCGGCCCAGTCGCGGAAGCGCTCCTCCGACATCTCGCGCTGAGTCTTACGCCGTTGGAACCGTTCTCGGTGAGCAAGGACCATCGCGCCGAGAGTTGCGGTGATCAACAGTGCGCCGGTGAGTTCGAACGCCCACACGTAGCGAACGAAGATCAGATCGGCGAGGCCTTCCACTCCGGACTCACCCGCCGTCGACAACTCGGCGCCGGGCGAGCGATCCCACAGCACCGCCACGTTGCCGAGGCCCGCAATGAGAAGTACGCCGAAGCCGATACCGGCCACTATCGCGGCGATACGCTGCCCCTTCAGCGTCTCGACCAGCGACTCCGACGAGTCCACACCGATCAGCATCAGCACGAAGAGGAAGAGCATCATCACCGCGCCCGTGTACACGACGATCTGGACCACTCCGAGAAACAGAGCGCCCTGGGCGATGTAGAAGACCGCGAGAACGATCATGGTCGTTGCCAGGAAAAGTGCCGAGTACACGGCTTTCGTCGCACATACGACGCCGAGCGCGCCGAGCACCGCAACGACGCCGAGCACCCAGAACTGAACTGCTTCACCGGTGGACGTCTGTGCGGCGGCAAACACCGCCTCCGAACCGGGCACCCACACGGCCGACGTCAAAGTTCCTCACCGCCGGACTCAGGGGGCCCC
The DNA here is from genome assembly GCF_055231055.1 of Rhodococcus huquni. Classification (NCBI taxonomy): domain Bacteria; kingdom Bacillati; phylum Actinomycetota; class Actinomycetes; order Mycobacteriales; family Nocardiaceae; genus Rhodococcus; species Rhodococcus huquni. The sequence goes on from NZ_JBUYWE010000002.1 coordinate 55,811, forward strand.
GGGTCGTCAGAGGTGGGGGGCTCGTCGGGGGGCACCAACAGGCGGTCCTTGTCGTAGATCAGACCGGCCCGATTGTCGTCGACCATCTCGTAATCGTTGGTCATGGTCAGCGCCCGCGTCGGGCAGGCCTCGATGCACAACCCGCAGCCGATGCACCGCAGGTAGTTGATCTGATAGACCCGGCCGTATCGCTCGCCCGGGGAGTAGCGCTCCTCTTCGGTGTTGTCCGCGCCCTCGACGTAGATGGCGTCAGCGGGACACGCCCACGCGCACAACTCGCACCCGATGCACTTCTCGAGGCCGTTCTCGTATCGGTTCAACTGGTGACGGCCGTGAAACCGCTGGGCAGTCGCCACCTTCTCTTCCGGGTACTGCTCGGTGTTCGGTTTCTTGAACATGGTCTTGAACGTGACGCCGAAACCTGCCACGGGACCGAGAAACTCAGGCATCGTTGCCCTCCTTCGAGGAGACGAGCTGTCCGGGTAGCGGCGGCACCGGGAAGCCGCCGGCCATTGGATCGAAAGGCGGGGAATCGAAAGGCGGGGAATCCGGGGGTGAGGCAGAACGCGCATTCGCCTTCGCCGGCCCGATCACTTTGCGCACCATGACGAGGACCAAGAGTGTCACCACGATCCCGGCCACGACGAGCGCCAGGTGATGGAACTCGAAGCCCTCGTTGCGGAGCGCCCGGATACCGGCGACCACCATCACCCATACCAGTGCGGCCGGAATCAGCACCTTCCAACCGAGATTCATGAACTGGTCGTAGCGCAACCGCGGCAGGGTCGCCCGCAACCACACGAAGAAGAAGAGGAACCCCCACACCTTCACCACGAACCACAGCAGCGGCCACCAACCGGAGTTTGCGCCATCCCACATGCTCAGCGGCCACGGTGCGCTCCACCCGCCGAGGAACATCGTCGTGGCCAGGGCGGAGACCGTCACCATATTGACGTACTCGGCGAGCATGAACATCGCGAAGCGAAGCGAGGAGTACTCGGTGTGGAAGCCGCCGACGAGCTCACCTTCGGCCTCGGGCAGGTCGAACGGCGCCCGGTTGGTTTCACCCACCATGGACGTCACGTAGATCACGAACGAGGGCAGGAGCAGGAATACGTACCAGATACCCTCCTGCGCAGCGACTATGCCGGAAGTCGACATCGTGCTCGCATACAGGAATACCGCGGCGAAGGTCAGACCCATCGCGACTTCGTACGAGATGACCTGTGCGGTGGAACGCAGTCCGCCCAGCAGCGGGTAGGTGGACCCGGAGGACCAGCCGGCCAGCACGATCCCGTACACCCCGACCGAAGTGACGGCGAGGATGTAGAGCACGGCGACGGGAAGGTCGGTGAGCTGCAACGGCGTTCGTGTTCCGAAGATGGACACTCCCGGCCCGAACGGAATCACCGCGAACGCCATGATCGCCGGGACAACAGCGATTACCGGCGCCAAGATATAGATCGGCTTGTCGATACCGGCGGGAGTGATTCCCTCCTTCAGTGCCAACTTGATTCCGTCGGCGAGGCTTTGGAGGATGCCCGCCGGTCCCAGCCTGTTGGGCCCGACCCGCATCTGCATCCACGCCAGTACTTTGCGTTCGGCGTAGATCGCCACGAGGACGGTGAGTACGAGGAACGCGAAGATGCCGATGGCCTTCAGCAGCACGAGCCACCACGGGTCGTGCCCGAAGGCGGTGAGGTCGTAGGGCGCAGCGAGGTCGTAGTGGACGGCCGGATTCACGAGACCACCCCCAGCGTTCCCGGCCGAATGCCGACGACCGCGCCCGCGACGACACCGAGCGAGGCGTGCACCGTGCTGCCGGGCGAGTTGGTCGGCAGCCAGACCACGGAGTCGGGGATCTCGGAGATCTCGAGCGGCAGCGTGATGGCGCCGCGTTCGGTGTGAACCGTCAGTGGCTCACCCTGGTGCACTCCGACACGCTGAGCGGTCTCGGCAGATACGCGCGCCACGGGTGTCCGCGCGGTTCCGGCGAGGTTGGGTTCCCCGGCCTGCAGGCTTCCCGAGTCGAGGAGCATCCGCCAGGCCGCGAGGATTGCTTCGCCGTCACCGGGAGTGACGGCTCGCGCGCCCTCCCGCCTGCGCATGGGAACGTCCGCGCTCTCGAAACTTCCGAACGCGCCCAACTCGTCCCGCACTGCATCGGCATCCGGCAGTCCGAGGGTCACGCCCATTCGCTGAGCCAGCACGTCGAGTACCCGCAGGTCGGGCATCGCGCCGGTGTCACGGAGGGCGGTATCGAACTCGCGAGGTCGCCCTTCCCAGTCGACGAACGTGCCCGACTTCTCGGCTACGGGTGCGACCGGAAACACGACGTCGGCACGGTCGGTGACTGCCGAATGCCGCAGTTCCAGGCTTACGACGAATCCTGCCGCTTCCACAGCGGCGTTCGCCTGGGTCGGGTCCGCGAGGTCGGCCGGGTCGACCGCTCCCACCAGCAAAGCGTCGAGCTCGCCGGCGCGAGCGGACGCGAGAATTGCCTCTCCGTCGCGTCCGGGAGCGTCGGGGACAGCGGTACCGCCCCACCGGCCCTCGACCTGGGCGCGTGCGGCGGGGTCGCCGACAGGTCGACCACCGGGGAGCAGGTTCGGTAGCGCGCCTACCTCGACGGCCCCTCGATCACCGGCCCTTCTCGGCACCCATGCCAGACGGGCACTGGTCTCTTCGGAGAGCGCTACAGCGGCGGACAGTGCACCGGGAACCGTGGCCAACCGCTCACCGACCATGATCACCGCACCCGGCTGTCGTAGACGACTGTCATCGCGAAGCGCATCGAGAACCCGCGCCTCGGCTCCCGGCACTGCCTGGAGCAGGGTTCCCGACATCTTCTGCAGACCCCTGGACGCATACGGGGCCACGGAGAGGACCTTCAGACCCTTCTTGCGGGCCGCCTTGCGCAACCGGAGAAAGACGATGGGCGACTCTTCTTCTGGCTCGAATCCCGCGAGGAGCACCGTCGGGGCGCGCTCGAGGTCCGCGTAAGTGACCGTGAGCAGACGACCCGCAATATGTGTGGCGAGGAAGTCGGCTTCTTCTTCGCTGTGGGGACGCGAGCGGAAGTCGATGTCGTTGGTTCCCAGTACGACCCGGGCGAACTTGGCATAGGCGTACGCGTCCTCCACGGTGGACCGTCCGCCGACCAGCACGCCCACGCGCTTACCGGCCAGTCCTTCGGCCGCCACGGCGAGCGCCTCCGGCCAGGATACCGCTTCGAGCTCGCCGCCCGGCCTCCGCACCAACGGTGTCGTGATCCGGTCGCGCTCGGTTGCATAGGCGAACGCCCAACGACCCTTGTCGCAGTTCCATTCCTCGTTGACCTGCGGGTCGTCGCCGGCCAGTCGTCGAAGCACCGTGCCGCGACGGTGGTCGGTCCGCTGAGCACACCCGCTCGCGCAGTGCTCGCACACGCTCGGGCTCGACACGAGATCGAACGGGCGGGCCCGGAAGCGATACGTCGCACCCGTCAGCGCGCCGACAGGACACGCTTGGACGGTGTTCCCGGAGAAGTACGACTCGAACTCGTCTCCGTAGATTCCGACCTGTTGGAGCGCTCCGCGGTCGAGTAACTCGATGAAGGGGTCACCCGCAATCTGCTCCGAGAACCGCGTGCACCGCGCGCACAGAACACAGCGTTCACGGTCGAGCAGTACCTGCGAAGACAGCGGAATCGGCTTGGGGAAGGTACGTTTCACGCCCTCGAAGCGAGAGTCGGCCTGCCCACTGGACATCGCCTGGTTCTGCAGCGGGCACTCACCGCCTTTGTCGCACACCGGGCAATCGAGAGGGTGATTGATGAGCAACAGCTCCATCACGCCTCGCTGTGCCTTCTCTGCGACGGGGGAGGTCTGTTGGGTGTTGACCACCATTCCATCGGTCACCACGGTGGTACACGAGGCGAGTGGCTTGCGTTGTCCTTCCACCTCCACGAGGCACTGTCGACAGGCACCGACCGGATCGAGAAGCGGATGATCGCAGAATCGCGGGATCTGCACTCCCACAGCCTCGGCCGCCCGGATCACCAGCGTTCCTACGGGGACGTGGACGTCGATCCCGTCGATCGTCGCGGTCAGGAGCTTTTCGCTCGACCGGTTCGCGCCGCGTTCGGTACCTGTCATATCTGCTGCACCCCTGCCATCAGAGTGGAACGGTGCGGGTCGAACGGGCATCCGCCATGTCGGAAGTGCTCCAGATATTCGTCCCGGAAGTATTCGAGAGAGGAGACGATCGGGCTGACCGCGCCGTCACCCAAGGCACAGAATGCTCGACCGAAGATGTTCTCCGAAATGTCGAGAAGCTTGTCGAGATCGGCTTCCGTGCCCTCGCCGCGCTCGAGCCGCCGCAGAATCTGCACCAGCCAGTACGTGCCTTCTCGGCACGGCGTGCACTTGCCGCAGGATTCGTGGGCGTAGAACTCACTCCACCTGAGCACCGCCCGCACCACACACGTCGTCTCGTCGAAGATCTGAAGGGCCTTGGTTCCCAACATGGATCCTGCCCCGCTCACACCCTCGTAGTCGAGTGGGACGTCGAGGTGCTGGTCGGTGAGAATCGGAGTCGACGACCCTCCCGGCGTCCAGAACTTCAACTGGTGCCCGATACGGACTCCGCCCGCGTAGCCGAGTAGCTCACGGAGCGTGATGCCCAGTGGCGCTTCGTATTGCCCTGGCGAGCGCACATGACCCGACAGCGAGTACAGCGTGAATCCGGGCGACTTCTCCGACCCCATCGACCGGAACCAGTCGATTCCGTTGAGCATGATCGAGGGAACGCTGGCGATCGACTCCACATTGTTGACCACGGTCGGGCTGGCGTACAGGCCCTCCACCGCGGGGAACGGCGGGCGCAGACGCGGCTGGCCTCTTCGACCTTCGAGAGAGTCCAGAAGTGCTGTCTCCTCGCCGCAGATGTAGGCACCGGCACCGGCATGCACCACGACTTCCAGGTCGAAGCCGCTGCCGAGAATGTCGGTACCGAGGTAACCGGCTGCGTAAGCCTCCTCGACGGCCGTCTGCAGGCGCCGCAGCACGGGAACCACTTCGCCGCGAACGTAGATGAAGGCTCGGTGCGCCCGAATCGCATAGGACGCGATGATGATTCCCTCGAGAAGTGCGTGCGGAGTCGCCATCATCAGTGGCATGTCCTTGCACGTCCCCGGTTCGGATTCGTCGGCATTGACCACGAGGTAATGGGGTTTGGTGTCGCCCTGACCGTCCTTGCCCTGCGGAATGAAGGACCACTTGAGGCCGGTCGGGAATCCCGCACCGCCTCGGCCGCGAAGTCCGGCGTCCTTCACGGTCTGGATCACGTCTTCCGGCGGTCGGGTGAGGGCGGTGCGCAAGCCCTGGTAGCCGTCGTGCCGGACGTACGTTTCCATTGTCCACGAACGAGGTTCGTCCCAGTAGCGGCTGAGCACCGGCGTCAACGGCACGTCACTCACCGCCCGGATTCACGGCGCCGCGCCCGATCTCGGGGATCTTGGGTGCGGTCATGGCCCGCTCTTGCGCAACTCGGAGACCAGCGATCGTCTGTGGACGAACTTCCGTGTCCGAGGCGCCGGGACGGCGATCGGGGAAGCCGGCCAGTATGCGAGCCGTCTCCTTGAACGTGCAGAGGGTTGCGCCACGGGTAGGCGTGACGGATTGTCCGCTCCGCAGGTCGTCCACGAGTGTGCGCGCCGACTCCGGCGTGCGGTTGTCGAAGAACTCCCAGTTGACCATCACCACGGGAGCGAAGTCGCAGGCCGCGTTGCATTCGATGTGCTCGACGGTGACCTTCCCGTCTGCGGTCGTCTCACCGTCTTCGACACCCAGATGGTCTTCCAGCGCGGCGAGAATCGCGTCCCCACCCATGATGGCGCACAGGGTGTTGGTGCAGACTCCCACCAGATACTCGCCGGTGGGTTCGCGACGGTACATCGAGTAGAAGGTCGCCACCGCCGCGACCTCCGCCGCGGTGAGCCCCAGTCGATCGGCGCAGAACGCCACGCCGGCGGGGGTCATGTAGCCGTCCTCGGCCTGCACCAGATGCAGTAGGGGCAGGAGCGCCGAGCGGGTGTTCGGGTACCGACCCATGATCTGATCGGCGTCCGCACGCAACCGTGCAGCGACGTCTTCGGAGTACGAGCGAGGCGCATCGTCGCGTGCGGGTAGCGGCAATCCTTGCGATACGGGGCCGAACTCGATGAATACCGGTTCGCTGGTCACCTGTCCACACCACCCATCACCGGATCGATACTGGCGACGGCCGCGATCACGTCTGCGACCATCCCGCCCTCGCACATCGCTGCCACTGCTTGAAGATTGGTGAAGGACGGATCCCGGTAGTGCACCCGGTACGGGCGGGTTCCGCCGTCGCTCACCATGTGAACCCCGAGCTCACCCCGGGGCGACTCGACACCCACGTACACCTGACCTGGCGGAACTCGGAAGCCCTCGGTGACCAGCTTGAAGTGGTGGATCAGCGATTCCATGGACGTGTTCATGATCTGGTCGACGTGCTCCTGAGAGGTTCCCAGCCCGTCGGGTCCGACGCTGAGTTCGGCGGGCCAGCCGAGCTTCTTGTCGTCGATCATCACCGGGCCGGGCCGCAACTTGTCGAGACATTGTTCGACGATCTTGATCGCCTGCTTCATCTCGTCGACCCGTATCAGGTAGCGGCCGTAGGCATCACACGTGGAGTCGGTCGACACGTCGAACTCGTAGTTCTCGTATCCACAGTAGGGATCGGACTTGCGGAGGTCGTAAGGCAGTCCGGTGGAGCGCAGAACCGGCCCGGTAACCCCCAAGGCCATGCATCCGGTGAGGTCGAGGTAGCCGATACCCTGGGTGCGCGCCTTCCAGATGTAGTTGTCGTTGAGCAGATCCTCCATGTCCTGCAGTCGCTTCGGGAGGAGGTCGAGCAGCTCACGAACCTTCTTGATCGCGCCGGAGGGAAGGTCCTGCACCAATCCACCGGGACGGATGTAGGCATGATTCATTCGGAGACCGGTGATCTCCTCGAACACGTCGAGTACCAGTTCGCGTTCGCGGAACCCGAAGAGCATCGCCGTGACCGCGCCGAGTTCCATGCCACCGGTTGCCAGTGCGACCAGGTGCGACGAGATGCGGTTGAGCTCCATGAGCATCACTCGAATCACGCTGGCGCGCTCGGGTATTTCCTCGGTGATGTCGAGCAGTTTCTCGACGCCCAGGCAGTACGCGGCCTCGTTGAAGAACGGTGAGAGGTAATCCATTCTCGTGACGAAGGTGACGCCCTGCGTCCAATTGCGGTACTCGAGGTTCTTCTCGATGCCGGTGTGCAGATAGCCGATGCCGCACCGTGCCTCGGTGACGGTCTCTCCTTCGATCTCGAGAATCAAGCGCAGCACCCCGTGTGTCGACGGGTGCTGCGGACCCATGTTGACGACTATTCGCTCGTCGCCGGATTCCTTGGCCGCCTGGATGATCTCGTCCCAGTCCTGGCCCGATACCGTGTGCATCATCAGTAGTACCCCCGCCTTTCGTCCGGTGGCGGCACCTGCGCACCCTTGTACTCGACAGGCACACCACCCAGTGGGTAGTCCTTACGTTGCGGGTGGCCCTCCCAGTCGTCCGGCATCTGGATACGGGTCAGCGCCGGATGTCCGTCGAACACGATTCCGAAGAAGTCGTACGCCTCCCGTTCGTGCCAGTCGTTGGTCGGGTAGATGCGGCACAGCGACGGAATGTGCGGGTCTGCGTCGGGCGTGGACACCTCGAGGCGAACTCGACGACCATGGGTGATCGACACCAGCGGGTACACGGCGTGCAGTTCGCCGTCGGCGTCACCGGGAAAGTGAACTCCACTGACCCCGAGGCACAGTTCGAATCGCAGGTCGGGCGCGTTGCGCATCGCCGCGGCAACCACGAGGAGATATTCCCTGCGAATGTCCAAGGTCAGCTCGCCGCGGAACACCACGACTCGTTCGACAGCATCCTCGTACCGAACACCGCTCTGTTCCAGGGCACTTTCGAGCGAATCCACGATCTCGTCGAAGCCGCTGCCGTAGGGACGTGGCGTGCCTCCGGGCAGGGTCACCCTCTTGGTGAACCCGCCGTAACCCGACGTGTCACCCGATCCGCTGGCACCGAAGAGACCTTTGCGGATTCCGATGGATTCACCGGCGCGCTCTGTCATTTCAGCAGACCCCTCGTCTCCATGAGGGTGGGGGAGGACAGTGCGGCCTGCTCGGCTGCGGTGATCGCTTCTTCGCGGTTGGCACCCAGCGGCATGTTCGAGATCTTCTCGTGCAGAGTGATGATCGCGTTGAGCAGCATTTCCGGGCGCGGTGGACACCCGGGAAGATAGATGTCGACGGGCACGACGTGATCGACGCCCTGCACGATCGCGTAGTTGTTGAACATCCCGCCCGACGACGCACACACGCCCATGGCCAGCACCCATTTCGGCTCGGCCATCTGGTCGTAGATCTGCCTCAGGACTGGTGCCATCTTCTGACTCACGCGGCCGGCGACGATCATGAGATCGGCTTGCCGCGGTGAACCACGGAAAGGTTCCATACCGAACCGGGCGATGTCGTAACGCCCGGACACCGTGGACATCATCTCGATTGCGCAGCACGCGAGTCCGAAGGACGCGGGCCACAGCGACCCCTTACGCGCGTACCCCGCCACCTCTTCGACGGTGCTCAGCAGAAAGCCACTCGGCAACTTCTCCTCGAGACCCACGCCGCTTCATCTCCCTGTTCGGATCGGTTCTCCGCCGCCGAGGCCTGTTGGGACTGTCAGTCCCAACTCAGACCACCCCGACGCCATTCGTATGCGTACGCCACAGAAACGTTGAAGACGAAGAGAGCCATCGCGGCGAGACCGAACACACCGAGGGCGTCGAAGTGAACCGCCCAGGGATAGAGGAAGACGATCTCGATGTCGAAGATGATGAAGAGCATCGCGGTGAGGTAGTACTTCACCGGAAATCGTTGACCGATGCCGGGCTGCGACATCGGTTCGATGCCGCATTCGTAGGCGTCCAATTTCGCTCGGTTGTACCTCTTCGGTCCGACCAGCGACGCGACGAGCACCGAGAACACTGCGAACGCCGCGGCGATGCAGCCGAGGACGAGAATCGGAACGTAGACGTTCATGCCGTACGACCTCCCCTCGCCCGCGTGTCCGGACTCGGCTCATGTCCTGCTCCCTGATTCTTCAGGCGTGCAACTCACACACTTGTGAGTTGCAACACACACAGTACCGCCGAAGTGTGCACAGGGTGAGGAGTCGACACACAAGGCGCGTTGGGATGTGTCACGACCGCAGAAGGCGAGCGCGTCGCCGCTGCTCGAAGGGCCAGTTTCTTTGGGAGGGCGGGTATCTGGAGTAGGAGACCCTAAGTAGATTCCGGCTCGGATTCGGCGCCGGAGAGCAGATCGACGATGGTTTGTGCGAGACGAATCGGATCGATCGGCCGCGGCACCACCGCATCCGCCCTCGACCAGGATCCGAGCCAGGCGTCGTCGGCCCGGCCGGTGATCACGATGAGCGGAGGACAGGGGTCTATCTCGTCACGTGCCTGTTTGGCGACGCCCAAACCGCCTACGGGAACGGCCTCGCCGTCCAGAATTGCCAGATCGACGTCACCGGCGTCCAGATGCCGGAACACGATGGGCGCGGTGGCGACCTCTACGTATTCCAACTCGGGCAGGCGTGCATCGAGCTTCGTGCCCAGGCCGGAGGTCAACGCCGAGCGCACCGACTTGTCGTCGCTGTAGACGAGAACGCGCAGCACACCACGGGCCGCGAAGACGTTCTGTGCGCTCACGACGCCGATGCTACCGCGACACGCGGTGGGAAGAACCTCGGTTCGCGTCGAGGATGTCGGCCCACGCCTCGACGGTCGGGTCGGAGACGAGGTCCACGAGATCGACCTGCGCTCCGCTTTCACGCCACCGCTCGACCAACGTCATGACACGGACCGAGTCCAAACCCTCGTCGAGCAGATTCGCCGAATCGTCCAGGTCGTCTGCGGAAATTTCGAGCACCTCCGCGATGTCGGTGCGAATACGTCCACGCGTCAGCGCGTCCGTACCCGAGGGTGCGTTGCTCAAGGGGGACCTCCGTGTCGGCAAGCCGAGGTTGGTAAGTTAGTGCAGCCTAAGCATAGACGACGTTGTTGTCGTAACCGAACGCGAAATGGATGACGATGGCTGGACTGTCCCGATACGCAATCGATCTCTCACCACTGCGCAGCAGCCGCGAGTTCAGGTACATCTTCATCGCTCGCACCATCTCCATCTTCGGACTCGGCCTGCTTCTGGTGGCGGTCCCCCTGCAGGTGTACGACATGACCGGGTCGACTCTGGCCGTCGGCGCCGCCAGCATCGTGGTCGGCGTCTCGGTGTTCGTCGGCACCCTGTTCGGTGGAGTGATCGCCGACCGCTACGACCGTCGGCCGGTGATCGCCATTGCCCGGGCAACCGCCGGTATCGCCTTCGTCATTCTCGCGATCAATGCGTTTCTACCGACTTCCCATCTCTGGGTGATCTACCTGGCGGGAGTCATCGAGGGCCTCGCGGGCGGCATCTCGTCCACCGCACTCATGGCCGTGGTGCCTTCACTGCTGCCCAAAGACAAGATGGCTGCGGCAGGCGCGCTCATGACGGTGATGTCCGATCTGGGCACCGTCGCCTCACCGGCAATCGGCGGCGTCATCATCGCCGCGACCTCGGTGGGCACCAACTACGTTCTTGCGGCGCTGTCGTCCGCGCTCACTGCGTACTGCATCACCAGACTGCCGTCCCTGCCACCGCCCGTCCGCAATTCGGAAGGGCCACTGCAGTCGATTGCGAGCGGATTCCGTTATGCCGCCAAGGACTCTGTCGTGGGCGGCACGTTGCTCGTCGGCTTCTGCGCGATGATGCTCACCGGCTGGAACGTGCTGCTGCCCGCGTACGCCAGTGAAGTTCTGCACGCCGGACCTGGCACGACCGGGCTGCTCTACAGCGCGCCCGCCGTGGGCGCGCTCGCGGGATCGCTCACCAGCGGCTGGACCGGAACGGTGCGCCGAGGCGGCCTCGTCGTCTTCCTCGCAGCCGTCGTCGCCGCGGCCGGACTCATCGGCGTCGGCGCGGTTCCGATGTTCGCCGTCACGTTCCTGGGCCTCGTCGCGCACGGCTTCGGACGGGTCGTCGGCGACATCCTCCGCTACGCCGTCATCCAGACCGAGACGCCCGAGGCGTTCCGCGGTCGCGTCGCCGGGGTGTGGGGCGCACAGATCTCCACAGGGTCGGCGACCGGCGCACTCGTGGCGGGCGCAGTCGGCGCGGCTGTCGGGCCTCGCGAGGCGTTCCTCCTCTACGGCGCAGGCGGCGTCGTCGCTCTCGGCGTGCTCGCCGTCGCTCTGAAGGGCTTGCGTTCCTATCGTGCCGACGAGCCGGAGCCGGCCGCGGCACGGTAGGAACGCGTCAGCGGTCGGACTTCGCAAGCGCCTGGTTCACGACCGCGCCGACCTCGCCGATCCACTTGGGCTGCGTCATGTCCTTGTGCTCGCAGTCGAGGTCGTGGTTGACGATCTCGCCCGTGAGGAACGGCTTCCACAGCTCTGCCGTCGCCGCCGTCGGCGGATTCCGGGTCGCCGTGAAGAACAGCATGTCCGACTCCACGACGATCTGTGACGGCTCCGATTCGAGTCGCACCGCGTTCGCGAAGTTGTCGATCATCGCGGCCGGAGTGTGCTCGTTGATTCCGGCAAGCGCACTGCCTTCACCGCGCAGGATGTCGATCACCTGTTGACGGTCCAGGCCGTCCGCGAGCAGGGGTTCCGGGTCGTAGCCCACCATGTACAGCAGGGCAGCGAGCGCGTCCTGTTCCGTGGGCATGGACGCCCAGGCATCGGACGGGAACGAGTCGAGCATGACGAGCATGCCCAGCTCCTCACCTTGCTCCTGCAGTGCGCCTGCGATCGCGTGGGCGACCACTCCGCCGAGCGACCAGCCGAGCAGGTGATACGGGCCGTGCGGCTGGACCGACCGCATGTGCTCGAGGTACTCGGCTGCCATGTCGGCGAGCGTCTCAGGCGGCCGCTTGGAGGAGGACAGGTTGGAAGCCTGCACCCCGTACAGCGGATAGTCCTCGTCGATGTGCCGCAGCAGACCGGAGTAGCCCCAGCTGATGCCGCCTGCCGGGTGGAAGCAGAACAGCGGCGGCTTCGTTCCCTCGGTCCGGAAGGGCAGAAGGACGGCAAGTGCATCGGCGTCGTGATCGTCGTCGAGACGCCCGGCCAACTGCGCCACCGTCGGCGCCGCGAAGAGTGACGCCACGGTGGCGTTCACCCCGAGGCGCGTGGCGATCGAGCTCATCAGCCCTGCCGCCATCAGGGAGTGCCCGCCCAGATCGAAGAAACTGTCGTCGATACCCACCCGTTCGAGGCCCAGCGCTTCCGCGAACAACTGGCAGAGCACCTCTTCGCGGGCGGTGCGCGGGCCGCGCTCGGACACCTGCAGCGACAGGTGCGGTACGGGCAGCGAGGACTGATCGAGCTTGCCGTTGGGGAGGGTGGGGAACTCGTCGACGGCGATGTACGCCGCCGGGACCATGTAGTCCGGCAAGCGGCTGGCTGCCCGACGCTGAAGCTGATCCGGGTCGATACGCCCACCCGGCACCGAAGTGGCGTACGCGACCAGACGCTGGTCGCCCGGCCGGTCCTCACGGACCACCACGACCATGTGCTCCACGTCCGGATCCGCGGCGAGAACAGCCTCGATCTCGTTGAGCTCGATACGGAAGCCTCGCACCTTCACCTGCGAATCGGCGCGGCCGGTGAAGTAGATCTGACCGTCGTGTCCCCACCAGACGACGTCGGACGTCCGGTACATGCGCTCGCCCGGCGCGCCGAAGGGATTCGCGACGAATCGTTCGGCGGTCTTCCCGCTCTGGTTCCGGTAGCCGCGGGTGACGCTGCCACCCGCGAGGTACAGCTCACCGGAAACGCCGGGCGGGGCGGGACGCAATGCCTGATCCAATACGTACGCATGCTTTCCCGGGTCGATCACTCCGATCGGAACCGGTCCGACATGCGTGGGCTCGACCACCGCAAGCGTCGCGTTGACCGTGCATTCGGTCGGCCCGTATGCGTTGAACAGGCGACGCCCCGGCGCATAGCGTTCGATGAGTTGCGGTGTCAGCTTCTCGGCCCCGAGCATGAGATCCACTCCGTCCGGAATGGGATGCTCAGGCGGGAAGGCCGCGGCGAACGACGGTGGCACACCGACGAAGTTCACATCGTGGTCGACGATCACCTTCGCGAGAGGTTCTCCGGGTACGCGGTCCGCGTCTGTCGCGACCACGAGGGTGCCGCCGGAGAGCAATCCCCACATCATCTGCCAGAACGCGAGGTCGAAGCTGATCGACGAGAAGTGCAGCGCCCGCGTCGTGTGGTCCATCCCGATCACGTCCGACTGCAAGGACAGCAGGTCCGCGACTCCGCGATGGGGGACGACCACGCCCTTGGGCACGCCGGTGGAACCCGACGTGTAGATCAGGTACGCGGCGTCGTCCAGATAAAGCGGCCGTGGGCGATCCACATCGGTCGGCGTGGTCGACGGCCGTTCTCGTAGTTGTTCTCGTACAACAGGATCGTCCACGTCGACGATCGGGGCCGAGGTCCCCAGCGGGCCTCGGTCCGGAACTCCGAGCGACGAGGTGAGAATCGCGACCGGTTCACCGTCCGTGAGCATGTGCGCGATGCGGTCGGCGGGGTAGGTCGGGTCGATGGGGAGGTACGCAGACCCGGTCTTCAGGATCGCGAGTACGCCCACGATCAACTCGGCGGACCGGTCGATCGCTACGGCGACGACCGAACCGGGCCCCGCACCCATCGAGAGCAGTTGGTGGGCAAGTCGATTGGCCTCCTCGTCGACTTCGCGATAGGTGAGCGACACCGCGGCCCGGAGTCCCGGCCCGACCGCCAGCGCTTCTGCGTTCGGTGTCTCGGCAACCTGGGCAGAGAAGCACTCGTCGAAGGTACGTCGGGGAATTTCGTGGGTGACGTGCGACCACTCGCCCAGAACGAGTCCACGCTCCTCGGAGGTCAAGATGTCGAGACGAGCGATCGACCTGTCGTGGTCGTCGACCAGGCGCTCGATCACGACGATCAGTCGGTCGGCCAAGGACTCGATGGTGGCGTCGTCGAACAGCTCGGTGGAGTACTCGAACGTGACTTCCGCACCGCCGCAGTCGGCCGACTCCGAGAAACGCAGCGCGAGATCGAATTTGGCTGTCGTCGTGTCCAACATCCGCACGGAGGTGGTCGAGCCGTCGAACTGCTCGCCGTTCGGGTCCTGCTTCCAGTGCGAAAGCATCACCTGGAACAACGGGTGCCGTGACGACGAACGCGGCGGGTTCACCAGTTCTACGATTCGGTTGAACGGAACGTCGGAGTTGTCGACGGCACCGAGGTCGACCGACCGCACCCGGTCGAGGAGTTCGTCGAACGTCGGCGCCCCGGAGACGTCGGTACGCAGGACGACGGTGTTGATGAAGCAACCCACCATGTCGTCCAGATCCGGGTGCGCACGCCCTGCGACAGGAACACCGAGAGCGATGTCCTCGCCTGCGCCGAGACGCTCGAGTAGCACGGCGACAGCCGCGTGCACGATCATGAAGAAGCTGGCACGACGCTCGGCCGCGAGAGCGTCGATCGCCCTGTGCAGGTTCGGATCCAGTGCGCGGGTGAGGCTCGCGCCGCGGTTGGTCGGGAGCGCCGGGCGCGGCCGATCGGTTCGCCAGCCGAGTTCGAGCGGTAGATCTGCAAGCTGCTCGTCCCAGTATTCCAACTGGCCCCTGAGCAGGGCGGTGTCGTCACCTGGGCCGGACCCGATTCGCTCGCGCTGCCACAGAGCGACATCGGGGTACTGAACCGGGAGCGGCTCGAATGTCGGTTCCACGCCTGCCCTGCGGGCGTTGTACGCGAACGCCAGGTCGTCGAGAAGTTTCGACTGCGACCACTCGTCGCCGATGATGTGGTGCATCAGAAGGACCAGCGTGCGCTGGGGTTCGTACAGCACGGCGCGCAACGGTGGTTGTTCGGTGAGACCGAGCCCTACTCGCGTCATCGCACCGATGTGCTCCTCGATGTTCCCGATATTGGTGACGCGCTCGAGCCGCACCTTCGACCGGTCCGCAGACAGGACCACCTGGTGCGGCACCCCCTCCACGAGCGGAAACACCGTTCGTAGCGACTCGTGACGGGTGACCACATCGACCAACGCGGAACTCAACGCATCAGGATCGACACTATCGTGAAAATCCACCGCCAAGGCCAACAGATAGGTGCCGCCTCCCGCTGCACTGTCGAGGAACCACAGTCGCTCCTGTGGAGGCGACAACGGCATCGGTGTTCCCACCGGGACGCTTCGAGGCGTCGGGCGGGTGGACACCTGGCGCGTCGCATCTTCGAGCCCGGCGGCGAGACCCGCCACCGTCGGTCGATCGAAGATGTCGGCAACCCGCACTGCGATTCCGAGTTCGGCTGCAATCGCCGAAACGAGTGCTGCGGCCGACAGAGAGCTTCCGCCGAGGTCGAAGAAACTGTCGTGCACGCCGATTCGCTCCGCGCCGAGAACAGCCGAGAAGTGCGGCAGAATTGCCGCCTCGATCTCTGTCCGGGGAAGGTCGCTCGACGAGCCTTCCCACCGGGGCTCCGGTAGCGCCTGTTTGTCGACCTTTCCGTTGTGCGTCAGCGGAAGACGATCCAGCACGACAGTCAGGGACGGCGTCATGTAGCCGGGCAGCGTGCGCACGGCATGCGCTCGAACAATCTCGCCCAGCCCTTCGGACGAAACACCCGGCGCGGGAACGACGTATGCGACCACACGCTGTTCGCCCGCGTGCTCGACAACAGTGGCGACAGCGGCACTCACCTGCGGAACCTCGGACAGCGCCGCGGTGATCTCACCCAATTCCACCCGGTAACCACGCAATTGGACCTGATCGTCGGCACGGCCGCGGTATTCGAGGGCTCCGTTGGCGTATCGCACCCGGTCGCCCGTTCGGTACATACGCTCGCCGGGCGCGGCGAAGGGATCGGCGACGAACCTGGCCGCGGTCAGCCCGGAACGGTTCAGGTAGCCCGGAGACAGCCCCGGCCCCGACACGAAGAGTTCGCCGGTCACCCCAGGCGGCACCGGCCGCAGCCCTGGACCGAGAACGTAGGTGCGCAGGTCACCGAGCGGCTCACCGACACCGACGGCCTCGGCGTCCGTGACCTCCGCAGCCGTGACGTGGACCGTGGTCTCGGTGATCCCGTACATGTTGATCAGCTTCGTGCACCCGGGTGCGTTGCCGAACCAGGTGCGCAGCGCGGCAGTATCGAGGGCCTCACCACCGAAGACGATGTACCTCAGCGCAATACGATCGAATGCGTCCGCTCCTTTCAGCGCCGACGCCAGGTGTCCGAACGCCGACGGCGTCTGATTCAGGACCGTCACTCGCTCGTCCACCAACAGTTGCACCAGATCTTCGGGCGAGCGCAGCGTGTCCTCGGGGACCGAGACCAGACGGCCGCCGTACAACAGCGCACCCCACATCTCCCACACCGAGAAGTCGAAGGCGTACGAGTGCAGCAGTGGCCAGCAGTCCGACTCCGTGAAGTCGAACCAGTCACGAGATACGTCGAACAGACGAATGACGTTGCCGTGGGGTATCGGTACGCCCTTGGGTGCACCTGTGGATCCCGACGTGTAGATGATGTAGGCGATGTCGTCCGCACGAGCCTGGTCGATACCCGGGTCGACGCCCGACGGAACCTCTCGACCTCGCGGTTCTTCGAGCGTCTTCAGACCGGCGAAGAGTTCCGTGTCACCGATCGCGAGAGCGGGACGCGTGTCTTCGAGAATGTGCCGAGCGCGTTCTGCCGGAGAATGCGGATCGACGGGGAGGTAGGCGGCCCCGCTACGCAGGACCGCGACGATGGCCACGATCAGCTCCGCACTGCGCTCCAGCCCGATCGCCACCACCGTGCCGCTCCCTGCGCCGTGCTCTCGCAGCCGGGAGGCCAGAGCGGCGGTGCGGCGGTCGAGTTCCGCGTAGCTCATGCCGTCCACGGCAATACGAGTCGAGGAGACCTGTGCACGTTCCGCGAAGGCAGATGCGAGAGAGTCTGCCCACGGGGGCGCGGTCCGTTCGACCCTGTCGAGGCCGGCCATCGCTTCCCATTCCGCGGCATCGCGCGGGGAGCAGCTGTCCAGGACCGGCAGCGGGGCCGCGGGATCGACGGTCGGCAGCATCTGCAGATAGTGGGCGAACCGGTGAGCGTGGGAATCGATCTCGTGGGCCGTGTATTTGTCGGGATTGCCCGCCCATTCGAGAATCAGGTCGCCACCGTTGCCCGTCAGCGAGATCACGACGTCGTCCACCGGGCCCGTCGCGAGCTGGTGAATGGCACCATCGAATTCGCCGAACCGTGCACTGCTGTTGAACGGCTTGACGTTCACCACCGGCAAGCCGGTATCGGCGGCGCTGCGCACTCGTTGAAGCGGCTTCATGTGCGTGAACGATTCGGTGACCCGGTCGACCAGATCGCCGATACCGCCGGTAGAGGTCTCCAGCGTCACCGAGACGACGTTGGTCGCGGTCACCGGGGAACGAAGTTCCACGCCCTGCCTGGCGAGTACCGGCACCCGGATGGTGACGGCGGCGCCGTCGGTGTGTGCCGACAGATACGCCGCAGCGGCCGCATACACCGCTTCGGTCCAGGACCCGCCCCGGTCGGCGGTCAGTTCTCGTAGCCGCTCGACCACGGTGTCGTCGAGAAGTACCGAGGCTCGATGCGCCGCCACTGCAGGCCGCAAGGCGCGTCCGGTTCCGACCGCACTCTCCGGCACTTCCGGCGCGGCCGCCTCGTCGCTTGCCAGTGCAGCCTCGACATGTTCTTGCAGAGTCGGGAACCGCGCGGCTCGGGGATCATTGCCTGCCGCGAATGCCGTGTACAGAGCGGCCATGCGTTTGACGAGGAGCGAATACCCGTACGCATCGAGCAGAATGTGCGGCGCCCTGAGATACCAGAGCACTGCGGCCTCGGTTCGCAGTAACACCGCCCGCACCAGGGCCTCCGAACCGGAGAGATCCAATGGACCGGCGAGGTCTTCTCTCATCCATGCCAGCGCGTCATCCCGCGTGCGCACCGCTACGGTCTCGAGAGCCGGGCGCCGATCCGGTCTCACCGACTGGAAGACGGTGTTCGGATCGCCCCCGGCTTCGCCCGACTCCGCCGCGAACGCGACCGACAGCACCTCCGCCTCACCCAGTACGGTGCCGATTGCCCGCCCCAGGACCTCCGTGTCGATCTCGGCAGGAAGCTCGACGTATTCCGCAGTGGTATATACAGAACCTGTGGCGTCGATGTGGTGTGCCGCCCAGAGTTCTCGCTGGGCCGCAGTGAGCGGGACAGCGCTGGTCGACGGTGCGGCGAGCGAGGGTGACATCGGGCGGGCGCTCCTGTTGGGTTCGACTGTGTTCATCGATACGACAGTGTTCAACTCTTCAACTTCCAACTTCTCGACTAGTCAGGCTAGCCTAACCATATGAGTTCTTCGGTTGTCGGTTCCGGTCATCCTCGTTTCGTGCTCGCGCGCCCCCAATCCGTCATCGAATCCTTCGGTGTCCGCAGCACTTTCGGTGATGCGCGCGTTGCCGCGGATGCGCTTCGTCGAGGTGAGATCTCCGCAATCGTCGGCGCGCTCGCCTTCGATCCGGCTCGGCCGTGCGCACTGACGGAACCGGACGAACTGCGCAGAACCACCCCGCCGTGGATACGCTTCGAACACGAAAAACCTGAAAATTCACCCACTCGCACCACGGCTTCCGCCGCAGTCTTCGAACCCGACGACGCAGCTCACGCAGATCGCGTCAGGGACGTCCTCGGAGTGATAGACAGCGGACAGCTGGACAAGATCGTCCTGTCGAGAAGGGCGGTGGTCACCGCCACCGCACCCTTCGATCCCTATGCGATCCTCGGTCGCCTCGTCGAGGCCGACGCGAACGGGAACGGATACTTGGCAGAGCTCGATGACGGCAGCGTCCTCGTGGGCTCGAGTCCGGAGGTCCTCATTCGCCGCAGTGGCACCACCGTGACGTGTCACCCTTTGGCCGGTTCGGCGCGTCGCGATCCCGATCCGGTGCGCGACGCCGAGGTGGGACGGGGACTCCTCGCATCCGCGAAAGACCTGCGCGAACACGCATTCGTGGTCGATGTCCTTCGCGACGCCCTCGCACCGCTGTGCTCCGAACTCGACATCCCAGCGAACCCTGCGCTCACCAGCACTCCTCAGTTGTGGCACCTCGGCACTCCGATCAGCGGCACCGTCAACGATCCGAGCATCACCGCACTGGACCTTGCGCTCGCAGTGCATCCGACCCCGGCGGTGAACGGGGCACCCACACCCGCCTCTCTCGAGCTTCTCCGTCGGATCGAACCCGACAGAGGCTTCTACGCGGGCGCTGTCGGCTGGTGTGATTCCGAGGGTGACGGTGAATGGATGGTCGCGATTCGTTGCGCGCGAATCAGTTCCGACCGGCTCGCAGCTACGGCATACGCCGGTGGCGGAATCGTCGCCGGCTCCGAACCGGACCGCGAGGTGTCGGAGACTCTCACCAAGTTCCGTACGGTCCTCGCCGCCCTCGGGTCCGATTCAGCCGACCTCGAGTGGTGACAGCGCACCCACCAGAGCATCCGTGGTGGTGACCACACCGCACCGCTTCGCCGTGTAGGTCAACGCCATCAGATGCTCGTCACGACTGAAGTCGGCGGTGGCGTCGGCCACCATGAACGGCTGGACGTCCTCCATGAAGGCATCGGCCGCACTGAGCATGCACCCCATGTGCGCGTACACGCCGGTCACTATCAGCTGGTCACGCCCGTGGTGAGCGAGCAGTTGACGAAGATCCGTGCGCTGAAATGCCGAGTAGCGCCACTTGGTGACCTCGATGTCCCCCGCCTGCGGCCTCAGTGCATCGACGACGTCCGTATCGCGCCCCCAGGTCAGACCCGGGCCCCAGAAGTCGCCGAGAATTCCGCGGCGCGACGGGTGCTGATCTCCCGGTTGCATCGTGTAGATCACCGGAATACCGGCGGCCGCGCAGGCATCACGAAGCCGAATCATGTTGGCCAGTGCGGAAGAAATCGGCTCGGAGCCTGTTTCGAATGCGTCGATGAAGTAGTTCTGCATGTCGTGAACGAGTAGCGCGGCTCGGCCGTGCTCGAGCCGCCACGGCACCTTCGCGTCCGGCACCTCGTCGATCGTCGGTGGCACGTAGGGCGAGATGTGCGGAATAGCCATGAAAGTCCTTTGTTCTGCCGTGGTTACAGTTCTATGGTGTTTACGGTCGCGCTCGAGCGTCGAGGGTGGCGCCGCCGTCCACCCGGAGATCGTGCAGTGTGATGTGACGTGCGGCTTCGGATGCGAGAAAGAGAGCGCTGGCCGCGATATCGGTGGCCTCCGCGATCCTTCCCAGAGGAATACCCAGCCGGTACTGGCCCGGGTCGCCGGCGATCACTCGCTCCGATTCGTCCTCGGTCGACCACATCCCCCGAAGCATGTCCGTGTCCGTCGAGCCCGGCGAGATGACGTTGCAGCGAATTCCGTTGCCCGCCAATTCGAGTCCCAGAGAACGCACGAATGCGGTCGCCGCAGCTTTGGACGCGCTGTACGCGGCCATGCCTGCGCGCGGAGTTGCGCCGGCGTTGGAGCTGACAACCGTGATGGATGCCGGACCGGTCATCACACGCGCAGCGGCGCGGGTGACATTCATGGTTCCGGTGGCATTGACGTGCATCATTCCGAACCAGTCGGCGTCGGTGAGGGTGCTGACCGGACCGGTCGACAGCACACCGGCCGCATGAATCAGCGAACTCGGTGGGCCCAACTGCTCGACCACGTTCACGAATGCAGAATCGACATCGCTCGAATCTGCGACATCGACGGTCGACGCCGGAACACCCAACGTCGCACCGAGTTTCAGCACCGATTCGTCACGGTCCATCAGCCATATCCTGGCGCCCGCATCCATGAAGGCGCGGGCCGTTGCCGAACCGATTCCACCGCTCGCGCCGGTGATCACCGCGACCTTGCCTGCCACTCCGGGCACAGTCGATCCACTCCCAACCATTCGGTTAGGCTAACCTTCTAGGTGAATCCTTGCAATCGGTAATTACCTGCTCCCGAACGGAGGCAACGCAACGGTGAACAACGAAGCCGATTTCACACCGTGGCCGGACGAGCTGTCGAGAAGCTACACAGAACAAGGCATTTGGGCAGGCAGAACGTTCGGCGAGGTCCTACGCGACGTCACCACGTCCACACCCGATTCCGTTGCCGTCGTCGATGCCGTGCAAACCTGGACATATCGGGAACTCGACGCCCGCGTCGACGCTCTTGCCACCGGCTTTCTCCAACGCGGCATCGCCCGAGGGGACAGGGTCCTCCTTCAACTGCCCAACATCGCCGAGTTCGTCGAGATCACGTTCGCGCTGTTCCGTGCGGGTGCGGTGCCGGTGTTTGCATTGCCCGCGCATCGCAGCATGGAATTGACGGCAATTGCAGCGGCGAGCGGCGCCATCGCGATGATCGTCACCGATCAGCATCTCGACCTCGCCCTGCAGACCCGCGAAGTCACACCCGACCTGAACATGGTGATTGTCGTCGGCGAAGAGCGGGCGGACAGCGAGAACGTGGACGCTCTGGATGACCTCCGCCTGCAAGACGCTCGGCTCCAGGAAGGGCCCAACTCTTCCGACGTGGCATTTCTTCAACTTTCGGGCGGAAGCACCGGGATCCCCAAACTCATTCCGCGCACCCACGACGACTACCTGTACAGCGTGGTGCGCAGCGCCGAGATCTGCGAGCTGATGTCGGACTCCGTCTACATGGCAACTCTCCCCGTGGCGCACAACTTTCCGATGAGTTCGCCCGGCATTCTCGGCGCGATCACGGTCGGCGGCACTGTCGCATTGGCGGCGGCACCGTCACCCGATGTCGCCTTTCCCATGATCGAGCGGGCCGGCGTCACCATCACGGGATTGGTCCCGCCGCTCGCCCGGTTGTGGACCGAGACCCGCGAGCGCGGCAACGACGTGGATCTGAGCAGTCTGAAGACTCTGCAGGTGGGCGGGGCCCGGTGCCCCGACGAACTGGCACGGCGTATCGATGCCGCCTTCGACGGAGCCTTGCAGCAGGTGTTCGGAATGGCTGAGGGTCTGGTCTGCTACACACGGCTCGACGACCCACGCGATCAGGTGACGACCACACAGGGCCGGCCGATGTCCCCACACGACCGGGTCAGGCTCGTCGACGAGAACGACACCGATGTTGCCGCAGGTGAGGTCGGCGCTCTCATCACCCAGGGGCCGTACACCATTCGCGGCTACTACCGGAACGCGGAAGCGAACGCCCGCTCGTTCACCGCGGACGGGTGGTACCGGACAGGCGACATGGCCCGACTGGACGAGTCGGGGAATGTGATCGTGACGGGACGCGCTGCCGACCACGTGAACCGCGGCGGCGAGAAGGTGTCGGCCGAGGAGTTGGAAGAGCACCTTCTCGCGCACCCGCAGATACGCGATGCGGTGGTCGCGGCCGTCCCGGACAAGTATCTCGGGCAGCGCACCTGCGCGTTCGTGATACCCGTGGACTCGGACGAACCCCCGAAGCAGGGCGCGGTGCGAAAGTTCGTACGAGAGCGGGGTCTTGCCGAATGGAAGATCCCGGACCTCGTCCGTGTGATCGATGCGTTCCCCGCGACCGTGGTCGGGAAGACCAGCCGAAAGGATCTTCGGATCGCCCTCACCGCAGTCGGTGGAGACTCACACTAGGCGGCGATCACACCAGCGACCGGAATCCGGCCCGCGACCGCGACTCGGAAGTCGTTCATCGCACGCTCGACGTGATTGGAACTAGAGACCACCACCGCGCCGGTGGCGCCGCGCGAGGCCAGGATTCCGTTGGTGTTGCGCGCGTTCTCGATGGTGGAGCGGGAAGCACCCTCTTCGGTGATTCTTCCTCCCCACACGCCGTTCGCCACGAGCCAGTCGCGCATGGCGCGGGCCTCGGTGATGCCGGCCTGGGGAACACCGCCTGTGGTGATGATGGGGGTGAACGGGTACTGCTGCGCGAGTTTGAGTGCGACCTGCAGACGTTCGTGGAGGACGGGCGGCATGGAACCGTCACGGTTGAGGCCCGCGCCCAGGACGACGATATTGGTACCCAGTGGGTTCAGATCCAGCATGATGGGCGATTGCGGCGTGAGCGTCTCGGCGGCCGTGCAGCGGACGATGATGTCCCTGATGTTCGTCTGGCATCCACCGATAGTGGACAGAACTCCGTTGATAACTGTGGTCGGGGTGATATCGGCCTGAGCTACCGGCGCGCTTGTCACAGCAACACCTGCAGTGACCAACGACGCGGTCACCATTCCCCATCCGGACAGACGCTTCTTGGTTGGCACCATTGCGGGTTCCCCCCTCGTGTCGGTTACGTCACAAGGTAGACCAGGTTGTCGGCCTCCTCGTCACGAATCAGGTAATTTCATCCGATTCACATATCGGATTCATTACCCGAATCCGCACCGACACTACCCACGAAAGTCCCGACGGGCCCGTTCAGAAGAGACCTGGTTCAGGCCACCGGCTTGTCACTGGGAAGACTGATCCAGCTCGGTGCTGCGGGATCCAGCAGGATGTGCTGGGGTGCCAACTGCGTGTCGTGCGAGACCGGCCCGAGAGTGACGGCGCGAGATGCATTGAAGGCGTAGACACTCACCCGCAACCGATGACCGGGCTGCAGAACTGCATCGGTGGCGAGGGCGCCGACGTCGAGCGCTACCGGCTGACCGGGTGTGACCTTCTCTCGCGTGTCGACGTCGAGTAGGTAGTACGGGTCGACCAGATCGCCGTTCGGTGCGTAGCCGGAACGCTCGGGATCGAGTTGGTTCCGCAGTGACGCGGTCAGCGAACCCGTGCTGATCACCGACGATGTCCCGTCCGGTGCAACATCGTTGACCACGACGCTGTAGAAGCCGTCCGGCTTGTCGAACATCGAATTCAGATGAACGTTGATCGGCCCGTTGATCGAGACAGGCTCGTTCACGGCCGGCGAGGTGAAGGTCAGCGCGTTCGACTCGGCCACGCGATTGTCGGCGGCGCAGATGTCGAAGGGCACGAGAAGACCGGTGCTGTCGCGAACCGTGTCGTTCGAGCACAAGGTGCTGATGCCCGGAGCCACCGTCCACTTCGCCGACTCGGTCGGTGTCTCTCCCGACAATGATCCGTCGGCGATTGCGTGGCCGGCGGTGCCGCTCGTCCTCGGGTCGAGGTACAGGCGGCGGTGTTCCTGGTCGTCACGCGGGATCGTGGGTGATTGCTGCCAGCCGCCGCCGAGGGCATGGCTCGTCACCGGGGAGTACCGGTCGATTCCGTTGTCGATGCCCTTGAGCCACTTGTCGAACCATGCTCGCTGGAGGACGTCCATACGAGGTGGCTGACCGGGTCCGCCCATGTCCGCGCCGGGCGTCACGTGGTAGCCGTCGCCCATGACGAGCTTCTTCTCGTCCGACCCGAGTCCGCTGAGCTGATCGAGCTGACGCCACTCCGCGTTGGTGAAAATGTCGTGCCATCCACCGACCGCAAAGGTCGGTGCGGTGATCGCGGCAGTATCGGTCCGGAAATCGGCACGCAACTTCGACGAGGCAGTGACCAATTCCTGAGCCTTCGGCGTCGCCGCCTTCGGATCGGTGACCGTGAGCGCGTCGTATATCTCCTGGAACATCACCGCCGGATTCTGGAGGCGAGAACTGAGCCACGCCGGATCGATCTCGCCGCGCAGCAGATCGCTACCCTCCGGAATCATCTTGGCGCTGTTCACCAAGGTCAGCCACGCCGTCAGGAACCCGACGCCGAGCCCACCTCCCGGCGCGACGATGTCCGGGATGAAGTCGGTCATCGGCTCGACCGCGAACAGCGCGTCGAGTCCCTCCGGGGTGCGCGATGCGGCCTGGAGCTGATTGATCGCCGAGTAAGAGACGCCCGACATGCCGAGGCGGCCGTTCGACCACGGCTGCGTGCGCGCCCAATCGAGCACCTCGATGGTGTCTTCCTGCTCACGTTCTGCGAGGGTCTGCCACACGCCTTGAGAGCTACCCGTACCTCGAACGTCGACGACCACCTGCGTGTAGCCGCTCTGGACCAGCTCACGATCGACCGAGAAGGTGTCGACCATGCCGCCGTTCAGTACGTCCCTCAGCTGATTGGCGCCCGAGATCGGCGTGCCCGCGAAGTTGAGCGAGTTCACGAAATCGAGGACGACGGGGGTCAGCGCGGGAATGTTGAATGCCGCGTCCGCGATGGCCGTGATGAGCTTGTTGTACGGCGTGACGTTGACGATCACGGGATTCTTGTCGGCAGTCGCCGCCCCGTTCGCATCGGCGGGCCGGTACACGTCCGCTCGCAGAACCACCCCGTCCGACATCGGCAACTCGATACCGCGTGTCACGGCGATGCCCGGGTACTGCCCAGGGCTCTCGTGCAGCTGCGTCCATTCCGGCGGGCTCATGCCCACCTGACCCGGCTGGGCGGACGTCGGCGCGGCGGTCCCCACGGCCATCACTGCAACTACGAGCGAACAGGCCGAAGCCGTTCCGAGTCGGCGCGAAATGTTGGATACGACACGTTTCGTACCGACTGTTGCATAAGCCATAGCGGAGGATTGTACATATTCCTACTACCGAGTAGCAATAGGGGGTCCGTCGGAGCGGAAGCGCCCTACGGTGCGAGAACCAACTCGAGACAAGCATCGAGAACCCGCTCGGGCTCGTTGCCGTCCACCCGGATGAACCGCACGTTCGAGTCTGCTCGTTGCAGGAGGGGGCCGACTTGGCGATAGTTCTCTCGCAGCAACGACAGGCTTTCCAGATTCTCGTGGGTTTCTCGGGCACCACCGCGCTCCGCGCACCGCCGTGCCGCCTCGACCGGTGGAGTATCGAGCCAGATCACCACGTCCGGCATGGTCGTTCGATACGCGTCTCCGAAGATGCGCACTGCTTCGGCCGGGCCATTGTCGAAGGTCGCCACGATGTGGT
This sequence comes from Rhodococcus huquni, assembly GCF_055231055.1. Lineage (NCBI taxonomy): Bacteria > Bacillati > Actinomycetota > Actinomycetes > Mycobacteriales > Nocardiaceae > Rhodococcus > Rhodococcus huquni. Next base: position 81,931 of record NZ_JBUYWE010000002.1, read on the forward strand.
CCAGCACGGTCGTCAGATCTGCGCCGGCCCCGACTCGCGCGTGCTCCAATGCCTGCCAGCGCTGCCCGGACCGCCTGGCACCCGGCAAGCGTCGATCGACCGCATCCCACAGTTGCTCCAGATCGGCGCCGCCGCGACGCGGCCCCTTTGCCAGCCGGGCGTAGAGAGGTCCGTACACGAACGTTTCGATCAGCGGATGGCGTTCGCACACCAGCACGTCCGGCTGATAGCTGTCGACGAAGAAGCGCTCAACTGGCCCGTACAGCGTCATGCGCAGATACAGGGTGGCCGCTTTGATCGTCGCGTCGCCGGCACGATCCGCTTCCTCACCGAGCGCCTTGAGCTGCCTGGACAGATCGTGCATCGGCCCGTCCTGGCTGTCGTGGAAATCCGGACAGCTGATGGAGACGATCCGGTCGTCCGCAGTGCGTTCACGAATCTGCGCGATCAGCGACGACTTCCCGCAGCCGTCGATGCCGACGACTGCCACACGGCGGGTCACCGGGACGTCTTCTCACGTACGGCGGCCAGCATCGCTGCCGTGAGCGCTTCTGGATCGTCGGTGCCGTCCAGCGTTGTCCAGCCGAGTTCGGTGCACAGCTGACGCAAGACCTTCTGGCTGCATTTCTGGAACTCGACGAAGGCCGCGGCGTCCCCGTACCCGCTCTCGTAGTCGCTGCGCTGATCCTTACGCGACAGAGCCGTCTCCGCCGAGATGTCGAGGAAAAACGTCTGTGCCGGCACCGGAAAGCCTGCGGTCCAGGCCCGCAGAACCGTGGGATCACCGCCATGGGCCACCTCGGTCGCGAAGTACTTGTACCAATGCGCATTCAGCAGGAGGACATCCGGCGACTGCTCTGTTGCCCGGTCCAACGCCACGTGCAGCGCATGGAACAGGAAGTGCGCCCGCGAACGGGAGCTGAGTATTCGCAAGTACTCGAATACCTCTTCACGCTCGCCGAACGGGAGCCGGCTCGCCACATAGGGGTCGGTGAAAGCGTCCCAGATACTCACCTCGGCGACTCGGAGACCGTCCGCAGCCAAGGCCGCAGCAAGAGCGGCCACCTGAGTGCTCTTTCCCGAGGCGTCGCCGCCCGACACACAGATGAGCAACGGTTCAGTCGAGGTCATCGAGTCGCTCCACTCGCCCTGTTGCGCCATCGAGACGAACACGCTCGCCATCTCTGATGAAGGACATGAGACCGGGCACACCCACCACGGCGGGAATGCCGAGTTCCCGAGCCAGCACAGCCGAATGGGACAAGGTGCTGCCACGCTCGATGAGCAAGCCCTTGACGCTGGGGAACAGCGGCCCCCAACCAGGATCGGTGCGCATCGTCGTCATGATCTTCCCTCGCACGTCGAGGTCGTCGTTCGGACTGAGAACCACCTGGACCTGCCCTTCGACGATCCCCGGCCAGCAGCCGGTACCGTGCACCACCCGGTTGTCTCCGCCCTCACCGGTGGCGGGTTCGATTGCCGAATGCGAGAAGCCGTAAGGCGGGCCGGTGGTCTCGAACTGGTTGGGCGGTTCCGTTTCCTCGTACGTGGCGAACTCGGCGATCCGGGCACGGGCGACCGCAGCAAGATCGGCAGTCATCGAACGCCCCTCGGCGAACGCCGTGATCTCCTCCATCGTCAGGTAGAACACGTGACGCGGATCGTCCAACTGTCCTGCTGCGCTGAGCAGTTCGCCGACACGGCAATACACGGCCCGGCCCACGCCGACGATCCGAGTTCGAGTCAACCGCATGCGTTCCCGATCACGGACGCCGATGCGCGCCTTACGGACCACTCGAGAAATCCGTTCACGCCGCCGGCGGGGAAGCGCGCCGAGAACGTCACGCTCGAACGTCGCCTGCCGCTCGTCGTGGGCCTTCTCGAACGATTGCGCGTCGATGGTCTCGTCGCGGACGTAGTTGCGCAGAATCGTGGCCACGAACGACGGATCCTGCCGCAGCGACACGGTCTCGAGCTTCTGCTCACCCATGCAGCGGTCGCCGTAGAGCTCGATGTAGTGGTCCAACTCGTCTGCGACTTCGGCGGATCCGGCCCGTACCGCGTCGTATCCCGTGCGCGTATCCCCGGCGTAGAGCGCCTCGGTCAACGCCTCGTCCTTACGGATGTGAGCCGCCAGGCGCATCAGGATGATGGTGGGCTGCAAGGATTCGACGGCTTCTTCGGACGCCAGCAGCCCAGCGACGATCTCCTCGGACGCAACGCCGTCCTGCGCCAGCAGACGCCGTGCGCGGCCGGCCTGATTGCTCAGGTAGAGGTCGTTGAGGATCTGCACCGACCAACGGTCGAACAGGTTCAGGATGCGTTCGGAGAGATCGAGAAGCTGCTCGAGGTCCTGTGCGTCGGCGATGTCACGGCCGATCCGATCGACTTCGCCTCCGACCTCACGCTGGAACCGATCGACCAGCTTCCCGCGGTTGGCCATGCGCCAGCCGAGCACGACGAACACGGGCGCCAGCTGAGGAACGGTGGTGATGCGTTCGCGGGTCGTTGCGTGAATCCCCTCGATGAAGTCGACCGGATTCTCGACACCGATCATCCGCTCGACGTCGTCCTTGTTCCGGTCGAAGAAGGGGGCCAACCGCAGCACGCGGTACCAGTTGTTGATGTTGTAGTAGACGCGCCCCGACACCAGACCGATCATGTTGCGCAGCACCTTGTCGTTGGCCGCCACCACATCGCTGCGGACACCGATCAAGTGCAGGGTTTCCCGGAAGATCACCTCGTAGACCTTCGCCGCCCAGGAGAACGTCAGCGGCAGAGTCACGCCGTTGAACGACTCCTGAATATTGCTGTTGTCCCACACGGTTCGCCAGTCGCCGATTGCCTGGCTCGTAGGCGCGGTGGCGCGTGCGGTGATCGGACGGGTCTGCAGCACGACGAGCTGCCCGGCACGAAAGGTCCACTCGATGTCCTGCGGTCCGCCCAGGGCCGAAGCAATCCGCACACCCTCGCGCACGAGCGCCCTGACCTGTTCGGGTTCGAGGCATCGCACGGTACGCCGGCTCGGGTCGATGTCTCGCTGCTCGACACCGCCGTCGTCGATACGGACGAACTCGATGTCCTTGTCCGCCAACCGCGCCGACAGTTCGGTGCCGTCGTGAGCGACGGTGAACTCGTCCACCGCACACGCACCGTTGACCACACCCTCACCGAGACCCCAACACGCGCTGACGAGTGCCCGAGTGGTCGATCCGGACACCGGATCTGCGGTGAACAGCACGCCTGACACGTCGCCATCGATCATGTCCTGAACGATGACGGCAACCTCCGGTATCGCCGTCGGCTCCGCATTTTCCGAGCGGTAGTGCAGCGCACGCGGGCTGAACGCCGATGCCCAACAACGCTTGATCGCGTCGAGCACCTGCTCGGAGTTCGTGAGATACAGATACGACTCGTAGATCCCCGCGTAGGACCGGTCGGCACCGTCCTCCCCAACGGCCGAGCTGCGTACGGCGACAGGCCCTCGCTGGGCCAGCGCGGCAAGAACATCGGCCGCGAGCACGTCGTCGACGGGCGCGGCGACGATCGCATCCCGCAACGTCTCGGCGATGCGCTCACGGTCCGCCGGCTCCGCGGCGGACATCAACTGCTGATGCAGCTCACCCACATCGCCGCGGGTCACATGAGCGGTGAAACAGTCGACACCGATGACCTGCCAGGCGGGCACGTGCGCATCGACCGCGGCGAGTTTCGCCAGTCCGGCGGCTTTGCCACCGGCCCACCGGCCGTCATCGGCGGTCACCTGGTTGCCTGCGCGCAGTACGGACGTGCGCTCGGCCTGGACGTTCTGCATTATTCGACCCTCATAGCGTTGATGATGTTCGTACGGGAGACCTTCCACGCCGGTGGCAGCGCTCCCAGAAGGCACAAGAAGAGCGCACCTACCGCCATCGCGAACGACAGCGGTACCAATTCGAAGGCGACGTCGACGTTCCACGCCCGCGAGGACGCGAGATCGGCCACCACCTGCTGCACGAGTCCGAAGATCAGCCCGAGCACGCCGCCGACGATGGCGATTCCGGTCGACTCTGCGAACACCATCGCCACGGTGAACTTTCGGCTCGAGCCGATTGCACGCAGTACGCCAAGTTCGCGGCGACGCTCGAGCACCGACAACAGCAGTGTGTTGAGCAGAGCCACCGCGGCGATGATCGTGACGATGATCCAGATGAGATGGTTGAGGCTGGTCGCCTGGTTCAGCGCGTCGCCGAACCCTTGGACAGCTTCGTCGCCGGTGTAGGCGAGAACACCGGGCGGCAGAATTTCGCGGACCGCACGGAGCACCTCGTCAGGGTTGGAGCCGGGTGCACCCTGAACTTGGAGGGTCGACGGCTCGGCACTGTCGAACCACTGCTGCATCTGCTCGAGATCCATGGCCAGTGCACCGTTGAGCGCGGAGAAGAACGGCACTGCCGCAAGGACAGTCGTTCGCTGCGTTCCGGTGGCAGTCGGCACCGTCAGCTCGTCCCCGGCCGACACCGACAACGACTCCGCCAGGTCCTCGGACAGTACGACGCCTTCGCCTGCCAGCACCCGCTGCCGCACGTCGTCCCCGGCCGCGGCGACCAACGGGTTTGCTGCGTTCGGCCCGATACCGAAGGCCAGTGCGCGTTGGTCACCGAGCGCGAGATATCCGGTCTTGCCCTCTTCGACGTCCGGGGTCCCCGGTATCGACCGCACCTGATCGGCGAGGTCGGTAGGCAAGGTCGGCCCCGTTGCGAACTCTCCTGCGGGGGTGGTCGACACCCACACGTCTGCGGTGCCGAGCGCTTCGAACGAATCCTTCGTCGAATCCACGGCGTTCGCGTTTCCGGCGCTGATCGCGAATGTCGCCGCCACGGCCACCGACACCGTCATCAGGATCGCCCACGATCTTTTCGGGGCGCGGCCGATCGTCTCGCCGGCGACAGTGCCGGCACTACCGAACAGAGCAGCGGTGCGTGCGGCGGCTCGTACGAGGAGCGCGCCGAACGCGAATCCGAGCAGGATCTCTGCGGCGAACATGGTGGTGATACCCGAGTTCGCAAGGATTCCCGGCTGGGTCGTCGCATTGACGAAGGCCACCACCGCCAGCACGACTCCCGCGACCGCAGCGGCCACCCGCCATTTGGTCCGGATCACGTCGACGCTCGCCACACCGACGGGGGCGAGCGCCTCCACCGGCGAAACGCGATACACCTGGCGTGCCGCGAGGCCTGCGGCGCTCACACATGCCACGACGGCCACCACGATCGCGAGCGGAATTGCCCACCAGGGCAAGGTGAACTCGACCTCTGCGGTCACCGATTGCAGGAACAGACCGGGCAGCTGTCCGATCGCGGCACGACCGATGAACACGCCGAACACCGAGCCGATCGCCGCGCCGATCAGCGCGAGGACGGTGGTTTCGAGCAGGAGATCGCCGACGATCGAGCGGCGGCTGCCGCCGAGCGCGCGGAGCATCGAAATCCGGGGTCGCCGGCCGGCGATCGCCATGCTCATCGATGTGTAGATGAGGAAGGTTGCCACCAGGAACGCCATCGCGGCGGCCGAGATGGCGGTGAACTGAATGAGAACGACACCGTTGCTGGCCTTGGTGCGCTCCGACATGGGCTCGCCCACCAGTGCGCGACCCTCCACTGCGCGCGCGACGCTGTCCTCGAGCGCGGTCGTGTCGACATCCGGGTTCGCGACGACGAGGACCGAGTTCAGCTTGCCGTCGTTTCCCGCTACCTTCTGTGCGAGTGCGAGTGGCGCGAAAACGTAGTCGCCACCGTTGAATCGTTGCGCGTCCGGACCGTCCAGCACACCGGCAACCGTGACCTCCTGACTCTGCAGTCGGAGCCGGTCACCTTCCTGATAGCCGGCGCCCGGGCCCGCCAACACCCCGTTCTCGACGCTCAGCAGTTGCGCCGTGTGGCTCTGCACCTGGTCCTGGATCGGGCTGCGCAGTGCGGCGGCATTCGCATCCGTGCCGAGCAGCAGCAGGGGCCCCGAGGGTGTGGTCACCGTCGTCTGTACCAACGGAACTGCCTGCTGCACCCCGTCGACGCCGGCCACATCCGAGTACACGCCCGCGTCGAAGCCGTTGCCCGAAGACGCCGAGACCTCCAGTGCCGCCTCGCCGGTCACCCCCTCTGCCACGGTGTCGATGGAACTGTTGATCGATCCGATGATCGACAGCACCGCGACCAGCAGTGCGGTCGACACCGCAACGACCGCCGAGGCGGCCAGCGCGCGCCCCCGATGTTCGGACAGTTCGCGGGCGCTGAACACCCAGAGTCTGTCGAGAGCCGATCTCACTGGCCACCGCTGGGTTCGTCGCTACGTACAGCGCCGTCTCGAAGAGTGATGATGCGGTCGGTCGCTGCCGCCGCATCCATGTTGTGAGTCACGGTGATCACCACGCGCTCACGTTCGGTGTCGTGTGCAATTCCGGCCAGTAGGTCCATGAGCTGCGCACCGGATTTGGTGTCGAGATTTCCGCTCGGCTCGTCCGCGAGGATCACCGGCGGGTCCATCATCAGTGCCCTGGCGACGGCCACACGCTGCATCTGGCCACCGGACATCTCCGACGGGCGGTGCTCCGCACGGTCGGCCAGGTCCACCAGTGCCAGCAGTTCCATTGCCCGGGGCTTCGCCTTCCGCAACGTGTTGCCGCCGAGCAACGAGGGAAGAGCAACATTCTCCCAGGCACTCATCGCAGGAAGAAGATTGAAGAACTGGAACACGAAACCGATGGTGTTACGGCGGAACTCGGACAGAGCATTGTCGTCCAGAGTGCCGACGCTGCGACCGGCGAACGCCACCTCACCGGAGTCGGGCGTATCGAGCGTGCCGAGGATATGGAGCAACGTGCTCTTGCCCGCGCCCGACGGTCCGACGATGGAACTGAACGTCCCCTTGGCGAATGACAGACTCACCGAATCGAGAGCCTGAACCTGCTGTCCACCTATGGCGTAACGCTTGGAGATCTCGGTCAGTTCGAGCATTTCACGACCTCTTCGATCGATACGAGCGGCGTGCCCAGGTACCCGGTCTCGAGGCAGTAGTCGAGCAGTTCCCGGAGGTAGTCCTTCCCGGTTTCGGGCGGCGTGCCGACCAGCTCTCTGGCATTGACGGTGGAGAACGTTCGTTTTCCGTCGAAGTAGCTGGCGTACTGTGCGCCGATCCGGCGATAGTATTCCTGCTCGATGACGTCCAGGTCGTCCACGGAGAACGATGTGCCCGGCACGAACCTGGCAACTTCGAAGGACGGGTACTCGGCGAAGATCTCCGACATGTCGCGCAGCGACAGTGGGGTATCGCCGACCGCATGGATCGTCTTTCCTTCTGCGCTCTCGAAATTCGTCACCGCGGCCACCACGGCGTCCGCAACGTAGTCGACGGGAGCCAGCGAGAGCGTGGCGTCGTAGCGTCCGGGCAGGGTGCACAACTTGCCCTCGACGATGAGCTTGACCACCGTGTAGAGGTTCTTGTAGTCACGGATCGCCCCGGTCTCTGCGCAACCGGTGACGATTCCGGGACGCACGATGGCCCAACGCAACCCGGACGTGCTCCGGACATTCTGCTCTGCGGTGTACTTGCTCTTCTCGTATCCGTTGCCGAACGAGTACTCGTCGCTGAGATCGTTCTCGTCGATGGTCCCCTCACGACGACCGCACACGTACGCCGTGCTCACGTAGACGAGCGGCACATCCCAGGCACGTGCGAGGGCCGCCGCATGCTCGGTGCCGCCGACGTTGAGCTCCGCATAGTCACGCTCCGGTGCCGCGAAGTCGGTCGTCGCGGCGCAGTGCACGATCCGACCGACCTGTTCGCCGAGGGCTGCGACGGCGGCCTCGTCCAAACCGAAATCAGCGCTTCGGACGTCTCCCTGGACGTAGCTCGCACCGGCAGTATTCGACCCGCCCACTCCGAACGGCTCCATCTCGGTTCGATCGCCGTTGCTGTCCACCACATGCGGCTTGCGATGGGTCAGCGCCACCACGTCGACCCCACGACCCCGAAGTCGCGCAACGACTTCCGAGCCTACGAGGCCGCTGGCGCCCGTGACGAGAACGGTGTTGCGCACGGTCATTCGCCAGTCTCCGAACCGGACTGGCTCTCGACCAGCCAGATCACGTCCGAAACCTTGAGGACGTCGACGAGCTGTTCCGGATTCTGTCGCGGCAAGGCGAACACGCGCTCCAATGCCACGGTGAGTTCCATCAATCGAATGGAGTCGAACCCAAGGTCCTCGATCAATCGTTGCTCGTCGCTCACCTCGGCAGGCGCATCGGGCGCCATGCGGGCGATCAGTGAACGGGTGCGGTCTGCGAGGTTCTCCTCGGTCATCACTTCTTCTTTCCGTTGGCGTTGTCGCGCTGGTGTGGTTGAGCCCCGCCGGAGGACAACAGGTCCTGTACCTCGTCGATGGGGAGGTCGGCGTCGAGGTACGCGGCGAGCCGCAACCAGTCGTAGGCGATCTCGAGGGTTCGGCGCCACTGTTCGTGTGAATCGAACGACGCCGGGAACTGCAGCTTCGCCATGGCGCGAACCGAATCGACGAAGGTGTCGAGTACAGCCAGTCCGGCGTCTGCGCCCGTACCGTTCGGGCCTGCGAAGGTGACCAGCTGCGCCTCGCGCAGCTCGAGGAGCAGCGCTTGCCGTCGTTCGGTAGCGGCCGGAATCAGACGCTCGAGTGTCGACACTGCAGCCACATCCGGCGGCAGCGGGCTGCATCCGAGCACCGACAACAGCAACCGCACTGCGCCTTTGAGTATTCTGTCGGCGGCCACATCGGCTACTCGCCCCTGATTCTGGGCGAGCGCGCCCACCAGATCCTCGCGGGCGTTCTCGACGATCACGTTGGACCAGACCAGCACGGTCGCACATTCGGTGAATCTGCGTGCAGGCATCGGCACGAGAGTTGCCGGGGCGCCTTCCAGGCAGGTTGCGCCATCCAATCCCAGTACCGGCACGACACTCGACGGGGTGGGCGTGTACGGGCTGTGCGGCTTGACCATCGCGACGGCGGGACGCAGAGCCGGCCCGCGTCGGCCACCCCATCGCGGCGTGACGAATCCGAGCCGGACGAACTCGGCCAGCTCGCCGTGCAGTGGTTCCGACCACTGTGCGGTGATGCTCTGCAGGGAGTGCCCGAACACCACGGAGCGCCACGCCACTGCCGCTCGGTCCGACAGCACGAAGACATCCGAGTCCCCGCGCACCACGTGGATTCGGCCGTCGATCGGCCACGACGTGACGCCCTTTACGCGTGCGAGCACCACCATGGCGGCGTCGTCGGGAACGTGCACACCCATCTTCGCTGCGAACTCGAGGGCCCCCGCGAGCGTTTCGTCGCCGCGAAGGAGCGCGCGTGTCAGCGCGAAGTAGGTGTCGGTGACCTCGACGTCACCGATCCGCTCGAGCTGCGGGCCGACCCACTTGGTCTCGAGGTATGTTTCGCCTCGTTCCGCTGCCCAGCCCTTGACTGCGTGCAACAGACCGTCGCGCGCCCAGTCCAATGCTTCTGCGTGCGTCTCGAGCGCATTGTGCGCGACCGCCTGGCGTAGCGACTGCTCGCTGCGCGAGATCCACCACCGAGCGAGTACCCGACCGAGATCGGGAGCCGGCAACAGCTCGCGCAGGCCATCGAGGTCGGCACTGCCGGTTTGTACCACGGCGGCGCGGGAGAACCGCTGACACCGATTCAGCAGATCCTGGTTGAGTTCGAGCAGAGCCGCCTCGTTCACGTCCTCGGCCGACAGCGCCTTCTTGGCGTATTCGAGCTGCGCACGCACCTGGGCCTCGGAACGTGTCCGGACCTCGACGCGACGTCCGCCGATGAAGAGGACGGTCGGCATCTCCGGTGTGTCTTCGTCGCCCGGCGAAATGACGAGGAAGTCGATATCGGACCCCTCGTTGCCGAATCCCTCCGCGATCGACCCCTCGAGCAGGATCGTCGCATCGTCGCGCACGTCGACGGCTTCGAGCGCCCGATCGAGCAGTTCGGCTATCTCGGTGTCGGTGAGCAGCGACATCGACGGCCGACGTTCTTCGAACGTTCGCTCCGGGCGGGGTGCGACGGGCGTTGCCGCGTCGTGCACGGTGACGTCCCCGAGCTCGCCATCGCAGAACAGCTCCCACATCAGACGGCGACGCGGCTTGCCACTCGAGGTGCGGCGAACCAGACCACGACCGCCCGTGACGACCGTGAGTTTGTGCGCGGCACCGAGATCTGCTCGCAGTACCTTGCGCGCAGCGTCGATCCACGGGCCCGGTGCGTGCTCGACGAACAGCACTATTCCTTGCGCCGCACCGGATTCCTGCATCGCGACGGCTGCAAACTTGTGCTTGGGCAGCCCGGTCTCGTGTGCGACCCGGCCGTCCACGTCCTCCATGAAGACCGACTTTCCGCGCACCTTGATGCTCGATCCCATTCGGCCGAGCACGTACAGCACTCCGGCGTGCAGGAAGCCGGCGTCTCCCGAGAAGAGTTCCCCGCCCGAGAAGCGGGTGCCGCCGGTGTCCGCGGACGAACCGTCCTCGTCGTGGTAGCCGGTGGCCACGGATTCACCCGAGACGACGACCTCGCCGAGAACGCCCTCGGCAACGGAGTTTCCGTCGCCGTCGACTATCCGTACCGACGAGGCGTCGGTCGAGCTGCCCAGACCCACGATCCAGCCGCCGCCGGCCAACTCCTGGCCGCGATACGGCGTCTCCGCAAGGATCGACACGGTGGCACCGAAACGCAGCGCCGCGCTGTCGAGCTGCACTGCTACCGGCGTGCTTCCCACGGGGGCGATCGTGGCCATCAGCGTGGACTCGGCCAATCCGTAGGCGGGCCGAACGCTCAGGGGGTCGTAGCCCGTTCCTTCGAGCAGGGTCGTGAATGCCTGCACGTGGCCGGTGTCGATCGGCTCGGCGCCGACGACGAGCGAACGGAATCCCGACAGGTCCAGGTCGGCAACTTCGTCGTTCGAGATACGCCGGGCCGCGTAACCCAACCCGAACGACGGTGAGACGGAATGCTGCGCCGTCGCCATGGCACGCATCCAGCGCAACGGATCACGAATGAACTGGTCGGGGCGCATCAGGTAGAGATCGCCCTGGTTGGCCACGGTCATGAGCAGCCCGCCGATCAGCCCCATGTCGTGATACAGAGGCAGCCACGACGCCGTGGCGTCGTCGGTCCGCCACCCAATGGAATCGGTGATGTATTTCGTGTTCGCGGCGAGGTTGCGCCAGCTGATTCGCACCCCCTTCGGCGTTCCGGAGGACCCGGACGTGAACTGCACCATCGCAATATCGGACGCCGAGACGGCGGGGCGCTGCACCGGGGCGGGCCCGGCGACCCCGGGGGACGCCTCATCCACGCGATCGATCGCGACGGGCGAACCCGACATTCCGGCGCGCTCCATCACTCGCGCCACCAACGGCTCGAGACCGCCGGTCGTGACCACCAAACGTGGCGTGGCTCTGGTCAGAATTGCGGCGAGGTGGTCCTCGTACTCTTCTCCGCCGCCGAAGACAGGCGGCGGAACCAGAGTGACACTTGCACCTGTCGACCACACCGCGAACATCCCGGCAATACAGGGAAAGTCGGTGGGCAACACGACACAGGCACCGTCGCCCGGGGTGAGCCCCGCAGCGGTGAGTCGCCGAGCGATGTCGCGAGCATCCGCCGCCAAGTCGGGGTACGACCTGAGGGTCCAGCCGTCCGCTTCGTCGGCCAGACGGACACCCTTGTGGGGATTCGGCTGCGTCAACCAGCCACAGATCGACCGATAGGCCGTGCTGTCCTCTTCCGTCTCGACATCGAGTTCGATATCCGAATCACTGAGTGGCAACGCGGTTCACACCTTCCCTGACAAGAAATCCGACAGTGTGTCCGGAGTCGAATGTTCGAATAGATCGACGACATCGAGATCCGTCACACCCAAGCGCGAACGCAACTGTTCGCCCATCTGAAGCACCATCGCGGATGTTCCGCCGACGTCGAAAAATCTAGTTGTTCCGTCGAACTCCGACGTTCCGAGCACCTCACGCCACACCTGCTCGACCACGGCCGCGACATCGATGTCGCCGGCTCGGTCCGGCACGGCATCTACCGAAGACGCCGCCGACTCGTCGGTGGACAACCGAGACATGAGCGCAGCGGAATCCACCTTCCCGTTCGAATCGACCGGGAGTTCGTCCAGAACCACCAACCGATCCGGCTCGAAGTACCTGGGTAGCAGACTACGTACGCGGTCTCGGACGCTTTCGACCGAACCGTCGCGCGAGAGCACCACGAAGCCTACGAGTTCGGCGCTCAGACCCGAGCCGGTCACGGTCGCGTGTGCGCGCAGGACCTGTTCGGTGGCGATCAATGCGTGCTCGATCTCGCCCAGTTCGCACCGGTGTCCGCGGATCTTCACCTGGTTGTCGACCCGACCGAGCACCACGAATTCGCCGTTGTCGTCGAGGTATCCGCGGTCCCCGGAGAGATACGTGACCACGCCGTCTATTTCTCGAACCCGTTGCGCTGTCAGCTCTTCGGAGTTCAGATAGCCCTCCATCAATCCCGCACCGGTCACGACGATCTGACCGAGAACCCCACGCGGGAGGACACGCATCTGCGCATCCACCACGGCCATTCCCATATCGGCGAACGGGCGCCCGACAACCGACTCCGACGGAAACTGCTCGGGATCTGTGGGGAGACGAAAAGCCGTGTGATACATCGTCGTTTCGGTGATGCCGTAGCAGTTCGTCAAAGTCACGTCGGGTCGCTCACGGACGAAGTCGGCGAGAGTGGCGAACTCGAGCCGTTCGCCACAGAAGAGCACCTCGCGCACGGACGGTGCGCGGCGAAGCCGTCCGGAAAGCATCGCGAAGGCGGACGGTGTCTGCGACACCACCTCGACCTCGTGCCGCTCGATGAACTCGGCGAGCCGTGCCGGGTCCCTCTTCACTTCCGGGCGTGGAATACACACGGCGCCGCCACCGAGCAGCGCACCGAACGATTCGACCAGCGAGATGTCGAACGAGATGGAGTGGAACAACAACCACTTGGACGCGTCGATCTCGGTCGCGGCCAGCAGACCGTCGAAGAAGCGGGCAGCACTGCGGTGCGTTATTCGAACCCCCTTCGGGGATCCCGTCGTCCCCGAAGTGAAGATGACGTACGCGGTGTCGTCCGCGACCGGGGGACGGCCGGTGAACGGTCGTTCCGGCAATACACCCGGGAGTTCCACCGTGTTCGCACCCGCACTGTGCAACGTTCCGGCGTCACAGGTCAGGATCGCGATGCCCGGGCACTCGCGCACGATCTGTGTGATGCGCGTCGGTGCTGCGGCGGCATCGATCGGCACGTACACCTTGCCTGCCTTGAACAGAGCAAGAACCGTAGCGAGCCACCGCACCGACGGTGGCATGGTCACGCCCACCATCTCGCCGGGGACGTTCTCGTCGACCCATGCCGCAATCGACGACGACATCGCATCCAGCTCACGGTAGGTGACCTGCAGGTCGTCCTCCCGGACGGCAATGCGGTCCGGGTAGTTCTCCGCCGCGGTCGCGAACGCCTCTCCCATCGTGCGAGTCGGGAAGGTGGTCTCGATGTCGACGCGGGCGGCGCCCACACCCGAGGCCCATTCGATGTCCCCCAGGGCGATCGCGCCCCGCGTGTCGGTCGTCTGCGCCAATACGTGTCGATACATCTGCGCCGCGTCGACGCCGGACAGGTAGTCGGCGCGCTCGACTATCAGTGTGGCAGCGCCGTCGGTCACCTCGACATTGATCGTCAACGGGTACTGCAGGTAGCGCCGGTCGACGTTGATCGGCTCGCCGTCTTCACCGGCGGCCGTGGCTGCGAGCGGACGTGGGTAGAGGGTGAAGGCCGCAGATGGTTGAGTCGAGTCCATCGATTCCGAAGCGACCAGCGACCGCGAGAATTCGGAGAATGCATGCTGCTCGAACTCGATCAACCGGTCGATCTGCTGGTTGGTACGACTGCAGAGGTTCGCAAACGTGTCGCGCTCCCCGAGATCGAAGCGCACCGGCAGCGCATTCACACGTACTCCACGTGTCGTCTGCGACGCCGCCCCGGACCGACGATTGGACATCGGGGTGGAGATCACCACGGTGTCCAGTCCGCGCATACCGCCGACCGTCACCGCCATCGCCGACAACAGAACCGCGTATCGGCGTACACCGATCTCCCGCGCCATGGCTCCGGCCAGATCGTATTCGTCGGCAGGTAGCGGACTTCGAGATATCGAGCCGACAATGCGGCCGCGATCGTCGCGACGGTCCCAGCCGTCGATCTGAAAGCTGTCGAGGTCTCCGAAGAGTTCCGAGAAGTATCGGACGACTTCGTCACGTGGGCGGGTATACGGTTCCAATGCGTCTGCGGGGGAGGCATTGTCCGGGCTGATGTAGGCCGGATCGGCGTACCGGCCGGCGAAGTCGGCGATGAGGTTGTAGAAGCCGAAGCCGTCCGAGAGAACGTGCGCACCGGCGAACATGAAGTAACAGCGCTCACCGACGACGCCGATCTCTGCGTGGTAGAGCGGCGCGGTGGACGGGTCGTACACCGAGTCTCCGAGACGGCCGACCTCGGCCTGGACGGCACACTCGTCCGGGTACGAGACAACCTTCACCGAGGTGCGGGTGTTGCTCGCAGTCACCGTCACCTCGCCGCCTCGACCCAGGTCGAACTCTTCGGTGAAAGCCGCGTTCTGGTTCAGCACGCCCTCGACCGCAGCGGCGAACCGATGTGCGTCGGTGCCGGCAGGTAATCGCGACAGCAGCGCCCAGTTCGCTGACGGATCGTCAGGGCGCAGCTTTGCAGCCAACACCAGCCTGCGTTGGACAGGCGTTGCGTATCTCATTTCGGGGACCCGCTTTCGGGTTGTACGGCGCGCAGAACGCGGGTGAACGCTTGGGCGGTTGTCGTACGGTCGGCCGGGTCGGTGAACACCGAATAGTGGTCACCGGGCACGTCGACGATCTCGACGGGCGACGTCGTCCATTCCGCCCAGTCGGACGTGCGGTCCACATCGATACCCAACGCCGTGGCGCGGGCAACGCTCAGCCGAGTCCGAGCGCGCAACAACGTGATCGGGGCCCGAACGGCACCGGAAGGGCGATACCGCGCCAATGCGCGGTTGTTTGCCGACCAGATCGCTGCGAAGGCGTCGAGCACGCGCGCGCCCGAGGTGTCCGTGTCGGCCGCCGAGTCGTAGCCGACCAGATCGGCGGCGGCGCCGCGCAACAACTCCTCGATCTCCGACGCCATTCGACCACTCGAATCCGCAAACCCGCGGAAGGAGCCGGGAGCATAGGAGTCGATCATCACGATGCGACCTGGGGATACCGATTCTTCGTATTCCAGCTGACGTGCCATCTCGAAGGCGACATTGCCACCGAAGGAGTACCCACCCAGGATCATGCCGTCGTGAATCGCGCCCCTCTTGCGTAGGCCGGCAATACATTCCGCGGCAATCTCTTCCACCGTCTCACTGTCTCGTACGGCACGGAACGCGGCCAGCGTGTGTGCCGGCGCCGCTCGATGCAGTGCGGCGTAGCAGAAGTTGGTGCCACCTGCCGGTGGGTAGAGGTAGATCGCAGGATCGCCGGTTCCGTACACGATCAGGTCGCGGCGTTCACCGCCTCGCGCGCTCGCCTGGCGAGTCAGCACGGTGATCATCTCGCCGAGCTGGACCGCGCCGTCGAGTTCGTCGAAGTCGGCACGGAAGCCATGCAGGTCGGTGAGCTTGCCCACCAATGACACCAAGGTCATGGACTCGCCGCCGGCGGCAAAGAAGTCGGTGTCGACATCCGCCTGCACGCCCAGTTCCTCCGACACCAGACGCAAGAAGGTCGACCGTACGTCGCCGCCGGATTCCTGCTGCGGCGCCGCATTTTCTGTGCGGTCCTCGAGCAGCAAGGGCAACTCGTGCCGATCACGCAGCAGAGGGGCGGGCGGCAACCAGATTCTGCGGCCGCCGATACGCGACTCCGAATTGCTGTCGTCGACGCGCGTATCGCCGTCCCGAGCGCTGTCGAGCCGGCCGGCAAGCTCCGCGCTGGTCGAGGCCGTCGAGGTCCACGTGTACTCGTGGACGGCTCTCGTCCCCAGTGTCGTCGCCACGTCGCGGAGCTCCAGGTCCGGATGGGCTCGCAGATATTCGGCCAGCCGACCCCGATACGACGTCAATGCCTCGTCGGACCGCGCCGAGACGGTGATCGACACACTCTCGCGCGACGTCGGCCGGGCCGCACGTTCGGAGGCTTTCCGAAGAACCACGTGAGCGTTGGTGCCACCCATTCCGAACGAGCTCACCGCGGCATGAGACATGTCGAACACCGGCACGGGTGACGTCGCTATGTCGAACGGTGAGGAGTCCAATCCCATTGCGGGATTGGGATGGTCGTATCCCGGTTGCGGAAACACCGTCCCGGACTCGAGGACGAGTGCGGCCTTGAGTAGGCCGATCATGCCGGCCGCGACATCGAGGTGGCCGTAGTTGGCCTTCGCCGAGCCGAGGTAGCAGGGCCCGACGCGGTCGTCACCGTCACCGTGCGCACGCGAGAGTGCCCGGAACTCGATGGGGTCGCCGATCGCAGTTCCCGTCCCGTGCGCCTCGACGTAGCCGATGTCGGCGGCGCCGATCCCCGCCCGGTCCATTGCCAGGGACAGCACCTCGTGCTGGCCCTGCACGGACGGCGCGCTGTACCCCATTCGCTGCGATCCGTCGTTGTTGACAGCGCTGCCTGCGATCACCGCGAGAATGTTGTCCTCGGCCGCCACCGCATCGTCGAGTCGACGAACGATCACCACACCGCCGCCACTGCCACGCAAGGTACCGTCCGCGCTCGCATCGAACGGTCGGCTCCGGCCGGTGGGCGAAAAGATCCCGCCCGGCTCGTGGATGTAGCCGTGGTCCTGTGGAAAGTTCAGCGAGGCGGCCCCGATCACCGCGACGTCGATATCACCGAAGGCCAGCGCCAGGCAGGCCTGATGCAGTGCGACCAACGAACTCGAGCACGCACTCTGGATGGTCATCGCCGCACCGGTGAATCCGAACTTGTAGGCGATACGGGAGCTGACGAAGTCCCTGTCGTTCCCGAGAAGTGACTGGTAGTCGACCCGAGCAGGCCCAGCCAGATCCTCCGGCGCGACCCGGCCCCACAGGTAGGACGGTGAACCGATCGTGGCGTAGACGCCGTGGCGTCCGGAATTCGGTGCCAAAGCAGCTGATTCGAGAGCCTCGTGCGTCAGGGTGAGCAGGAGGCGATGCTGGGGGTCGGTCCACAACGCCTCGGCTGCCGTCATTCGGAAGAACTCGCGATCGAAGCACATGGCGTCTTCGAGCGGGGACGCGGTGGCCACATAGTTCTCGTTGTCGACCTCCTTGTCCCCGAGGCCCGCCCGTAGCGCCCGAGTCCGCGATACCGTCTCGAAATGCGTGTTGCCGGCGTCGAGATCGCCGCGCATACGATCAAGATCGTGAACGCCGGGTAGTGAGACTGCCCCACCTACGATCGCGAATTCCATTGCGTGCGCCTCAGCTCGCGAACAGCAGGGCACACGCGGTGACGATCTGACCGATCACCCATACACCTGCTGCCATCTCGGAGACGTCCTTGACCCGGTAGCGGTCCTTCTTCAGCCAGAAGCGACCCGCGGCCGCGGTCGGGAGCAGCATGGTGAGTCCCAACGCCAGGTAGGCCCACCACGTACCTGCATCCACTGCGTGCAGCATTCCGACCTCGAGCAGCGTGGCAGCGAGCGCGAGCGTGACGAGAGTGACAACGGTGCCGTTCAAGCCGAGCGAACGCGTCCACGACGAGTCGGACTTCGTGTAGTCCACCACCGTGGAGCGCTCGTCCTCGGGCGTACGGGACTTGCGCGCGATCTCGAGAAGTAGAGCCGCAACACACCACGTAACCACGAGCCACCAGACCTTGGCGGTGACCAGAGCGTCGTCTGCGCCCATCTGCGCGATCCAGACCGAACCGAAGCCCCAGAAGGGAATCACACTCAACGCGAGCAGTACGCGGCGCGACTCGAGCCATTCCCCGATGAAGCGCCACTTGACCTGAACGAACTGCACCAGGTTGTTGGTGAAGAAGATGATGAACCACCACATGGTGACCCGGCCCAGTCCTCCGTCGACGTAGATCGAGACGGCGACCGAGGAGACGAAGCAGATGACCGCGATGATCTTCAGGTGCGTGAACGTGATCAGACCGCGCTGCAACACCCGATCGGGGTAGTGCTCGTTGTCGTGTGCTGCGTCTTTGCAGTCGTCGATGCAGCGCACCATCAGCGTGTAGGCGACGAACGCGACGAAACCCGCGAAGAGAGGGCCGGTGAACTCGGCATCCTTGCCGACGATCAACTGCCCGTACAGGAATGCGGCGAGGAACATCGGGAACTGACCGGCGACCTGCCACAGCGGAAAGCGCTCGTTGGAGTACGCCAGCAATCGCAGCGGGAAGGGTGATTTCTCGGTGAATCGAGTTGTTGTCACGACGCGCTTCCTATCGGTGATGGGGTGGTGGTTGCTCCGCCTGCGACTTGGTCGGGTGCACCCGGGACGGGTTCTTGCGGATCGGATCCGAGGGCTACCAGACGATTGAGGGCGTCCACGTGCGCCACATGAGGTACGTGGGCGGCGAGTTCGTCGGCATCCAACTGCGCGTAGCAGATGATGATCACGAGGTCACCCGGGTCGACCAGATGAGCAGCGGCACCGTTGATTCCGATGACACCCGAACCGGCGGCGCCGGTGATCGCGTAGGTGGTGAGGCGTGCGCCGTTGGTGATGTCGACGACGTCGACCTGCTCGCCTTCGAGAATGTCGGCGGCGCGCATGAGATCCTCGTCGATGGTGATCGACCCGACGTAGTGCAAGTCGGCGTGCGTCACTGTGGCCCGGTGAATCTTCGAGTGCATCATCGTGCGGCGCATTATCGAACTTCCTTCGCTGTCATGCCACCATCCGGGCGAACGCGAGTGGATCATGGGACGAGAACACCGTGACGTCGTCACGGTGTCGGCGTGCGAGGTCGGCAAGTCTGCGCATGTTCACGACCCGCGAGACAGCCAGCTTCGGGCTCGCCACACCGAACGCAGCACCCGCGAGAAGCAGTCCGGGCAACATGCGATTCAGCTGAACATCGGTCAGGAATGCATCCCCGCAGTGCAGCAGCCATCGCCCCTCGGACTCGACCGCCACACCGACGTGTCCGGCGGTATGTCCGTACAGCGGGACGATGCGGAGCTCCTCGGGCAGACCGGGAACCGGCGCGACAGTCTCGAAACCGAACCACTCGTCGCCGCCGAGTTCGTTGACCACCCAGTCCGGATCGTGCGCCCATTGAGCCGGGCGATACCGCAGCTGATCCAACAGTGTGGGCTCGAGCGCCGCCCGATGTTCGGGCCCGTGCACGTGCACACGTGCCCACGGAAAGTCGGCGATGCCACCGGCATGGTCGTAGTCCAGGTGGGTGAGGACGATGTCACGAACGTCGGTGGGCGAGTACCCGAGCGCGGCGACCTGATGCAGCGCGGTCTGCGCCGAGTCCAGTTGCGGCCGCATCACATGCCTGGTCCATCCCAAGGTGCGTTCCGGGGCGCGAACGTCGTCGGTACCGAACCCGGCGTCCACGAGAGTGAGCGATGTTCCCGTCTCGACCAACAGACAGTGCGAGACCAGACCGAGCGGAAGCGAACCGCAATCGAGGTGATGTACCTTCATCCGCGCTCGCGCTCGATCTCGTTCAGGCGCTGCACGGTTGCCAGAACCCGTTCGATGAACGACAGCCGATGAACCGTGTGCACCATCAGGTACAGGGAGAGACGCCGGATCGTGAAGTCCGCCATCGCGAGCCGGTAGCCGCGACGCCACTGCTGGGGATCGATGTTCACGCCGGCGGCCGCGGCGACAGCCTGCCGGTGATGCTCGATGTAGCCGTCGACCTCCGCCGCGGACACGTCCGGCTCGAGCACGTAGGCGAGCAGTTCCACCAGGTCACGTTGCGGCACATGCACGGTGGCCAGTTCCCAGTCGTAAGCGACCAGAGCGAACGTGTCGGGTTCGCCTGCGATCTGTGGTGACACACGGCGCAGCCCGATATTGCGAGAGTTGAAGTCGTTGTGCACCAAGGTGCGGGGCATGGCCTCGAGCTCCGGCCACCACTCGCCGATCGTGTCGATCCACTGCACCGTCTCGTCCCACCACGGGCCCGAGATCAGCTTCGGGTACTCCTGTCGATGATGCTCGAACAGCCCCATCCACAGTTCGGTCATTTCGGCGACACGGGCAGCCTCGGTCGGCTGACCCATCCACTCCTGCTCGACGAGTTCGTCGAAGTTGTCGTACCAGTGGCCGTGTGCGCCTGCGATTCCGCTCAGTGCAGTGCGAATGTGATCGGGAGTCCAGTCTTCTGGACTGTCACCCGAATCTCGGAGTATCACATCGTCGCCGAGTCTCTCGAGCAGCAACACGAAGGCTTCCCTGTCGGGCGCCTCGTATATCCCATGACATGTCGGCATGATCGGCGCCAAGGCGCCAGGATTCCGATACAGCTCGAGTTCGCGCATGTGCGTGCCGAGAAAGTCGCTGACGTCGCTCCCACGGGACCACGCTTCCGCGAGGCGGCCCCCGGCTAGAGAAACCAGCCGGTGTGCGGCGAGTACGACCTCACCGTCGAGCGGCTTGGCCTTGACCATCAGTTCCAGCGGTTGCGCATCACCGTCGAGGTGAACGTCGACGGGAAGCACGCCGACGAGCTTCTGAGTGCTCACCCGATGAGTCAGCTCGCTGATCACACTGGACGCGGTGGCGTTGCCGATGACCTTGACCGATTCGACGGTACGAGCCGGGGCGGGCGGTGTCCCGCCGGCAAGCGCGCCGTCGAAGAACTCCGGCGTGAGATCGACTTCGGTGAACCAGTTCACCGGCCGGTTGCGGCCCAACCGCTCGTGCGCAGTGGCGAACTGGCCGCCGATCACCGCGGACAACGTCGACAAGTCCAGTGCCAGTGCATATCCGGCGATGACCTCGGCCAGGCGTTGCGCATTGCCGGTACCGCGGCAACCGATCACATCCAGGTAGTCGGCCTGCTGTGGAAGGTTGGTGCCGCCGCCCACGGTCCCGAGTGCCAATGCAGGAAGCAGCATGGACGCGTAGATGCCGTCACCGTCGGCCTCGATGTTCAAGATGCCCGCACTGGACTCGTGCACGCACGCGATGTCCTGGCCAGTAGCGGCAAAAACGGCCGCAATCGCGTTGGCCACGTTGATGTTCGGAGAGATTCCGCCGCCCAGGGCTGTTCCGACGACATTGATCGTATAGGCGCGGACCATGTCGGCCTGGCTGACCTTCAGGACCTTCTCGAGGGTCTCCGCGTCGATCCAGCATTCTGCGGTGACCCGGGTACCGCGACCGTTGATCAACGAACGCTGACTGATCTTCTTGTCCCCGGCAGTGTTTCCTTCCACGCAGAACGACCGCAGATTTATATCCGGGTGCTGCGCCAACTGCTTCTCGATCCAAAGGCAAGCCCGCCACGTGCAGGCCGTCGTCATGTTCTGGCCCGATGCATCACCGGTCTCGTACTCGAACACGAGGTCCACGCTGCGACCGATCTGCACGGGCCGGATCGCCACAAGGCGGGCATGCTGCGAAACGTCGGAGATCTCCTCCGAAAGCGCCTCACGCTGCATCGTCGCCCATTCGGCGAAGCTGTGCGCGCTGACGACGTCTTCGAGATCGAACCGCGGCGACCGGACCATGCGTTGCCCGAGCACGCGAGTGGCCACACCCCCGGACCTGGAGACCGCGTGTGCTCCGCGGGTGGCCGAGGCAACGAGCGCCCCCTCCGTGGTGGCGAAAGGTGCGGTGATCCAGCCGGTGGCGTGCTCGCCACGGAACAGCAGAGGGCCGGCAAGGCCCACCGGGATGGTCACGCTACCGACCAGATTCTCGATGTTCCCGACGAGCCGCGTGGCATCGAGATCGAACTGATCCAGCGATTCGAGCGGCCGGCCGATCTGCTCGCGAATCCATGCCAGGCGCCGTGTCCGTGCGGCTTCTGTCTCGTGTCCACGATCGGGAACTCTGGGCAAATCGACCATTTCGAACACAGACATCCTTCGTTCGGCGAGCTCGCGCAGGGACGCACCGACCGAGTTCGGCCGGAAGACCTCAACCCTGCAGATCCGTGAATGTGAACTCGCGGCTCCGTCGACCACGACAGTCACAGCTCACAACTTACCGCTGGGTAGGTTTAGGTAACCTACTATAACGGTCCCTGGTACAGGGTCTCAATAGCCACGATTCCGGGCTTACGAGATTCACGACCACGGGTCGAGCCCAGTTCACGGACCCTCGCCTGATCGGACATAGCGGTCTACCCTGTTCCGGGTGTCAGGCAGTCTGGTGAAGCCCAATCGAAGGGGCCTCGCATCACGCGAGGTGGTCCTCGACGCGGCAGAGCGCGTGATGTCCGAGCACGGTTTCGAGGGCGCGACGATCGCCAGGATCGTGGCCGAGGCCCAGGTGCCGCTGAGCTCGGTCTATCACTACTTCGGGTCCAAGGACGGCGTGCTCGTCAACGTCGTCGAACGTGGTGCGCACCGCCTGTTCGCCGCGATGGCGTCGCATCCGCTCCCCGAAGGCACCCGGATCGAGAAGCTGACCGCGTTCGCGCGGGCGCTCGAGACCGAACTGGAGAAGGCGCCCGCCTTTCTCGGCCTGATGCTGTCGGTTGCCATCACCCCCGGCGCATTCAGCGGATCCGGCACCCAGGAAGTGGTGCGCGAAGCGCGCGAGCGGTCGTATGCGGCCATCCGTGACGGCCTGTCCCGCATCTTCGAACTGGCCCCGACCTGCGACATCAACGTCCAGCTCACCCGCTACGTGCTCGCGAGCATCGACGGTGCGGTGTTCGCCAGGAAAGCCGACGACGTGGCCGTCGCGAGCATCCTCGGCCATCTGCCCGCGGCCGTGATCGGCATCCACGCTTCGATCGTGTCGGCCTCGCCGGAGCCTCCCGATAGAACTCCCTGTTCAGAGAGCCGCGCCGCCGATCCGGCCTGATCGCGACAGTGGCCGCGAACGGCAAGCAGGTAACCTTCACTGGATGGATGCGGTGAAGATCGACGCGATCGAACGTTCCCGCGATGTGGACGACATGGCGGTGACACTCGGTCTCAGTCTGCCCGCTCTTTGATTGTGAACGCCATTTCGAGAGGAGCAGAGAGTTGTCGGTATCGAAGCCCGAATCGAACCCCAAGAACCCCGAGAAGGGTTACGTAGCCCTTCTCGGTTGGAGCTTGAACGCCATCGAGGCCGTCGATCGTTTCGACAGGCGTTATCTGGTCGTCGCGCCGGACTGGGCAGAGGACTACTGCAAGGAACACGGCATCCCTTATGTGCCGTGGAACTTCGAGCGGCTCAACGATCGGTCGATGGAGATCGCCGAGACCCTGAAGGAAAAGGGTGTCGACGTAGCGATCCCGTTGTTCGAGGAAACAGTCGAGTGGGCGGGTGCCATCAACTCCGTCCTTCTCGACAACCCTCGCCTGTTCGGTCAGTCGCTGTTGCTTCGCGACAAGGCTCTGATGAAGCGCCGGGCCCAGCTCGGCGGAATCCGCGTGGGCATCTTCGAAGAAGCCCACGAACGTGACGACATCATCCGCTTCCTCAAGCGCGTCAACCAGACGCTGCTCAAGCTGGACGGTGACCCGAACGACCCGATCCACCTCAAGGCGTTCGACAAGGCCGGGTGCCTCGGCCACCGCGTGATCCGCACCCCGGACGAGGTCGACACGATTCCCGACGAGGAGTTTCCCGTCCTCATGGAGTCGCACCTGGACGGCTGGGAGTTCGCAGTCGAGGCGTGGATTCACAACGGAAAGATCCGCTTCCTCAACATCTCCGAGTACGTGACTCTCGGCTACTCCGTGTTCGTGCCTGCCACACCGGAGCTCGAGAAGTACCGGCCCGAGATCACCAAGCAGATCGAGAAGCTGATCAAGACGTTCGACATCGACTTCGGGTTCGTGCATCCCGAGTACTTCGTCACGAGCGACGGCGAAATGTACTTCGGCGAGGTCGCGTACCGGCCACCGGGCTTCAAGGTGTTCGAGCTGCTCGAGCGCGCATACGGTTTCAACGCTTACCAGGGCCTCGTTCTGTCCTTCGACCCGAAGACCACCGAGGAAGAGATCGAAGCGTTCTTCCCGGAAGAAGTCGTCGGCGCCAAGGGCCACGCGGGCTGCTTCGGCGTCTATCCGCGTCGCCGTGTGGTGAACGAGTTGGCGATGCCGGAGGAGACCGAAGACCACGAGTACTTCGAATCCCACGAGCTCGCAGCACCGTTGGAGGAGACCGTCACCAAGCGGACCGCCTTCGGTACGCACTGGGGTCTGCTCTACTTCTTCGGTGACGACCCCTACGTGATGCGCGATCTCTTGAAACAACAGGAAGAACTCGACTTCTACGTCTGAGGACCAGGTCGGTTCATACGTGAGGACTCTCGGTTGACTTCGACCAGCAGTGACGCAAACAGCAGCGCCGACGGCGCTGACACACAGGGCGATACGCGACGGCTGGACAAACGTCTGGCCGGGCTAGACGACGCGACCCAGGGCCTGGCAGCGACCAGCGACTTCGGCAAGCAGGTCAAGCTGCGCCCGGTGCTCGACGCGTTGCGGCTCGTGCTGCTCCAACCGGGCGGTGCGGCCGCGATCGCGTCGCGGGCCCATGCTCTGGAGGAGGCCGGTCTCTTCGACGGAACCGACTGGGCGTCACCGCAGATCCTGATCCCGGCACTGACCACAGGAACCCTGCGCAGCGCCAATGCGGATACCGTGGTGCTGGAGGCCGTCAACGAGTTGCGTCTCCTCGCAGTGGCCAACGGGGATTACGAGCACCCGCTGATCTCGGCGGAGGATGCCCGCAACCACCTCTCGCAGGTTCTGGCGATCAACCTGTCCCTGCTGTTCACGCCGCCGAGCGAAGCGGAGCGTGAACAGCAGGGACGCATGGCGCAGGTGACGCGCAGTCTGTTCCGGTATCTCGGCGAGAACGTCGGATACGAGAACATCCTCGACAACCTCGTCGAGGAGATCTGGCGGATACTGCGACAACGGCCCATCCAGGTCGACCAGGTCAAGAAGATGATCACGCAGATCGCGATCTACCGAAACGACCCGGACGTCGATCTCGGCTCGAGCGGCGGCGGGGCCGACCGCCTTATCAGCAGCTTGTTCGGAACCACCGACGCCTGTCGCGAGGACCCCGGCGTCGATGTGTACGTCGCCCGTCTCGAGGCAATGGACAGCAGCGGATTGCAGTACGAGGCAGCTGGTTTCGCTCGTGCCATGCACGACACCGGTTTGGTCTCGCCGTACCACGCGGCTCTGCTGCGATACCTGCTGGAGAAGGGCGAGTACCTCATCGGTGAGGCGCTCGGTCTGTCCAGCACCGGTCGGGACTGCCTGTTGTGCTACCACGACCTGGTGCGCAGCCTCATCGACGAAGCGGTGCATGTCGAAACCGCACAGTGCATCTACGGCCTCGCCCTGATGCTCGAGCGGGGCATTCTGTACCAACCGCCGGTCGCTCCGTCGATGTGGCGCCAGCTCGCGCAACCGCTCTCGCAGTACTCGCGTGATCGGCTGACCGAAGCATTCGGTCCCACTCCAGGCCCCCGCGCATGGCTGTTGTCGGGATTGCTGTCGGTACTCGGACAGCCACTCGGGATCGGGCAGGGCGACAATCCGACGTGCCAGTCGGCGAGAGCCCTGTCCATATGGTCGTACAACGACCCTGACTATCTCATGCAGATCGTCGTCTGGGCGGCCCGCGACGACGAGATCGTCATGCACTTCGAGGGTCAGGCGATCTCGTCCAACGAGAGCGAATCCGGGGTCGCCACAACCCTTCCGGTCGACCTCGACCCGGTGTCGCTGTTGGTGGTGCCGCACCTCGACCGCGTCTACGCCGAGATGGGGCGTCGATGTATCGATCGCGAGGGCGACCCACACCGTTGGGTCAACCCCGAGTTCCACGGATGGTGGTCGGGCCGTGGGTTCCGCATCGACGTAGACGTCGCCACCGGAAACCTCACCGATATCGACGGATTCCTGCGGCACTTCTACGCGAGCTATCACCCGTATTACAACGGCAACCAGCCGCTGATCTACCCGCAGCCCGCGGGAATCGCGGTCACCGACAGCGCCGCGCGCTTCATCGGATGGCACGCGATCACGATTCTGCGCGTCACGCTCGACCCGCAGGAAGTCATGCGGGTGTACTTCTTCAACCCCAACAACGACAGCGGACAGGACTGGGGCGACGGCGTCGTCGTCAGCACCGCCGGCTGTGGTGAACGCTTCGGCGAGGCATCACTACCGTTCGAACAGTTCGCGTCCCGCCTGTACATCTTCCACTTCGATCCGCTCGAGCCCGGCGAACTGGCCAGCGTCACGCAGGACGAACTCGACCGGGTCGAGGGCTACATTCACCGCAGTTGGGGCGCCGACAGGATGGGTGAGATCGAGACGACGGGCGACACCCCCGACGCGATCGGCTGAACATCGACTGCCAACCGGCAGACTGAACGAATGCTGCAGCTTCGCATCCTGTCGCCGGCGAAGATGACGAGCGACGTCGTCGACATCCTCGAGGGCGACCCTGCGGTGAGCGGGGTCGCCCTGATGCGCGGCGCCTCGGTGAAACCGGAAGGTGACGTCGTCATCGCCGACCTGGCTCGGGAGGCGGCGAACGACCTCGTTTCAGCACTGCGTGATCTCGGTCTGCACCGGGAAGGGACCATCACGATAGAGCCGGTGCAGACCTGGCTGTCACACAATGGATTCGATGCAGAGGTGCGCACACCCGGCAGCAGTGCCGATGCGGTGGTGTGGGCCGACGTGGCCCAGCGCTCGTACGACGATTCCGAACTCAACTGGACCTACCTGAGCTTCATGAGTCTCGCGACGATCCTCGCTGCAGTCGCGATCATCACCGACTCACAGATTCTGATCATCGGCGCGATGGTTCTCGGACCCGAGTTCGGCGCGATCGCGGCCCTGGGTGTGGCTCTGGTCCTTCGGCGCTTCGTGCTTCTGGCCGTGGCCGCACGGACACTGGTCATCGGATTCGTCGCAGCGATTGCCGTCACCACCCTGCTGTGCCTGCTCGCACGAGCAATCGGCTGGATCACCCTCGATGACGTGACCGGCTCGCGTCCGGGTACGGCCTTCGTCTACACGCCGGACAAGTGGTCGTTCATCGTGGCGGTGATCGCGGCGGCGGCCGGGGTCCTGTCGGTCACGTCCTCGAGATCGGGCGGACTGATCGGTGTGTTCATCTCCGTGACCACAGTGCCCGCAGCGGGAAACATCGCGTTGGGCATCGCTTTCGGCGTGGGTTCTACGACCTGGGGAAGTCTGGCTCAGCTTTCGATGAACCTCGGCGGCATGGCGGTGGCAGGGTGGGCGACACTTGCGCTGCAACAGGCCGTCTGGTCGCGAGTGAACGTGCGGCGCTCGCGGTTGCTGCGACGCCCGCACCGAATGTTGTAGCGCTCATTCGTGCTCGTGCGAAGGATGCAGGTGAGCTCGCTGGCCGTCATGGTCGAGGACGGTGAGAATTTCGACAGGCCCCTCGTGCGCACCGATGGCGTGCGGAATCATGGTGGAGAACTCGGCTGCGTTGCCTGCTTCCACGAGGATCGTGCGCTCGCCCAGCTGCAAACGGGCCGTCCCCGACAGCACCGTGAACCATTCGTGTCCAGGATGCACGCCCAGTTTGGACGGGTCCACCGGCTTCGCCACGGCAGTGATCCGCATCTTGGCCACGGTCACGCCGTTGGGGCTGCCCTCTCTGGTGAGAGTCCACACGGTTCTACCGTTCTTGGCGTCGGCCTGAGGCCGAATCACCACGTCGTTGTCCTCGACGGCCTCGACCAGCTGATCGAGCGTGGTGTCCAGGGCTTTCGCAATCGGAACGAGCTGATCGAGGGCGATACGGCGGTGGCCCGACTCGATGCGGCTCAGAGTGGAGGGGCTCAGGTAGCAGCGGGCGGCCAGCGCATCGAGGGACCAGCCGCGGGCCTGGCGTAGACCTTTGATCCGCTGTCGGACCACTCTGTCGAAATCCACTTCTTGCGTCATGCGCAAGAGTGTATGCCATTACGGCATATACTGAGTACAGTCGAAGCCATGACTCACGATTACACTCACCATCACGGAGCCGACTTTCACGGCGAATCGCACGGCCATCTCGCGGACATCCTCGACCTCGACGCCCACGTTCTTCACGATTTCGTTCGCGAGGTTCTCGACTGGACGGCGCCGTTCGCCGGCACCCCACGCAGCATGGTCGACCTCGGCTCGGGAACGGGTACCTGGGCGGTCGCCCTGGCGGAACGATTCGCCGAGGCCACGGTCACGGCCGTCGACATCTCGGAGAAAATGCTGGCACTTGTCCGCGACAAAGCAGAACACCGGGGACTGTCCGACCGCGTGCGCACGGTGGTCGCCGATCTGGATTCGGAGTTGTCCGGTGTGCAGCCTGTCGACCTGGCCTGGGCCGCGCTCTCGTTGCACGAGGTGCCGAACCCCGAACGGACTTTGCGCAACATCTACGACGCCTTGAAACCCGGCGGCGTGCTCACGGTCATCGAGATGGAAGCCCCGCCCACCTTCCTGCCACACGACATCGGCTTGGGGCGCCCCGGCCTCGAACTTCGGATCGGCGAGGCCGTGTACAACGCCCGCGGTGGCGTACCTTTGCATCCCGAGTGGAGCCCGCGCCTGCAAGAGGCCGGCTTCGACGCCCTCGACAGACGGTCCTTCGCCGTCGACCCGGCACCCCCGTATCCGGGGTCCGTGGGCCGCTATGCCGATACGTACCTCCGGCGCGTGCGCCCCGGAGTGGAAGGCAAGTTGAGTGCAGAAGACCTGAGCACTCTCGATTCCCTACTGGCACACGAAGGTCCACACAGCCTCTTACACCGAAAGGATTTCGAGGTCCGTGGTTCCCGAACCGTGTGGGTGGCTCGTCGACCGAAGGGATAGTCAGACATCGAGTCGCTGGACCGCCCGAACAGCGACGACCAACGCCTCCGGCTCGTCCACGTGGACATGGATCGAGGTCACCTCACCGGCTTGGCGCCAGGACCGGACGATGGAAACGATATTCGCCGAAACCGGCGCGCTGAGCGCAAGTTCGACGTTCGTGCCGTCCTGATTCGGCAGATGCAGTCGGTGGCCCCCGACGGTGGTCGAAGTGGGGGATACCTGTCGACGCGGCCTCACCACGAGGCCCGCGTCGACGGGCACCTCCGCAACGATCCGCGCGGATCGACGAAGGACAAGCGTGGCCCCTGCCAGATAATGCGGGTAAACGATATCCGTTGCGACAAACCCGAATACGAGAGCCAGCGCCCACACGGACATGATCACCAGCACGACACTGAGCCACGGCCACGGGATGATCAGGTGCACGACGGCGATCTCGATCGCCGTCGCGACCGCGAATGCTGTCAGCATCGTCAGGGCGCCCGCCGACGACGTGAAGACAGCGTCACCAGAACGGTCCTTTCTGCCCCGCAGTAACATCCAGAGAGACCGATAGGCGCGAAACTCCTTCTGCGCGAACGCCCACAGCGGAGACTCGGCCAGCACGGCCGAGAACGCGACACGGTTCGCCCATCCCCGATTCCGCGCAACGGCACGCACCCGCAGCGCGAAGAGTGCCGCTGTTGCCACCACCAACGGCACCTCGACCACAGCCCACAGAGTCACCGCAGCCCGAACAGAAATGACACCTGTAGCCACCAGGATGATGTCGACCACGACGACGAGAAGGGTCAGCACCTGCGCCGTCCCTGCGACGACCCGCATGTTCATGGCGACGATTCCTTGCCGCTCTCGGCCAGAATGTCCACGGTTCGAAGCACAGCCGCGCGCTGGGCTGCATCAGGAATCACGTCCACGAGAGCGAGATCGGTCGACCCCCCCCATCGGCAGGGTCGTCGAAGTCACCGAAAGGCAGGGCCTCGCCGCCGAGATGCAGAGCCAAATCCTGGGCGAGCGTTTCGATGTCGGCGGGTCGGCCCTCGAGCCGACTCCACGTACGCATGATTCGCCGATAGCCCAACCGCCGCTCCGGGTCGTCCAGCATCCGAGTGAACCAGAGAAAGACCTCGTCGGGCGCGTCGCCCGATATGGCGAGGACCTCGAGGAAGTCGCGCTCACCCGCCAACGTACGCAGTTCGGCGTCGTTCGTGGTTTCGGCGCGAATCCTGTCGAAGGCCGCAACCAGCCCGTCCGGGAGAGCGGTCGGTGGACTGCCACCTTCAGCAGCGCGAAGCATGCGAGTCAAGCGACGATGCTTGCGCGTCAGTTGAGCGAGGTCGTGTTCACAGCCCGAGACGAGAGCACGTAGATCGCCCTGCATATCCGCGACATCAGTGGTCGAGTTCTCGTCCGACAGAAGAGCCGCAACCGAGCCCAGCGGGACCCCGTTGTCTGCGAGCCAGCGAATGCGCATCAGCCGCGCGAGGTCGTCCAGTGCGTAATCGCGGTAGCCGTTGTGCAGGCGCGGTGGTTCGGCGAGCAGGCCCGGCCGGTGATAGTGCCGCACCGCGCGAGGCGTCGTCTTCGCTGCTCGAGCAACTTCTCCGATCCGCATGCGTCAAGTGTCAACCATGACGCTGCGTCAAGGTCAAGACTCCTCGGCGACCCGAACGACGAGCTTGCCGAAGTTGCGTCCGGCCAGGAGTCCCATGAAGGCCTGCGGGGCGGTCTCTATTCCGTCGACGATGTCTTCCTTGTAGGCGATCTTTCCCTCGCCGATCCACTTCGAGACATCCCGTTGGAAGTCGGCCTGCATACTGCGGACGAACTCCGTCTGAATGAAGCCGCGGATCGTCAGACTCTTGGTCAGCACGGATCCGAAGAATCCCGGCAACCGGTCGGGCCCGTCGGGAGCTTCGGTGGTGTTGTACTGAGCCACCAAGCCGCACACAGGGACTCGCGCGAATGTATTGAGCAGTGGCAGCACCGCGGAAGCCACCGCCCCGCCCACATTCTCGAAGTAGACGTCGATGCCGTCCGGAACTGCCGCTTTCAGATCCTCGGCGAAGGTGGGGGACCGGTGGTCCACCACCGCATCGAACCCGAGTTCGTCACGAACATGAGCACATTTCTCCGGTCCGCCGGCGATACCGACGGCGCGGGCGCCCTTGACCTTGGCGATCTGGCCGACCGCAGAGCCGACGGGCCCACTCGCCGCAGCCACGACCACCGTTTCGCCCTCCTTGGGCTTTCCGATCTCGAGCAGCCCGGCGTAGGCCGTGAAACCAGGCATCCCCAGGACGCCGAGCGCCGTCGACAGCGGGGCCGCGGCGCCGTCCAGCACGCGAACGTAGTCGCCGTTCTCGACTGCGTGCGTCTGCCAGCCCGAGTACGACAGCACGCGGTCTCCCACGGACACCTTCGGATGCCGCGACTCGACGACCTCGGCTACGGTTCCGCCGACCATCACATCGCCGATCTCCACGGGATCCGCGTACGACTTCGCGGTGCTCATCCGACCGCGCATGTACGGATCGAGCGACAGGTAGAGAATCCGAAGAAGCACCTGGCCCTCACCCGGAGTGGGCAGGTTCGCGGCCTCGATTCGGAAGTTGTCCGTGTTCGGCTCGCCGTCCGGCCTGGAGGCGAGGACGATTCGGGTGCTCTGGACCGGATTGTCATTACTCATGGGCGCCTGCCTTTGCTCGATGTCGTCTTCCAAAATCGTACGCAGTGGCAGCACGCGAGCGCCTACGCTCGGATTCCATGGCCTACGACCAGGAACTTGCCGATCGGATTCGGGAGTTGACGAGCGGGGGTCGAGGCATCACCGAGAAGGCGATGTTCGGTGGTCTGGCGTTTCTCGTCGACGGAAAGGTGTCCGTTGCGGTGAGCGGCAAAGGCGGCATTCTCGCTCGGGTCGATCCGGTGGACATGGCCGACATCATGGCAACCACCTCGGCCGACATAGCTGTCATGGGTGGACGCGACATGCGCGGTTGGGTCACCGTCGACAGCGAGCACCTGGACGACGATGCAGACCTGTCGTCCTGGGTCCGGCGCAGCCTCTCCTACGCACGCACCCTGCCCGCCAAGAAGTAGACGGACAGGTCCCGAATCCTCATCTGTTTCAGTGGGCTTCGATACCGATGTAATGGAAGAAGCCGTGCCCGGCCTCGGTTTCGCACTGGAAGCTTCCGTGGAAACCGGTCCAGCAACGGGTGCCACCGTTGGACACCTCGGACCCGGAAGTGGCACCGCTACCCACCGGGTATCCCACCTCGCTGATCGGCGGGTTTCCGCCCTTGAGCGTGTAGACGCCGGGGTTGAATCCCGGGTGCGCAGGCGCCCACTCGACGTCCGCGACCACCTGGTTCACCCGGAAGGGGAGAGGGATGTTCGCGCTGCCGCCGAGATCGACGGTCATCATCATGTCGCCACCCTGGATATCGCATCCGACGACGCCGCTGTCGTCGATCGCGCACTGGAAATTTCCGGCCGAGAAATGAACCGGTCCCGTGGCTTCGTCCGCCTGAGCGGGGGAGGCCAGGACTGCTGATACGGCTGCCGCTCCGAATACGACCCCGGCCGCCTTCGTCAACATCGACTTCGGCATGGTGTGCACCTTCCGTGGGATTGTTACCTGCAGTAATGATTGTCGCCCGTTCGGCAGACACTGTTACGTGCTTCACACGTGAATTTCGACAGAACGCCGTCTTTCGTGTGTTCTGGAGGTATGACATTCAGCAGTGGATTCGGAGCAGTCGACAGAACGCAGATCCTGCAGCAGGCGGGCGAACTGAATGCCCTGGCCGAGCCCAAGGGCCTCTTGGTGACCACAAACCAGGTGGCGGACTTCGTCCTGTTCAACGTCCGATCCAAAACCGACCCCGACGACAAGGGGCGCGCGTTCTCCTACGAGGACGCGAAGGCGTACATCGTCGGCCGCGCGGAGTCAGACTGACACCGATCACGCGGCGTACGGTCGAAGCCATGGCCGACGAACAAGTTGCTCCTTGGGATGACATCTACAGCGGCAAGGCGGAGGATTTCTCCGGTCCGGTGCCGTGGAACATCGGTGAACCGCAACCGGAAATCGCCGAACTCATCGCACAGGGCAAGTTCACCAGCGACGTGCTCGACGCAGGCTGCGGACACGCAGAGACCTCGCTGCACCTCGCTGCTCAGGGCTACACCGTCGTAGGGCTGGATCTGTCACCGACCGCAATCGCCGCGGCGACACAGGCCGCTCAGGACCGTGGCCTCACCAACGCGACCTTCGAGGTTGCGGACATCAGTGCCTTCACCGGTTTCGACGGTCGCTTCTCGACCATCGTCGACAGCACCCTGTTCCATTCACTGCCGATCGACCGGCGCAAGAGCTACCTCGAATCGGTTGCGCGGGCGGCGGCACCGGGCGCCGCCTATTACGTATTGGTGTTCGAGAAGGGCGCCTTTCCGGAAGGCGAGGGCCCCAACGCGGTGACCGAAGACGAACTACGCCAGGCTGTCTCGCCGCATTGGACGATCGACGAGATTCGCCCGGCCTTCATTCACGCTCTACAGGCACCACCCGAGGGGTCGGACATCGAGCTGGACGACAAAGGAAGAGCGTTGCTGCCGGCCTTCCTCCTGTCTGCCCACCGCAACTGACGCCGAATAGCAGGTCGCGATAGCCGGATTCGCATCCCGGGCCAAGAGTCTCATCTTCGCGCCGACCTCACTTCCTGGCGCGAACTCTTCGGTACCGGGCAGGGCCGCGGGCACTCGGTGTCGTCGATGCTCCCGGCTCGGGGTTTGGCGTCGACTCCAAACTCTCTACGGCGCCCCCTGCCGAACAATTGCTTCTTCGCAGTAGCGCTGGCCGCGCTGACGATCGACGTGACCGCCCTTAGATCGAGAAGGTCAGAAGCCCCGGATTGATGTAGTCGCTTGGATCGGACATGAAGCGAAGATCTGGCGGGGAGGGGAGGCGTGCAAACTCGGCACGCAATGGCGCCTCGTAGTTTTCTCCCCGCGCACTGACGCCAGGCACGAAGTTGTCGTGGTGTCCCGGCACGAACAGCTGCGCATCGACCGCTTCGATGTACTCGCGTGGATCCCGCAAGCCATTGGTGAACTGGCCGAAACCCTGGATCGCCCCAAGATGCACATCCGTGGGCGGAAGGTCGCGCAACTGTTGCAGGACGTGAGGAGCTCGTTCACCCAACGGCCCGGCGGTGTCGTGCCAGACGATCGCGAAGCCGGGTACGCGGAACTGGTACATGATGTTCCCGCCCTCCGCGTCGAACAAGTGGCGCGCCAGGTTGCTCGCGTCGTCCGGTTCCGGTGGATGCGCAACAATGTCGCTCGTGTTCGGCGTCGGAAAAAACGGAGCCGAGCCGCCCGGGCCTTGTTCGGGCGCAGTGGGTGTGGAATGCAGATGCCGGATTGCGGTGACCGAGAGATCACCCACTGTGAAGTCTCGGCGATCCCCTGCCGGGGCCGTGGCATCACCCAGTTCGATGTAGCGCACCGTCGAGATGTTCACCGACTTACGAACCGCCGCACAATGTTCCGTACTGCCATACACCGCGGCACCCGACAACTCGGCGATTCTGCCGGCATCCGCTGCGTGGTCGAAGTGACCGTGCCCTATGAAGATCGCGTCCGGACGAAGGTCCGCCACTTCCTCGGGGCTGGTCGGGACGTAACCCGAGACCGTCCCGCGGGGTATCCACGCATCGAGCAAGTACACCGATCCGCGCACAGCCATCGCATAGGTCGTGCAGCCGAGCCACGTGATGACAACTCTGTCGGGTCGAATGGCTCCGGTGCCGGCATCGACGCTGCCCGCCCCGAAGAACCGCTGCCTCGCGGAGATCGATCGCGGTTCCAATGTGGGCAGCGGTTTCGCGGCTGCCTGATGAAGACTCCCGAATGCGATTGCCATGCCAGTTCCGATGAGACCGCCCAGCGCTGTTCGCCGCGTGAACGGGCGACTCGTGTTCGTCATGTGCTCTACTTCCTCGAAATCGGTGTTGTGAGAGTTATGTTCTGCGTACCGTTGACGCCCGCTGCTGTAGCGGTGGGGGACGGCTTGGAGCTACCGCGTGTCACGGCGTAGCCGAACGCCGTGGCAAGTACGTACATCAGGACCGAGTACACAGCGCTTGGGATCGCCACTTCTGCACTACCGAGCACGCTGAGTGCGATGGTCATCGCGACCGTCGTGTTATGGATGCCGACCTCCATCGAGGTGGCGATTGCTTGTGGCCGATCGAGCTTCAGTAGGCGTGCGCCCGCGTAGCCGAATGCGAGGCTCGACAGGCAGAAGAGACCGGTGACCAGACCGACCTGGCGTGCATACTCGGCCAAGTTGTCCCGCTCGGATGCCAATGCGCCGATCGAGACAAGCGCCAACACCACAATCGAGAAGGCCCGGACCGGGCGGTCGGCGCGTGCCGCGAAGGTCGAGTTGAACCGTCGCACGATCATGCCTACCGCTACCGGTATCAGAACGATCGCGATGACCTGCAGCACCTTTCCGAACTGCAGGCCGACGTCGCCGTCCGCGTCGAAATACGCGATGGCGAAGTTGGTGATGATCGGGATGGTGATCACCGCCAAGACGGAATTGATAGCGGTCAGCGTGATGTTGAGTGCGACGTCACCTCGGAAAAGATGGCTGAACAGGTTGGCGGTCGTGCCGCCGGGTGAGGCAGCCAACAGCATCACTCCGACCGCGAGCAGCGGGTCGAGACCGAAGAACTTGACCAATCCGAACGCCACTACCGGTAGCACGAAGACCTGAAGAGCCAAAGCGACCACTACCGCTTTGGGCTCCCGCGCTACTCGACGAAAATCGCCCGTGGTCAGCGTCAAGCCCAAACCGAACATGATGATCGCGAGGGCGATAGGTAGCCCGATGGTGATCACGCCGGACGTGTTCATGGAATTCTCACAGTTCTGGGCCGCGTGTCAGGGTCGGCGAGCGGAGCGAACGGATCGCACCACGTCGTTGAGGGGGCGATGGCGATTTCGACGCCATCCTTTTCTGCGCGAACGCGCAGGAACCGGGCTGTGGATCGAAAGTTGTCGAACAGACGCGGCATCGGCCGCAGCGGCTCGGTCAGCGGACGCCAGAATCGGTCCCAGTGCACCGGCACCACGCGGCGGGCGCCGACGGCGACGACGGTTTCGTCCCAGTAGCGCTGACGAAACACATCGTCTTGCCGGCCCAGCGCGCCGACACCGAGAAAGATCACGTCCGCGCGCAGCCCGGCAAGGCAATCCGTGCGGTAGTTCGCGCTTCCGTGAACGATCACGTTGCCGGCGGGATGGGCGAAATGCACCGAGTAGGTCTCGCCGGTCCGAAATTGGCGGGCGCGCGCGGGCGGCGTCAACGGCCCCGACACTTCACCCGGACACCGATCGCCGGGACTGTGTTCGCTTTCCCGAATCGAGAAAGTGAAATCACCGTACTGGCGGGGCATTTCGGGTGCGGCCAACTGGTAGCGGCCCAGGTCGAAATCGTATCCTCGCGCGATCTCGCGTGTCGACGGCGACCCAATCAAGTCGGCGCCGAGTGTGTTCGCGACGATTGGCGCATCAAGTACGTGGTCGTAGTGGGAATGGGTCACTACGACGGATGCCGCCTCCGTTATGCCCAGTCCGGCAAAGGTGCTCGCGATCGCATCTCGGTCCGGGCGCAGCGTGCGACCGAGTGCGACTCGGGCAAGGCTAGGCCTGCTCACGAACCCATCGGTGAGCACCGTGGTGTGGTTGTCTCGCAGCACCACGCTGGACGTGCCGAGGAACGCGCACTGCAGCGCGCTTGCTGCCGTGGTGGCGGCGAGCTGGGGAAACTGGTCGGGCATCGTGTCCGCTTATCCCTTCAGCGCGTAGGCGGGCAGGGGCGGAGCGACCGGCAGCGAGGGTTCGCCCAAGGTTCCCAAGTAATTGATCGAACCTTGCACGAGCGACGGGACGAATTCGGGAAGCTCGATGCCGGGCATGGCAATGTCATCGCACAATTGCGTGGTCCGAGCGGGTACCGCCGGGCCGGAATGTGTGAGCGCATCGATCACCAGGCGGTAGGTGGCGGCGTCGTACATCTGTCCGACGTGCTCCACCAGCCGGCCCGGGCAATGGTCCTGCAACGCGATGTTCGCGGCACCGGGATAGCTGCTGACTTCGCGAGCCGGCTGGATACCCTCATCGAACAGGCTGAAAATCGAGGTCACCGAAATCGAGGAACGCAACGGTTCCCTGTTGAGCGCGTCGGTGAATTCCGAGCCGTAGGACAGCTGATGGGCCAACGCCGGACAGAAGACCGCACACACCGCATTGACCACGACGCTCCCGTGGATGGGCCCGGCGAGCGAGACCATGTCGTCGACGGAGGCCGCCACGTCGGGCCAGAACCGCATCGCCCACAACGCCAATTCCGGCCCGGCGCTATGCGCAACGACGTTAACCTGTTGCCCGGATTGCGCCCGCGCATATCGGATGGCGTTGACCACGTACTCGGCGCCGATCGTCGCGTCGCCACGGCCCTGATTGGCGATTGCTACGGTGCATACGCCGAATCCTTCGCGCGGCAATGCCTTTTCGTATCCCCAGCTCCACGCCTCGGCGGGACCGAAGCCCACGCCGCCCACCAACAGCACCGCCTTCTTTCCGGACGTCGGATTCACATCCGGAGAGCACTGCACCGCCTCGTCGAGCGTCTGCTGCGGCATGGTCAACGGCGGACCGCCGGGCCCCGCGGCGGCCGGTGCTGTCACGGCTGTGCCGAGCCCGCAGATCAGTAGAGCGGTCGCCATCGCAGACCCGATCACCCGCATCTTGCGTCGTTGTATAGCCACACCTGCTCCTGTCGCTGCCATTCGCGGTGAGACGTCCATCCAACACGCGAGCCGAGTGAGATGTAGATCTCAGTTCGATACAGTATCGTATTGAATACAAACATGCATCGAAACCCGCTAGGGTGTTCACATGGTCGAGACCACCAAGCCAGTGAAGCGACGACGTCCTCAGACCCGCCAACGACTACTCGACGCAGCGCTGGAGGTGTACGCGGAACGAGGTTTCGGCAACAGCAGCGTGGAGCACGTATGCGAACATGCAGGCTTCACCAGGGGTGCCTTCTATTCCAACTTCACCTCGCTGGAAGAACTGTTCCTGGCGATGTGGGAGCAGCGTTCGACACGGATGCTGGCCGACGTCGAGGCATTGCTTTCCCGCGGGAAACAACCACGGGTGCACT
Source organism: Rhodococcus huquni (assembly GCF_055231055.1). Lineage (NCBI taxonomy): Bacteria > Bacillati > Actinomycetota > Actinomycetes > Mycobacteriales > Nocardiaceae > Rhodococcus > Rhodococcus huquni. The sequence goes on from NZ_JBUYWE010000002.1 coordinate 120,261, forward strand.
CGCTGAGCGGTGTCGTCGAATACGTGTTGGCGGTGGTGCCCGTCGACGATCGGTGGTACCGGGTCAGCGCCGAATTCACAGCCCACGCACTCCGTAACCCGCCGCTCAAACGGGTGATCGCTGGGCGTGAAACAGCAATCCTTGCCACTCTCATGCCTTTGCTCGACCAACTACTCGCCCAACTCGGGCTTGAGGTCACCGACCATGCAGCCCTGGGGCCGGCCTTGGTCGCATTGCACGACGGCACTCTCGTGCAGTGCCTGATCGAAGACGACGCAGACGCCGCCTGGGCCCGACGCGCCGAGTTGTTCAGGGTCCTCGTCGAGCACTACACGACACCCACTGCGGCACCGAGAAAGGGCCTCGCCTGATGAGCACAACATTCGAACCCGATGTCGTCGTGGTCGGGGCGGGCTTGGCCGGTCTTGTTGCCACCCACGAGCTGGTCAAGGCCGGCCGGCGGGTGCTTGTGGTGGACCAGGAGAATCGCAACAACCTTGGCGGGCAGGCTTTCTGGTCGCTGGGTGGGTTGTTCTTCGTCGACAGCCCGGAGCAACGGCGTATGGGTATCAAGGACTCGTATGATCTGGCCCTGCAGGATTGGCTGGGCTCGGCGGCCTTCGATGGACTCGACAGCCAGGACATGTGGCCGCGTCGATGGGCGGAGGCCTATGTCCGGTTTGCCGCCACGGAAAAGCGGGACTACCTGCACGACCTCGGACTGCGCCTCGTTCCGGTGGTGGGTTGGGCAGAACGAGGATCGGGTGCAGCTGACGGCCACGGCAATTCGGTGCCGCGGTTCCACCTCACCTGGGGAACCGGCCCGGAGGTGGTGCGGGTCTTCGCGGAACCTGTCGAAGGCGCAGAGAAGGCCGGAATGGTGCAGTTTGCGTTTCGTCACCGCGTCGACGAGCTCATCATCGAGGACGGAAGCTGCGTCGGTGTACGCGGCAGCGTCCTCGAGGACAGTAATCTCGATCGCGGAGTCGCGTCGTCGCGCACCACTACCGGTGACTTCGAGCACCGGGCGGCGGCAGTGGTCGTCACCTCCGGCGGCATCGGCCACAACCACGAGCTGATACGGAAGAACTGGCCGACGGCCAGACTCGGCGCCGCACCGCAGCACATGATCTCCGGCGTACCAGCGCACGTGGATGGGCGGATGCTCGCGATCAGTGAGCAGGCCGGGGCGAACATAGTGAACCCCGACCGCATGTGGGCTTACACCGAGGGCATCCACAACTGGGACCCGATTTGGCCCGACCACGCGATACGCATCATCCCCGGCCCGTCGCCGTTGTGGTTCGACGCGCTCGGGAAACGGATGCCCGCGCCACATTTTCCCGGATTCGACAGCCTCGGCACGATGAAGGAGATACTGGCCACCGGATACGACTATTCCTGGTTCATCTTGACGCAGACCATCATCGAAAAGGAATTCGCGCTTTCCGGGTCGGAACAGAATCCCGATATCACCGGCAAGGATTTGCGGATGGTGGCCGGCAGTCGGCTAGCCAAGGGTGCACCGGGGCCCGTAGAAAAATTCAAAGAGCACGGCGAGGACTTTGTGGTCGCTCAGACCCTGTCCGAGCTGGTCGACGGCATGAACAAGATTGCGCGCGGACCACAATTGGATGTCGCAGACATCGAGGCACAGATCGTGGCGCGAGACCGTGAGCTTGACAACTCGTTCAGCAAAGATCTTCAATTGATGGCGATCGAGAACGCTCGACGCTCACGCGGTGATCGGATCGCCCGTGTCGCCAAGCCGCACCGAATCCTCGACCCGGCCCACGGCCCGTTGATCGCGGTGCGCTTGAACATCTTGACCCGCAAAACATTGGGCGGGTTGGAGACCAATCTCGACAGTCAGGTGATGAGAGCGGACGGAACACCATTTCCGGGGCTCTACGCCGCCGGCGAGGTTGCAGGATTCGGCGGCGGCGGTGTCCACGGCTACAACGCGCTGGAAGGTACCTTCCTGGGGGGATGCATCTTCTCCGGCCGCGCCGCCGGGCTCGCGCTGGCCACGTCGCTCCCCTGAGGTTGTATGGCGAATCCCATGACTCAGCGTCCGGAGACCATCAAGGGCTGACCCCTGTCAGCGCCGCGCAGTGGCATGATGGGCGGTGTGGGCCCATTGTTCGAGTTTCTCTCGCATTATTGGTGGCTGATATTCGTCTTCGGCGGCAGCATCGGCGGAGCCGTCAAGGCGATAGGAGCCGCCAATCAGCGCCGGGCCGATCGCCGGCAAGAGCGCTTTCGCCTGAAGCAGCAGACCAAGGTCGCGGTCGCGCAGGCCAATGCCCAGACCCAGGTGGACACCGAAGCGGCGCTACGTGACATCACCAAGACCATCGACGAGCACGAGCAAACCGATTCGCGGTGGTTCGCGTACGAGATGGATCTGGTCACTCTGCTGGACTTCCCGATGATGACCGACATGCGCGAACAGCTCACCGTCGATTTTCACAAGGCCAAGCGCCGCGCGGACCTGCTCAAACCCTCGGAACCGGAGGCTCTGGTCGACGACCGTGAAGCCCGGACGCAGTACCGCGACGCAGTTCACGAATATGCCGTGGCCTTCGATGTCGCGGAGACTGAAGCCAAGCGCCGCCGCCGAGGCGGCTTCACCCACGACGAACAGGAACGCCTGGTTCGCGCCCAGCGCATGCTACGACTCGCCATGGACGACGGCGCGACCCAGGACGAGCGTCGCAGCGCCTACCTCAAGGCCCGCAAGGAACTGGAAGGTTTGATATCCATTCCGGCGGGGGCCAGGCTCCAGCTCGAGCGCAGCATCGCCGGTCAGATCGAGGCCTAGTCCTCGAGGGCGGCGAGCACCGCGCGAGTCCGCCGGTCCCGCTTCGCGCTGAGCTTCTCGTACGCCTCCGCACCGACTCCGTACGTGTTCTCCACCTGTTCGAGGAGCCCTTCCACGGCCTCGGGATCGTTGGACGGCGTGCCGAACTCGATCTTGCCCGTTTCCGCACCCACACCCGCGAACAGATGCCTGATACCGCCGGGCCCGCCACCGAGCACGTTGCCCTCGAACAGTCCGGTGGTCGCCCAACGCAGACCCAGCGAGTTCTGCAGAATCGTGTCGAGCTGTTCTGCAGACACCACCCCTTCCTGAACCAGATAGCGGGCTTCGCGTGACAAGGCCATCTGCAGACGGTTGGCGACGAATCCCGGAAGCTCCTTACGGATCACCACCGGCACCCGGCCGAGTTCTTCGTACAGTTCCACAGCACGATCCGTGGTCTCCCGATCGGCGCGTTCACCCGGTAGAACCTCGACGAGAGGCATGAGCTCGGGCGGATTGAACGGATGCCCCACAACAATTCTCGTGCCGTCGTCGAGGTCGGCAGCGATCAATGTCGCAGAGATCGACGAGCTCGACGTCGCCAGAACCGCGTCCGGGCGCGCGGCCCGCACGATCTCCGCAAAGAGCTGCTTCTTCACCTCGAGACGCTCCGGACCGTTCTCTTGAACCAGATCTGCGCCGGAGACGGCATCAGCAAGGTCTGCGGTGGCTCGCACGCGTGCGTCGTCGGCGAACTCCGCGACGACCTGGTCCAGATCAGGGCGCGGGTCGTATACAACTACGTCCCAGCCCTTTTCCCGCGCGAGCCTTGCCCAGGACAGTCCGATGACTCCTGCTCCGACGACTGCAATGGTTCTCATGTCAGATACCTACGATTCCGGTGAGTGAGTGTCCTTCGAAGCGCGCAACCACGCGCTCTTCGCCTCCCGCGGCCAGCGGTACCGCACGTACGGTTCCGCCCAGATCCGTCACGTACGCCACTTCTGCGTCCGAATCCACAGCCAGGCCGATCGCCTCGTGGAAGCCGCGGGCAAGAATCTCGGGAGCGGAGCCACGCTCACCGGAGGGTGGGATACTCGCCCTGTTGAGGGTGTTCCCGGCCGGCTCGGCGCCGCGGTCGGTCCAGTAGAGAACCGTGCCGTCGATGTGTAGGTCGATCGGTTCCGGCAGGTCCTCCCACAGGACCTCGATGTCGGTACGCTCGGCCGCTGTCTCGGCCTCGGGGATCTCGAGGTTCGCTCGCAGAATGCGGCCCTCCCCGCCCTTCGCCGAGCCCTTCTGAGTCCAGTAGACGAACCCGTTCTCTGCGTCGACGGCGATGCCCACGCATTCCTGCATGACATCCCCGGTGGGACCGTTGACGATCAGATCGGTGAGACCGGTGCCGTCGACGTTCACCCGGCTCACCTTGCAGCCCTCACGGTCACCCCAAAAGAGCTGTCCTGAAAGGAATACCGCGTCGAGCTGCTTACCCGTCGTGATCGCACCGACCGGCAGCACATCTCGCTGATCGGTGCCGTCGACGTTCGCCGAATGCAGACCACCATTCTTCGCGGAGAAGTCGAAACCGGCCTCAGAGCCGGCACTCTCCTCCAGGAAGGCAGGCTGTCCCATCGTCGTCCAGTAGATCTTGCCGTCGTCCACGTCGTAAGCGATACCGTCGGGAGCGGCGCCGGCCTTCTCGACCAGAGTGCGAACGCTACCGTCGGACAGGTCGATTCGCTCGATCGTTCCCCGAACTATATCGAGGACCAGCAGTGCGTCGAACATATGAACCTGCTTCCTACGCTTGCGATGTCATGGCGTTGTCACGCAACGCACTCGGGGCCGTCAACGGCGATGCGGACGCGAGCGCTCGGCGACGAGCCGCCTCTACGCCTCCGAAGGCCTGGGTGATCCCGATGAGTCGTGCCGCGTAGTGACTGACCGAGGTCTCGTAGGTCATGCCGATTCCGCCGTGCAGCTGAACGATTTCCTCGGCCACCTTGCGTGCGGCATCGGCGACCAGGACGAAGGCGTCGTCCGCTGTGCGTCCCAGTTCCGGCTCCTCACCCGCATCGAAAGCCTCTGTCATTGCCGTCGCCCACAGGGCAGTCGAACGAGCGAGTTCGATCTCGGCATACAGGTCGGCGCTGCGATGAACGAGCGCCTGAAAGACGGAGAGAGTGACGCCGAACTGTTTGCGCGACTTCAGGTATTCGACAGTCTGCGAGAGCCCGGAATCCATGAGACCCACTGCTTCGCCCAACAGGGCGATGCGTGCCCGTGCGAATACGCTGTCGAGCGCGCGAACCGTGTCGGCTCCCGCCACACCCAGCGCAATCGCCGGAGCGTCGGTGAACAGGATCTCGGAGGCGTGGGCCCAGTCGGCGGTGCGGCCGTCGACCCGGGCCACCCCTGCGGAGTCGCGTCGAACGAGGTAGACCCCGGTGTCGCCGGTCTCCTCGACGGCGGTCACCAGAAGCGTGGCGGCCTGGTCGGCTCGCAGCACGGGAGACTTGACTCCGTTCAGAAGCACGCCGGCGGGTCCCGGACTCGCGGCGACGGCGGGCGCGACGTCCCAGGCCCGCCTCGGCTCGGCATGGGCGAGCGCGGCGATTTCCGCGCCACTCACCAACGGCGCGAGTAGTTCGTTCTGCTGCTCTTCGGTTCCGAGGGAAGCGATCAGCCAGGTCGGCACATACACACCGTCGAGGAGTGGCTCGACAGCTGCATGCTTCCCGACCGCGTTCTGGGTCACGTACACCTCGGAGGCTCCTGCCCCGGCACCATCGTGGCCCTCGTCGACGGTCAACGTGGTGAGTCCGAGATCGGTGGCGCTCTCCCATGTCTTTGCGCTCCAACCGAGTTCGGCTGCGACCACCTCGGCCCGAGATCCGGGTGCATACCGGCGGGACAGCATGGCGTCGACGCTCTCGAACAGAAGCTTCTGGTCTTCGTTTGGCTCGAGGTTCATTGTGTTCTCCTTACAGCCCGAGGATGGTCTTGGCGATCACGCCGCGCTGGATTTCGTTGGACCCGCCGAATACGGACAGCTTCCGAAGATTGAGGTATTGGGTAGCGGCGACGGCATCTGCCGCTGCGGTGTGCAATTCGGACGTCGGCCCGGATCCACTGTCTACGAGAACGGCGTCCGAACCCGCAACGGATACACGTAAGGCGGACAGTTCCTGAAGGAGCCGAGTGCCTTCGAGTTTCAACAGGGAGGACACGGGGCTGGCCTCGCCGTTCTCCGATGCCCCCGTCACTCGGAGCTGAGTCGCTTCGAGTGCGAGAAGTCGCAGCTTGATGGAATGCATGCGAGCGCGAAAGGCGGGATCGTCCGCAAGTGTGCCGTGCTCGAGGGTGCGACCGCGTGCCTGTTCGGCGATCTCGGCGAAGATCCGCTGACTCGTACCCACCTGGGCTATCGAGTTTCGCTCGTTGCCGAGGAGGAACTTTGCGTAGCTCCATCCGCGGTTCTCCTCACCGACAAGGTTTTCCACGGGAACCCGGACGTTGTCGAAGAAGAACTCGTTGACTTCCGAGCCTCCGTCGATCAGCTTGATCGGGCGACGTTCGATGCCGGGAGTATCGAGGTCGAGCAGGACGAACGAGATGCCGTGTTGCTTCTTCGGCGCTGCGGGATCGGTACGGGCCAGCAGGAACATCCAGTCTCCGTACTGGCCTAGCGTGGTCCACGTCTTCTGCCCGTTGATCACATACTCGTCGCCGTCGCGGACTGCGGTGGTCTTGAGCGCTGCGAGGTCCGAGCCCGCCTCGGGCTCCGAGAAGCCCTGCGACCACCAGATGTCCAGGTTGGCCGTTGCGGGAAGGAACTTCTGCTTCTGCTCTTCGCTACCGAACTCCGCGATGATCGGACCGACCATGCTCACGTTGAATGCCAACGGATTCGGCACCCCGGCGCGCTGCAGTTCGGACACGTAGATATGCGTCTGCGTCGGTGTCCAGTCCTTGCCGCCCCACGCAGTAGGCCAGTGCGGAACCGCGAGACCGTGCTTGTTCAGCACCTGCTGTGTTTCGACGATGTCGTCGCGGGTGGTGTGCCCCAAGGTGCTTCGGCGACGGATCTCCGGGGAGATGTCGTGGTACAGCACCTCCCGCAGGCCGTCACGGAATGCGATTTCTTCGTTGCCGAGTCCGAGATTCATGATGCCTTCTTCTCTTCGTTGGCGCGGCTCAGAGATTCGAGGACCTCGTCCGTGCTCTGTCCTGCACGTTCCGCGTGCCGGTGGATGTCTGCTGGAGTCCTGGAAAAGTTCACCGGATTGGCGGCGACGCGGATTCTGCCCTCGGTGGGGTGGTCGACCTCGCTGATCAGACCCAACTCCTTGACGTAGGGATCGTCGGCGAGGTCCGCGATGTCGAGTACGACCCCGTACGGCATGTCGTGCTCGGTGAGGAATTCTTCCCACTCCGCGGTCGTCCTCGTGGTCGAGTGGTCCAGCACGGCGCGGATACCGCCGTAGAACACGTCCCGATCCATCACCTTCTCGTCCCACACCGGATCCGCCGCGCGCTCGTGCTGGCCTGCGCCCTTCAGGAGCAGTCGTACCGCGTCGTACGTGTACGGCACGGCCGCGATCGCGCCGCCGTCCTTGGTACGCATGGCCGCGTGCGCATCCGTGAGGCTGAGCGGATTGCCGACGTCTCCTGCTGCCGGGACGAACACGTCTCCGGCCATGTGCTCGACTGCGTTCATCGCAATCATCGTGTCGGCCATCGCCAGGGAGACCTGCTGCGCTTCGCCGGTCCTCTCACGGTGAAAGAGGGCGCCGAGTACGCCGTTGACGAGGTAGAGAGCCGCGGTCTTGTCCGCGATGTAGGTGGGCACGAACTGCAGCGAACCGTTGGCTCGCTCCTGGAGATTCACCAGTCCGGTGACTGCTTGGATCACTTCGTCGTACGCCGGACGCGCGCTCTGCGACGAAGCCGCATTGAATCCTTGCGCGTGCGCGTAAATCAGGTGAGGCAGGCGCTCGTGCACCTGCTCGTAGCCCAGGCCGAGACGGTCGAGGGCGCCGAGACGCATGTTGGTGAGCAGGACGTCCGCGTTCTCGAGTAGTCGGAACAGCGACTGGAGGTCCTCGGGATTCTTGAGGTCGAGGGTCACGCTGCGCTTGTTGCGGTTGACCTGCATGTAGAGCGGCGCCATACCGGGGTTGCGGCCGGTGCCGGCGGGGGAGATGCGCGCGGTGTCGAACGGCGGTTCGATTCGAACGACGTCTGCGCCGAAATCACCGAGGATCTGCGACGCGAGCGGCCCCATGACGACGGTGGAGATGTCGACGACCGTCACACCCTTCAGCGGGCCGGTCGGGTCGTTTCCGATGTTGAGTGCTTCGGATGTCGTGGGAACCGTCATCGCGTGATGTCCTTTCGCGTTCGGTCGACCTGGTTCCGTCGGCCTGATAGTTACCCACGCTAATTATTCTCTGCGCTGGAGGGAATGACCGTCTTTCACACGACGGTATGACCACACCCGACATACCAAGATTGTGGCGGCTACACTCGGGCCGATGGAGATGCGGCACCTGCGGTACTTTCTCGCAGTCGCGCACGAGCTCAACTTCACGAAGGCCGCCGGTGTCCTCCAGATGTCGGTGCCGCCGCTGAGCCAGCGCATCAAAGCCCTCGAGAAGGAATTGGGCGAGCAACTCTTCGACCGTTCCACCCACCACACCAGGCTCACACCGGCCGGTGCAGCCCTGCTCCCCATCGCAACGAAGCTCGTAGACGACTTCGACGCGATACCGCACCTGATCCGCAGCGGCACCCGGCACGATCGCGTTCGCGTCGCGGTTCCCGATGTTCTGAACCCCCGTCACCGACGAAGCATCTCCGACAGAATTCGCGCCCTGAACGACACGTACTCGTTCACGATCCGACAGATCCCCTCGTTGGACATGGAATCCGAACTGTTGGCACACAACGTCGACATCGCCATCTCGCACGTAGCCACCAGCCATCCCGATCTGGTGGCCATCAGCCTTTACTCCGAGCCGCTCGGTGCTGTCGTGGACGCCGACCGATTTCCGGGTAAGACCTCATTGCGCGCCAGTGACCTGCGCGGGCTGAAGCACGTGAGTGGACCGACGCACTGGAACCTACGACGCGAAAACAAGCGCTGGCTGGAGTCGGCCGGCATCGAGTCGGATCCCGACGTGCAGTTCTCGGATGTGAGCGGGATGTTGATGATGCTCCGCAACGACCGGAGCTTCACCCTCGCGCCGATCGAATCAGAGGCGCTCACGGGTGTCGATCCGTCCGAATTCGTCGTCCTGCCGCTCGACGATATCGACCTGGCACTCACCACATGGCAGATCCGTCGTGCAGCCGATGCATGGCTCGCGCCCGTCACCTTCGGCCGTGAACCGGAAACGCCACTGCCACCGACCTCGTGAAGTCGGTGGCAGTGGCGTTCTCAGCTTTGTTTCAGCGGTACATCAGCCGACCGGAACGGGAGTCGTCGTGGTCGGCGCCACCGTCGTGGTGGTCACCTTCTCGGTGCTGGTCGAAGGACTGTCCGTCTTCGGAGCAGCTGCCTCCGACGTGGGCGGAGTTGCCACCTCGAGAGTCGACTCCGCCTTCGGCGTCTCGGCCGGAGCAGCCGGAGCAGCCGGAGAGGCAACCGCGGCCTCCGAAGTCGGAGCGGCCTGCTTGCCCTCTGTGGACGTACCCGCGTTGCCCGCTGCGGGCAGCTCGGTCGCCTTGGCCTCTGCTGCGACACCCTTGTCCGCAGCCTTGGTCTCGGCAGCCAGTTCGATCGCCTCGGTGACGTCCTCGGCTTTCGGCTTGGCCTTCGCGTCGACGGGAAGACCTGCCTGCGCCTGCTTGGAGAGGTGCGTCAGCCATGCAGCCGCGTACTGAGCGGACGTGAGCGGCTTGCCCGCACCGGCGTCGTCCCAGTAGTCGAAGTGGTGGCCGCTTGCGTTGGGTCCGAGGGTCAGGTTGTACGGATCGCTCTGAATCACCGGAATGGTGTTCTGGTTGGTCATGATCAGACCGACGATCTCGCGGAAGAACTTCTGCGGCAGGTACGCCAGCGGTGACAGCTTCTCGGTCTCGATCGTGTCCTTGGGGTCGTCCTCGGTCGCGGAAACTTCGGTTCCGACCTTGCCCCCGGTGGTGCTTTCGCCGCCCGTCGCGTCGTCGTCGCCGGTCGCGTCATCGTCACCGGTTTCCGGGGTCTTCAACTCGTAGCCCGGCGTCGAAACCTTCAACAGCACGTCGAGGAAGGTCTCATCGCTCTGCATCCAGTCCTTCTGCGACTGGATGTCGGCGAACGCAGCGAACGCGATCCGGCCGAACGCCATCGCAAGATCCTGCCCGGTGGCGGGGGTGAGACCCTCACGCTCGAGCGCATCGACGTTGATCTGACGGCCCACATTGACTGCCAGCTGCAACAGCGAGATGTTCTCGGGTGCAGCACAGGTGAGGTCGCCGTCGCTGCAGAAAGAAGCAACCTTGCCGTCCAGCGCGCCGAAGCTGCCGGCGATATCCGGGATCGCGCCCTTGCCACCGGCGGTGTTCTTACCTGTCTGGTACTGCTGATCGAAGCCGTCGGGCCGACCAAAGGGATCCTTGGCCCCGGGGAACGGGCCTTCTCCTACTTCACGTCCGGCATCCGCGAGGATGACGACACCGAGGACGCGTGCGGGGTCGATGATCCCGTATTTTCCGTCCGCGTCGGCTTCCTGATTACCGATGTTCATCGCGACACGGCGAGCGACGTCTGCGCCCTCGCTGTATCCCACGATCGAGAACTGGGTGTCGGGGCAGGCGACCTGAATCTCCTGCATGACGCGCTGCGAGTTCTCGACGCCCGCCGCGACCGCGTCCTCATAGGTGGCCATGTTGGCGGGGTAATCGATGTACATCGCGGCGTAGTCGCCGTTGGCGGCGCCCGGCGCGTTGATGATCGGGTCGAGCCAGTCGCTCTTGTAGTCGCCCGACATTGCTGCCGGAAGGCGGTTGCCGTTGGCGTCCTCGAGCATCGCGACGCCCTCGCCGGGAGTGTCGCCCCGACCGGCGATCGAAATGGTCACCATGTCGTGGCAGGTCGTGACGGAAGACGTCAGTTCCGTCTCCACCGACTCCGAGCCCGACGGAATTATGAAGGATGCGCCGACAATGGCCGCCACCCCCAATACTGCTGGCGCGGCGGCCGCCGAAGCGATTCGATGCCGCCGGAAAAATCCGCGAAGATCCATGTCCACGTTCCTCTGTCCCGAACTACCGGTTTGCGCGCGAACCGACCCCCACGCCGTGCGTCACGTCATGACAAACGTCGCATTGCGCAGGCATTCCGTTACAGAGGCGGACTACGCGGAACGATGACGGGTCCACAATTCGTCTTCTCGTTGGCGTAGCGGCGTCAGTCCGATGTGCCACGTTCCGCACGAACAACGGCGGTAGACGAGCAGTCCCTCGCTCGTTACGTGTCGCGACGCTTCCATCCAGTCGTGCTTGTGACCGACACCGATCTCCGCGAAGTGACGGCCGTCCTCGATCGCTGGACGCGGGTGGTGGACGCACACAGCGACACGGCTCGCGCGGAGCTCGTCAACGGAATGCTCGAATCAGCTTCGGCATACCCGCGGCTGACCGACCACGCAGGCGACGGTTGGCACCTGCACTATCGCGACGACCAGCACTCGCTCGCCGGCGTTCTCGCCGCACTCTTCGCTGTCGGCACCGCATTACACCTGGTGGGACGGGGAATGCACCGCTTGGGCCGCTGCGCCCTCACCGAATGCGACAACGTCTATGCCGACGTCTCCCGCAACGGAAGTCAGCGCTACTGCTCGCCGCGCTGCTCCAACCGCGATGCGGTCCGTAGGCACCGCGCTCGCTGATCGAGGACCGGTTCAGGGCTTCTTCAGACTGCCTATCCGGAGGGATCCTGTGGACGCCCCGTCGCCGGACAGCTCTTCTTCGACCTCCTCGACGTACACCTCGGGATCGATGTCCGAGGTGTCGACCTCCTCTGCCGTGTGTTCTGCCATGTAGTCGGCGAACCGCGTGCCCAACGCGTCCCGAAGTGCTGGGCGGGCGGTTCGCCGGAAGTCCGCGAGACCTTCGCGCTCTTCCTCTGCCATGTGCTCGTCGTTGGCCTCACGAGCGCGCCCGACCGCGTCCCACCATTGCGCATCGCCGACGGCGTGCTTCGCGGCGTCGTGAACGCCGTCGCGGATGTCGTTGTGATCGCCGATGGCGTCGAGGGTTTCCGGCCGTGGGTCATCCCCGACACGGAGAAGTTGCGGATAGAAGATCTCTTCTTCGGCGACCGCATGTACATCCAGACGCTGCGCCAACGGCTGCCAGGCCGCCTCCAAGGCCGCCGTGTCACGGGGCGAGCGTGCTCGCAGTTCGTCGAGTTCGACGAACTGCCGTCGGAACCACTGGTGATCCTCGAAGATCAATTCGATGATGTCGGCCATACCTCGACGATAACGACGCGGACACGAACCCGCCGTCGGTTGGGCAATCAATCCGGGCTTCGGTGGTCCGGCTCCACTGGTTCGACGGTCGATCGATCGGACGGAGTTCCGGCGGCCCCGCGATCCTCCGACTCCGAGGTGACCCGGTCTTCGAGCTCGTCCACGACCGCCTCGACGTCGCCGCTCTTCTCGGCTTCCTTCAGTCGGTCCTGTGCAGTGTCGTACCGGTCTTCGGCGGCCACTAGATCATCTCCTCTGTCGTAGAGCGATATCAATTGGAAGCGTTCATGATTCCCGCGATACCGGCCGCATACTCCGACAGGTGCTCGCGTGTGTACGTCTCGGGGGCGGTGACAGCCAATCTGCCGAGCATCTCGGCGAAAGACAACATGGTGTGTGCCAGGAGGGTGGGGTCGAGTTCGCGAAGCTTCGGTTCCAGTGCGATCCCGGCGCGTGCCAACTCCTCCGCGCGAGCCAGAACTGCGCTGCGGGAATTTCTGAGCAGATCGTGGTACTCACTGGGCGCATTTTCCGGCGTCGTGAGGATCAGCCGCCATCGAGTGGGGTTGTCGAGCACGTTCGAGACGAAGGCGGTCACCGTTCCGGCATAGGACGCGGTCGGACCCAACTCGGTGAGATCGGTCGGCATAGCCGCCAGAACCTGCTCGATCGCTCGCTCGTGTTCCCGTTCGAGAAGCGCGGCGACCAGCTCGGCGCGGGTACCGAAAACGGTGTACAGCACCGGTTTTCCGACACCGGCCTCCGCAGCTACGGCCTCCATACTGAGGTTGTGCAGTCCCAGTCGTCCGGTCACCTCGAACGCTGCGTCGAGCAGCTGCGCTCGACGCTCCACCGGTCCCAGCCGCGGGGCATACCTGCGGCGCGGTCCGGCTGCCGTCCGTGACGTCGTCATACTCTCACCTCCCTTGCCACCCTAGCTGCCACTGCAATCACTCTCGACGGTAAATGTTACGCCACCGTTGCATTGCGCTGCCACAATTGCTACGGTCGCGTTGTATTCAATTCTCGGAGCAAGGGACCAACCCATGACAGAGGTGTCGAACCGGCTGCTACTCCATCCGGTCGCCTATGACCCGACCCACTTCGACGGGGAGACTCGCCGTCTCCTGAGGGCGACGATCGACTGGTTCGAGGACCGTGGGAAGGCGAAACTTCTCGGCGACTTTCACGACAAGGTCTTCTATGCGGACTTCCTCGAGTTCGCGGCAAAGGAGAGCCTGTTCGCGACATTCCTGACCCCGGCCCGCGACAACGGCGGTGACCCGAACAAGCGTTGGGACACGGCGCGCATTGCCGCACTCTCGGAATTACTCGGCTTCTACGGACTCAACTACTGGTACCCGTGGCAGGTCACCGTGCTCGGACTCGGCCCTGTGTGGCAGAGCGAGAACTCCGAGGCGCGTGCGCAGGCAGCCGGTCGGCTTGCCGCGGGCGGAGTAGCCGCCTTCGGTTTGTCCGAGAAGGAACACGGCGCGGACGTGTACTCCACGGACATGGTGCTGACCCCGGACGGCAGTGGGGGTTACCGGGCGTCCGGCTCGAAGTACTACATCGGCAACGGCAACTGCGCCGACACCGTGTCGGTCTTCGGCCGAATCGATGGCGTGGAAGGCCCGGACCAATACGTCTTCTTCTGCGCCGACGCCACCCACCCGGCATTTCACGTGGTCAAGAACATCGTTCCCGCGCAGATGTATGTCGCCGAATTCGCGCTCGAGGAGTATCCCGTCACCAGCGAAGACATCCTGCACAGCGGTGAGGACGCATTCAGCGCCGCCCTGAACACCGTGAACATCGGCAAGTTCAACCTGTGCTTCGGCGGGATCGGAATGGCGACCCACGCGCTGTACGAAACCATCACGCACGCCCACAATCGTGTGCTGTTCGGAAACCCGGTAACGGATTTCCCCCACGTGCGTAGAGAACTCGTCGACGCCTACGTCCGTCTGATCGCCATGCGGTTGTTCTCCGACCGCGCTGTCGACTACTTCCGTTCAGCTTCTTCCGAAGACCGGAGATACCTGCTCTTCAACCCCATCACCAAGATGAAGGTGACCACGGAAGCCCAGCGAGTGATCGGTCTGCTCTCCGACATCGCGGCTGCCAAGGGTTTCGAGAAGGACAGCTACCTCACGGTTGCGAAAATGGATGTGGACGGGCTGCCGAAGCTCGAAGGCACAGTCGCCGTCAACCTCGCACTGATCGCGAAATTCATGCCGGCTCATCTCTTTCTCCCGGAGAAGTTCGAGGCCGTTCCGAGCCGCCAGGACGCCGCCGACGACGAGTTCCTCTTCCGTCAGGGCCCAGCCCGAGGGTTGTCGAAAGTGCGGTTCCACGACTGGCGCGAGAGCTATCGAAAAGCAGCGCACATCCCCAACGTCGCGCTGTTCACCGAGCAGGCCGAGGCGCTCGTCGCACTGCTCACAGATGCGCCACCGGACAGCGACCAGCAACGCGACCTCGATTTCGGGCTGGCGATCACCGAACTGTTCACGCTCGTCGTCTACGGCCAGCTGATTCTGGAACAGGCCGAGATCGTCGGTCTCGGCTCCGACCTGCTTGACCAGATCTTCGACGTGCTGGTTCGCGACTTCGGTGCCGCTGCGGTCGGTCTGCACAACAAGCCGAGCTCGTCGAAGGCTCAGCAGACGATCTCACTGTCGGCCGTCCGTAAACCGGTGGTCGACCCCGAGCGATACCTCCGAGTCTGGGATCAGGTCGTGAGCCTCTCGGACACCTACCAGATGAAGGGACACCAGGGAGATGCGTAATCAACCGAAAGATGCTGCAACCGAACCACGTTGTCGCGAGGACTACGGGTTCTTCGGTCCGGATTCCCCCACCTGGAAGGTATGGACTGCGCCGACCGCACTACTCGGATTCCAGCGCTCGGTGGTACTCGAGCACTTCGATCCCTTCCTGACTGCCGCAGTTGCCGACATGCAGGGGATCTATCAGGATCCGGGCGGCCGACTCGACCGGACGCTCGCGTACTTTCTCACCGTGGCCGTCGCGGACGGACGCACAGCCATGGAAGTGTCCGATCACTTGACGCGGGTCCACGCCGCAGCCACGGGCATCGAACCGATCACCGGCGCCCGCTACAGCGCCAACAATCCGGCCTCTCAACTGTGGATTCACGTCACGGGGTGGCATTCGGTCCTCAAGTGCTACGAGGAGTACGGCCCAGGCAAGCTGTCCGCAGAGGACGAAGCGCAGTACTGGCGGGAATGCGTGGTGGCCGCCGAGTTGCAGACATGCAAGCCGGCGGATGTCCCTGCGTCGCGGGCGGAGGTGCGCGAGTACTTCGAGCAGGTGCGACCCCGCCTGTGTTCCTCGGAACGGGCGCACCGCGCCATGCACTATCTGCTGCGCACGCCACCGACCAAAGGTAGGAGGCAGTTCGCACTGGCCAGCAGGGTGGTCGCCCCCGCGACCATTGCGACCCTGCCGAAGTGGATGCGGACAACCGGTGGCTTCGATCAGTCCGCAGCGGTCGACGTGGCAATACGACCGTTGGCACGTGCTGCGGTTCGTGGCGTCAGCTCTCCGGCCCCGATGTTGTCCGTGCTCGACGCACTCGCCCCGATGACCGGTCAGGTGATGCGACAACACCTTCGAGACGAGGAGCCGGTTCGCAGCGAGACCATCAGCCCGAGCCAGGCCCGTGAACGGTACGGCAGGACGACCGGGATGACTGCCTGAAACGAGATGCCGCCTGAAACGAGGCCCACCCCGAGCCGACCCTGACTCCTGTACGGCATCGAATTGGGGGAGTCACCCGATGGTGAACGCCCTCCGGAGCGCGCACCGTGAAGGAGTGAAGTCGGCAGGGGTGACGTCGTGAGTCTCGTGGACTACGTCGAGCAGTCGGATTCGCTTCTGCTGCTCTTGTTCTTGGCCGTGGCCGCCGACGGCATCTTCCCTCCGCTCCCGAGCGAGCTGTTGGTGCTGTCGGTCATCGCGATAGCGGCCACGACGGGAAACCCGCCGCTGTGGCACCTACTCCTCGCCATCGGCCTCGGTGCGCTGGTCGGCGACCAGTTGGCGTACGGCGCCGGAAATCGGCTGGCGGCTCGAACCAACGGCTCGGTCAGAAGCACTCTCGACAAAGCGTCCACTCCACTCGAACGACACGGCGCCACCGCTCTGTTCGCTGCCCGGTTCGTGCCGGTCGGCCGGGTGGCAGTCAACACTGCCGCTGGAGCCACCCGATTCCCGTACCGAACCTTCTTCGCCGCTACCGTCGCAGCGTCGACTGCGTGGGCCGGGTACTGCGGACTGATCGGAACACTCAGTGCGCACTGGTCGAACCGCAATCCGCTGGCAGCCGCCCTGTTCGCACTGGCCACGGCACTGATCATCGGGGCGGCCGTCGACTTCGTACGACGCAACAGGGCGGCGCGTCGGCCCGAGCTGTCGGACTTCGAATCACGCTGATCCAGACCGGTGCCGAGTACCGCGCTGCGCCCTTAGGCTCGCTCCGCCCACCAGAACGCCGGGACGGATGGAGTCCATGACCGCCACAGCAGTACGCCCTGATTTCGAGCAGCCCGAATCCGAGGACGAGAAGCGCAAACGCCTGCGCACGGTCGTCGCGGCCAGCCTGCTCGGAACGACCGTGGAGTGGTACGACTTCTTCCTCTACGCAACGGCCGCCGGGCTGGTGTTCAACGAGCTGTTCTTCCCCGACGAGAGTTCGTTCGTCGGCACCATGTTGGCGTTCGCCACGTTCGCGGTGGGATTCGTGATGCGGCCGATCGGAGGTCTCGTATTCGGCCACATCGGTGACCGCATCGGCCGGAAGAAGACTCTGGCGCTCACCATGTTCGTCATGGGTGCGGCCACCGCCCTCATGGGCGCGCTCCCCACCGCAGCCCAAGTAGGAGTGATCGCCCCGATCCTCCTGTTGCTGCTGCGCATGCTTCAGGGATTCGCACTCGGCGGTGAATGGGCCGGCGCCGTCCTGCTCTCCGTCGAGCACAGTCCGCCGAAGAAGCGTGGACTCTTCGGCTCGATTCCCCAGGTCGGTCTCGCACTCGGTCTCGCCCTCGGTACGGCCGTGTTCGCAACCCTGCAGACGGTCTTCGACGACGAACAGTTCCTCGCCTACGGATGGCGAATTGCGTTCGCGGTCAGCATCGTTCTGGTCGTTGTCGGAGCCGTCGTGCGGTTGAAGGTGGAGGAGACACCGGCGTTCGAGGAAGTGAGCCGACTGCGGGCGCGGTCGTCCGCCCCGATCAAGGAGGTCGTGCGAGGTTCCAACAGACGCAACACAGTTCTCGGACTGCTGTCCAGGTGGGGCGAGGGCGCTGCCTTCAATACGTGGGGCGTGTTCGCGATCACTTATGCGACAGGGACACTGGCGTTCGACAAGGTCCAGGTGCTACTTGTCGTGACGGTAGCGGCCCTCGTCATGGCCGTGTTGCTTCCGTTCTCCGGTATCGCAGCCGACCGATACGGCGCGCAACGCGTTTACACCCTGGGCATCGGCCTGTACGGCCTCGCAGTCTTCCCCGTGTTCGCACTGTTCGGCACCGAGAACCTCCTGTGGTTCGGCGTGGCGATGGTCCTTGTGTTCGGCGTCGTCCATGCGCTCTTCTACGGAGCCCAGGGCACGCTGTACGCGGGCCTGTACCCGACCGAGATCCGCTACACCGGCTTGTCCGTGGTCTACCAGTTCTCCGGCATCTACGCGTCGGGACTGACACCGATGATTCTGACCGCGCTGATCGCGGCAGGAGGCGGAACACCATGGCTGGCCTGCGGATACCTCGTCGCCACGTCGGCAATCAGCGTCGTGGCCACATCCCTGATTCGTCGACGGGACCTACACCTCGACGTCACCGGCCGCACATCGGGGCCGAGCAGCTAGCTTGTGCCGTTCAACTCCTCAGCGGCTTCTCGTTCGATCTGTGTGAACTGTGCACCCATGGCCTGAGCCAATGCGTTGGCGGCGGACAGCGGACGCACCATCACCTTCAAATCGTCGATCCTTCCGTCTGCGTCGACATGCAGGAAGTCGCAGCCGTTGAGCTTCTTGCCGTCCACGGTCGCCTCGAACTCGAGCGCGTGATCACGCCCGTCTTCGCTCGAGAATTCGCGTACGTAACGAACATCCTCGAACACGCGAACGACCGCTCGCAGTATTGCGGAGGTGATGGCCTTTCCTGGGTAGGGCTTGAACGCAACGGGGCTGGTGAAGACGACGTTCTCGGCCAACAAGTCGCTGATGCGCTCGTGGTCGCCGGACTCGACTGCCTGACGGAAGGGATGCATTCTCCCATCATGCACCGAAACAAACTGGGTAGTTCGAACGACATACAGACCGACCGAGAAGCACCCGACCGACCGTGAGGACACGAACTCCATGAAGCTCCGTACCGCCGCAGCCGGCCTCGCACTCGCTGCGACCGCCGCCCTGGCCGCCCCCGGACTCGCCTCCGCCGACGATCCGGAGTTCCCAAGGGTCGGCGTGATGTACCCCGGCGTCTACCACCTCACCCAGCATCCTTCGAACGTTCTGGGCACACCTCTCGCCGACTGCGACCTGCACGTGTTCGCGGACAGCGACGCCGTGCGCCTCGACTGCGCACAGTTCAGCCGAGGCGGCCACCAGAGCCCGGTCGCGGACGACAAGGCCTACGTGACGCTCGACGGCCTTCCGCTCGGCCTCGCGGTCCAAGACATCGATCCGCGGTTCGGTCACTGGATCGGAACCATCAACGTCGCGAAGACCCCGGTCGAGATTCCGTACCCGTTCGCCGGGGTGACCCTGCAGCGTCGCTGATATCGGGTCAGGCAGCTTGGACCGCGCCGTCTCGCAGTTCGGCGAGCGCGGTCCGGAGCCCCCGACGCTTGCCGGTCACCGGGTCGACACCGAAGGTGTTCTGCACACCAGAACGGACACCGAAGCGTAGTTCGGAGGCAGTTTCCGGCGCGTCGTCGGATGTCGAGACCAACATCGCGTTGGGCAGCGCCAATTTTGCGATGGTCCGGAACGTGAGCCAGTACTGGTGGCCGATCGACCCGGTCGTGTACGGCAGGTCGTACTTCTCGCACAGGGCCCGGACCCGGACTGCAATCTCCTCGTAGCGATTGCTCGGCAGGTCAGGGAACAGGTGATGCTCGATCTGGTGACTCAGGTTGCCACTCATGAATCGCATCACCGGGCCGGCGTTGAAGTTCGCCGAGCCGAGCATCTGCCGGAGGTACCAGCGCGCCTGATCCTCGTCTTCGTACTCGGCCACCGTGAATTTCTCTGCGCCGTCGGGGAAGTGGCCGCAGAAGATCACGCCGTACGTCCAGAAATTGCGCATGAAGTTCGCTGTCGCGTTGGCCGTGAGCGTGGTCTTCCAACGCTTGCCGGTGAGCGCCGGGAACACCACGTAGTCCTTGGCCGCCTGCTTGCCCACCTTGCGCCCGATGATCCGCAGGTCCTTCCACACCGAAGCCAAGGACTTCTCGCGCTTACGCACCTTCTCCACCTCGACGTGGTGCAACGCCACGCCCCATTCGAAGAAGGTGCCGAGCATGATGTTGTACAGCGGATTTCCGATGTTCCACCACTCCCAGGGCTGGTCGCGGGTGACGCGGAGAATGCCGTATCCGACATCGTCGTCCATGCCGACGACGTTGGTGTACTTGTGATGGATGTAGTTGTGGGAGTGCTTCCACTGCACGCTGGGGCAGGTGGTGTCCCATTCCCACGACGAGGAATGAATCTCGGGATCGTTCATCCAGTCCCACTGCCCGTGCATCACGTTGTGCCCGAGCTCCATGTTCTCGATGATCTTCGCCAGCCCCAGCATGGCGGCGCCGGCCACCCAGGCGGGCTTCTTGTCACTCGCGAACAAAACAGCTCGACCGCCGGCGGCCAATCCGCGCTGCAGTGCGATTGCGCGCCGAATGTATCGGTGGTCCTCTTCGCCACGGGACTCTTCGATGTCGCGCCGGATGGCATCCAGCTCGGCACCGAGCGCCTCGACGTCCGCTTCGGTGAGATGGGCGTATTCGTCGATATCGGTGATGGCCACTTTGCCTCCTACAGGTCGAGGGTGCACTCGCCGGACACGGTGCTGATACAGGTCTGAATTCGTTCGCCTTCTCGGTGCTCTTCACCCGATCTGAGGTCGCGCACATAACCTTCTGCCAACGGCACGACGCACGTCTGGCAAATCCCCATGCGGCAACCGAAGGGCATCATGATGCCGAGATTTTCACCCGCGTCCATCAAGGTTGTAGCTCCGTCGATTTCCGCGGTCTTGCCGCTCTTCGAGAAGGTGACCACACCGCCCTCCCCGCCCTTGTCGGTGCGGGCAATGGTGAACCGCTCGATGTGCAGCCGGTCGCGAGCATCCGCGCCCGTGAACACCCGCTCGACGTCGTCGAGAAGCTGCGGCGGGCCACACGCCCAGCACTGCCGCTCGTTCCAATCCGGGACTCGCTGGTGCAGTTCGTCGAGGTCGATCTTGCCCATCGACCTCGTGAGCTGAAGGTCGAGCTTGTAGTACTCCACCTCACGAGCGAACTGTTCCAGTTCTTCGAGAAAGATGACGCTGTCCCGATCGGGGGCGGAGTGCAGATGAACGATCTCCGGAGTGTGACCGCGGGCCTTCAGCGTTCGCAGCATCGCTATGACCGGCGTGATCCCGCTGCCCGCCGTCATGAAGAGAATCTTCTCGGGCGGCGGCTCCGGCAGCGCGAAGTCGCCCTTCGGGGCGGCCAGTCGGATGACCGTTCCTGGCTCGATACCGTCGACGAGGTGCGCGGAAAGAAAGCCGTCCGGGTTGGCCTTGACGGTGACAGAGATGAGGTCGTCCTCGGACTCGGCGACGGACGTCAGCGAATACGACCGCCAGTGCCACCGTCCGCCGACCTGCAGGCCGATCCCCACGTACTGGCCCGATATGTAGTTCCGCGGAAATCCCCAACCCGTCTCGATCACCACGGTGGCCGAGTCTTCGGTTTCCTTCTCGACCGACACCACGCGCCCACGCAGTTCGCGCGCCGACCACAGCGGATTGACGAGGTGCAGATAGTCGTCGGGCAGCAGCGGTGTCGTTGCGCGAGCAGCGAGCCCACGCAGGACGTTGACGGCCGGCGTACGAGCCTGGACTTCGCTTGCCGGCCGTTTGCTCCACTTCAGGAATGACATGCCGACCTCCGTCTCACGTTCGGTGCACAACCGTACTCCGAAACGATGGATGCTCGCAGCCTACGTGCCGCAACCTAGTGGTCACGATAGACCTCGCAGCAGTACCGAGCTGACGAAATCGACCGCTCCGCGTAGGCTCTGACAATCATGGAGAGCACCCCTTTCGGCCGCGTCATCACCGCGATGGTGACGCCGATGCATCACGACGGATCGGTCGACTACGACGGCCTGCAGAACCTGGCCGTCCATCTCGCCGACCACGGGCACGACGGCCTCTTGGTCAACGGCACCACGGGTGAATCTCCCACCACCACCGACGACGAGGACTACGCCTGCGTGCAGGCAGTCGTCGAAGCCGTGGGCGACCGCGTCTCGGTGATGGCGGGCTGCGGCACCAACGACACCGAGCATTCCGCGCGAGCTGCACGCGAGATGGTGGCTCGCGGAGCCGACTCTCTTCTCGTCGTCACCCCGTACTACAACAAGCCGCCGCAGGACTGCATCCTCGAACACTTCCGGCTCGTTGCGGAGGCCGGCGACGGCACCCCGGTGATGCTCTACGACATCCCGGGACGCACCGGAACCGCCCTCACGACCGACACGATTCGCCGCGCCGCGGAGTTCGAACACGTGAAGGCCGTCAAGGACGCCAAGGGTGACTTCTTCGAGGCGAGCCGTCTGATCGCCGAGACAGATCTCCTCTGGTACTCCGGTGACGACGTCGTCAATCTCGCCCACCTCGCGCAGGGCGCCACCGGCATCGTGTCCGTCGTCGGGCATGTGGCCGGTGACCTCTACGCGGAGATGATCGCGGCCGTCGACAGCGGCGATCTGGCCCGCGCCCGCGAGATCCACACCCGCCTCATTCCCGCCGTGGACGCGATCATGCATACCTCGCAGGGTGCGATTCAGGTGAAGGCCGCCCTGAAGATGCTGGGGATCATCGAGTCGGACCACCTTCGTATGCCCCTTCGTCAAGGTCCGGCGGAGCACGTCGAACGCCTGCGTACCGGTCTCGAAGCTTCCGGACTCCTCTGACCGACGACCACGTCACGGGTACGGGATGGGCTCTGCCTGCCGTTGCTGCAACAGCAGGTTCATGTAGCCCATCTCTTGGCTCTGATCCCGCACCATGGATCGCGCCGTGCGTTCCACCGGATCGAGTGTGGTCTTCTCGACCGCTGCCGCAGCCATGTCGATACCGCCTTGGTGATGGCGAATCATCAGTTGCAGGAAGTGGACCTCGGCGTCACGGCCCGTCAGTCCTGCAAGAGTGTTGATCTCGTCCCAGGTGGCCATTCCCGCCATCACTTGCGGCGGCGACTCACGTTGTCTTCCATGACCGTGCGCAGGCGCGGCGTGACCGGTGTCCATCCACGCCATGGGCTCCTGGCCGCTCCACGGTTCGTCTGCGAGGGTGAGCCATCCTCGCAACGTACCGATCTCCATCGATTGCTTCGCAGCGATCTGCTCGGCCAGGAGATGAACCTCGGGGGCTACGCCGTCGTCCAAATTCTGTGCGATGGCCAACGCCTGCTCGTGATGGACCGCCATGTCCTGGGCGAAGCCGATGTCGGTCTCGCTCATCCGAATGCTTCCGTCGTCGGCAGAGATCGAGGATACGAGCGCCGGCCGCAGTGCCGCGCCCATGGCCAGCAGCAACAGACCGGCGGCAACGACGGCCGCGTACTTACCCCATCGGTTCACCCTCACGACCCCACTGTCGAGTTCTGATTCGGCGGTGGCGTGTACACATCGTTGTCCAGTTGAAGCGCCATGAAACCGTTGTCCATGCAAGTGGTCCAGAGTTGGGTCCCACGCCATTCGGGGGGCGACAGACACCAGTCGGAAGACAGATCGCCGAACATGACTTGGCTGGACCGTGGATTGATGGCATCGAGGGGGTTCTGCCCGTCCTCCACCGCGGCGCGGCCGATGGCCAACGTACTCATCAACGGAATTCCGATGATGGATGCCAGCGCGTGAGCAGAATTGGTGAGCTGGAGATTCTGCCCCTTCGACGCGGGCGGATTGTAGTAGGCGATCTCGTGAATATTCTTCGGATCCTTGACGTCGAAAACCCTTATGCCCGAAGAAATCCACCCGCACGCCAAAGCTGTCGGATCGACCGGCCGATCGGCAGCGCAGTAGTGGGATTCGTAGGCAAAGACGGAACCGCCCTGTGAGGAGCGAAGATTCGCTTCCATGTTCTGCGGCAGGTTGATCTCCAGCTTTACCGTCTCGACGATCTCGGGCGCGGTGACGTCCGAGACATCGATGAGCTTGACCCCGCCGGAGCCCGCCTCGTTCGGCGTGAAGATGTACGGCTTGCCGTCGTACGTGACGGGAATGCTGTGCTGTGGAATCTGACCGTCTGTCCAGAACACTCGGCCCACGTGCGGAACCTGCGGGTATGGATCGCGACGCTGCACAGCGCTCACATCCAGGATCGTCACCCCGGCAATTGCCGACTGGTACAGCGTGTTTCCGTCGGGACTGATGCCGAAACCGTGTTCCTGGATGCCTGTCAAGCCCTGCCACACGATATGCGGGTTCGACGGATCCGAAATATCGATTGCGCTCAGGTGCCCGGGTGCCAGCCCTGATGCCCAATAGGTGTTGCCATCGGGGGAGAAGCCGCCCTCGTGCGAGGTGAACGGCAAGGGCATCGCCGGGTGCGAGCCGGGCCCAGGATTGAGCAGTTTCGGATGTGCGCAGTCGGAGATGTCGTACACCGAGAAGTACCCACCACCTTCCAAGAACGGAACGGCAGTGCCTGCGAGGAGCTTCCGCTCCTTGTTGACCTTGAGTGTCTCCCAGGTACCGCCCAACATCGCGGGCTCTGTCAGCGTCGTCGACATCACGGGGTTCGAGGGGTCCGACGCATCGATGACCTGGACACCACGGTCCTCGCCCAGCAGATTGCCGGGAAAGAAGGACGGCGTATAGGAACAGTGCTCGAACGTGGTGGCGGTGACCGCACTGCCACGTCCCCGAAACTGGCCGACCAGGCTGGCATTGCAGTGGTAGCCCTGTTCGCTGCGACCACTGTCGCGGTCCGGTGCGGGGACATCGCCTTGCAAGCCTGTCTCGGGAAGCGAACCTGGACCGCAGTCGGCCCGCGGGACCGCATCGCGAACGACGTCCAGGATCTGTGGTTCGTCTGCGAATGCCCGAGCATCGGTTGCAAGTGCCGCCAGCAGCACCCCGGCCACGATCATCGACGCCGACCTCGTTCTAGCCCACATCCAGTGCCCCTTTGCAGGCCACCCACGTGCGACAACCGACGCCGGAGGCCGGACCGTTTCAACTCGACAATCCGGACACTAGACCTGTTCATCGGCCCTGACGCTCGGTTTCCCGAAACTTGGAGTCGGCGAATGCCGCGTGAACGACACGCCACGACCTGTTCAACATCTGTCATCGATCCAGGGCTCTCGAAATGTCTTGCCGGCTAATTCGATTCGACAGAAACGCATATCGCATGACCACTGCGCGAACAGGTGACGACATACCCCGAATTTCTGTAACGGCGGCGCTAGCTTGGCAGCCGACTTCACGAAAGAAGGGGCAGATTCACATGGCAAGCAACGACAAGTACCTCTTTCAGGCGGCGGGACTCGCCCGCGGCGAGGACGCAGATCTGATCGCCTCGGCTCGCGCCGAGTTGGAGGCAGACCCCACCGCCGGTGGTGACGACGACCTGGTCTCGCGCGCGGTCCGGGTCGCGTACGACGTCCTTCGCACCGATGCCCCAGAAGTCGCAGCCGACCTCGGCGAACCAGACAACTGACTCGAGAACAGAGGGAAAATGCGATCTCGCTCGACACGACTGTTCACAGCTGCCGCCACGATCGGCGCGGCTGCACTGATCGGCTTCGGATTCGGTAGCCCCGTCGCGAACGCCGCGGGTGTGGACGTAGTTCCAGGGACCGATCCAGCCGTCGCCGCCGACAACCTGGCCGGCTTGACCGTGAACGATTCCGGACCTTCCAGCGACTACGACCGTGATGCGTTCGGCCCGGCGTGGACCGACGACGTCTCGGTACCCGGCGGCGGTAACGGCTGCTCGACGCGAGAGGACATTCTCGAGCGGGACCTGACCGATTCGGTTCTCAGCGACGACTGCCAGGTCGAGTCGGGCACGCTGGACGACCAATACACCGGCACGACAATCGAGTTCAAGCGCGGGGCAGAAACCAGCTCCGACGTTCAGATCGACCACGTCGTGGCACTCTCCGACGCGTGGCAGCGCGGCGCCGATACGTGGGATTCCGCGAAGCGGGCCGATTTCGCCAACGATCCTCGCAACCTGTGGGCTGCCGACGGCCCGACCAACCAGGAGAAGGGCGACTCGAACGCGGCGGAGTGGACCCCCTCCAACGCCGACTTCCGTTGCACCTACGCCACCGCCCAGATCGACGTGAAAGCGACGTACGACCTGGCCGTGACCGCGGACGAGAAGACTGCGCTGGAAGGCCTGCTCGAAACCTGCTGAGCGCGTGCACCAGACGCGGTGGCTGTCCGGAGTCAGGTGAGCGTTTTCACCATCCAGTCGATCCCGGCGGCCACTGCGTCCTGCATGTGTGGCGCCGAGCCCGAGACGTCGAAGCCGTGTTCCGCACCGGGGACGTCGGCAACGGTGATGGGCGCCCCGGCGTTCTTCGCACGCTGCAGGAAGGCCTGCTGATCCGGAGCGAAGATGGGCATCTCGTGTTCGACGATGGTGAGATACGTCGGTACGGACTTGGTTCCCGCGACGACCTCGTCCTGAGGCGGCCATCCTGGGATCTCTTCGGCGGGAAGCATGGGGTACGTGAGTTCCACGCCCCGAAGCCACGGCTGCGGATCGGCGAGGAACGGGTAACACAACACGCCGCCACCGGAAAAGAACCAGATGCCGACGGCGTCACCGTCCGACTCCGGCTGTTCGCGGAGTTCTTCGACCGCTCGTGCCACTGTGGCAGCGGCCTCGGGCACACGGACCCCCTCGGTAAGATCGTGATCGATCACTGCCGCCACGAGTCCCCGGCGCGCGAGGTGGCTCGCATAGTCGCGGAAGAAGCTCGATCGGCGCGGCATCACCTCGGGCCGTTCTTGGAACAGGCCGTGTACGACGAGAACGCAAGGGGCGGTGCCGTCTGTCTCGGGCAGGTACAGGTCGAGATCTCCGCGGGTAACCGGATCGACCGGCTCCACGGGAAGGATCATCTCGGGTCCGAAGAACTCGGGCATCGGTAGGCCTTTCGCTTTGACGGTCGTCGTGGCTGTCAACGTACGTACGTCCGGTGTTCCTCGCCATCGAATTACGGGCGGACCATATGCTGATGGGACCGATCGAATGAGAAGCATCCGAGCTCTAATCGACGAGGAGAGACCATGAAGATCGCTATCGCTGGATCGACCGGGACCGCCGGCAAGAAGGTCGTCGAGGCGGCCATTGCCGCTGGACACGAAATCGTCGAACTGGCTCGATCCAAGGGCGTCGACCTGGCGTCGTCGGACCGCCTGGTCGAGCGCCTGACCGGCGTCGACGCAGTCATCGACGTCACTCAAGGTGGATCGCTCGACGAGAAGGAATCCATCGCGTTCTTCGAGACCGTCACCCGTAACCTCGGTGAAGCCGCGAAGGGGGCCGGTGTCGAACGGTTCGTCGTCCTCTCGATAATCGGTATCGAGAACATGCCCGACTTCGGCTACTACGTGTCGAAGGTTGCGCAGGAGAAGGTGGCGAAGGAGCACGCTGAAGGTCTGCGCATTCTCCGTGCGGCGCAGTTCCTCGATTTCGCCGGTCAGATGCTCGATTGGACCCGCCAGGGTGACCGTGTCACCGTTCCCGTGATGAAGACCCAGCCGGTTGCCCTCGAAGAGATCGCACGCCTGCTGGTCGAGATGGCGGACGGGACCGAGCCACGCACGTACGTCGAGCTCGCCGGGCCGAAGCAGGAAGACCTCGAGGACTTGGTCCGGAAGGTAGTCGCTCACCGCGGTGAGAATGTCACCGTCGACAGTGCCGTAGCGAGCAAGAACATGGCCGAGGGCGCCTGCCTTCCCGGACCGGATGCCGTCATCGCCGGCCCGGACTTCGACACCTGGCTCGCGCAGCAGTCCTGAAGGCGAAGCCGCCTCAGTCGCTCACCGACCTCACCACTCGCGCCGGGGAGCCCACGACGATGGCCTTCTCCGGCACGTCCTTGGTGACAACGGATGCGGCGGCAACCACAGCGTCGTCGCCGATCGTCACACCCGAGAGGATCGTCGCGTTGGCGCCGATCCACACGTTGCGTCCCACGATCACGGGCGCCGGATGCATGTCCGAACGGCGGCTCGGCGCCAGGTCGTGATCGAGTGTCGCGATCACGACGTTGTGGCCGATCAAGCTTCCGTCGCCGATGCTCACGCCGCCCTGGTCCTGGAACTTGCATCCAGAATTGATGAAGACCCGCTTGCCGAGACGGATGTTCTTGCCGAAGTCGGAATAGAAGGGCGGAAACACCGCCACCGAATCGTCGACCTTGGCACCGATCAGTTGCGAGATCAGTTCACGAACCTGCTCCGGCTCGTGATATCCGCCGTTGAGCTCACCGGTCACCCGCAGCGCATCCTGGCTGGTTCGGTGCATCACCTCGTGCAGTGGCGAGCCCCCGGTGATGGTGCGGCCGGCGTTCAAGGCCTCGAGGAGATCGTCGAGTTCCATCACGGCTGCAGCAGAACCTTGATCGCTTCGCGCTTGTCCATCGCCTCGTAACCTTCGGCAGCCCGATCGAGTGGCAGAGTCATGTCGAACACCTTCCCGGGGTCGATCTTTCGATCCCAGATCAGTTGGATGAGCTCGGGGAGGAAGCGGCGCACCGGCGCCGGCCCGCCGTGGAGATGCACGAGCCCGAAGAACAACTCTCCTCCCGGCAGTTCGACGTCGTGGGAGACCCCGACGTACCCGATATGTCCGCCGGGCCTCGCAGAACGGATCGCCTGCATCATGGATTCCTGCGATCCCACGGCTTCGATGACGCTGTGCGCACCGAGACCATCGGTCAGTTCCTTGATCTTCGCCACGCCCTCGTCGCCACGCTCTTCGACGATGTCCGTGGCACCGAACTCTCGCGCCAGCTTCTGTCGCGACTCGTGCCGGCTCATGGCGATGATCTTCTCGGCCCCAAGCTCTTTGGCCGCGAGGATCCCCATGAGGCCTACGGCTCCGTCACCGACGACGGCTACCGAACGGCCGGGGCCCGCCTCTGCTGCGACCGCGGCGAACCAACCTGTTCCCAGGACGTCGGAGGCGGCCAACAGGGAGGGAATCAGATCCTCGTCGGGCTGACCAGGCGTGGCCACCAGAGTCCCGTCGGCATAGGGAATGCGCGCAAACTCGGCCTGTGTTCCGATCTCGCCGTCGACGAATATTCCGTTGACGCAACGCGATTGATAGCCGGCATCGCAGATGGGGCAGGCGTTGTCCGAGATCACGAAGGACCCGACGACGAAGTCACCCGGCTTCACTGTCTCGACCGAATCGCCGATCTGTTCGACGATGCCGACGTACTCGTGGCCCATGAGCTGCTTGTCCGGGTTGTCCGCGCCGCGATACGGCCACAGGTCGGATCCGCACACGCAGGCGGCGACGATCTTGATCACGGCGTCGGTGGGTTCCTGAATCTTCGGGTCTTCTCGCTCTTCTACCCGGACGTCGCCGGGGCCGTGCATGATCACACCACGCATTGTGCAGTCCTTTCAGTCGAATTCGATCAGTTGTTCTCGCCACCGGGGCGGTAGTCCGCGGCGGTGACGTGTTCGAGCCAGGTAGTTGTCTCGGCCGGGTCGTCGGCATTCTCGAGCATCGCCAGATGCTCCATGAAGTCTTCGGGAGTGGCGCCGTGCCAGTGCTCCTCGCCGGCAGGGCAGTAGACGGTGTCGCCGGGCTTCGCCTCCACGACCGAACCGTCACGCGTACCGAAGAGCGCGATACCACTGACGACGTGCAGCGTCTGTCCTTTGGCATGTGAATGCCAGGCAGTGTGCGCACCCGGCGCGAATCGGACCCGCGCGACCACCATTCGCTGGCCCTCTTCCTGTGGATACGCGATGGGGTCGACCCACACATCACCGGTGAACTGCTCGGGCGGGTTCTTGGTCGTCGGAGCCTTGGGCAGGAAAGTATGTGTCACGAAATCAGTTCCTCTCGCTGGTTCGCGGTGCGGGCTCACCGACTGTGGGTGTCTTGTGCCAGGACCCGAGCAATCGAAGTTTCTGCGCGGACTCCGAAGCGGGTTCGGCGGTGTAGATCATCAGAACCTGCCCCTCGTCCGCGGTGATCGCGAGTTCTTCGTAGGCGAGATGCAACTCGCCTACCTCCGGATGGTTGAACCGCTTGGTACCGGCTCCGTGAGTCCGGACGTCGTGTACAGCCCACAGATTTCGGAATGTCTCGCTCTGCGTGGACAGTTCACCCACCAGATCCTGAATACCCCGATGCTGCGGATCTTTACCGGCTTCGGTTCGAATGATGGCCACACACATCTGGGCGAACAGTTCCCAATCCGGATAGAAGTCCTTCGATGCAGGGTCCAGAAATTGAAACCTGGCGAGATTGGGTACCCGTCCGCCATCGCCGATCACGGGCGAATAGAAGGCGCGACCGAGTTCGTTGACGGCGAGAAGGTCCTGAACCTCGTTCCGAACGAAGGCGACCGAATTCTCGATCGAGTCCAAGGCCCATTGAACGCTTCGGCGCAGAGGCCGGGCAGGAGCACTGGGCCGCCGGCGTCGACCGGACGTGGGAATGCCGTCGGCAGCGCGGGCCAGATCGAACAGGTGCGCGCGCTCGGTCTCGTTGAGCATCAACGCCCGAGCCAGGGCGTCCAGCACTGAGGAAGAGGCACCCGCGATGGCGCCACGCTCGAGCTTCGAGTAGTACTCGACACTCACATCGGCGAGGCTCGCGACCTCGCTGCGCCGCAGGCCAGGAACGCGCCGGTTGCCTGTGGCGGGCAACCCGGCGCGTTCCGGTGTGACCTTCGCGCGACGCGACATCAAGAACTCGCGCACTTCGGATCGGTTGTCCATGCACACAAGCGTATGTGTGCATGGACCGATGAGGGATACCTTTTCAGGGCACCTCTCAGCGAGGCCTACTTGCGCTTGCTCTGGTACCGGTGCACCGAAAGTGGCACGAAGATCACCAGGATGATCACGACCCAGATCAGTGTGTAGGCGATCGGATTCTGCATCGACCACACGTCCGCGACCGGGATCGACGGATCGGTATTGCCGAACAACTCTCGGGCGGCCTGCGTTACGGCAGACACCGGGTTCCACTCCACGAAACCCTGCAGGAAGGAGGGGAACGACTCCAGCGGTACGAACGCGTTCGACACGAACGTCAGCGGCATGATCACTATGAAGGACGCGTTGTTGATCACCTCGACGCTGGGAACGAGCAGGCCGACGTACGCCATCACCCAACTGAACGCGTATGCAAACACCAGCAACAGAGCGAAGCCGGCCAACGCGTCCATGAACGATCCGCGAATTCGCCACCCGACCAGCAGACCTGTCAACGCCATGATGACGATCGAGACCAGGTTGTAGGCGATATCGGACACGGTCCGTCCGATCAGCACTGCTGATCGCGACATGGGGAGCGAGCGGAAGCGGTCGATGATGCCCTTCTGCATATCCTCGGCCAGACCCGCTCCGGTGTACACGGAGCCGAAAATGACTGTCTGAGCGAAGATGCCACCGATCAGAAACTCCCGGTAGTTCACACTGCCGCCCGGGTCGATCGCGCCGCCGAACACGTACGCGAACAACAGCACGAACATGATGGGCGATATCAGCACGAACACCATGACTTCGGGGACGCGTTTGATCTTGATCAGATTGCGCTTCGCGATGGTGCCACTGTTCGAGATGGTGCGGGTGAGTGTCGCGGTCATCGAGTCGTCTCCTTCACACGAGCACCTGCAGAATCGGTATTCGACTCTTGCGCATTGTCTTCCGTTCCGTGGCCGGTCAGTGTGAGGAACACGTCGTCGAGAGTGGGGCGCCTGACTCCCACGTCGAGGACCGCGATGCCTTCCGCATCCAAACGTCGAAGCAGACGCATCAATGCCTCGGCCCCGGCGTCGACCGGCGCCGAGAGTTCACGGGTGGACTCGTCGACCTTCACCTGACCGATCGTGATCGAAGCCACCGCTTCGCGCGCCGCCGGCAGATCCGCCGCATTCGCCACCACGAGCTCCACGTGATCGCCCCCGATGTTGCGTTTGAGCTGATCTGCCGTGCCTTTCGCAATCGCCTTGCCCTGGTCGATGACCACGATCTCGTCGGCGAGGCGGTCTGCCTCTTCGAGATACTGAGTGGTGAGCAGCAGCGTGGTACCCCCGTCGACGAGCTCGCGGATGACCTCCCACATACCGATACGACTTCGGGGATCCAGGCCGGTCGTCGGCTCGTCGAGCACCAACACCTGCGGGGAGGCAACGAGCGCACCGGCGAGGTCGAGACGCCGACGCATGCCACCCGAATAGGTCTTCGACGGGCGGTCTCCCGCGTCGGACAGATCGAATCTCTCGAGCAGCTCACCTGCACGACTGCGAGATTCGGTTCGTTTCAACCCATACAGCCGGCCGATCATGTCGAGGTTCTCGAATCCGGTCAGGTACTCGTCGACGGCGGCATACTGGCCTGCCAGACCGATACGAGACCGAACTCCGTCCGGGTCGGCGAGAGCATCGACGCCGGCGACCTCCACCGTGCCTTCGTCGGGCTCGAGCAGCGTGGTGAGAATCCGCACCGCCGTGGTCTTGCCTGCACCGTTGGGCCCGAGCAGGCCGAGCACGCTTCCTTGGGGGACATCGAGGTCCAGTCCGTCGAGCGCGCGAACCTTCTTGTAGTGCTTCACCAGCCCTCTGGCGCGAATCATGTGCGCGACCATGGGTCCACCTTCCGTATTTCTGATGTGGCACAACCCCCACAGAAACGGGGTATGTCGTACGCAGAGCGTTACCGAGTAGAGTGTACCCAGATTATCGATCCACCCGCCAGGAGGTTTTCGAGCATGAGCCTCACCGATTCGGTATCCATACCTGACCAGCCCGAACGTCTTCTTCGGCTGCTGTGGGAGCCACAGAGCCCCGGCAAGCGAGGTCCCAAGCGGGCCTATTCGCGCGACGACATCGTGTCGTCTGCGGTACAACTCGCCGACGCATCAGGACTCCGCGAGTTCTCGATGCGCGCGGTTGCCGAGACACTCGGCATGGGAACGATGTCGTTGTATCGCTACGTTCCCGGCCGCGACGAACTGCTCGCACTCATGGTCGATACCGTCACGGCCGAGACCGCCTTCGCTCACGAGGGCGGGGACGGCTGGCGCGCGCAACTGGAGTTCGTCGCGCGGGGCGATTGGGACCTGTATTGCCGCCACCCGTGGATGCTCGAGCTGACTCTCGATCGAATCTCACCCGGGCCGAACGCTACCGCCAGATTCGATGCTGCGGTGGCGGCCGCACTCTCCACCGGCCTCTCGCCGCGTGACGCGCTGAACGTGTACTCCGCGGTCGATCACATCGTCCGCGGCTCGGCTAGTTCGGCCACTCAGAACGATCAGTTCGTTCGAACTACCGGCGTGGGCATAGACGAGTGGTGGGAGCAGCAGGCGATCCACCTCGAATCGTTGATCGACTACACCCGGTATCCCGCCCTCCGCACCGCGCTCGACAGCAACGCATTCGGTTCGGGCAAGGACAGCACCGACAGCTACCGCGACGACTTCGAATCGGCCCTCAAACTGCTACTGGACGGGGTGGAACAGGAGATACGGCGTTCGGCCGAACGATGATCTCCACCGCCGATCGGTGTACGAAATCGAGCCGATCAGTGGATGCCGGGGCCGCTCGGACTGCACGACGCTGGTGGCATGCCACTCATCGAAGTGCTCGACCTGCACAAGACCTACGGTTCCACCGTCGCCGTCGAGGGTCTGTCACTGAAAATCGCCGAGGGAGAGCTGGTCGGGATCCTCGGACCCAACGGCTCGGGGAAGACCACCACCGTCGAATGTGTGGCCGGACTACGGCGCCCGGATTCGGGCACCGTACGTGTTGCCGGCCTCGATCCTGGGACCGATAGGCAGGAACTGACCCAATTGCTTGGGGTTCAGCTCCAGCACGCCGGCCTCCAGGCCAGACTCACTGTGCGTGAGGCCCTCACGTTGTACGCCTCGTTCTACGATTCGCCCGCCGATGGGGTGGCGCTGGCCGAACAGCTCGGAATCGGCGCAAAGCTGGACGCCCGGTACGCAGCGTTGTCCGGTGGCCAGAAGCAACGTCTCGCGATCGCTCTCGCACTCGTGGGACGGCCGCGTATCGCGGTACTCGACGAACTCACGACTGGACTGGACCCACGGGCTCGCCGTGGCGTGTGGAACGTGATCGAGAAGGCGCGCGCCGACGGCACAACGGTTGTGCTGGTCACTCACTTCATGGAGGAAGCGCAACATCTGTGCGACCGGTTGGCCGTAGTCTCTGCCGGTCGAATCGTTGCGGAGGGCTCGCCGCGCGACATCATCGGTCGGACCGGCGCACCCGCAACCATGTCCTTCACGCCATCGGCGCCCCTTCCCCGAGGTGGTCTCGCGGCCGTGCACGGCGTGTCCGACGCCCGCACCCGCGATAACGGACGCGTCGAGCTGAATCTCACCGACCCCGCAGTGCTCGAGGTCCTGGCCCTCCTGAAACATCACGAGGTGGTGCCGGACGGGCTTCGGGTGGAGGACTCGACGCTCGACAACGCGTTTCTGAGCCTCACCGACAGGCGCGACCTCGTCCCCGAAAGCGAGGAGTCCTGAGATGACCTCCACCGCAACCACTGTATTGCGCACTGAGATGAAACTCTTTGCGCGCGAGCCCGCTTCGCTCTTCTGGGTCGTCGTCTTCCCGCCGTTGCTTCTGGGAATCCTCGGGTTGGTTCCGGCCTTTCGTGAGGTCGACGACGCCACGGGAGTATCGACGATCTCGCTGTACGTGCCGGTCGCCTTCCTCGTCGCCGCACTGTTCGCTGCCGTGTCCTCCATGCCCGCCGTGGTCGCCACCTACCGGGAGCAAGGCATCCTGCGACGGATGTCGACGACCCCGGCGCGGCCCAGGGATCTACTCCGCGCCGAGTACCTCATCCACGGCGGTGCGGCCCTGCTCGGAGGTCTCCTGGCACTGCTGGTGGCGGTCGTGTTCTACGACGTCGGTCTCCCGCAGAACATCGTCGGCTTCGTCCTGGTCGTGCTGCTGGTGATCGCGGAAGTACTGGCAATCGGCGGACTGGTGAGCAGCCTCGTACCCACCGCCAAGCTCGCTACGGCCGTCGGCACGATGTTGACCTTCCCGCTGCTGTTCACCGCGGGTCTATGGCTGCCGGTGTCGGTCATGCCGTCCCTGTTGGCCGCAGTGGTGGAGTGGACCCCCTTGGGCGCCGGAGCTCTCGCCCTGGATGCAACCTTTCAGGGTGACTGGCCCCCGGTGAACCAAGTTCTCGTGGTCACCGCGTGGGCAGTCGCCACCGGCTCCCTCGCTGCGCGATACTTCCGGTGGGAGTGAACCGAGGAGGAGCCGTGAGCCAGAGTGCCCCGTTCGGCCGCAATCGGCTCGACCGCAAGTGGGCGCGGATCGTGCGGTACGGCCCGTACGTGCTGCTGACAGCGGCGTGTGTCGCCGAACTCCTGACCGCGAACCTCGTACCTCTCGGAGGCCGGTACGGCCTCATCTTCGGTTTGGTGGCCGTGGCGGCGTGGTTGCACTGGATATGCATCGACCGGCGATGGGATCAGCCGCCCGACCACCGCATCGGCGGCGTCTACCTGGTACTCCGAACGGGAATCGCTTTCGCTCTGACCTGGCTGAACCCCTTCTTCGTATTGTTTGCGGTCATCGGCTACTTCGACGCGGACGACCACCTGCCGCGGCGGTGGAGTTGGCTTCCGTTGTTGGCGACTGCTGTGACGGTCGCCGGTTCACAATCCGGTGGGCTACCCCCGGACAGCGTCGACCAGACCTTGATTTTCATCGGGCTGTTCTTCGTGAACGCAATCCTGGGGGTCGTGTTCGCACGGCTGGCCTGGAGTGATGTGGATCGAGCGACAGAGCGCACCGAGACAATCTCGGAGTTGGAGCGCACGAATGCCCAACTCGAACTCGCACTGGAAGAGAATGCTCGTCTCCAGTCCGAACTCCTCACCCAGGCGCGGCAATCCGGGGTCCACGAGGAACGCGAGCGGCTCGCCTTGGAAATCCACGACACGATCGCCCAGAGCCTCACCGGAATCATCACCCAGCTGCAGGCAGCCGACGACGCCCGCGAAGAGGAGCCGGCCGCCCGGCACCGTAGACGCGCGTCGGACCTAGCGAGAGACGCACTACGTGAGGCGCGTAGCTCGGTGGAGGGTCTCATGCCACTGGCATTGGAGGACGGAGAACTCGGGCGAGCGCTGGAACGCGTGGTGGCCGAGTTCTCGCTCGATCAGCCGGCCCGTGCCGAACTGGTGATCACGGGGACTCCCGGGCCGGTCCACGCCCAGGTGGAGGCCGCGGTGGTACGAATTGCACAGGAGGCGCTCGCCAATGTCGCGCGACATGCCCACGCCACCCGCGTCGCCGTCACGGTGTCCCACCTGGACGGCGAGGTCTTGCTCGACGTCCGCGACGACGGGGCCGGGTTCGACGCGAGCCTTCTGCGCGAAGGCTCGCGAGGTTTCGGGATTCCCGGGATGACCACCCGCGCTTCACGAGTCGCCGGCGAACTCGTGGTCGAGTCGGAGCCCGGCCACGGCACTGCGGTGTCATTGCGTGTCCCGGCGGTGACCGATGCCTGATCTCATCCGCTGCTCATCGTGGACGATCACCCGGTGGTCCGCGACGGACTTCGCGGAATGTGTGACGCCTCAGCCGAATTCGACGTTGTCGGCGAAGCGTCCGACGGCGTCCAAGCGGTGCGACAGGTCGAACGCCTCGATCCCGATGTCGTCCTCATGGACCTGCGAATGCCCGGCGGTAGCGGCGTCGAAGCGATCACCGAGCTCACCGGGCGCGAATCCCGGGTCAACGTACTGGTTCTCACGACCTACGACACCGACCGCGACATCATGGCAGCCCTCGACGCCGGCGCCACCGGGTACCTACTCAAGGATGCCCCGCGAGACGACCTCTTTGCGGCAATTCGCGCTGCGGCAGTGGGAGAGTCGGTGTTGTCTCCCTCGGTGGCGACCCGGGTGGTCTCCCGCGTGCGCTCACGAACGAACGCCCTCAGCGACCGCGAGCAGGAGATCGTGGCGCTCGTTGCGAAGGGCCGTTCAAATCGGGAGATCGCCGCAGCACTCTTCGTCAGCGAGGCCACCGTGAAGACCCATCTTGCGCACGCCTTCGACAAGTTGGAGGTCAAGGACCGTGCTGCTGCTGTGGCCGTCGCTTACGAGCGCGGCCTGCTCGGAGGCTGAATCCCGAAACTCTTGTGCGAGCCTTCCCCGCGAAGGACACTCGGGGGAGGAGCCGTGGAGTATCGAGGAGGTACGCAATGACGGAAGATGCGAACACCACCCGAGTAGATCAGCTCGAATTCCAGAATCCCGTCACGAGGTATCCGGCGATCGAGCCGCCGAAGCAGCACCAGGCCGAACCGGGCCTCGACGAGCAGTTGGACCCGAAGGCCGACATCGGCGAGTTCTCCTACCGAGGGACCGGACGTCTCGAGGGGCGAAAGGCGCTCGTCACCGGGGGAGACTCGGGCATCGGAGCGGCAGTGGCAATCGCGTTCGCGCGTGAAGGTGCCGACGTCGCGATCAGCTTTCTTCCGGAGGAGAAGGCAGATGCCGAGAACGTGGCACGCATCATCACGGCGACGGGCCGCAAGGCAGTGACGTTGCCGGGAGACCTCACCGACGCGGACACGTGCCGGCAGGTGGTGGACGAGGCGGCCGTGCAGCTCGAGGGTCTCGACATTCTCGTCAACAATGCCGGGAAGCAGATAGCCGTGGAGAACCTGGACGATCTGCCCGATGATCAGGCATTGGAGACCTTCCAGACGAACATTCTCGCGATGTTCCGCACCTCCCGCGCAGCCCTCGCGCATCTACCTGCCGGCGGCGCGATCATCAACACGACTTCCATCGAGGCTTACCAGCCATCTCCGGTTCTTCTCGACTACGCCTCCACCAAGGCCGCGATCAACAACTTCACCAAGGGATTGGCGACCCAGCTGGCCGACAAGGGTGTGCGAGTCAACGCGGTGGCGCCCGGGCCGATCTGGACCCCGCTCCAGCCGACGGACGGACAGCCGAAGGAGGCTTTGCCCGAGTTCGGCAAGAGCACCCCACTCGGCCGGGCAGGTCAACCCACCGAACTCGCCCCCGCATACGTGTTCCTCGCCTCGCCCGAATCGAGTTACGTGGTCGGCGCGACCATCCATGTGAACGGCGGAATGTCGTCCCCGTGAGTTCGGGCGTGAACGAAAGCAATCAGTCGGCGGGTTCGCCGAACCACTCGGACAGCGCGGTACTCAAGCCTTCTTGATCGCTCCCGGTCCATGCGACATGCCCGTCGGGGCGAAGGAGGGCCGCGGGGGCGTCGAGTTCTTCGGCGGTGTCCACGACGTGGTCGACTCGATCCGTCCAACCCGTCACGGACAGCTGTCCGGTCTGGTCCAGTAGAAGGCCTCGCCCTTCGCGCATCTGTTCGTACAGGCGGCCACGCTTCAACGTCACGTCCCTCAGGCGTTTGCCCAGCAGCTCGGAACCTTCACCGAAGTCGTAGCGAACGCCGATCGCGATGATCTTCTCGGTCAGGTAGCGACTCACTTCGTCGAAGTTCATCAGCTCGGACATCAGCTTTCTCACCGCCCGCGCGCCCGGTTCGAGAGCCATCAACTGCATCTGGGCACGCGTGTTGTCCAGCACGTCGGCGGCCACCGGGTGGCGTTCGGTGTGATAGCTGTCCAGCAGACCCTCGGGCGCCCAACCGTTCACCGCTGCCGCCAGCTTCCACCCGAGATTGAAGGCGTCTTGAATACCGAGATTGAGTCCCTGCCCGCCAGTCGGCGGATGCACGTGGGCAGCGTCGCCCGCCAGAAATACCCGGCCTGTCCGGTAGCGCTCCGCAAGCCGGGTGGAGTCCCCGAACCGGGAGATCCAGCGCGGCGAGTGCACACCGAAATCGGTTCCGGCAGTCACGTATAGCTGACTCTTCAGGTCGTCGAGAGTCGGCGCTACCGTACGGTCCTCCGCGACACCCGCAGCGGGCACGACGACGCGGTACAGACCGTCGCCGAGAGGCATCGCCCCGAAGATCAACTGGGTCTTGCGGACTTCTGCCGTGACGCTGTCCCGCGCCTCCCGAGATGCGGTCAGCTCCACTTCTCCCAGCAATGTCTCGACCCTGCTTGGTTCTCCGGGAAAGCCGACGCCCACCGCTTTGCGCACCGAGCTGCGCCCGCCGTCGCAGCCGACGAGGTAGCGCGATTGCAGCGAGGTACCGTCCGCCAGTTCGACGGTCACGCCGTCGTCGTCCTGGTTCAACCCGACCAGTTCGCAGCCGCGCCGGACGGGGGTTCCGAGTTCGGCGGCCCTCTCGGCCAATAGGCGGTCGGTGACGGTCTGCATGATCCCGAGGACATACGGATGCGCAGTATCGAGATCCTTGGGTGCAGGCTTGGTAATGGCCGCGAAAAATCCACCCACCGGGTACTTGGTTCCCAGATCGAGGAATCGCTCCAGGATGCCGCGCTGGTCCATGATCTCGATGCTGCGCGCATGCAGGCCCAGGGAACGAACCACCTTGGTGGGCTCCTCGTCTCTGTCCAGGACGAGAACATCCACTCCGTGCAGCCTCAACTCCGACGCAAGCATCAAACCCGTCGGCCCGGCGCCGACAACGATCACATCGAACATGAATCACTCATTCCCTCGTGGTGTGCGGAGATTCTGCGCCACCACCGGGGCCTTGCCGCAAGGCCCCCACCCCGCTATATAGTGAAAGGGGAAGGGGCGGTGATCTGCGGAAACGGCGATTGCGCCTCGAACTGATACGCCAGGTCCAACAACGTTCGTTCGTCACCAGCCCGCGCGATCAGTTGCACCGATCCCGGCAGTCCGCTCGCGAGATGCCCATGCGGAAGCGCAATGGCCGGCCCGCCGCCCACGTTGTTCAACGGCGTGAATCCCACGTAGTCGACGAGCGTGGCGAACAGTTCCTCGAACGGCTGCGCCGGATTCTGCTCCCCCAGAAGTGGAGTCGGTTGCGCGAGAACGGGTGTGAGGAGAACGTCGACGTTCTCGAATTGCTTTTCGTAGGTATCGGTAGCGCCCCGCAGTCGCCGGATCGCGGAGACGAGCCCGAGTGGGTTGCGAAACACGTTCTGCGCCAAACCTTTTGTGAATGGATCCAATCGACTCGGGTGGAAGTGACGGCCGTGACCGACCTTGAACGATGCCGACATCGCGACGGCGAACATGGACCAATAGAGCTTGAAGTCTTCGATGAGCCGCTGGTCGAACTCGAACCGGTACTCGGAGACCTCGTGCCCCATACTCGCGAACACATCTGCGGCAGAGTCGGTTACCTTCGCGATTTCGGGATGAGTCGGGCGGCCACTGAGATCCAGCCGGACCACCCCGATACGGAGCAAGCGATCCGAGGGGCCCTCTACGAGCCCGATCGGCTCCATGTCGCGATTGGGTCGATAGCGCTCCGCCGCGGCGAAGTAGTGGGCCGTGTCCCGCACCGTTCGAGTGACGGCACCTTCACTGACCAGATTCACCGGAAGCTGCCGCACACCGGGCTGGTCGAGCATCCGCTCCCGCGTGGGCTTCAGACCGACCAGACCATTCGCGGCGGCGGGGATGCGAATCGAACCGCCTCCGTCGTTCGCGTGGGCGATCGGCACGACTCCGGCAGCGACGAGTGCAGCCGACCCACCCGACGACGCCCCCGCCGAATACTCGGTGTGCCACGGATTGCGGGTGGGCGGCTTGTCCACGAACTCGGTGCTGGCCGTCAGCCCGAACTCGGGCAGAGTCGACTTTCCCAGCAGGGCGAATCCCGGCGACAGAAACTGCTCGGCGGGGCCGGAACTCTTCTTCGCAGGGTGGGGATCGAAGGCAGACGAGCCGTGACACGTCGGCAATCCGGCCACATCGGTGTTGTCCTTGACGAAGGTGGGCACTCCGGCGAAGGCGCCCCCGCGTGGCCGATCGGCGTCCTCGAGTGCCTGTTCGTAGCAATCGAACCGAACTGCATCGAGGCCGCCGACGGCGTGGGCCCGCGCTATCGCCGCCTCTACGACCTCACGTCGACCGACACCTCCGTTTCGGATCTGCGCCGCCAGTCCCACCGCATCGAGATCACCGAGTGCGTCGTCCGAGAATGCATGTTCGCGCTGTTCGACTGCCATGTCCGCCTCACCGTCGGGCCCCGGCACCCTCCCGTGCCGCGACGCTGACGATCAGGCTAGTGGGCGTCGCGGGGCGCGGGGCGCCACTTCAGGAATGGAGCGGCGCCAGCAGGATCGGTGTCTCGTCCGTCGGGGTGCTGACGCCCAGTGCCGACGCTTCCGACATCGGCAGGCCGACCGCCAGTTGCATGGACATCTTCTTCTCGCCCCGAGCGATGAAACTTCCTGCAGCCATCCGGTTTCCATCTGGTTGTTCGAGCCACACGGCATATCGTTGACCGTCGGCCAGGCCGGTCACATCCAGCGCGACGCTCGTCCCGAAATTGCGGTTCTCGACACTCGCCGTGGCGTGAACTCCGTTCGGCTGCGCGACGAAAGCGATCGACTGCGGTGTCGGCGTCTGTGGTGACCCGAAGCCGCCGCCGATGACGACTGTGAAGACCGCTATCACCGCAGCCGCCGTGGCGGCGGTGGTAGCGAGAAGCATTGTGCGCTGGCGGCGCCGCTTCCGCCGCTCCTCGTCCACGGCGCCGAAAACCGCGTCGTGCAAGGACGCTGGTGGCCTGACAGGACCTTCGTCGATCCGCTCCGGGTCGGCCTGGCCGAGCGCTCGGCCCACTTCGCGGAGTTCGCTCAGTTCCTGCCTGCAGTGCGCGCAGCCGTCGAGGTGGGCTTGCAACGCCACGGCCTCATCAGGATCGAGACGGCCGAGAGCGTGCATCCCGAGCAGGCTTCGCATGTGTCGGCACTGGTCAGTATTCACCGTGCCACCCCATTTCTTCGAGTACCAGCTCGAGTGCCTTGAGACCGTAGTAGACCCGACTGCGCACAGTGCCTTCGGGAACGCCCAGCCGTTCGGCGACCTCGGCAGCTGGTCGATCACGCAGGTGCACTTCGACGAGCACCTGGCGATGCGATTCCGACAACCGGCGCAGCGCCTCCTCCACCTGTAGGCCGACGAGCAGTTCTTCCAGGGGACGCGCTGCACTCTCCACGTCGACCGGTTCGGAACCGGCGAGGGCCGGACGGCTGGCGCGGGCACGACTCATGTCGATGACGATGTTGCGGCAGATGGAGAAGAGCCAGGTGCGCAGCGAGGCGACTTCGGGTTGATAGCTGTCTGCGGATTTCCACGCTCGCACGAAGGTTTCTTGGACCGCTTCCTCGGCGTGGCCGGCATCGCCCAGAGAGCGCTGCGCAAACCCGAACAGCTCGCCGGCGTGGGCGTCGTAGGCAGCACGCAGCGCGGCGTCGTCGCCGAGGCCCGCACGCTTGCCGCGCAGCAGCGTCAACCGCATGCCTTCACCTCCGAGTCCCTTCTCCCACGACCGCGACAACAGTCCGTACACGGGAATACGGACGCGCCAGCCGAATCCTTCACCCGCTCAAGTGTGATCCATGTCACATCACCGAGGTGAACGGGCGCATGATCCGCTTCGTATCCCGATACAGAAGCACACCAAGCGGCAAATACGAACGGACAGAAGCGATGACGCATCGAGGGTTGGGGACGCAGCCGTGAACGAGGATATCGAAAAGCCCGCACGATCGGGGGTGAGCCGACGGCACGTCCTGCTCGGCGCAGCAGCGGTCGGTGGGGTAGCTGCGGTGAACGTCGGAGGTTTCGCCTACGCGCGGGGCTGGACGCGACCGGATGCGTTGACGTCTTCGCGGTTCGCCGATGGGTTCGAGCAGGTCGGCGGACAGCACGACGGATTCCGACGCAATCACGCCAAGGGGTTGAGCGCTTCCGGATACTTCACCAGCAACGGGGCTGGAATGGAGGTCTCGAAGGCCGCCGTCTTCGAGCCCGGCCGGATTCCGCTGGTCGGACGTTTCTCACTCTCGGGTGGGCTTCCGCACGTCGCCGACGAGAACTCGACCGTGCGCGGCCTCGGCCTACTCTTCACGTTGCCGAACGGCGAACAGTGGCGCACCGCGATGGTGAACATTCCGGTGTTCCTCGACAGCACCCCGGAAGGTTTCTACGGGCGAATGCTCGCGTTTCAACCCGTTGCGGGGACCGGCAAACCCGATCCGCAGAAGAAGGCCGCCTTCCTCGCCGAGCATCCGGAAACTCGGGCGGCGATGAAGATCGTCGCCAAGCATCCGCCCAGTTCCGGCTTTCACGACAGCACATTTCGGGGGATCAACGCCTTCGGATTCACCAATACTGACGGGCACACCACTCCTGTTCGGTGGGAACTCGTCCCCGAGCATCCGGTCGTGCCCGCCGGCGCGAGTCATCCGCTCGGCAGGGACTTTCTCTTCGACGCACTGATTCACCAGGTTGCCGACGAACCTGTGCGGTGGCGCCTGGTGCTCACCATCGGCGCCCCCGAGGACCAGACTCACGACGCAACCAGACCCTGGCCCGCAGACCGGCGCACCATCGACGTCGGCACGGTGACGATCGATTCGGTGCAGACCGAAGAGGTCGGCAATGCGCGGGACGTGAACTTCGATCCGCTGGTCCTCCCCAGTGGAATGAAAGCCCTGGACGATCCACTACCGAAGGCCCGATCCGCGGTCTATGCGCAGTCCTTCACCCGTAGGTCCGGCGAATCGATCCAGGCCAGCGCCGTGAATGTCGAGAAGGTGCTCGATGAGCGATAAGACGATCGATCGCCGCACCCAATTCACGCTGTCGTCCCGACTACTGCATTGGGTGATGGCCGTGATGGTCGTGGCCCAACTCTTCATTGCGGCGGTCATGCTGGCGTCGCTGGCCTACTACCCACTGCTGCTCG
Organism: Rhodococcus huquni; assembly: GCF_055231055.1. NCBI lineage: Bacteria > Bacillati > Actinomycetota > Actinomycetes > Mycobacteriales > Nocardiaceae > Rhodococcus > Rhodococcus huquni. The sequence goes on from NZ_JBUYWE010000002.1 coordinate 163,887, forward strand.
CCATTCACAAGCCGCTCGGGGTCGCGATCCTCGTCTTCGTGGTGATTCGGATCGGCAATCGGCTGTTGCACAAGCCGCCGCCGTTCCTGTCGACCATGCGGCCGATGGAACGACTCGTGGCCACCTGGTCCGAGCGCCTCATGTACGCGCTGTTGCTGCTGCAACCGCTGGTCGGGTGGGCCATGCTCTCGGCCGCGGGCGATCCGCTCATGCTGATCGGACAGTTCCAACTGCCGCCGATCGCGCCCAACGACCTCGCCGTGTACGCGATTCTTCGCCAGACGCATTCAGTACTGGCCTACCTGTTGTTCGCCACTTTCACGGCCCACATGTGCGCGGCCTTGTTCCACACCCTCGCACTGCGCGACGGACTCCTCGACCGCATGGCGCTGTGGCCCACCCGCTCCGACCACGAATAGTCGGTTGGGTGGCAATTCCTCCGCGGAAACTGGAAGATAGCGAGGGTGAGTGGATCGGATTCGACGCCCGGAGGCGAGGAGCACAGCGGACCCCAACCGTCGAGGTTGGTGCCCGGACGGATGATCGGCGCCGGTCGTTACCGGCTGATCACTCTGCACGGCGGTACGAAGGGCTTCCAGTTCTGGCACGGGTTCGATTCGACCCTCGAACGAGACGTAGCGCTCACCGTCGTTCCGGCCGGTGCCGACCACGCGTCTGTGCTGGAGCGGACTCTGCGCTTGGGCCACGTCGACAGCCCTGGACTTGCGCGGATCCTCGACGTCGTGGACGTGAGCCCGGCCGAAGGCATCGTGGTCGCGGAATGGACCCGCGGACTGTCGTTGCGCGAAATCGCTGACGCTTCGGCCTCGGGTTCGGCGCATGCGGTCCGAGCACTGGCCGACGCAGCCGAACTCGCCCACCGAAACCAGGTCGCGCTCTCGATCGACCATCCGGATCGGATCCGGATCAGCTCTGCGGGCAACGCTGTGCTGGCGTTTCCCGCAGTCCCCGCCGATGCCGGCCCGGATGCGGACGTCCGAGGCGTGGGCGCCGTTTTGTACGCGCTGCTCACCGGAACTTGGGCACTGCGTGACCGAGCAGCGCACACGAACGCCGAATCCCAGACCATCGGCGGCCTTCCCGTTGCGCCTCGCGACCCGTCCGGCGCGCCACTCGCTCCGCACACCTTGCGGCCCGAGGTGGACTACCCGATCTCGATCCTCGCCCTTCGCGCCCTCGACGGCGGCAAGGGCGGACTGCGAACGGCAGGCTCCGTCGTCAACGTGATCGATCAGAATCTCGGCTCCCAGCAGCCGGAATCCGACCCGACGGTGGCGAACACCGCTGTGACGAACCCGGCGGTACCGGCCACTACCACTGCGAACGCTGGTGCTGCCAGTGCCTCGGCTGCGAACCCTGCCGCCGAGCCGACGAGCCCCAACGGCGATGGCGACAAGCGCAAGAAGTTTGCTCTGATCGGTGGCGCCGTCTTGGCAGTGGCCCTGGTGGTGTGGGGTCTTTCCAGCGTCATAGCGGGTGGTGAGTTGGAGACGAACTCTCCCGAAACCAGCAGTTCGGCGGAATCCACCACCACTTCCACCAACGCTTCTGCGGTACCGCCACCCGCCGCGCCCCCGCAGACGGCGGCCTCGAGTTCACAGTCGCCCGAACCGACATCGTCACCGGAAGTTCAGGCACCGCCGATCGAGCGGGAGCCATCGTCGGCGCCCCCGCCACCGGTCGTGCAGGCCCCGCCACCGCCACCCGCGCCGGCACCAGCACCTCCGCCGTCGGACGTACTGCCGTGCTACGCGGGGTACAGCCACCAGCCGCCCCCGGACGGGCCTTGCCTTCCCGATGGCGGCCCTGCAGCTCCGCCTGCTCCCGCACCGCCGCCCGCGCCCGCTCCGGAGCCCGGGCCGAATGAGTTGCCCTGCTACCCGGGCTACTATCACGACCCCAGCCGCGGCGGGCAGTGCTGGGCCAACTGATCTGCAATGATCAGGTCGAACGCAATCGACAGGGGGGGGGGGACGATGCGAGACCAACTGGGTAGAGCTTTGAAGAACATCGGCGACATCGAGATGCTGCGGATCGGGCATCAATCCGATCCATCGCCGACCGAAGGACCCGTCGACGATACGAGCTATTCGCTGGTCGCCGATGTCGACCAGGACTCCATTCCGAAGGACCGGAACGGCACCATTTTTCTCTGAGCTTTACGACTCGAATCGACACGGACTCGACTCAACACAAGGGGATCACCATGCTCTATCCACCCGAGGTCTACGCCATCGTCAACGCGATCCTGCCGTTTCTACCGGGCGGTGCGACCGACTGGCTCAGCCGCATCCTGCCCAGCTGATCACCTCTTGGTGGCAGACACGTAGTACACGCCTCCCAAGGGGACGTTCTCGCTCAGTGCGCGGCCGTATCGGCGGGCGGCATCTCCCACGGATTCGGTCGTGACCGACCAACCGAGACTTTCGAGATATGTCGGTACGTCCAGTGGAACGTCCTCGAAGATGAGCTCGCGGAAGTCGACTCCCAATCGCTCTTCCACGTTCTCGGTCCAGGTCTGATCGGTGCTGGCGACGTCGGGGAGTTCGTCGAATGCCTCGACGAAAACCCTGCTGCCCGCCGTCGCCAACTCGTCTACGACGTCGAACAGCGACCGCTGCGCAGACGCGGGCAGGTACGGAAGGAGTCCTTCGGCGAGGAAAGCGCTCGGCTGACTCTTCGTGAACCCGGCTTCGATCAGCGCAGAGCCCCAATCGTGTCGAAGGTCCACTCCGATAGTCGTGTGTTGCCCAAGGGCGTGTGCTCCCGCAGCGTGCAGGGCGGTGTTCTTGAAGTCCAGAACGGCGGGTTGGTCGATCTCGAATGTACGAGGCGGCATTGTCGTGCGATAGGGCCGTGAGTCGAGTCCGGACGCAAGGATGACGGCCTGAGGAATGCTGTCGACCGCGGCCGCGGCGAACGCCTCGTCGAAGAACTTGGTGCGCACGGCCAGGAAATCTCGCATCACTTCCATCACGCCATCGAACTCTTCACCCTCGAATGCGGGCGGCGCCGGCACCGCTGCCACGAGGAGCGCTGCATAAGGATCGTCGATCAGCCTGTCGGATCGGGCAGTCTCCGCTGCACGCGCCGCCGCGACGCCAAGCGCCGTGATTCCCACGCTGCCTTCGATTCCCCACGTGTCGTCCTGTGTCCGCATCCCCGAATCCGCCTCCACATTTGGAATGTGTCCAAATTGTCGTATTGTGTTGCTGCCGTGAGCATTTACACGACCGACGGTACGCCCACATTGGCGCCGGTGCCCGGCACGTTCACAGCGCCTCAGCGGACCGCCATCCGGTGATCGACCTGAACCTGAACCAGCGGGCCGAGTGACGCCTCGGTTCAGTCGTTTGATTCATCGGATGTGAGTGGACCCAGTTCATCGTCGAGCACCTTCTGCGCGACGCGCATCGCCGCGAGGGCTGCCGGAGCGCCACAATAACCGGACGTATGTATTACCGCCTCGGTGATCTCTTCACGCGTGAGGCCGTTCGTGAGAGCACCTCGGACGTGACCTGCAAGCTCTTCGTGAGCGCGCAGCGCGATGAGCATGCCCAGGTTGAGGAGACTACGGCTTCGGCGGTCGAGGCCCGGTCGAGTCCAGACGCCACCCCACACCGTGTTGGTCACGAACTCTTGGAGTGCGGCCGAGTCGGTGCCGGCGGTGTTCGCAAACGCGCGGGCGACGTAGTCCTCGCCCATGACCTCCTGACGGACGCTCAGTCCGTTCGCAAACCAAGGCCCCTTGTCACGGTTGTCTTCGGTCGTCATGGCGATTCCCTTCCGCTCGGCGTCTCTGCCCGGCACCCATCTGATTCGGTAGGAGCAATCGTAGTGACGGCGGGCCCGGCGACCGCCAAGGCAGTCGTCGGGCCCGGTTCACGTCAGTCCGTGTACGTGTCTCCTACGAGATGACGAGCGAGGAACCGAGCCGAGCTGTCCCGATCGTGATCGGGTATCGAATAGTTCCTACCCGAGTACGCGTGCAGCGCCTTCTCCGTCGAGCCGAAAGCGTCGAACAGTGCGATGCCGGCATCGCGATCGAATTCGTCTCCGTCCCAAGGCATGCGGTATTCGACCGGCACTGTTACCTTTCGCGCTGATTCGATCAGCGAGTCGTTCACGAAAACTCCGCCGAAACTCAGCGCAGCGATACGGGAGTTCGCCGCTGCCAACGCAATCCCGGTCACTACTCCCATCGTGACGCCTCCGTAGCCGACCTTGGTTTCAACGCCGATCTCGGGCATTGCCTGCAAGGCGTCGAGTGTCGCCTGCCATTCCGGCACCGCGCGCTCGGCCACAGACATGCTGTAGTCGATCACGATCGGAGCGATCGGCTCGCGCACATCCCTTGCCTTGTGGATGGCGTCGGCCCAGCGTTGATCCTGCTGGTTTCGCGGCCGGTCGCCGTGCCCGGGTGCATCGATTGCGACGACAGTGAACCCGTGGGTGGAGACGCAATGCAGCGCATGGGCAACCAGCCCAGGGGCCATCTTGTGCATGCCGCCGGCGTGGCCTGACAGCAGTAGCGGTGCGCCTGCGGTTTCGGATTGGGGCGACCACAGCACACCTGTGATGTCATCCAGGGTGAAAGTGCGTTCGATGACGCCGTTCGGCAGCGTGTCAGAAGTGGTGGTCTCAGAAGTGAACTGCATGGTTTTGCCTCTCGGGAGTGCCTGGTTTCGAGGCGCTCCCGGCGACACCTACGTCAATCGCCGAACCGTGAACACGAGTGGGAGCACCCACATACGTACTGCATTCATGGGTCTCACCTCCTGGCGTGTTGTCACGGTTCGACAGACGTTAACCGTCTCGTCCGGAGCCGTCCATCCATTTTCACCGCCACGACCCGTGGGGCATCACCACTTTGGTCACTTCGAGTAATGAATGAGAGCAACCGTGCGATGTTGAGGGCATGTCGATAACACGGAAGTCCGTATCAGTCGCCGCGACCGGCCTCATGGGTGCTGCGTTGTTCGTGGCCGCACCGAGCGTCGCCAATGCTGCCCCTGCAGACTCTTGCCAGCTCGGCTGGTCGAACGTGGAGCCACGATCCTGTGTTCAGAACCAGGTGGGACTGCCCCCAGTTCTGACCCTGGGTGACGGCATCTGTGCCGGCATATTTTCCGCGCAAGGTACGGCCTTCGACGGTCCGCTCTGGGATTACTCCGACGCGCGAGGCGCAACCCATTCCATCGAGATGCGCATCTCGCAGGGCTTCTCGCCGCTGGGCGAATGGGCACCGACCATCCTCGCATGCGATGTCACCACGATCATCGATTGGAATAACCTCGACACGGGTCAGTCCGGATCGGTTAGCCAGTTCGTCCCCGCCACCAGCAACGGCACCAGCCCTGCGTACGCATACGTCGGCACGGGCCCGGGACGCGTTCAGCTCACCGTGCGCACCGACCGCCCGAGCATCCCCGTCTCCACCGAGGTCTTCGTCCCCTGATTCGTCCCGTGCCCGGGACAGGCCGCTTTCCGTCCCGGGCACGTGATGTGAAACGAGGAGTCCAGCACCTGCCGGGTGGGTATTGAACGAGCTCCTCGGCCGGACAACTGTCGAGAACATGCTGAGATCGTTGTTCCACTCAGTCTTCCGTCTTCTGTGGCCGCCTCCCGGACGTACCTCGCCGACCGAACAACGCGGCTGGCCGCATCGCAAGGCCGCTGGCGAGTCTTCTCTATACGAATAGACGCCCGTGAACGTCCGACCACGCCGTCACGGCTAGGCAGGGACGTTTCGTCCCGCCAACCAGCCGCAGATACTCAACGGGGCCATCAGTACCAGCAACACGACCAGCGCCAGGTTCCAAGAGCCGGTGCTACTCCGCACCGCTCCGGCGGTGACAGGACCGAGAGCAGCGATGGTTGCTGCACAACGGGGCGTCAGCATCCCTGACCAGCGGCCGCAAAGACAGCTGCCGCAACTGGTCCCATGAGATCCGAGCGACCTGGCCCGGGCTCGACGGGCTGTGCGTGCCGTCAACGTGGACAGGCGAGAAGTCCGTGGTGCTCTACGCAGCAACCCGGGACGCGTTCCCAACTGCACCCCAGTTCGCCCGTCCGCTGAACAGCGCAGTGTTGGCTGGGACCGTACGGCACGCTGCGAGCTCGTTGCAGTGGCCGATCCGATAGTCATTCGGAGACGGGAGCGGCATTGAACGCTGGGGTTCAGAGCTTGGTCGCGAGGTAGACGGTGTTTGCGGACCGGCCGCCGGTGATCGGGTTGTCGAAGAACACCGAACGAGTTTCGACGTCAGTGAACACGGTGTCGAGAACCGCACAGAATTCGTCGTCAGGTGGATCGTCGGACCACAGCGCGAAGGTGCCGCCGGATGCGAGCTGTCTGACCATCGCAGCAAGGCCCTCCTCGGTGTAGAACGCGGCGTGCGCTTGATCGAGTACGTGTCGCGGCGAGTGGTCGATGTCGAGCAGGATCGCGTCGAAACGCCTGTCGGGATGCTCTGGATCGAACCCCACCGCGCCTGCGGCGGAGAAGAAGTCCGCGCACACAAGCTCTACCTTTGGATTCGCGGCCAGGCCGACGGTGTCCGGCAGCAAATCGCTTTGGTGCCAATCGATCACAGCGTCGGAATATTCGATGACGGTCAGTGTCCGCACCCGCGGATCGGCGAGAGCTTCCCACGCCGTGTAACCGAGGCCGAGGCCGCCGACGAGCACGTCGAGATCCTCACCGGGTGTGCGCGCCAGGCCCAGCTCCGCCAATGCCTTTTCGGCGACGGTGAACAGACTGGACATGAGGAAGTCGTCGTCGAGTTTCACCTCGAACACATCGGCGCCTACCGCCGAATCGAACCGCCGCCGCAAGCTGATCACGCCCATCGACGTCTGCCGCCAACCCAGTTCCTCGAAGCGCGCGCTCATCGACACAACTCTAGATCACAAGCGGTAGCAATTACGGCTACGGCCGATTCTGCTGGCCGAGCGCGCCGATGGGCGACGACTCGATGTGATCACACAACTCGGCAGCATTGGCATACACGGCGACGGCTCCCGCCTCCGATAGTTGGCGGCTGCTGATGCCACCGCTGAGCATTCCTATCGTCGGCACACCGGCTCGCTTCGCAGCGACGACGTCCCACACCGCGTCACCGACCATCACCGCGCGATCCGCGTCGACGCCCGCCTTCTTCAGCGCGGCCTCGACCAGTGACGGGTCCGGCTTCTCTTGCTCCACGTCAGCACTGGAGGTCGACGCATGGACGCTCTCGTCCACGTCGAGAATCTTTCGGAGAATGTCGAACTCCTCGGAACTCGCCGACGACGCGAGGACCACCCGCAGACCGCGGTCGTGGACGGCGCGGACGAGTTCCCGCGCACCCGGCACCACCTGCAAGACGTCGGCGTACTCAGCGAAGTACGACGAGTGCAGATGCTTCACCTTGTCGAGTGATTCGTCTGACGGATCATCGAGCAACTCCTGCACGAGCAACGTTCCGCCCTTGCCGATGCGCTCGTGAATCCGCCTGGCCTCCACCGCTTCTCCGATGTCATCGAACGCGCGCTGCCAGGCGACCACATGGTGATAGTTGGAATCGACCAAGGTCCCGTCCACATCGAAGAGGACCGCCCCAGCGTTTCTCGTCATAGGGTTGCTCCTACACCTACAGGTGGCTCAATGCGTATTGCGCGCCTTCGATGGTCATTCCGTTGACTGCGTACAGCACGTGCAGTGGGTTCGGCTGAGCGAGCGGCTGTCCGTCGCAGATATTGTCGAACGGAATGCAGTAGTCCACGGTCTTCGGCGCATATGCCGCATCCGTCGTGAGAGGCGGAACGCCGGCATCTTGCATGAAGCGATCGGACGGCTTTCCGAAGTTGACGACGGCGGCAATATTGTCGGCAGCCTCAGGCGGCAACAACTCTGGAAGCTGGCTCCGATACTCGGGCGGAATAACCTCCGGGGTCGTGGGCAGAGTCGCGTACCAGTTCACGACGGCGCCCTGCGAGTATCCGCCCAGCACGATTTTCGTATCCGGACAGCTCGCTGCGATGTCCTGGATATGTGCGCGCGCGTCGCGGATCCCGCCTACGACGTTGTCGGCGAAGGCAACGTGGTTTCCGAAATCGGCGCTGGCCGGGTAGTTCACGGCATAGGAGCTGACCGATTTACCCCCGCCCACCAGCCGCAACGCCTCCACGAAGCTTGTGCCGGTGCCACCCAGGCCGGGCGGTTCCGCAGTGCCACGGGCGAACACCACATCGACATCGGAGCACGGCGCGGGATCGGCCGACGCAGCGGGCACGGACAGTGACAAGGGCGCCGCGAGCACGACCATGGCAGCACCCAGGAGCGAAGCGAGACCTCTGACCTTCATCGTTCGACCGTACAGCGGTGGACGCTGCCTGCGATCGGGTTTCGATCGTCGAATTCGTCCCGCTTCCGCCAGTGACTCAAACTCGCCGGAGGACGACAGGGGGCGGGTCAAGCTCGACCTTCCAAGTAGACGTAGACCGGGTCCTCGCTCTGCAGGATGTACCACTCTGGATAGTGCGTCTTCCCGTCGACTGCGGAGGTAGGACCTTGGGTCGGGGCACTGATCGGTGCTGGTTGCTGTCCTTCTTCCCGACCTCCCAGACGATCGCTACCTACACCGAATACGTCACGGGAGAGTCGGTGTAGGTGCGCTCTGTCAGGGCGTGAGGGTGCAGTCCTTGTTTTGGCACAGTGTTCTGCCGGCAAGTTCCTCCTGCGAATACGGAGCGGTTCGTTTGGGCAGGAGGCTGTGCGGGTCGAGGTTTAGGGCTGTGCACATGCCGTGGAAATGGTGGGGGTCGAGTCGATGGAGGTAGTCGAAGACGAAAGCGAGCATCTTCGTCGTCTCGGGGCGATGCAGAGTTGTTCCCATGGTTGCTTCTTCGTTGTGGGAGTACCGGTTGAGATAGGTGTCGAGAACGATGCGAGTGGGGTTGTCGGCGTTGTGGGGTAGACCGGCTTTGAGGCTGTCACGGAACTTGCCGCCCATATTTTCGGGGTGTCGGTGCGCAAGGAAGCCTTCGAGGAGCCGGCGGCTGGCGTTGGGGAGGAGGGATTCCGCATCCATTTGTTCTTCGGCGGTTGCTAATCCGATGTTCAGGGTAGTGAGTGCGCTTGCGCAGCGATGAAAGAGGAAGTGATATTCGGACCGCAAACGCGTTCGTTCCTTACGCCCGTCAGCACTGGGAACTCCGGTCGTCCCGAAGGCGGACCATTCGGGGACGCGGCGAGAACCGGTACCTGCGGTGGTGCGCCAACGTGGCCGCAGTTCGAGCTGCACGTAGCTCAACCCGCTGTTCTTGTTCTTCGCGCTACTTTCGACGAAGTTTGGCGGTAGACGGTCGAGTTGGTTGGACCAGTGTCGGAAGAAGTCGAAGCTGTGCGTGAAGAGGACGAGTTGATCGACGCGCATGCGCTTACCGTCTCCGCATTTACAGGTGCCATCTTTGCCGCAGCGGCAACTGAGTATCCCGAGAAGGTTGCCCCAAATCGCAGCGGAGACGCCGAAGGATATGTCGCTGTCGAGGCTCGAGATCGGGTCGTCGATAACTACACACAGGTTTTGGGTATCGCGTCCTTTGTCGTCGAGGGAGCCGAGGAAGTGTAGGAGTGCGAGTGCAGTCCGCTCACCTTCGCTGAGGTGGTCGACCTTCATTCCGTAGCGCGTGATGGAGTAGTTCCGGTCATCGAGGACTTGGAGCTGGATTTCATCGCGGCCGAGAACGCGGCGTAGTTCGTCGTTGAGCCACGTCACACCGGGGCCGGGGTCGAATTCACCACCGCTGAGGTCCCCGACGAGACCCTTCAGTCGGATGGCTTCTTGGGTGAGTGCCTGCTGTTGCCTTTGCGCAGCTGCGAGGTCAGTGTGCGCGGCGCGGTATTGCTCCCGGTGTATTCCGAGAACGAACAGCTTGTAGCGATCGGCGGCGGCGGCCTGGTCGCGCGCAAACGCTGCTGTCCGTGCGTTGTGTTCGTCGATTACGACTTGAAGAGGCTCGATACCGAGTGACGGCCACGCGGTGTCGGTGAGGCCCTGATCGGTGCCGGCGTTGGTTTCGTCGCAACCGACGGGGACCTCGAAAGTCAGGGTGGCGTTGACGTCTTCGGATTTGATCGTCAACGCCGTGTGTGCGTTGGTCACGGCGAGGTGGAGTTGTTCGCCGGAGATCCGGGCCGTATCGAGCGCGTTCGTGCACGTCTTGCCGAGGTCGTCGTACACGGCTGCGTTGGAATGGGGGAGTTCCACCATCCACTGCTGCACGGTGTCGGCATATGATTTCAGTTGTTTCGCCATTCGGCGGGCGCGTTCGGAGACACTGCTTTCAGCATGAGTGAGCAGACTTTGCAGCTCGGTAAGTCGCCCTTGGGTGACGGTACCTGTACAAAATATGCACGGATCGTCGGCGTTGTGGAGGGCGGTTCCGGTCTCGAGCCAGTCACGCGCACCAGGTGTGAGATCAGTGTCTTCGGAGTGCGATGCCGCGGGCACTTCGGCGAGCACTGCTCGGATCGAGCGTAGTGAGACGGGCGGCGCCGCTGGCGTGGTCGGCAGCGGCCCCAGGGAGTCCTTCTCAGTTGCGCGGGCTCGGATGAGGAGAGCCTTGTCGTCGATGCCTTTGCGCGCAGCGTCATTGAGTCCTGTTTCGATTTCCTTCTTGACGTTGGCGGCGTTGTAGCCGCGCCCGTAGCGGTAGGCGAGCGATCTATTGATTTCGTCTGCAGCCGCTTTGGCCCGTCCGTTCAGCACACGCTCTGCACGCGCGACACTACTCTGAGATCTAGTCAAAGCCGCGGCGACTGTTGCCAGTTGCTCTTGGGCCGTTTCCAGGTCGCGTTGACGCTGGACTGCATTCGGTCCCAGTGCGAGAAGGGCGTTGGTGGTCCCATCTTTGATCCGGACCGCGTTCTCTACGTAGTCGTGGTTGAAGACAACGACGTTCTGCCAACAGGGATCGTCCGGGGACGTGACTTGGCGAGTGCTGCCAGCCTCCTCGATGGTGACAGTGACCCCCGCGTTCCATCCTGTCGCACTCGTGGTGGGACTGAGCAAACTTGCGAGGGTCGACTTCCCACTGCCGTTATTGGCATGTACCAGTGTTACGTGATCGAGTGTGGGCGCACTGTCACCCGGTTTCCATTTGTGGAAGATTCGAAAGTCCTTGATCTCGTCCACACTCACGATCTTGACCATCTGATCGAACCCCCTCAGCCGGTTGCACCCATCACCCCGCTCAGCATGATAGCTGTGCTCTCTACTCATGCAATGCCGATGAGCGTGTGCGCGTGAGTGATCTTGCGTTTTTCATCCAGGCAGACCCTCAGGCCGGTCCTGATCTGAGTAGCAACGTTCGCCGAGCAAGCATCTCGATTGGCACCATCAGTTCCGGTTCATTCCGTGCGTGCGACTGTCGAGGGCAAGCTTCCAGAACGACTCCCGCATAAGTATGTTCTCGGCCTTCGTCTTCGGATCAAAGATCTCCAGAATCGAGTACTGGAAGTTGTCGATGATGTGCTTGCCACCAAGTTCGGTGCGCAAGGACTCGAGCTCCTTGTTTCCGCCGGTGAGGTTCTGCAGGTACGCGTATCCGGACCAGCGCTGCCACAGGCCGCTCGCCTCACCCGCGGCGGAACCCACGTACAGACGCCCACTGCTCAGGTCAGTGATGACATAGACGCCCTTCACACTCGAGAGGGCGTCCTTCCAACTCGGTTCGTCATTCGCGATGATGCGCTGGAGCTCGTGGTGTTTGAGCCTGACATTCTGGTACCCCGGAAAGGTACCGAGCTTGGTGTCCGGGGCCAGTTCGTAAATCGCAGGGTTAAGCTTGCTGGCCTGCAACCCTTCGTACCAACGCAGATACAGATCCCTTCCGACTGGCCTCTCCAGCTTGAGAATCAACCGTTTGATGTACTCGGAATGCAGGCCCAACTGTGTCAGTTCGTACCCTGGGCCACCGATAACCTCGGGATCGATCGTGTTCACCCGAAAGAACCCCCCGAATATAAAGTATTGAGGACCGTACGGGTAGTACTGGGCGAAACTCAGCAGATACTCGGCGCGATCAAGGTTGTTGTTCTGGTGCTTCTCCCTGTGGCGGTTCATATCCAACCAGTCTTCGGGATTGTCGGCTAGAAGTAGATCCCACGCCTCCGCGCCACCCACGCCCGCTCGAATGTTGAATTTCACCTTGGTCACGTCGGGCTGCGGCACCGTCATGAAGTCCGTAAACCTGATCAATGTTGCTCCCCTACAGTTCCGTTTGACCTTCGCAACCCAACGCTATCGCGGCGCCCACGTCTGAACGAGATGAAGGCCGCACAGGTCGGCAGTCCTGCGATTTGAAGCGCCAACGGTGAAGGGCGGGCTAAAGACCCGCGCACATCGAAAACCAAGTCCGCGCCTTCGCCTGAGGGCGGGCCCCCGAGCACGCGAGTTCCCAAAGCCGGATACCGCGATTGCTGACATCTGACGATCGACGCCGTCGAGAACGAGCGAAGGTTTCTCACCTTGATCGGCGTTCATGGTGCGCGCGGAATTCGAGCACAACACCTGCTTCATGAGCTCGAACCTTTGCTCCCCAACACGAACTCCGACACGATTCCCAAGGAAGTGTGGGAAATAGTGCGCGGACGACTCTCCGAGACCGGCGTAACCCACAGAGGGTTCGCCGCAGCGCTCAGCACCAAGTTCTGTGGATCCACCATGTGGAAACACGCTCCCAGTAGAGCGCGCCTGGGGCGGATCGCGGCGGTGTTGGACGACCCCGGACTCGCGCTGCTGGCTACGAATCACGCCTACTGGGATCGGGTCGTCGAGGTCTCGGATTTGAGCCCGAGCCGCGTGTTCGCGCCCCATCTGCTCGGCGCAGAAGGTTGCTTCGTCGACGGAATCGCAGTCCGCGCCAGCAGCAGCGCCGCCGCTGCTGCTTCTACCCCCGTGCCATGTCCACGAACTTCGACAGGTGAAGTTGGTGGGCGACAGTGATTGTCGCGGTAGGGCCGTTTCGGTGCTTGCCGAGGATGAGGTCGGCTTCGCCGCCGCGCGGGTCGTCACGTTCGAAAGCATCAGGTCGGTGCAGCAGGATCACCATGTCCGCGTCCTGCTCGAGACTGTTGTGGACAGAAATGCCATCAGCGACGAAATTGTGTGTGCCCGGGACAGTTCCATCGAATACATCTTGCATACCGAGACTGGTAATCGACACAATCTCGTCCCAGTACACGTTGTTCGTCGCGATCATGTCTATTTCGGCATCGCCAAGCACATCGGCTACCTGCGCAAGACTCGAACGTGTACCCGATGCCGAACGCGAGGCCGCAGCCGCAACCAACTCGCGCGGTGCAAACTCTTCCACCGACAGCAGACCTCGAAGGTCCGACTCCAGCTCTTCGGTCACGGTATCCGACGAGTGACGAACCAACTTGGGTGCAATCTGAGTCAGCACCCACTGTGCGGCCGTCCCGTGCGCTCCTACGTCGTGCAGGAACACAGCCTGGTTTTCCGGTCCCGTGACATGCACGGTGAATCCTGCCCCTTCCGCGGTGATGCGTGCAAATACGCCGATACGCAGCAGCAGGCGTGCAAGATCGTCTACCAACCGGCGGTTCTGCGAGGAGTACCGGACCACCGCGCGTTCGTCGGTCGAATCCCACTTCACCAATCCGCCGACTTCCCAGACATGGCAAACGAAGGCGGCGACCTGATCCTTCGGCAGCGCGAATGCCGCAGCAGGAACGGATTTCTCGAGGCAGGCACGCTGACCCATCTCGTCGAGTTCGTCCGTCGATACTGCGCAGGGCTCGAGCGGCTCGGGTACAGCCCTGGGCACGCCCACGCGATCTCCGACGGTCAGGCCCCCCAATGGGATCCAGCCATCTAGCGTGATGAAGGGGTGGTTGGCGGTCGCTTCGACCTGCCGACCGGATCCCAGTTCTAGGCGGAACACCTCTTTACGACCGCTGGGAAATACCTTGGTCATGGGGCGAGCGACCATGCGCATGCGCTCGTCCAACGACCACACCACCGGCTGCTCACCGCTCTCGAGCAACTCACCGAGCGTGACTTCACTGCCTGTATCGGCGCGCAGAACGCGCGTCGATGCGGTCAAGCAACCCGATTCGCGAAGGTCGGAAACCATGGGCTTCTTGTCCGTTCGCTGTTCGGGACCACGGTTGAGCTGACAGATCGCGACAACCGGAACCTCGAGTTCCTTCGCCAGCAGCTTCAAGCTACGCGAGAATTCGGAGACTTCTTGCTGACGTGACTCGACCTTCTTTCCGGAGGTCATCAGCTGCAGGTAGTCGACGATGATGAGCTTGATGTCGTGCTTCTGCTTCAAACGCCTTGCCTTGGCGCGAATTTCCATCATCGTAAGGTTGGGGGAGTCGTCGACGAACAGCGGCGCCTCACTGATCTCGCTCATGCGGCGCGCGAGCTTGGTCCAGTCGTCGTCGGTCATCTTGCCCGAACGCATGTCACCGAGCTTGATCTTCGCCTCTGCCGACAGCAGACGCATCACGATCTCGGTTTTGCTCATCTCCAGCGAGAAGATGACGCTGGACATCCCGTGCGTGATGGAGCAGGAACGCAAAAAATCCATGCCGAGAGTGGAGTTGTGCGTCGGAACCATCGATTGACCGGCGAGATACAGGTGCGCCGGATTATCGACCTCGACGCACCGCACCGGCACACTCTCGACCTTGCGGACGTCCACGATGTACCGCGAACCCGAGCGTGCGGTGCTGTGGCTGGCACGTCGTTCCTTGTGCAGCAACGCCTTACGCTCGAGACCGAACACTCTGTCGTCTGTTGCGAACGTAAGCGTGTAGGCCGTCGAGGAAGCCTCGGTCCGGCCCTTGACTCGCTTGGCGCTCGTCTGGCAGCGGTACCCGAGACTTACGATCAGCTCCCGCGCGTCGTCCACTAGTCGGCGGTTGGTCACGCAGAACTGAGCAGAGCCACCGTGCGTGACCGTTCCATCAGTGTCCAGAAGCCCGGCGAGCAACGCCCGTCGTTGTTCTTCCGAGCCTCGCAGGTACTGCGTAGGAATGTGCTTGTTGTTGAGCACGCCGAGCGTCCGGAGGCGCGCCTGCACGGTCCCGACCTCGTTTCGGCACGCTTGACACATCTTCAGGCCGATAGACCGGCCACCACACCGCTCACACGTCGGCGCGGGCACGGGTTCGGAAACGAAACGTGCCTTGCCGCCACAGGACTGACCACAGGTACGAACCTGGCTGGTGAACGGCACGAACTCTTTGCCACACACAATGCAGTCGCGGGGAGCCGTTGGCGCATCTGGCGTCAACCGCAGGCTGTAGCGCAACACAGCTGACTTCGATGGAACCGCAACGAGCCCTTCCGCCTCGATCCGCATGACTATCTCAGGATCGGCCGAGGTGAGATGCGAAGTAGCGGAGGTTCCGTCACCGAGCCAAGCACCCAGCGTGTAGGGCGGAAGCAAGAAGTCCTGCTCGGGAAGGTCCAGCGCCCGAGTGTTGGTGACCGAATGGTTGACCCGGGCATCGGCGGTCGGGCAATGGATCGTCTCGGCAATCTCTGCGGTGGTTCGTACGGCCGCGAACGTCTTCTGATTCTTGTACCGGTTGTAGCCGGTCGCAGCCTGCTGAGCAGAGCGACGAGAAGCCCGAGTCTCCGTCAGCCACTGGTGCTGTTCGTCGGCGACGATCACGGCGCCGTCGGAGAACTCCACCTCGTAGCAGGGACGATCCTGCATGACCTCGGTTGCCGCGACCACGCGAGTGGGCTTGCCGTCTGCGTCGATGAGGTGGTCGCCGATCTGGACGTCACCCATCGTGGTCCACCCGGTCGGCGTTGCCAGCGGCGTGTCCAGGGCCAAGGCCTTACCCACACCAGGACGGGCCGCAACGATAATCATCTGACCTGGGTGAAGACCGTTCGTGAGTTCGTCCAGATCCTTGAATCCGGTGGGTACGCCGAGGGAGATGCCGCCGCGGCTGGCGATGGAGTCGATCTCGTCCATCGTGGGCTGCAGCAGCTCTTCGAGCGGCACGAAGTCTTCTGTGGTGCGGCGTTCGGTGACCTCGAAGATCTCGGCCTGTGCACGGTCGACGACTTCGGCGACATCCTGGCCGTCAGCGCCCGTGTAGCCGTACTGAACGATTCGGGTACCCGCGTCCACCAGGCGCCGCAGAACGGACTTCTCCGCCACGATCTCGGCGTAGAAACCGGCATTGGCTGCCGTGGGCACCGTCTGCGTCAGCGTGACCAGATACGGGGCGCCGCCGATGCGGCGAAGTTCACCGCGGCGGTCCAGTTCTGCCGACACCGTCACGGGGTCGGCCGGCTCACCACGGCTGTAGAGATCGAGAATCGCGTCGTACACCGACTGGTGCGCAGGGCGGTAGAAGTCGCCGGGACGCAGGACCTCGAGAACATCCGCGATCGCGTCCTTGCTGAGCAGCATGCCGCCGAGCACGGACTGTTCTGCGGCCATGTCCTGAGGTGGCTGACGGCCGAATTCCTCGCTCGGTTCCTCGGGTGTACCCGGGTAGTCGGACCGTCCTCGATCATCCACTACAGCCACTTCGCCCGACCTTCCCCGTCACTGTTGCGCGCCACCGAATGTGCTCATCCGACGGTTGCCACCAAACATGTTCTACGCCGACCCACCGACAACGATTGCAGGCTTTCCGCAGCCGTTCCGCACGCGCGGTGAGACACGCCGGGACGACGTTAGGGATTTGCTGCGGACTGTTCAAACCAGCTTGTGCACACAGTTGGGGATGAATTGTGGAAACTCCTGGGTTGGTTTGTTAACCCCATGGGGACAACCTGAGGATAAGTACATCTCACACCCCATTAATGCCAGGTCAGACCCTGTTCAACATGTTCAAACACTGTGGATGATGGGCCCGTCGGCGTGTCCCTCGTGTTGACAACTCGGGCGTGTTGAGTAAATGGCCGATGAACAGCGGTATGATCCACCTCACAGAGCGCCGATGGGCCCGTTAACTTCCAGTCACACCTGGGAGTGGTGATACGTGTGTGCAGTTTCGACACTCGCGGCGACGACGCACGCCCCCGCTCGGGCGCCCACAGACACGAAAAGGTCCCCACACGCACAGCGTGCGGGGACCTCTCGAAACGTGTGTCGGAGACTAGCTCGCGACGACGTCCAGGTGGAACTTCGCAACCACGTCGGGGTGCAGGTTCACGACGATGGCGTGCTTGCCGGTCGCCTTGATGTGAGCCTTCGGCAGCTCGATGTTGCGCTTGTCGAGCACCGGTCCACCGGCAGCCTTGACGGCACCGGCAACGTCGGCGGCCGTGACCGAACCGAACAGCTTGCCCGAATCGCCGGCGGACTTGACCGACAGCGACACCGAATCGAGGCCCTCGATGGCCTGCTTCAGCTCGTTGGCGTGCTCGAGACCGCGAACCGCGCGAGCCTCCTGCGCACGACGGATGCCCTCGACCTGCTTCTCGGCGCCACGGGTGGCAACGATCGCCAGTCCACGGGGCAGCAGGAAGTTGCGGCCGTATCCGTCCTTGACCTCAACGGTGTCGCCAGGCGCACCGAGGTTGTCCACTGCAGCGGTGAGAATGAGCTTCATGTCTTCCCTCCCTTTCCTTAGCGAGCCACTGAGGCGTAAGGAAGCAGGGCAACCTCACGCGAGTTCTTGACGGCCATGGCCACGTCGCGCTGGTGCTGGACGCAGTTGCCGGTGACACGACGCGCGCGGATCTTGCCGCGATCGCTGACGTACTTACGCAGCAGCGTCGTGTCCTTGTAGTTGATCTGCGTGTTCTTCTCTTTGCAGAAGGTGCAGACCTTCTTCTTCAGTACCTTGTCGCGCAAGGGCGGCTTCGGCATTATTTCGCTCTTTTCTGGATGTTCCGATCAGGTACGGATCAGAACGGGGGTTCGTCGCTCCCGGCAGAGCCACCGAAGGAGCCCGACGCCTGAGGCGCACTGCCCCAGGGATCGTCTCCACCGGCTGCCGCAGCCTGGGGACGTCCACCGCCCGATCCGCCGGAGGAACCGAATCCACCGCCGCCACCGCCGCCACCGCGCGAGGTCTTGTTGACCTTTGCAGTCGCGTACTTCAGCGAGGGGCCGATCTCATCGACCTCGAGCTCGACGACAGTGCGCTTCTCGCCCTCACGGGTCTCGAAGGAGCGCTGCTTGAGCCGGCCGCTCGCGATCACTCGCGAACCGCGGGTCAAGCTCTCAGCTACGTTCTCTGCTGCTTCGCGCCAGATGTTGCAGCGCATGAACAGAGCATCGCCGTCTTTCCATTCATTGGTCTGACGGTCGAAGATGCGGGGCGTGGATGCGATCGTGAAGTTCGCAACCGCAGCACCCGCAGGGGTGAAACGAAGCTCCGGATCAGCCGTCAGGTTTCCGATGACGGTGATGACGGTGTCGCCTGCTGCCATGTGGTTCCTCCTGCGTAATGTGAAGTTCGGTTGGCACCGAGCCTAGAGGCCCGGCCCGACACAGATCACTTGTTGTGGCGCAGAACCTTCGTGCGAAGCACCGACTCGTTCAGGCCGAGCTGACGATCCAGCTCGTTGACGGTCGCAGGCGTAGCGCTGATATCGATCACCGCGTAGATGCCTTCGGTGTGCTTCAGGATCTCGTAAGCGAGACGTCGCTTGCCCCAAACATCGACCTTGTCGATGCTGCCGCCTTCTTGGCGAACAACATTGAGGAACGTATCCAGCGAAGGAGCGACAGTGCGCTCGTCCAGGCTGGGGTCAAGGATGACCATCAATTCGTAATGACGCATAAGACCTCATCACCTCCTATGGACTAGTGAAACGGCCACGGACTGTCCGTGGCAGGAGGGTCGTTGCGTCAGCAACCTTTGCAGGTTACACGTCCATACCCTGACCTGCTAAATCGTCGCCCATCCCCAAAATGCGCAAATCGACCTAGGGTGGTCTCATGCGCACAGCCGTTCGACGCACCACGATGTCGACGGTGCTGGTCATGGCCGTCTGCGCAGTGACCGTATTCCTCGGTTTCGTGAACAAGGCCAGGTGCGCGGGCGGGCCCTTCGCCGAGAACGGTCGCAGCCTCGGCTTCGATCGCCTCAAGAACACCAGCGCCTGCTACTCCGACATCCAGATGCTGTGGATCGGCCGCGACCTCGAGCTGCACGCATTCCCGTACATCGGCGGCGGCATCACCGGGGACGGCACCCTCACCGGCGGCACCGTCGAATATCCGGTGCTCAGCGGCCTGCTGATGTGGCTCGGCAGCATCGGCGCACACACGGACGCCGAGTTCCTCCTGCACTCTGCGATTATCCTTGCCCCGTTCGCCCTGATCACCGCGTGGATGCTGGGACGCCTCGCCGGGAAGTGGGCGTTCCTCTGGTCGGCCACCCCGCCGCTGGTGCTGTACGCCTTCCACAACTGGGAGCTTCCGGTGGTCGCCACGGCTGTGGCCGCCGTGTTCGTGATGACCTTCGACCGCATCCCCTTACGCACCCGCGGCGTACTCGCCGCAATACTGCTCGCTGTCGGATTCTGTCTGAAGCTGTATCCGGGCATCTTCGTGTTACCCCTGGCCGCCTACGTCCTCACCCACGGCGACCTGCGGCGGCGCATCGGTTACGACGTCCGCGGGGCAGTGGCGGTAGTGGCTGCGGCGGTCGGCACCGTGGTAGCGATCAACCTGCCGTTCATGCTGCTGTCCTACGGCGGCTGGCGCGCATCGATCACGTTCCAGCAGAACCGAAAAGCCGACCTGAACACCAACTCGATCTGGTACTGGGGACTGCGACCACTCTTCGGTCCCGAACCGGATTCACTCGCACTGTCCTACGACCACGTGGTTGCGATCCTGTCGCCCCTGCTGGTGTGCGCCGCATTCGCGCTGGCGATGCGCCTGGGCTGGTTGCGCTACTTGCGCGAAGGCGCCTTCCCTTGGGTCGCGGTGAGTGGCGCGATGCTGTGTGGCTTTCTGCTGTTCCACAAGGTGCATTCACCCCAGTACACGCTGTGGCTCATCCCGTTCTTCGTGCTGCTGCGCGTGCCGTGGGGCACCGTGGCCGCCTACCTCACGGTCGATCTGGTCCTCGGCATAGGCGTGTTCAAGTACTTCGCGGCTCTGGCCTCGTTCACCGACGCCGGCGCGTACGAGGTGGTCGTGAAGACGAGCGTGTGGGCCAGAGCGGCACTTCTGGTGGTCCTCTTCTGTACATTCCTGCACGCCGCATTGCGTTCCGAACCTGAAGTGGGCGAACAGAGATCACCCGACCGGAGCGGACCTGCTTCCGTCTCCGTGCCCCAACCCGTCCGCTGACGACTCGGCCGGTGGGGTGGATTCGGCCGGCGGAGCGAGTCGGGGCTGCAGGAACCTGGGCAACCATTTCGGCGGATTGTCCGGCGCCTGCCCCAGTACTCCTCCGACGGGATCGTCGATGAACCCGTATCGCACCAGGTCCGTGCCGGGGCGGTAGATCTGCCGCAGGATCAGAACACAGATGACGACCACTGCGGCGTCACGCAACAGGACCGCCCCGGTGAACCACTGCTCGGGTAGCCCCTTGTTCGATTCGCCGAGGTAGTAGTACATCCGCGGAACCCACACCAGCGCATCGACCGTCATCCAGGCCAACAGGATCCGAGTGTGCGGGAAGGCGAGCACGGCCAGCGGGACCAACCACAGCGAATACTGGGGACTCCACACCTTGTTGGTGAGCAGAAAACCCGCAACCAACAAAAAGCACAGCTGCGCGACTCGGGGTCGGACCGGGGCTGTGGCGGCAACGTAACCCACGCCCACGCACACGAGAGCGAACAGCACCAGCGACACCGCGTTGAGGATGTTCGGCGGCTGTCCGGCCGAAAGCTGACCGTCGAATCCCGCCCAACCCGTGAACGACGTGATCACGTTGTAGATCGAATCGGGATCGGCGCCACGCTCCGAATTGAGCCGGAAGAACTCGGCCCAGCCGCGCGGGAACAACACGAGGATCGGCAGGTTGACCGCCAGCCAGGCGGCCGCCGCAGCGAGGGTCGCCTGCCACCACTCGCGCATCTTTCCCGACCGTAGGCACAGCACGAGCAACGGACCGAGGAACAGCAGCGGGTAAAGCTTGGCCGCGCCGCCCAGGCCGAGCAGAATGCCCGCGAGCACGGGCCGCTTCCGGGACCACGCCAACAGGCCGCCCGCCGCGAAACCTGTTGCGAGCAGATCGAAGTTGGTGAAGGCGTGGACTGCCACGAGCGGAGAACACGCCGCCAAGGCCGCATCCCACACACGTCTGCCCGCGAGTATCGCCGTGGCCCAGATCGTCACGAGCCATGCCAACGCCAGTCCCAGCGCGACCACGTTGAAGTAGAGCGCGACCTGCAGTGCACCCGGGAGGAACGACACCGCGTGCCACGCCTTGGCAATCGTCATCGAGCCGTACTGGTAGAGACCCGAGACGACGGGATACTCCATGTACCTGCGCTGAACCTCACCATCCGGCTTCTCCTCTTCCCACCACTTCTTGTATGGGAAAGCGCCTTGGTCGAGTCGTTCCGCCCCGTACAGCGGCACCGTGTCCGAATAACACATCGCCACGTACTGACGACTGCCGCTCCAGTCGAGCCCGATCGCACCTTCGGTGCCCGCGGGGCCCTGCTGAATACACGCTGCCTTCGAGAACCAGCCCAACGCCAGGAAGACGATCGCAAGAAGCAGGATCACGCGCATCGGCGTGAAGAACCGAGTCCGCCCCACCACCGCGTGGCGGCCGATCGGCCCCCCGATGGTGTCGGAGAGCCGACCGACCAGAGGATCGGTCCGACTGGGGACGTCCCGCCAATCGGCGGACCGGCGGTCGGACGCCAGCGGCATCGGCGACACCAAAGACGCGTCGTCCGACTCCCGGTCTCGGCGCGGGGGAGGGCTCACGGTCACTCCGCGAGGCTACCGGGTGCTACCGCCCCGGAATCTGCTGCCCGTTCCCCGCACCGGCGCCGGCATTGCCGTTTCCGTTGTCGCCGCCCTGACCGGTCCCGGCGCCACCGGTCCGACCGGATTCCGGATCACCGATCTGCGGTTCCTCGGGAACCTGCTGCTGTTCCTGACGCGGTGCCAGACCCGGGATCGGAATGGTGATGCCCGGCAGGATCTCCACCGGCGTCGGCGAAAGCGTGACCGAGGGGAGTTCGGTCGGCAACTCGAGCTTGTTGGTGCTGCTCGGCGGAGCCGACGTCGTGGACGGTGCGGGAGCCGAGTAGGCGGGGATGCCGGCCTGGCCACCGATCGACCCCGGCTTCGGGAACTTCTCGACGTCGGTGCCTTCGAGGGCGCCGTCCATCGTGTCCTTCCAGATGTCCGAGGGCAGACCGGAGCCGTAGATCATCGCCCCGTTGCTGTTGCGCAGCGCCTGGCCGTCAGGAGTACCCAGCCACACCGCCGTGGACAGCGACGGCGTGTAGCCGACCATCCAGGAGTCCTTGTTCTCGCCGGAATCCCCGAGCTGAGCGGTACCCGTCTTGGCTGCGGACGGGCGCCCCTCTGCCAAACCGTGGTTCTTCGAGTACTCCGCGATCGGCGTCATCGCCGCCGTGACGTTGTCCGCCACGTTCTCGTCGATGCGGTTCTCGGAGTCCTGCTCGTTCGATCGATCGAGCAGCACCGTGCCGTCGTTGGTGGTCACCTTCTGCACGAAGTGCGGGGTGTGGAACGTGCCCGACGCGGCCAGCGTGGCGTACGCCGACGCCATGTCGAGCGGGCGTGACAGGTACTGGCCCAGCACGACACCGTTGTTCGGGCCTTCACCGTTCGGTCCGGTCAGCGACGGTCCGACACCCGGGATGTCCTCGGGGATACCCGCCTTGTGCGCCATGTCGGCCACTGCCTGGGGACCACCGTCCAGCTCGAGCATCTGACGGTAGAAGCTGGTGTTGAGCGACCGCTTCAATGCCTCGGCGATGGTGCAGGTGCCGCAGGTTGCGCCTTCGGCATTGGAGATCTCGATGCCGTTGACGGTCAGATCGGAGCTGTCGTACATCTGCGAGAGCGGGATGCCCTGATCCAGGGCAGCCGCGAGACCGAACACCTTGAACGACGAACCGGTCTGCAGGCCCGCATTCGCGAAGTCGTAGCCCTGCCCGTCCTCACCGCCGTAGTAGGCGCGGATTCCACCGTCACGCGGGTCGACCGACACGACGGCCGTCTGCAGATCCTCGGGTTCGCCCTCGAGATTCGAACGTGCGGATTCGACCGCGGCTGCCTGCGCCTTCGGGTCGATCGTCGTGGTGATCTCCAGGCCGGCGGTGTTGAGCAGCGTCTCACTGATACCGGCTTCGCCGAGCTCCCGCAGAACCTGATTCTTGATCAGACCCTCGGGGCCGGACGCGCCCGCACCGTTGTCGACCTGAGCGAGCGGCACGTAGGCCGGATACTGCATGCCCGCCCGAGCGCCCGGATCGAGCGTGCCGGCACTGACCATGCCGTCGAGCACGTAGTTCCAGCGCGCCTGCGCACCCTCCGGGTTGGTCTCCGGATCGAGGAGCGAGGGCAGCTGGATCGAGGAGGCCAGCACGGCTCCTTCTTCCGGCGACAGCTCGCCTACGGGCTTGCCGAAGTACGCCTTCGCTGCCGAGTCGATGCCGTAGGCGCCGCGTCCGAAGTAGATGGTGTTGAGGTAGGCCGCGAGGATGTCGTCCTTCGACCATTCACGCGCCATCTTCGACGAGATGACGAGTTCCTTCATCTTTCGCGTCAGGGTGCGCTCGGAGCCGACCATCGTCTGCTTCACGTACTGCTGCGTGATGGTCGAGCCACCGCCGGCGCTGTCGGCACCGGTGACGTTGTCACGTGCAGCGCGTGCGAAACCACTGACCGAGAAGCCCGGGTTCGAGTAGAAGTCCCGGTCCTCCGCTGCCAGCGCGGCGTCACGCACGTGCTTGGGAATCTGGTCGAGAGTGACCTCGGTGCGGTTTCCCTCGGGCGGGATGACCTTCGAAATCACCGAAGATCCGTCCGAACCGTAGATGGTCGCGACCTGATTGGCCTGCAGCTCACCCGGCTCCGGGACCTCCTGGACGACGTACGCGGCCATGAACGCGAGAATCGGCACGACGAGACCGACCGCGACCAGGGCATAGCAGGTGCGGCGAACGGTGCGCCATCTCGACGATTTCTTCTTCACCGGCTTCTTCCTCGGCGGCTCGCCACCATTACCGCCGCTACCGCCCGGACCACCGGTCCGCGGCGGCGGACCCGGTGGACGCCCACCCGGCGGACGGGAACCGGGAGCTGGAGCATTTCGGGGAGCCTGACGCACACCCTGCGGCGGAGGGCCCTGCCGGCGAGGTGGTCCCTGCGGAGGAACGCCCCTGCCCGGAGGCGGGGCGTTGCGAGCTGCTGGAGCCTGACGCGGCGGCGGAGGGCCCTGTCGACGGGGAGGTCCCTGCGGAGGTCCTCCCGCCTGACGGACACCGGGCGGTGGTCCTACCGGCCTACCCTGCGGCGGCGGCCCCGCCGGCCTGCCCTGCGGGGGCGGGCCCTGGCGCGGCGGACGCCCCTGCGGCGGCGGGCCGGGCGCACGTCCCTGCGGCGGCGGGCCGCTCGGTCGGGGCGGACGGCCCGGTTCGTCGTTGTAGGGGGAACTCACGTACAAATCTCCAGTGGTTGTGGACCGAACGCGGTCCTGCGTTGTATCTGCCGGCGACGACCGAGACTAGCCACACCCGCTCATGGGTGCTGGCCTACTCGCTCGCAGTACGCCGACCGGGGGGACGCGCCCTCGCCGACGATCGCCGCGGTCGTTTGGGCGCCGGTATCGAACCGAGGACGTACGACTGAACCAGGTGGTTCCAGTTGCACGTCCGGCACACCTCCACGACGTGGACAGAGAATTCTTCCTGTGTGGCCTCGAGCCGAGCCAGTTCGTCGGGGTTTCGTGCCGAACCCGAGACAGCACCGAGCTTTTCGCCGAACACCCAGGAAACGTGGGTCAACTGCTCCTTACGGCAGATGGGGCACATGACGTCGCTGCCCCGGCCGTGGAACTTGGCGGCCCGCAACAGGTAGGGATCGGCGTCGCATACCTCTTTGACGCCCGTCCTACCCGAGTAGACCTCGGCCAGCAGCGACCGACGCTGAAGCGCGTAGTCCACCACCTGCCGCTGTAACCGCACGGAGACCAGAGTACGTGCGCCCGATGACCGGCAGGAGGTTCGGGGACGGATCGGCGGGGATTCGCGGGGCCGATTTCGGTGCCGACGACGGGAAACCACACCTGCAGCGTGTGACTTGTTGTCACACCTACCACTCCTGCCGTATTCTCGTATATATCGCTGCGATATAGTTTCGAATCGCATCGGGTACATGGGACAAATCCAGGAGGTGGAGACATGCTCGAATTGGCAATTCTCGGGCTTCTCCACGAGTCACCCATGCACGGATACGAGCTACGGAAGCGGCTGACCGGGTTGTTGGGAGCGTTTCGCGCGTTCTCCTACGGCTCGCTGTATCCGGCTCTTCGGCGCATGCAGTCCGACGGACTGATCGCCGAGAACGTCAGCACACCGGCACCCGTCAAGAGGCGGGCCCGCCGCGTGTACCAGCTGACACCCGTCGGCAAGGAACGGTTCACCGAGCTCGTGGCCGACACGGGTCCACAGAACTACACGGACGACGGATTCGGTGTTCATCTCGCTTTCTTCAGCCGCACTCCGGCCGAGGCGCGGATGCGAATCCTCGAGGGCCGGCGCCGTCAGGTCGAAGAGCGCCGCGAAGGCCTTCGAGATGCCGTCGGGCGCGCAAGTTCGTCACTGGATCGCTATACCCGTCAGCTACATCAGCTCGGCCTCGAGTCCAGCGAACGCGAAGTCCGCTGGCTCAACGAACTGATCGCCGCTGAGCAGTCAACAGCAACGCACAAGAAAGAAGGAGAACCCGACCATGGGTGAGAACAACACCGCCGGGGCGCGCGCAGTGCGCGTCGCCATTGTGGGAGTGGGCAACTGTGCCTCGTCCTTGGTTCAGGGCGTGCAGTACTACAAGGATGCCGACGAGAATGCCACCGTTCCCGGCTTGATGCATGTGAAGTTCGGCGGCTACCACGTCCGCGACGTGAAGTTCGTCGCTGCCTTCGACGTGGACGCCAAGAAGGTCGGATTCGACCTTTCCGAGGCCATCCTCGCCAGCGAGAACAACACCATCAAGATCACGGATGTGCCGCCCACGGACGTCACCGTCCAGCGTGGACCGACCCTCGACGGCATCGGCAAGTACTACTCCGAGACCATCGAGGTCTCCGACGCCGAGCCCGTAGACGTCGTGAAGGCTCTGAAGGACGCCGAGGTCGACGTCCTCGTGTCCTACCTCCCCGTGGGCTCCGAAGAGGCCGACAAGTTCTACGCGCAGGCCGCGATCGACGCGAACGTCGCGTTCGTCAACGCGCTGCCCGTCTTCATCGCCTCCGACCCCGAGTGGGCTGCGAAGTTCAAGGACGCCGGCGTCCCGATCGTCGGCGACGACATCAAGAGCCAGGTCGGCGCCACCATCACCCACCGTGTGATGGCCAAGCTGTTCGAGGATCGCGGAGTCGTGCTCGACCGCACGTACCAGCTCAACGTCGGCGGCAACATGGACTTCAAGAACATGCTCGAGCGTGATCGCCTCGAGTCCAAGAAGGTCTCCAAGACCCAGGCCGTGACGTCCAACCTCACCGGTTCGCTCGCGGGCAAGATCCACGACCGCAACGTCCACATCGGTCCCTCGGACTACGTGGAGTGGCTCGACGATCGCAAGTGGGCATACGTCCGCCTCGAAGGTCGCGCATTCGGTGACGCCCCGCTCAACCTGGAGTACAAGCTCGAGGTCTGGGACTCCCCGAACTCGGCCGGCATCATCATCGACGCCGTCCGCGCAGCCAAGATCGCCAAGGACCGTGGAATCGGCGGACCGGTCTACCCGGCTTCCGCTTACCTGATGAAGTCCCCGCCGGTTCAGATGGCCGACGACAAGGCTCGTACCGAGCTGGAAGCCTTCATCGTCGAACCCTGATTCCGGGCTACAACTTCCGCAATCACTGTGCGCCTTCCTGGCGGCTTCGGCCGCGGGGGAGGCGCACAGTCTTGTCTCAACCCGGGAGGACGTTCTGCAACTGTTCCTCGAGGTTGCGGGCCAGCGCATCCACGTCCACGCCGGGAATCGGGGGAAGCGCGTCCTGAGGGATCAGCGGGGCCGGCCCCTGCCCGAAGGCACCGAGAACGTCGTCCGTCTGCTCCTGCGGGGTGCCGTACGTGTTGGCGGCGACCGTGAAGTCGGGACCGAACGAGGCCGAGGCGACCACCGAGGAACCCGGATCCCCCCAACCCCACTTGCTGCCGAGCACGCCGGGAAGTTTGGCCGTACCCCAGTCCTGAACGGTGCCGTCCGCGGCAACCGGTGCCGCCGTGCTCATCCAGCCCGGAATCGGCGACAACGGATCGAGCCGCTTCGCCATCAGAAAGCGGACGGTGTCTGCGGTGCTCGTGAACGAATCGCCCCAGAACGAACCGCGCGTGGTCTCGGACAGGCCGTACTCGTCGGCAACCGCACCGATCGCGTCCGGATACTTGGCGTCGAGTTCGGAAGCGGCAGCGTCGTCGGATTCACGAATCATCCGCTCCGCCAGATAGAAGTCCTCCGGCGAATGATCGCCGTGCCGTAAGGCGTAGTCGGCGACGTAGAGCTTCACGGTCGACAAGCCCGCCCGCGCCTCGTGCTGATTGGCCGTTCCGATCAGAATTCCGCCGGGCGCGTACTCGACCGTCAACGAGGTGCGCTCGGGGACACCGTCGAAGTTGTCGATCGGTTGAGGTGCAGCAAGCGCTACGCCAGGACAGACACCGACGGCGACGATCGTCGTGAACAGTGCTGCACCGGCAGTTCTGGAACGCCACATGACCTCAGCATCGCACGACAGGCCGCCCCGTGTGGGTTACCGTCGCGCCATGATCATCGTCGTCGGCCACCTGACAGTCGATCCCGCCGATCGAGAAAAGCACATCGAGCTCAGCTCCGAGGCCGTGCGCCTCGCACGCGGCAACCCGCAGTGCCTCGAGTTCAGTGTCAGTCCCGACCCGCTCGAACCGAGCCGGGTCAACATCAGCGAACGGTGGACCGACCGTGCGTCGTTGGACGCCTTTCGCGGCGACGGACCCGACGAGGACGGCCCACCGATCGTGAGCTTCGCGATCGAAGAATTCGAAGTCACTGACCCGGTATCGGAATGACGACGCCCGGCAGAATCTCCACCTGCTGAGGCGGCTCCTGCGGAGTCGGAACCTCGACCGGAGGTACCTCCACGGGCGGGGCAGCAGGTTCCTCTGCCGCCGGCGGTGGCGCCGGAGCTTGGTTCTGCCCGGTGTCGGTATTGCCGCCTCCTCCACCGTTACCGGTGGTGGTGCTACTGCTACCGCTGTCGTAACTGCTGCTGTCGCCGCCCCCACCGGACGGGACACCGGCCTGGCCACCGATCGAATCCGGCCACGGGAAGTCCTCCCAGTCGGTGTCCTCGAGGGCACCGTCCATGGTGTCCTTCCAGATGTCCGACGGCAGTCCGGAACCGTAGATCAACCCGCCCCAACTGTTGTTGATGGCAGTGGCATCGGCTTTGCCCATCCACACCGCCGTCGACAACGACGGCGTGTACCCGACCATCCAGGCGTCCTTGTTCTCGCCTGATTCACCGAGCTGCGCGGTACCGGTCTTGGCCGCCGACGGGCGTCCGCCCGCCAAGCCGTGCCCCTTGGAGTAGGAGGCCACCGGCATCAGCGCCTGGCTGACGTTGTCGGCGACGGCCTCGTCGATACGCCGCTCGCCGGGATCCGGCTGGCGGTCGAGAAGCACCTCGCCGTCGGCATCGACGACCTTCTGCACGAAATGCGGCTTGCGGTAGATGCCCGAGGCCGCGAACGTGGCATAAGCGGACGCCATGTCGATGGGTCGCGCCTGGTACTGACCCAGCACGATGCCGCCTTCCGGCGGGCCGCCGTTCTGGGTGAGGCTCGGGCCTTCGAGCCCGGGAATCTGCTCGGGAATGCCCGCCTTGTGTGCAGCGTCGGCGATGGACTGCGGTCCGTCCTCCATCGACATCATCAGCCGGTAGAAGCTCGTGTTCAGCGAACGTTTGGTGGCCTCTGCGATGCTGCAGACGCCGCAGGACTCACCCTCCACGTTGCCGATCTCGAGGTCCGCCACGGTCAACGGCGCACTGCTGTATCGCGCCGACAGCGGGATGCCCTGCTCGAGCGCCGCCGCGAGACCGAAGGCCTTGAAGGAGGAACCGGTCTGCAACGGAGCCTGCGCATAGTCGTAGCCGTTGCCGTCCTCGCCGCCGTAGTAGGACCGGACGCCACCGGTCTTCGGATCGATGGAGACGACGGCCGTGCGCAGGTCGGGATCTTCACCCTCGAGTGTGCTGTGCACACCCTCGACCGCCGCGGCCTGCGCCTTCGGATCGATGGTGGTGGTGATCTGCAGGCCTTCGGTGTTCAGCGTCTGTTCGCTGATGCCCGATTCGGCGAGCTCACGTAGTACCTGATTGCGGATCAGTCCCGACGGCCCCGGCTCCGAGTTCGCGTCGGTCGGTCGATTCGCAGGTGCCGCAACGGGCATTTCCGTGTTCTGTCGTTCCTGACCGTCCAGAACGCCCATGTCGACCATGCCGTCGAGCACGTAGTTCCACCGGGACTCGAGCTTGTCCGGATTGGATTCGGGGTCGAGGTACGACGGACTCTGGATGACCGCCGCGAGCACCGCGCCCTCCGCGACGCTCAGTTCACCGATCGGCTTGTCGAAATAGGCCCGAGCAGCGGCATCGACGCCGTACGCGCCACGTCCGAAGTAGATGGTGTTCAGGTATGCGGCAAGGATCTCGTCCTTGGACCACTCGTTGTTCATCTTCGTCGAGATCACGAGCTCGCGCATCTTGCGGGTGATGCTGCGATCCGAACCGACCAGCACGTTCTTCACGTACTGCTGGGTGATGGTGGAGCCACCGCCTGCGCTGTCCTTGCCCAGAATGTTGTCGCGGGCAGCCCTGGTGAATCCACTGACCGAGAAGCCCGGATTGGAATAGAAGTTGCGGTCCTCCGCGGACAACACTGCATTGCGCACGTGCTCGGGGATCTCGTTCAGGTCCACCTCGGTGCGGTTACCCTCCGGCGGGATGACCTTGGAAATCTCGGACGTACCGTCCGCAGCAAGGATCGTGGCGACCTGATTGGTCTCCATATCCGAGGGTTTCGGCACCTCCGCGCGCACGTAGGCGATCGCGAAAACGAGGGCGGGCACCACCAGCAACACAACGGCAACTGCAAGAACCGAGCGGCGAACATTGCGCCAACGATGGTCCGTTTTGGGGGAATTCGAACCCGATGCAGGTGGGTCATCTGATCCCAAAGGTGCGCCTGTCCTGGCGTTTTCCTCGGCATGACGGCCCGACGGCGAAGGGCCCTCGCCTGGCGGATTGGTCGGTGAACTCACTTACACGCTCCCGGTTGGCGTATCCGATCTTCACGGATCATTCCATCCAGGCATACCTATGTTTGCCATTTCCCGCCAACTGTGACGAGCGTGGCTGTTTCCGGCGAAGGCGGCACAGGCCACATAAACCGCCGATCAGGACAGGCGTCGCGCCCGCCGCAGCGCGGTGACGGCCAATCCCGTCAGCACCACACACACCAGGAGAACCAGCGAGGACGTCATGCTCGGCGTACCCCGCACGATCTCGACGACGGCCGAGATCAGCGCCATCAGCGTGAAGAATCCGAGCACGCCGACCAACAGTTCGAGACGCTGACGCTTCGCAACAGGATGCATGTCAGCTCTTGACGCCACCGGCGGTCAACCCGGACACGATGCGGCGCTGGAAGAGCAGAACCATGATCACGAGAGGGACCGTGACCAGCGTGCCGGCGGCCATCACCGCGGTATAGGGCTGGGTGAACGCGTCCCCACCCGAGAATCGGGCGATCGCCACGGTCACGGGCTCGGTGGCCCGGTTGGAGAGCTGACTCGACAGCATGTACTCGTTCCATGTCGCGATGAACGCGAGGATCGCCGTCGTGAAGAGCGCCGGAGCGGCCAGCGGAAGAATCACGAGACGGAACGCCTGGGTCCGGGTCGCGCCGTCCACGCGGGCCGCCTCCTCCAACTCCCACGGCATGTCCGACATGAACGACGTCAACGTGTAGATGGTCAACGGAAGCACGAAGGAGATGTTGGGGATGATGAGCGCCTGATACTGGCCGATCCAGTTGAGGTCACCGAACAGCTGGAACAGGGGCGTCACCAACGCGACGCCCGGGAACATCGAAGCCGCAAGAACGATGCCGGTGACGATGTACTTGCCCCGGAACTCGATCCGGGCCAGCGCGTACGCCGTGAAGATGCCGAGGATCAACGCCACGGCCGTGGTCACGGCACCGATGATCAGACTGTTGACGATCGAACCGAGGAAGTCGTTGCCCTTCGAGGTGGACAGCGCGTCCCGGAAGTTGTCGAGAGTGACGTAGGTGGGCCACGGGGTCGTGTCGAAGGTGTGATCGACGCTGCGGAACGCGGTGACCACCATCCAATAGAACGGGGCCAGTCCCCAGATCAGGATGGCGACGACGCCCACGTACGTACGAACGATCGGCCCCATCGGACGCCGATGTACCGGCGGCTCCTCCGGACGTGCCACTTCGGTCTCCGAATCCAGCTCCGGCGACCGGTGCCTGCCCGCCATCACTTGGCTGCTCCCTTACGTTGATCGTCCTGTGTGCGGACCGCGTTGGCCCCGAGGAACTTCACCATCACGAACGCCACCGCGAAAATCATGAGGAACACGAGCGTCGAGAGGGCGGAGGCACTGTTGAAATTGCCGCCCTGCATGTCTGCGACCACGAGAATCGACACCGTGGTCGTGGGGGTTCCGCCGCTCGTCCCCGAGAGGATGGCCGGTAGGTCGTACATGCGCAGGACGTCGAGCGTGCGGAACAGCACGGCCACCATCAGCGCCGGCTTCACCAACGGCAACGTGATCTGTCGGAAGCGCTGCCAGGCGGTCGCGCCGTCGACCTTCGCGGCCTCGTACACGTCCTGCGGAATCATCTGCAGGCCCGCGAGTATCAGCAGCGCCATGAACGGTGTGGTCTTCCAGACGTCCGCGATGATGACCGCGAATCTCGACGCCCACGGGTCGGTGGTCCACGAGATGTCCGTGCCGAGCACGCGGTTCACGATGCCGTCGTTGGCGAAGATGAAGAACCACAGCTTCGCGGTGACGGCGGTCGGGATCGCCCACGGGATGAGGACACTCGCTCGCAGCATCGAGCGTCCGAAGAAGGAGCGGCCCATCACCGTCGCCATCCAGAGTCCGAGTAGGACCTCGATGGAGACGGTGACGACCGCGAAGAACAGCGTGGTGCCCACGGCAGGCCAGAAGTTGGCGCCGAGTGTTCCGGGTGGGCACGAACCCGCGCCCGAACCGCAGTTCTGGGTCAGCCACTGCAGGTAGTGATCGAAGCCGGCGAATCCACCGTCGGTGAATCGGCCGGTGGCGGGGTCGATCCCCTTGTCCTGTTGAAAGGACAGGTAGATCGCACGAAGGACCGGGTACGCGATGACGACAGCGAGAATGAGCATCGTCGGCGCGATGAGCCACACTGCTCGCAGATCCCGCTTCTTGCGAACAGAGACCTCCGGCTCGTCTTGCTCGGTCCGCACAGCGGTGTCGACCATTTCTTCGGTACCCGGCCCTTCGTCGCCGCGGCGGCGGCGCTGTTGACTAGCTTCGAATCCGAACTGACTAACTGACTACTTGGAAGCGACCTCGATGGCAGAGGACATGTCCGCCACCGCCTGATCGACCGACTTCCCACCCGTGATCGCGGCGTAGGCGTTGTCCTGGATCGCACGGCTCACGTCGCTGTAGTACGGCGTGACCGGACGCGGAACGGCGGTCTCGAGAGCCGACTTCAGCGCCGGGAGGTACGGGTACTTGGCGATCAGCGACTCGTCGTCGTACACGTTCGCGAGAACCGGCGGGAAGGACTGGTCCGCGAAGGACGTCTGAACCTCGGGGCTCTGGATGAACTCGATGAAGTCACGGGCGGTCGCCTTGGCGTCGGAGTTCACGTTGATGCCGTTGTTGTAGCCACCGAGGGTGGACGCGCCGGGACCGTTGGGCCCGACGATCGGCGCGACGCCGACCTTGCCCTTCACAGCCGAACCGTCCTCTTCGGCGTTGCTGTACATGTACGGCCAGTTGTAGGCGTACATGGACTTGCCGTCGACGAACGCCAGGTTCGTCTCCTCTTCCGTGGAGCTCGTGGACGTCTTCGCGATCTGTCCCGCCGCATACGCGTCGACGAGCGACTGCAGACCGGCCTTGGCCTCGGGGGAATCGACCTCGGGGGTGCTGCCGTCTTCGCCGACGACCGAGCCGCCCCACGAGTTGATCGCCTCGGTGGTGTTGACCGTCAGACCCTCGTACTGCTTGAGCTGAGTGAGCAGGCAGTCGACGGACTTCTCGGCCGCGACGCCACAGCTGTCGGTCAGCGCCTTCCAGTCGGCGGGAGCCGCCGGGACCATGTCGTTGCGGTAGTAAAGCAGGGTCGCGTTGGTGTTCTGCGGGCCCGCGTACAGGACGTCACGGTAGGTGGCGCTGTCCACGGTTGCGGGGAGCAGACCGGCGGTGTCGATCGCCAGCTCGTCGGTGAGCGGCTGCAACCATCCGTTGGCTGCGAACTCCGCAGTCCAGGTGATGTCGAGCGCCATGACGTCGTACTCGGAGTTGCCGGCCTGCAGCGACTGGACGAGCTTGTCGCGCTGCGCATCCGCTTCACCGGCGAGCTCGGCAAGCTCGACCTTCTCGTCCGGGTGAGCGGCGTTCCACTGCTCGATGACCGGAGTCAGCTTGTCGGTGTCGTTCTTTCCCATCGCGAACGTGATGGGGCCTCGACCGTCGAGGTTCTCCGACTGGGCATCGCCACTGTCACTCGAACAAGCGGTGAGCGTGACCATCGACGCAGCGGTCGCGAACACGGCTGCGCGGCGAACCGCTCTCGAAATCTGAACCATGGAGTACTCCCCGTTGGTAGGCGGATGAACCCGCGATCGGCATGACGGAACTGCGGCACCGGTCGCGGTGTCGGAACATACTGTGGCATGGACCACCCGGCAAACGGGGCATTACCCCCAAGCTGAATCGGTCACGTGGGCGTGTCGCGCGCGTCCTACCGGCTCAGACGGCGCCCGTCCACAGCCGAGAACAGGTGCAACTGCTCCGCATCGACGTGCAGTTTGACGGTCTCGCCCTTGCGCGGCGGGTTACGCCAATCGGCACGGGCGACGATCTCCTGGGTGACACCGTTGATGGCGGTGCGACCGTAAATATAGGCGTCGGAGCCGAGTTCCTCGACCACCGCCACGTCCATCGAGATTCCGTCCGAGGCGAGTTCGAGATGCTCGGGGCGCACGCCGACGACGACCTCGGCCTCGCTGTTCTCCCCACGCAGCTGACGAGGGACGGGAATGACCGTGTCACCGAACTGCACGCCCTGTTCCGTGAGGGGGAGGGTGAACAGATTCATCGACGGCGAGCCCATGAAACCGGCCACGAAGACGTTCGCGGGGCTGCGGTACAGGTCGCGCGGAGTGTCGCACTGCTGCAGCTGCCCGTCCTTCAGAACGGCCACGCGGTCGCCCATCGTCATCGCTTCGACCTGGTCGTGGGTGACGTAGACCATCGTCGTTTCGAGGCGACGCTGCAGCTGAGCGATCTGGGTGCGCGTCTGCACGCGCAGTTTGGCGTCCAGGTTGGACAGCGGCTCGTCCATCAGGAACACCTGCGGCTGCCGGACGATCGCACGGCCCATCGCGACACGCTGGCGCTGACCACCGGACAGTGCCTTCGGCTTGCGATCCAGATACTGCTCGAGGTCGAGGAGCTTGGCCACGTCCTCGACGCGGGCCCGGATGTCGGCCTTCGACGAGCCGGCCAATTTGAGAGCGAATCCCATGTTCTCCGCGACCGACATGTGCGGGTAGAGGGCATAGTTCTGGAACACCATCGCGATGTCGCGTTCCTTGGGCTCCTGGCCGGTCACGTCGTTGTCACCGATGAGGATGCGGCCGCTGTGCACCGGCTCGAGCCCCGCCAGCATGCGCAGCGACGTCGACTTTCCACATCCGGACGGCCCCACGAGCACGAGGAACTCGCCGTCCTCGATGTGCAGATCGAGTCCGTCCACCGCCGGCTTCTGAGAGCCGGGGAACAGGCAGGTCGTGCGGTCGTACGTAACTGTCGCCATGGGTGTGAGATCCCTTCTACCGGCAGGAACGTGCCGGACGATCCGAGTCGAAGTGGGTGGTCCCCGCGGCACGGATTCCCGCGCGAGCCGAGGGAAGCTTAGTATCGCCCACGTGAGTTCGGACAAGATGCTGACCCGCATCGGTGGACTCCTCCGGCAAGCGGAATCCACCGACAACGCGCACGAGAGCGACGCCTTCATGGCGGCCGCGCAACGTCTGGCAACCACGGCGTCGATCGACCTCGCGGTGGCCAGGGCCCACGCGTCGGGACGCGAGAAGCGGACCACGCCGACGCAGCGGCTGATCACCGTCGGCGAGCCCGGGCGCAAGGGATTGCGGACGTACGCCCAGCTCTTCATCGTGATCGCCGCGGCCAACGACGTGCAGTGCGACATCTCGCAGAGCTCGGCCGTCATCTACGCATACGGGTTCGCAACCGATATCGACACGTGCGAGGCGTTGTACTCGAGCCTGCTCGTGCAGATGGTCCGAGCGTCGGACGCCTACATCAAGTCGGGGGAGTATCGGAACGAGACGACGCTGCGCACCGTCGTCGAGAAGCGGGGCCGCCGCCGGGTCGCGACGAAGGTGCGGCGTCCGGTCGCGGGTGTGACGGCGCGACTGAACTTTCAGCTCGCGTACTCGGAACGAATCGGCAAGCGTCTGGAAGAGGCACGCAACGAGACCAGAACGGTCGCCGAGACCGATACTCCTGGCACTGCGCTGGCCTTGCGCGACAAGGAGTTGGAACTGCGCGACTACTACACCGCGGAGTCACGGGCACGTGGCACCTGGCGAGGAGCGAAGGCGTCCGCTGGGCATTCTTCGTCGGCACGCAGGGCGGGAGACCGCGCGGCACGGACCGCGAAACTCGGGCCGTCGACCGAACTCGGAACCGCGAAGAAGCAGATACCGTGAAGGCGGGCCGCGACTCGCAGCGAGCACTCGTCTACGAGGCAGAACAATTGGTGCGCAACATGTTCGACCGCGCCGACAAGACCGGGTCACGGACCGTCGAGCTGATCGGATCGGAGGTCACGCTGCCGGTCGAGCGCCGTTTCGCCTCCATCGAGTCGATTCAGGACTACCTCGATCGAGTGCTCGCCCTCGACTGGGTTCGTCGGCGATGGGAGCGGGCCTCGGTGCCCGTCCACGTTCGCGCCCGCGCCGGCAACAACGCGGCACACTACGAAAGCGATTGCGCCGCCATTGCCGTTCCCGAGTACCGCAGCGGCACCGCGTGGGCGTTCCGGGAACTGGTGGTTCTACACGAACTGGCCCACCACCTCGATCCCATGCATCCCGACGATCCGGGAGCCCGCGTCGACCCCGCGCACGGTCCCGAGTTTCTGCACCGATATCTGGAGTTGGTGAGCGAGGTCGTCGGCCCGGAAGCCGGTTTCGTTCTGCGTGCCACCCTCTCGGCGGCCGGCGTCACGTTCTCCTGACCACCCCCTTCCCTGACCAATGTCACACGCGTTCAGCTCACGCGAACCGGTGTGACATTGGCCGGGGGAAGGGGCGCGCGCGGGAACGAGATAGCAAGCATCTGGCTACCGAACGTGCTGTAATCAGGCAGCGGAAACGAGCGCATACGAAACCAGGAACCCGTGGGGGTTGTTCCAGTGAATCGTTCCATTGCTTCTGTAGCCATCATGTCCTGCGCCGCACTGGCCCTGGCCGCCGTGCCCGGCACCGCCAACGCCGACGAGCGCACAGACCTCTACCACCAGCCCGTACCCGATCTGGCCGAGCTCGGCGACGGAGACATCGTGCGCTCCATGCCGATTCCCGGGCTACCTGCGACTCACACAGAGTTGCTTCTGTACAAATCGACCGATGCCAACGGAAACCCCATGACCGTCTCGGGTTACACGATCACTCCGGACGTCCCGTGGGGTGGACCGGGTCCACGCCCGGTGCTCGCCTACGCGCCCGGTACCAGTGGTCTCGCGGACCGCTGTGCGGGTTCGCACGGAATCGGCACGTCCATGGACAGCGCCACCATCGCTCCCTTCCTGGCACAGGGTTACCAGGTGGCAGCCACCGACTATCAAGGGCTCGGAACGCCCGGCGTGCACACGTACCTCAACCGGACAGCGGCAGGAAACGCGCTCCTGGACGTGGCAAGAGCGGCAGTGGGCGACACCGACACCCCCGTCCTCGTCTACGGATACTCGGAAGGCGGTCATGCATCGGCGGCTGCCGCCGAGTTGTCTGCCTCCCACGCCCCGAATCTGAACCTGAAAGGGACGTACGTCGGGGCGCCGCCCGCGGACGTGACTCTCAACATCGACAACAGCGACGGAACTCCGCTGGCGGGCAACCTCTTCTATGTCGTGAACGGGATGATCGCCGCCTACCCCGACCGGGCGGAAGACATTCGCGGGATCTTCGACGACGAGGGATTGCGGATCCTCGACGAGACCACGAACGACTGTGTCAGCGATTCCGAGCGCTTCGGCGGCGTGCATTTCCGCGACGTCACCAAGGACGGCCGCGGCCTGCGGGAACATCTCGCCGACGAGCCGTTCGCCTCGATCGTCGCCGACAACACCATCGGATTCACGGCCCCGGACAAGCCCGTGTTCATCGGCCACGGGGTGCCGGACGACACGGTTCCCGTCGAACAGACCCGGGTGCTGGCGCAGCGTTGGCACGACGCCGGTGCGACCGACGTGACCGTGCGCGAGTACGACTTCCCCTCGATTCCGGTCGTGGGTCTCAATCACCTTCCGGCCGGTCCGGCAGCCTACCCGGAGGTTCTGCAGTGGATGGGGCAGCGGCTTGCCGACGGCTGATTTCGTTGCGGGCCGTTCCATGACGCGCGCAAGATGATGGGGAGTGCCCGAAGCCAACTCCGAGGAGCCCGCACATGCACCGTCAAGTTCGTATCGGCGTCCAACTTCAACCTCAGCAGGCCCCCGACTACGGGTTGATCCGTGATGCCGTGCTGCGCTCCGAGGACGCCGGCGTCGACGTCGTCTTCAACTGGGATCACTTCTACCCGCTGTACGGCGACCCCGAGGGCGCCCATTTCGAATGCTGGACGATGCTCGGTGCCTGGGCGGAGCAGACCGAGCGGGTGGAGATCGGCGCACTCGTCACCGGTGGTGGTTACCGCAACCCGGACCTGCTGGCAGACATGGCCCGCACCGTGGACCACATCAGCGGCGGTCGCCTGATCCTCGGGATCGGGGCCGGTTGGTTCGAGAAGGACTACGACGAATACGGCTACGAGTTCGGCACAGCCGGCTCGCGGCTGAAGCTGCTGGGCGAGTATCTCCCGCGCATCACCGGCCGACTCGCAAAGGTGAACCCGCCGCCCACGCGGCACATCCCGCTCCTGATCGGCGGCGGCGGCGAGAAGAAGACGTTGCCCCTGGTCGCAGAGCACGGCGACATCTGGCACAGCTTCAGCGATATCGACACCCACGCACGCAAGGCGGGAATCCTCGCCGACCGTTGCGCAGACAAGGGCCGGAACCCGGACGACATAGCGCACTCACTGTCGTGGCCGGGGTTGGACGAGGCGCAGAAGTTCGTCGAGGCCGGCGTCACGCTGTTCACCGTCGGCGTCGGCGGGCCCGAGTACGACCTCACCGAACTGAAGCAGGCCATCGCCTGGCGCGACGAGAACAACCCGCCGCCCATCTCGGGCCTCGCCTGACTCACCCTCAGCTGACCAATGTCACACCGGTTACGTTCAGCGAAACCGGTGTGACATTGGTCGGGATCGGGAGGGGCGGGTTTATTCTGCAAGGATGCTTTCCTCCGTCGCACCGAGAGTGCGCGTCGCCCTCGCTCTGATGATCGCCACGATCCTGGCATTCACGGTGGCGTCCTGTTCCAGTGGCGACGGCGGCGGCGACGGTGCACCCACGGATCTGTGCGCGCCCCCCGGCGTCGGCGCGTCCACGGCCGTACCCACCAACTTCGATTCCGAGGCCGCATCGGCCGCCGAGGATCGGCACACCACCCCGGACGTGGCCCCGCTCGACCAGGTCGACACGTCCAAGCTGAATCTGATCGAACCCGGCGTCCTCACGGTCGGCACCCTGTCGGACGCGCCGCCGAGCATCTGCGTCAACTCGGAGAACCAGTTCACCGGCTACGACAACGAACTCCTGCGCGCCGTCGGCGAGAAGCTCGGCTTGCGAGTCGACTTCGTCGGCACCGAGTTCGCGGGCCTGCTCGCTCAGGTCGCGGGCCACCGCTTCGACGTGGGGTCGTCGTCGATCACCACCACCGACGAGCGGCGTAACACGGTCGGGTTCACCAACGGCTACGACTTCGGGTACTTCTCGCTTGTGGTGCCCAACGGCAGCCCCATCACCGGTTTCGACGCCCTGAACGCCGACACCCGCGTCGGCGTCGTGCAGGGCACCGTCCAGGACGAGTACGTGGTCAACGAACTCGGCCTCGATCCGGTGAAGTTTCCGGACTACAACACGGCGTACGCGAACCTGAAGACCGGACAGATCGACGCCTGGGTGGCGCCGTCGCAACAGGCCGAAGGCACTATCGCCCCGGGTGATCCGACGTCGATCGTGGAGAACACGTTCAGCGTCAACAACTTCGTCGGCTGGGCTGTCGCCAAGGACAACCAGCCGTTGATCGATGCGCTGAACTCCGGTCTGGATGCCGTGATCGAGGACGGCACCTACTCGCAGCTGTACTCGGGCTGGGTTCCGCGGCAGCTTCCGGAGGGTTGGAAGCCGGGCAGCAAGGCCGCTCCGGTCCCCGAGCTACCGGACTTCGCGGCCATCGCGGCCGAGAACGCCGCCAACGAAGAGCCCGCCGAGGCCGTCGCACCCAAATCGACACTCCAACAGCTGAAGGACACCTTCTTCGACTGGGAGTTGTACAAGCGCGCCTTCCCCGATCTGTTGAAGACAGGCCTGCCGAACACCCTGATCCTCGCGCTCGCGTCGGGCATCGTGGGAACCGTTCTCGGCATGCTGTTGGCGATGGCGGGCATCTCCCGCACCCGCTGGCTGCGCTGGCCCGCCCGCATCTACACGGATATATTCCGGGGGTTGCCGGCTGTCGTCATCATCCTGATCGTGGGACTCGGGGTCGGGCCGCTGGTGAAAAACCTGACCGGAAGCAACCCGTACTGGCTCGGCGCGGCCGCCCTCTCTCTGCTGGCCTCCGCGTACATCGGCGAGATATTCCGATCAGGCATCCAGAGCGTCGAATCGGGACAGCTCGAAGCCTCACGTGCATTGGGTTTCAGCTATCGCAAATCCATGTCGCTGGTGGTCGTCCCGCAGGGTGTCCGGCGGGTGCTGCCCGCCCTGATGAACCAATTCATCTCGCTCATCAAGGATTCGTCGCTGATCTACTTCCTCGGCTTGCTCGTCACCCAGCGTGAACTCTTCGCGGTGGGACGAGACCTCAACGCACAGACCGGAAACCTCTCACCGCTCGTCGCGGCCGGCCTGTTCTACCTGGTGCTGACCATTCCGCTCACGCACCTCGTCAACTACATCGACAACCGTCTACGCACGGGCCGCACCGACAATTCCGGCACGCTCGATCCGGTGGAGCAGTCCATCGTCGTGGAAAGGGGATAGACCATGGCGGTCTCCGAGAAGAGCTCCGTTTCCGAGAGAAGTTCCGTGTCCCTGACGGGCACCGATATTCATCTGGCGTTCGGCAACAACAAAGTGCTGCGGGGCGTCGACCTTCATGTCGACGCGGGCAACACCGTCACCGTCATCGGCCCGTCCGGGTCCGGAAAGTCGACGTTGCTGCGCGCGTTGAACAGGTTGCACGAACCCGACAAGGGCGACGTGTTGCTCGACGGCCGATCGGTGTTGAAGGACAACCCGGATCACCTGCGTCAGCGAATCGGCATGGTGTTCCAGCACTTCAACCTTTTTCCGCACAAGAGCGTGGTCGACAACATCGCACTCGGCCCCCGCAAGCTCAAGGGGATGAGCAAAGACGAGTCGCGCCAGGTCGCCCTCGAGCAGCTCGAGTTGGTGGGGCTGACCGCCAAGGCCGACTCCCGACCGGGGAACCTGTCCGGCGGCCAGCAACAGCGCGTCGCCATTGCACGCGCTCTGGCGATGAAGCCGGAGGTCATGTTCTTCGACGAGGCCACCTCTGCCCTCGACCCGGAATTGGTGAAGGGCGTGCTGGCGCTCATGGCGGACCTCGCCAAGGGCGGTATGACGATGGTGGTCGTGACGCACGAGATGGGGTTCGCCCGCGAGGTGTCGGACAACGTCCTGTTCATGGACCACGGCGCGGTCGTAGAAACCGGCAAGCCGGACAAGATGTTCGACGAACCCGAAACGGATCGGCTGAAGCAGTTTCTCTCCCAGGTCCTCTGACCGCGCAATAGTTAGGGTCGCCTCGTTGTCCGTTCGTTCACGTGGGCGTTCCCTTTCACACGTTCGCGCGCCTTACGGTGCCCGAGTTGTCCATAACTCGATTCGGGAGTGAACCGTGGGTTTGAAACCTCTTGCGCTGTTCGTGAAGCACGACGGCAATTCTTCACGCGCATCTGTCACCTGCCAGTACAAGTGCGGCAACCAGTGCTCACACGAGGTACCCAACACTTCCCAGGGCGAGTACTTCCGCGACGTCGCACGGGCGGCACTGTCGCGGCGAGGCGTTCTCCGCGGAACGGGCATGGCCGTGGTCGCGGTCGGCGCCGGCAGCGTGCTCGCCGCGTGCTCCGACGACTCGGACTCCGCAGCAGGCAGCGGCAACTCGTCGACCGCAGCCGGTGACGGAGAAGCACCGACCGGCACCAGGTTCGACGCGGTCGCCCCCAACACGGACGACGCCGTCACGATCCCCGACGGCTACGAGCAGGCCGTCGTCATTCGCTGGGGCGATCCGGTGGTGGAAGGCGCTCCTGCCTTCGACTTCGAGAAGCAGACCCCGCAGGCGCAGGAGATGCAGTTCGGTTACAACAACGACTTCGCCGGTCTCCTGCCCGTCGAGGGACAGCCCAACACCTTCCTCCTGGTCGTGAACCACGAGTACAGCACCGAGCCGTTCATGTTCCGTGGATACGACCCCGAGAACCCCACCGTCGAGCAGTTCCAGATCGCTGTCAACGCGCACGGCCTGTCCGTCGTTCAGGTGGAGGGCGAGTCCGGATCCGGCAAGCTCACACCGAAATTCGGCCCCCAGAACCGTCGTATCACGGCCAACACCGAGTTTCTCGTGACCGGACCGGCAGCGGGAAGCGACTTCCTCAAGACGACGGCCGACCCCACCGGCACGAAGGTGGCAGGGACGCTGAACAACTGCTCCGGCGGCGTCACACCCTGGGGCACGGTGCTTTCCGGTGAAGAGAACTTCAACCAGTACTTCGCGGGCGCCGAGACCGTCACCGAACCTGCGGCCGCGGATCGCCTGGCGCGTTACGGAATCGAAGGCGGCGCGTCCGAACGCCTGTGGGAGCGTTTCGATCCCCGCTTCGACATCGCCAAGGAGCCCAACGAAGTTCATCGTTTCGGATACGTCGTCGAGGTCAACCCCTGGGATGCCTCGTCGGTGCCCGTGAAGCACTCCGCCCTCGGCCGGTTCAAGCACGAGGCCGCAACCATCCACATCACGGACGACGGCACCGTGGTCGCCTACAGCGGTGACGACGAGAAGTTCGACTACATGTACAAGTTCGTGTCGACCCGCAAGAAGATGGACGGCAACGGGCAGGCCGCCCTGCGTCACAACATGACGCTGCTCGACGCCGGAACCCTCTACGTGGCCAAGTTCACCGGCAACTCCGCCGACGAGATCGACGGTTCCGGAAAGCTGCCGGAGGACGGTAGCTTCGACGGCACGGGTGAGTGGATTCCGTTGCTACGCACGGGCGAAGACGGCAAGGGCGAGTCGCTGGTCGACGGCATGAGCGCCGAAGAGGTTGCGGTGTTCACCCGTCAGGCAGGCGACAAGGCCGGTGCCACCAAGATGGACCGCCCGGAGGACTTCGAGCCCAATCCGCACACCGGCAAGGTGTACGTCGCGCTCACCAACAACGACAAGCGCGGCACGGACGGCAAGGCCGCCGCGGACGAGGCGAACCCGCGCAACACCAACAAGAACGGCCAGGTGCTCGAGCTCGACGACGATCACGCGGGCACCGAGTTCACGTGGACCCTGCTGCTGGTGTGCGGCGATCCCAAGGAAGCGGACACGTACTTCGGTGGGTTCGACAAGGAGGCCGTCAGTCCGATCTCGTGCCCCGACAACGTGGCGTTCGATCCACACGGCAACCTGTGGATCTCCACGGACGGCAACGCATTGAAGGCCAACGACGGCCTGTTCAGCGTGGTCCTCGAGGGCGACCGTCGCGGTGAGACCAAGCAGTTCCTGTCGGTTCCCGTCGGCGCCGAGACCTGTGGCCCCATCGTCACCGAGGATCGGGTGCTCGTCAGCGTCCAGCACCCGGGTGAGGACGACGACGCCAGCGTGGAGAACCCCGCGTCGCACTGGCCGGACGGCGGCGACACCCAGCCGCGACCGGCAGTGGTTGCCGCTTGGAAGAGCGGCGGAAAGATCGGCGTCTGACCTGGGGATTCCCACATACTAGAACGCGTTCTCGAACTTTGTAATAACGACTGGGTCACGGTCGATACAAAGTTGCATCAGTAATGTCTTCGAGACGTTGCACCCTGGTCACGGTGGCCGTGGGTGCCCCTGAGGGGGGTGCCTGGGGACAGGGGCGGCGGCGGTGACCGGTGGAGCAATGAGCCCGGAACAGGGCTCGGCCGTGGAGATGCCAGAGGCCGTCGCATCGGCCGATGCCGGATCGGACCCATCCGTGACGCCCGCGCCATTGTCGCCGGCACAGCTCGGCATGTGGTTCGCGCAGAAAATCGCTGGTGACACCCCGATCACGATCGCGCAGTACGTCGACATCGAGGGTGGCCTGGACACTGATCTCCTTGCTGCCGTCTGCCGCGACGCAGCCGTCGAAATGGGATCCGGAATGCTCCGGATCGAGGAACATCTCGATACCGGCCCGACCCAATTCGTCGACCCGAACCTCCAGGTCACCGTCGAGATTCATGACTTCCGCGGTCACGCGGACCCGGTGACCGCAGCCCACGTCTGGATGCGCAACGAGTCTGCCCGCCCACTCGACATCCTGCGAGATCCGTTGGTGGTGTCGTCGATTCTGCGGGTCGGCGAGGAACGCAACTTCTGGTTCGCGCGGAGCCATCACATCGCCCTCGACGGGCACGGCGCCATGAACTTCATGAATCGCGCCGCCGAGCTGTACACCGCACGCGTGCGCGGCGAGGTACCCGCACCGTGCGCGGCCGTCTCACCGGCCGGCCTCACCCGCGCGGAGGAGACCTACCGCGCATCGGGGCGATTCGTCACCGACCGGGAGTACTGGGCGGCACAGACTCGGGATCTGCCCGATCCGGTCAGCCTTTCTCGCTCCGGCCCGGCTCCGGCCTCCGCGCAACCACTGCTGTGTGGCGGCACCCTCTCCGAATCGGCGTCCCGCGCCCTCGAACGGCTGTCCGACGAGACCGGGGCGGGAACGGCGCCGGTCATCGTCGCCGCGTTCGGCGCGTACATGGCCGCGCTGTCCGGCACCGACGATCTCGTACTGAGCCTGCCGGTATCGGGCCGCGTCACCGTCGCACTGCGC
Organism: Rhodococcus huquni; assembly: GCF_055231055.1. Classification (NCBI taxonomy): domain Bacteria; kingdom Bacillati; phylum Actinomycetota; class Actinomycetes; order Mycobacteriales; family Nocardiaceae; genus Rhodococcus; species Rhodococcus huquni. The sequence goes on from NZ_JBUYWE010000002.1 coordinate 208,846, forward strand.
CGCTCCGGCGGCATGATGTCGAACATCGTCCCCCTGCGTCTGCACCTACCGGCCGAGACCACCACGCGCGACGTCGTCACCGCAGTACGCACCACACTCACCGGCGCACTGCGTCATCAGCGATACCGTCACGAAGACATCCGACGTGACCTGGACGGTGGCACGGGGGCCGCCGGATTCTTCGGCCCGGCAGTGAACATCATGATGTTCCACCAGCTGATTCTGCTGGGGGACCTGGTCGGAAAGTTCCACGTGCTCTCCACCGGCCCGGTGGAGGACATGTCGGTGAACCTCTACCCGTCGGTCGCCGGGGGATCGACACGAATCGACTTCGAGGCCAACCCTTCTCGGTACGACGCCGAGGAACTCCGCACGCTGCACGCACGATTCCTGCGCATGTTCGAACAGTTCGTCACGGAGGGCCCGGATCGACGGCTCGCCGACCTGGAACTCCTCGACGACGCCGAGAAGGCCGAACTGCTCCCCGTTCGGGGCCTGGCCGGGTATTCCGAGAAGACGCTGCCGGAACTGCTGTCGGACACCGCCGAGAAGCATCCGAACGCCGTCGCGCTCACGGGCCCCAACGGCGACATGACCTACGGTGAGCTCGACGCCGCATCGAACCGTCTCGCTCGTGTGCTCATCCGACGCGGAATCGGACCCGAGTCCTTTGTCGCCGTGGCCGTTCCGCGCTCGTTCGAATCCGTTTCGGCAGTATGGGCTGTCGCCAAGACGGGTGCGGCTTTCGTGCCTGTCGATCCGAACTACCCGGCTTCCCGAGTCCAGCACATGCTCACCGATTCGGGTGCGCTCATCGGTCTCACGGTCTCTTCTGCGCGAGCACAGCTTCCGGGCGACACGGACTGGCTGGTACTGGATTCCGACGAACTGGGCACGCTCACATCAGCCTCGCCCGATCATCGGATCGGCGATGACGAGCGGATCACTGCACTGCGGCTGCACCATCTCGCCTACGTCGTCTACACCTCCGGCTCCACCGGCACACCCAAAGGTGTCGCGGTGACCCACACCGGTCTGCACAACTTCGTCGTCGAACAACTCGGCCGGTACGGCGCCGGTCCGGGTTCACGTGTCCTGCACGTCTCGTCACCGAGCTTCGACGCCTCCGTGTTCGAATACCTGTTGGCCTTCGGGTCGGCTGCCACCTTGGTGGTGGCACCTGCGGACGTGTACGGCGGTGCGGGGCTGCACACTCTGATCGCTGGGCACAACGTGTCCCACGCCTTCCTCACTCCGGCGCCGCTCGCGTCGCTGGAATCGTCCGGCCTCGAGTGCCTCACTCATCTGACAGTGGGCGGCGAGACCGTACCGACCGAACTGGTGGAACGTTGGGCGCCGGGCCGAGCCCTCTACATCGCCTACGGTCCCACCGAAACCACCGTGATGGCCGCGATCAGTGAGCCGATGCGCGCCGGCGACCTCGTCGATCTCGGTGGACCGCTTCGGGGAACCACCGCCGTCGTCCTCGATGCGCACCTTCGTCCGGTGCCATCCGGTTCGGTCGGCGAACTGTACTTGGGCGGCGTCGGCCTGGCACGCGGATACCACCGTCGCCCGGGCCTGTCGGCAAGCCGCTTCATCGCGGACCCGTTCGGGCTGCCGGGCGAACGCCTCTACCGCACCGGCGATCTGGTGCGTTGGCAGCACTCACCGCGCACGGGGTCACGCAGCATCGGGTACGTGGGGCGATCCGACTTCCAGGTGAAGATCCGCGGATTGCGGGTGGAACTCGGCGAGATCGACCATGTACTCACCGCGCACCCCGCCGTGGAGTTCGGTGCCACTCTCGGAGTCGAGGGCCCGCACGGCACCGTTCTGGTGGCCTACGTACTGCCGACGACTGCCGCCGACGGTGTGACGGAAGCGGAGTTGATCGCACACCTGGCACAGACCTTGCCGTCCCACATGGTGCCGACTCGAGTCCTTCTCCTCGATCACGTGCCACTCACGCCCGTCGGAAAGCTCGACCGAAAGGCGCTTCCCGCACCGGAGTTCGGCGCTTCCAAGGACTCCCGTCGTCCGCGCACGATGTTCGAGGAGATCTTGACGACCACGGTCGCCGAGATCGTCGGCATTCCCGAGGCCGGGGTCGACGACAGCTTCTTCGCACTCGGCGGCAATTCGCTGTCCGCCACCCAACTGGCATCGCGCGCGTCCGCCATCTTCGGCGTGGACATCACGGTGCGCGACGTGTTCGAGGCACCCACTGCGGCCGGGCTCGCCGAACGCGCCACCCAGCTACAGGCCGACGAGCTGCGCTCACATTCGAATCAGGTTGCCCTCGTGGCAGGGGCTCGCCCACAGGCCATCCCGCTGGCGTTGTCGCAACAGCGCCTCTGGTTTCTCAACCGGCTGGATCCGACATCGGGAGCCGACAACATCCCTGTCGCGATCCGAATGAGTGGCGGCCTGGACGTCGACGACCTGGCCCAGGCGCTGCGCGATGTCGTCGCCCGGCACGAGAGCCTGCGCACCGTGTATCCCGATTCGGCGACCGGTCCACACCAGGTGATCTTGCCTGCCGGCGAGTGCCGTCTCGAACTCCCTGTTCGCCCGTGCGACGACGACCTGGCTCGCTACCTTTTCGAGCTTGCCGCACCAGGGTTCGACCTGGCCACCGAAGCCCCGGTGCGGGCCGCACTTCTACAGGAGTCCGAGACCGAGCACGTTCTGGTGATCGTGGTGCACCACATCGCCGCCGACGGCTGGTCGATGGGAGTGCTGGCCCGCGATCTCATGCTCGCCTACGGCGCTCGTAGCGCGGGCGCCGCGCCCGCGTTCACGCCACTTCCGGTGCAGTACGCCGACTTCACGATGTGGCAGCGTGCGCGCCTCGGCGACGAGGACACGGCAGACTCGGCCGCCCGCACCGGGCTGGACTACTGGCAGCGCACCCTGGCCGGGCTGCCCGAGCAGATCGAACTTCCCTACGACCACCCGCGCCCGCCTGTTGCGTCGTATCGGGGCGACGCCGTGCGGTTCACCATCGACCCGGACACCCGTACCGCGCTGACGGCTCTCGCCCGAGAGCACGATTGCACGCCCTTCATGGTGGCGCAGGCAGCGCTCACTCTGCTGCTGAGCCGAATCGGTGCCGGATCGGATATCGCAATCGGCACCCCGGTGGCAGGACGCGGTGCGCCCGAACTCGACGACCTGGTCGGCATGTTCGTCGGAACCCTGGTGTTGCGCAACACGGTCCACCCGGCCGATACCTTCTCTGAACTCCTGCAACGGTCACGGGACGTGGCGCTCGGAGCGTTCGCGCATCCCGAGGTTCCGTTCGAGCGTCTGGTCGAAGTTCTCAACCCGGCCCGTTCGACCGCCAGGCACCCACTGTTCCAAGTCATGCTGGCGTACCAGAATCTTGTCCCTGCGGAACTGGAGCTGCCCGGCCTCACCGTCCGGAGCGAGGAGATCGACACCGCTCTGTCCAAGTTCGATCTGCAGCTGACCATGACCGAGTGCGCTGACGGTATCGAGGCGGAATTCACCTACGCCACAGATCTGTTCGAGCGTTCGACCGTGCAGGCTCTGTCCGAACGGCTGTGTCGCATCCTCGAGGTCGTAGTTCGCGATCCGTCGGTGGTCGTCGGCGATATCGAGTTGCTCTCCGGACCGGAACAGACTCTCGTTCTCCAAGAGTGGAACGCCACCGACGTTGCCGTCGCACCTGCGACGATGATCGATCTCTTCGACTCTCAGGTGTCGCTGACACCCGACGCGGTCGCGCTCGTCGGCGATCCGGAAGCTCCGGACTCCCAGACTCTGACCTATGCCGAGTTCGATGCCCGCGCCAACCGACTCGCCCGATACCTGATCGACTCGGGTGTCGGACCCGAGTCGCGTGTCGTCCTGGCGATTGCACGCTCGGTGGACCTGCTCGTCGGGATGTACGCGGTGGCGAAGGCGGGCGGCGCCTACGTGCCGATCGATACCGAGCATCCGGCGGACCGCATCCGCTACGTCGTCGAGGCCTCGTCGCCGGTGTGCGCGCTCACCACCACGCGCGACACCGCCGCTCTCCCCGAGCACACCGACGTACTCACGATCGACACTCTCGACGTCTCGGGCTATTCGCCGCGCCCGATCACCGACAGTGACCGGCGCGCGCCGCTACGGCCCGAGAACAGTGCCTACCTCATCTTCACGTCCGGATCGACCGGTCGCCCCAAGGGGGTGGAGGTCTCGCACCACGCCGCGGTGAATCTCTTGAAGTGGATGCAGACGGACCTGCCGATCACTGCCGACGACCGGGTGATCCTCAAGGCTCCCGTCACCTTCGACGTCTCGGTGTGGGAATGCTTCGGTGTTCTCGGTGTCGGCGGCAGTCTGATTGTGATTCGGCCCGACGGTCACCGCGATCCGTCCTACCTGCACCGGGTCCTCACGTCCGCGCGAGTGACCATCGCGGAATTCGTCCCCGCCATGCTCGACGTCTTCCTTTCCACCCCGGAGCTGGCACTACCCGACACTCTTCGGATGATCTACGTCGGCGGCGAAGCGGTATCGCGCAGCACCGCCGACCGCGTCCTCGAGCTCGGGATGCGGCTGGGCAACTTCTACGGTCCCACCGAAGCTGCCGTCACCACCACGTACCACGAGGTGCTCGCAGGCGAGACCGAGGCGAACGTCCCGATCGGGCGTCCTGTCTGGAACACCCAGGCATTCGTGCTCGACAGTCGGCTCCAGCCGGTCCCGGTAGGCGTCCCCGGCGAGCTGTATCTCGCCGGGGAGCAGTTGGCCCGCGGATACGCCGGCCGACCCGACCTGACCTCGGACCGCTTCATGGCGAGTCCGTTCGGTCGTTCCGGTAGCCGAATGTATCGAACCGGCGACCTCGTGCGTCTACTGCCCGACGGCAACGTGGACTTTCTGGGCCGCACCGATTTTCAGGTGAAGCTGCGCGGCCTGCGTATCGAGCTCGGCGAGATCGAAGCGGTTCTGCTGTCACGGTCCGACGTGGATCAGGCCGTGGTGCTGGTCCGCGAGGACGTACCGGGGCAGGCGCAGCTCGTTGCCTACCTGACCGGATGCGTGGACACGGCGACCTCGGAACGGCCCGAGCCGAACCTGGAGGCGATCCGCGCTGATCTCGCTGCGCGTCTGCCCGGCTACATGGTGCCGACGGTCATGCTGGTGCTGCCGGAAATGCCGGTCAACACCACCGGCAAGCTGGACCGCAACGCGCTGCCGGTGCCCGAGTTCACCGTCGCCGCCTACCGACCTCCGCGAACTCCCGTGGAAGTGACGATCGCTGAGGTGCTGGCCGAGATTCTGGGGACCGACAGCGTCGGTCTGGACGACGACTTCTTCGCACTCGGCGGCAACTCGCTGATCGCCACCCGCGTGGCGGCCCGAGTCGGTTCGGCACTGGGTGTGACCGTCCCGCTCCGACTGCTGTTCGAGGCACCGACGGTGGTGGACCTCGCTGCCCGGATCGAGCAGGAGATCGAGCCGACCGGACGAACCGCACTCGCACCGGTCGAGCGTCCCGCGGTCGTACCGCTGTCCTATGCACAGCAACGGATCTGGTTCCTGAACCGATTCGATCCCACCTCGCCCTCCTACAATCTGCCGTTCGCCGTGCGGTTCCGCGGCGAGCTCGACGCGGCGGCTCTAAGTGCGGCGCTGGGCGACGTGATCGAGCGACACGAAACGTTGCGCACTCGCTACCCGGAGTCGACGGACGGCCCGCATCAGCTGATCGCTCCGGCACACGAGGCGTCCTTCGCCCTCGAACCGCAGGATGTGGCAGCGGATACCGTCGGCGCGCGGATCGTCGAGGTGGCTTCCGCAGGATTCGACGTCACCACCGAGTTCCCATTGCGTGCAACCCTGCTTCGCCTGGCTGCGGACGAACATCTGATGGTCGTGGTGATGCACCACATCGCCTCGGACGGATGGTCCGTGCAGCCACTGGCCCGTGACGTCATGCAGGCGTTCGCCGCCCGCTCCGAGGGCCGCGCTCCCGAGTTCGCACCGCTGCCCGTGCAGTACGCGGATTACACACTGTGGCAACGGAATCTGCTCGGCTCCGAGAGCGATCCGACGTCGACCACGGCCCGTCAGCTGGCCTTCTGGCGGGAGACACTGGCCGGCCTGCCCGCAGCGATCGACCTTCCCACGGACCGTCCGCGGCCCACCGATCCCACCCATCGCGGCGACGTGGTGGAGTTCTCGCTGACGCCCGAGACGCACGCGGCTATGCGCACTCTGGCGCATGCCCGCCAGGCAAGTGTCTTCATGGTTGCGCACGCGGCACTGAACGTCTTGTTGCACCGCCTGTCCCACTCAACGGACGTCGCCGTGGGAACGGCCGTGTCCGGACGCGGTGATGCGGCACTCGACGATCTGATCGGCATGTTCGTGGGCACCCTGGCGCTGCGCACGCAGGTGGATCCCGCCGGATCTTTCGACGAATTGCTCAGCCATACCCGCGATACCGATCTCGCCGCCCTCGGTCACGGCGACCTGCCGTTCGAGCGGGTCGTCGAGGCACTCGACCCACCGCGTGAGCACGGGCGTCACCCGCTGTTCCAGGTGGCGCTCTCACTCGACGACGCAGCGCTCACCGAGTTCACGCTGTCGGGGCTGCACACCACGCTCGAGCCGATCGACCCGCACATCGCGAAATTCGATCTTCAACTCACCCTCGTACCGCAGCCCGAGGGCGGTCTACGCGGTGTGTTCACTTACGCCACCGACCTTTTCGACGCTGCGACAGTGCGGTCGTTCGCGGAGCGCTACGTGCGCATCGTCGAAACGGTGGTCGCCGATACCTCGCTTGCCGTGGGCGACATCGACATTCTGGGATCGCACGAGCTCGGGCATCTTCTGCCTGCTGTACCCGTCGCCGATCCGATTACCCTGCCGACATTGCTCGCCGCGGCCGCCCGGTCCGGCGCACCCGCACTGCGTCACGGCGATCGGACCATGACGTACGCGGAGCTGGACGAACGGTCCAACAGGCTGGCACGCCTCCTCCTCACACACGGCGTCGGCCCAGGCAGCGTGGTGGCCTTGGGCATGCCGCGATCCGTGGAATCGGTTGTCGGCCTGTGGGCAGTCGCGAAGTCCGGTGCCGCGTTCGTGGCAGTCGACCCCAGGCACCCGGCCGAGCGAGTCGTCCACACGATCACCGATTCGGCTTCTCACCTGATCCTCACCACCAGTGAGTCGGCCGCCCTTCTCGGTCACTGCGAACAGTTGGGCATCGCACACATCGACGTCGACGCCACCGCATCGGCAGCCGCGTCGTATCCCGGCACCCGGATCGAGTCCTCCGAGCTCACCGCGCCGATACGCATCCACGATGTTGCGTACGTCATCTACACGTCCGGCTCCACGGGCAGCCCCAAAGGTGTTGCCGTGACCCATGCCGGACTGGGTGCCCTGGTGGACGAGCAACGGGTTCGCTTCGGTGCGGATGCCGAGTCGCGGGTACTGCACGCGGCATCGCCGAGCTTCGACGCATCCGTCTTCGAGCTTCTTCTCGCGGTCGGAGCCGGCGGCACGCTCGTCGTCGCACCAGCCGACGTGGTGGGCGGCGACGACCTCGGTGACGTCATGCGCACCGGCCGTGTCACCCACGCAGTGCTCACTCCGGCCGTCCTCGGATCGGTGAACCACCTCGGTCTCGACGACCTGCACACCGTTCTGCTCGCGGGTGACGTCTGCCCGCCCGAACTGGTGAACCGATGGGCACCGCATACCCGTGTCTTCAACGGCTACGGCCCCACCGAGACCACGATCTGGGCCTCGGTGGCCGGGCCTCTGAAGTCCGACGATCCGGTCACGATCGGATCCGCGATCGCCGACGTTCGAGCGCTCGTTCTCGATGCTCGCCTTCATCCGGTGCCCGACGGAGTGACCGGCGAGCTGTATCTGTCGGGGCCGGGACTCGCGCGCGGCTACCTCGGGCGGCCGGATCTGACGTCGGGACGATTCGTGGCGCATCCGTTCAGCGCCGCACGGGGTGAGCGGATGTACCGCACCGGCGACGTGGTTCGGCGACGGTCCGACAGCAACTTGGAGTTTCTCGGCCGCAGCGACTTTCAGGTGAAGATTCGCGGGCTACGAATCGAACTGGGCGAGATCGACGCCGCTCTCGGCGCCCACCCCGACATCGAGTTCACCACGACCATCGGGGCCGGCGACACCGACCCGGTCCTCGTCTCCTATGTGAAGACGGTGCCCGGAAGCAGTATCGACTCGGTGCAGTTGCGTGAGTTCGCCGGTCGCTCGTTGCCGCGCTACATGGTGCCCACCCATGTCGTGGTGCTCGACGAGATCCCACTGACGCCGGTCGGAAAGCTCGACAGGGCAGCGTTGCCACTACCCGAGGCGCAGGCTCGTGAGCACCGCGAACCCGGCACACCCACCGAGATCGCCATCGCCGGCATCTATCGGGACGTGACCGGCGCGGACATCGTCGGATGCGACGACAACTTCTTCGAGCTCGGCGGCAACTCGCTGTCCGCCACCCAGGTCGTCGCGCGGGTCCGGCACGACCTGGGGGTCGCCATCGCGGTTCGTGAACTCTTCGACGCCCCGGCCGTTGCGGATCTGGCCGTCAGAGTCGACGAAGCACCGAGCGACATCGCGCGCCCGGTGTTGCAGCGTCGGCCACGGCCCGCAAAGATCCCGCTTTCGCCTGCGCAGCAGCGGATGTGGTTCCTGAATCGACTCGACCCCGATGCGCCCACCTACAACCTGCCGCTGGCGTTGCGCCTCACCGGTGGGCTCGACCCGGACGCACTGCGTTCGGCCCTCGAGGACGTGACAGCGCGGCACGAGGCGCTGCGCACCGTCTATCCGGACACGCAGAGCGGACCGGTACAGCACGTGCTGTCGCCGTATTCGGCATCGGCTGCGGTTTCGTACGATTCGGTGCTGATCGCGGAAACAGAACTCGAGAAGGCGGTACTCGCCTTCGCCGCGGACGGCTTCGACGTGACACGAGAAGTACCGCTGCGGGTGCGACTGTTCGAACTCGGACGACACGAGCAGGTGCTCGTCCTCGTCACGCACCACATCGCGGCGGATGGCTGGTCTCTCGCTCCGCTGGCTGCAGACGTAGCCGCCGCCTACGCTGCACGCACCGGTGGACAGCGGCCCGGTTGGTCACCGCTACCCGTCCAGTACGCGGACTATGCACTGTGGCAACACGAGCTCCTCGGTCCTGCGGACGCATCCGATTCGGTCGGCACCCAACAGCTTCGGTTCTGGTCCGATGCCCTCGCCGGTCTCCCGGACCAGGTCGAACTGCCCACCGATCGTCCGCGTCCGCGCCACCGCACCGGCCATGGCGGGAGCGTCGATTTCGAGATCGACCCGAACACGCACGCCGCGCTGGAAAGACTCGCCCGTCAGCACGGCGCCAGCACGTTCATGGTGGTTCATGCCGCACTGGCCTTGATGCTGAGCCGAGTCGGCGGCGGCTCGGACATCGCGATCGGCACTCCCGTGGCCGGACGCGGCGACCCCCTGTTGGACCCCGTCATCGGCATGTTCGTGAACACTCTGGTCCTGCGGACTCAGATCGACAGCGCCATGACCGTCGAAGACCTACTTGCCGGAGTGCGCCGGACGGACCTCGACGCGTTCGCTCACGCAGAGATTCCTTTCGAGCGGCTCGTCGAACTCCTCGCACCTGGTCGATCGACATCTCGCCATCCGTTGTTCCAGGTGTCGCTCACGTTCCAGAACCTGACGTTCCCGTCACTCGAACTACCCGGGGTCGACGTATCGGTGCTGGAGACCCGCACCCCCGTGTCACACTTCGACCTGGAGTTCGCCCTCACCGAAGAACGCACCGGTGGCGGAACACCGGACGGCCTCGTCGGCCAGTTGTCCTACGCGACGGACATCTTCGATCACGCCACCGCCCAGGGATTGGTCGCCAGATTCGTACGGCTTTTGCAGGAGCTGCCTACCGTTTCGAGCGCAGTCGTGGGTGATCTCGCTCTGCTGACCGGCGACGAGCAGTGGACCATCACCCGCGGGTGGAACGACACCGCGGTGGAGTTGGCCGCGACGACACTGCCCGAACTCACCAACCGCCAGGCGGCAGCGACGCCCGAGGCGGTGGCCACGAGTTTCGGAGGCACTCATCTGAGCTACGAAACGTTCGATCGGTGGGCGAACGGCGTCGCGCGCGTCCTGATCGGCCGTGGTGTCGGGCCCGAGGTGCGCGTGGGTGTGGCTCTGCGGCGTTCCACGGAGTTGCTCGTCGCCGTACATGCCGTACTGAGAGCGGGTGGCACGTACGTGCCTCTCGATCCCGATCAGCCGTCCGAACGACTTGCCGGTCTGATCGCGGACGCCGGCGTGGAACTCGTGCTGACGGGCTCCCACGACGACGCGGTACCGGCGTCCGAAATCCTGATCGTGCCGTCTCCGGGCGAATTGGTCGACTCGGGCACCGGTCCGATCGTCGACGCGGAACGCGTGACACCCTTGCGTCCGGCGAACAGCGCCTACGTGCTGTTCACTTCCGGATCCACCGGCCGCCCGAAGGGTGTGACGGTCACTCACGACGCGATCGTGAACCGGCTTCGGTGGATGCAGGACGAGTATCCGATCGGTGTCGGAGACGTCGTTCTTCACAAGACACCCACCACGTTCGACGTGTCGGTGTGGGAGTTGTTGTGGCCCATGCAGACCGGTGCCCGTCTGGTCATCGCCGCCCCGGAAGCGCATCGTGATCCCGTCGCTCTTGCGCAGCTGATCTGTTCCGAGCAGGTGACTTTGGCTCACTTCGTGCCGTCGATGCTCAACGTGTTTCTCGCCGGTCGAGATGCAGCCGAGTGCACCAGCTTGCGGCACGTGATCGCGTCGGGGGAGGCGTTGCAGGGCGCTACCGCCGAGTTGCTGCATCGCACGCTTCCCGGCACCGCACTTCACAACCTCTACGGCCCGACCGAAGCGGCAGTGGACGTCACCTTCCACGAGGTGCCGGACCGGCCGGCGGCGAGCATTCCCATCGGTGTGCCGGTATGGAACACCGAGGTGTACGTCCTGGATCGCAGGCTCCATCCGGTGCCCGCCGGCGCAATCGGTGAGCTGTACCTCGCGGGCGTACAGCTCGCACGCGGCTATGCCGGACGCACCGACCTCACCTCCGAGCGCTTCGTTGCGAATCCGTACGGGCCGAACGGATCACGCCTGTACCGCACCGGCGACCTCACCAGGTGGACCACGGAGGGGAAGCTGGAATACCTCGGGCGCAACGATTTCCAGGTGAAGCTGCGAGGTCAGCGGATCGAGCTGGGCGAAGTCGAGGCCGCTCTGCACCGTGTGCCCGGCGTCGGAGAAGCCGTGGCGGTCGTGCTCGGGAAGGGCACCGACGCTCGGCTCGTTGCCTACGTCGTGGGCTCGGCCGAATCGAACGCGGTTCGGGAAGAATTGCGCCGCACGCTCCCTGCCCATCTCGTCCCCTCCGCCGTGGTGGTGCTGGACGCGATGCCAACCGGGCCCAACGGGAAGCTGAATCGGGTCGCGCTTCCGGTGCCCGATCGGCCGCAGCGCGAATACCGTTCGCCCAATACACCACTCGAACACGCCATCGCCTCGGCGTTCGGCGAGCTACTCGACATCGAACAGGTGAGCGCCGACGACGACTTCTTCGAACTCGGCGGCAACTCACTGCTCGCGACCCGCGTGGTCACCCACGTGGCGTCGTCGACCTCCGTGCAGCTGCCTACGGCCTGGCTCTTCACCGATCCCTCACCCGCCGGGCTTGCTCGACGCTGGTACGAGGAAGGGGACCAGGACCCCACGACAGCATTCGACGTGGTGCTGCCGCTCCGCCCGGGCACAGAGCCCGTCTTCTGCATTCATCCTGTTCTCGGCCTGTCGTGGAGCTACGCGGGCCTCGCCCGGCACCTGCCGGATCGCGGCCTCGTCGGCTTGCAGTCCCCGGCCTTCACCGAGGACGGACCCGCCGGGAGCATCGACGATCTGGCAGAGCGCTACGAGCGGGAGATCCGGGCGATCCAGCCCTGCGGCCCCTACCGCCTCCTCGGGTGGTCCCTGGGCGGCGTGATCGCACAGGCCGTCGCCGTGCGATTGCAGGCGGACGGCGACTCGATAGCGATGCTCGCGCTACTCGACAGCGCGTTCGGCCCTGCCGCCGCGGGCGGGGGAGCGCTCGATCCTGGCGAACTACTCGCCGGCCTCGGCCTCGGCCTGGGCGGGGACCTCCCCGAGCCCTTCCGGTCGCTCACCCCGCAGACCGTGGAAAGAGTTGTCGACGCGTCGACTTCGTGGTCGATGAGCCTGCAGGATCATCGACCTGAGCGATTCGACGGGGACGTACTGTTCTTCACTGCGGCCGAGGACGATTCGACGGGCTCACGCCTGGCCGACAGCTGGCTTCCGTACGTGGACGGCGGCGTCGTGAACCACCCCGTTCCAGTCACTCACTGGCAGATGACCTCTCCTGCTGCACTGTCCGTGATCGGCCCTGTCCTTGCTGGCTACGTCGACCAGCCCACCCAGACCACATCCACTGATCCGAACACCCCTGGAAGTGAAGGTGCACAGCACGATGCCTCGCCCACACGCTCGTAGTATCCGCCGATTCGGACCGCGCACCGCCGCCCTCGCGCTCGCATTGACAGCAGCCGTCGCGGCGACCTCCGGTGTGGCGCAGGCCCGGCCGACGTCGATCTCGGATGCCATCACCGAGGCCGCGAAGTCCGCCGAGAACGGGTCCCACCTGACGCAAATCGAGCAGCGGACCGATACCGAGTTTTCCGCGCACGTGTATTCCGCCGCGATGGACCGGGACATCGAACTGCAGGTCATCCGGCCGGCCGGACCGAACAAGCCGAGGCCCACCCTGTACCTGCTGAACGGCGCCGGCGGCGGAATGGAAGGCAGCGGCATCGACTGGAAGGGCCGAACCGACGTCGTCGACTTCTTCTCCGGTGAAGACGTCAACGTGGTGATCCCGATCGGTGGCCCCACCAGCTACTACACCGACTGGCTGAACGACGACCCGGTACTCGGCCGCAACAAGTGGACGACCTTCCTCACCGAGGAGCTGCCCCCGGTCGTCGACTCCGCACTGGACAGCAACGGCCGCAACGCGATTGCCGGGCTGTCGATGGCCGGTACGTCCGTTTTGGCGTTGGCAGAATCGAAGCCCGGTCTCTACAAGTCGGTCGCCGCCTACAGCGGGTGTGCGAGCACGAGCGACCCGGCCGGCCAGGCGTATGTGCGGACCGTCGTCGAGGCGCGTGGTGGCGGCGACACCCGCAACATGTGGGGTCCCGTCGGCGGCCCGGAGTGGATTGCGAACGACCCCTTCGTGGGCGCGGAGAAGCTACGTGGCACCACGCTCTACATCTCCTCCGGCAGCGGCCTGATGGGTGCCCACGACGACATGGAGGGGCCCGACGTGAAGGGCGACCCGAGTGTGCTGGCTCAGCAGGTGGTCGTCGGCGGTGTCATCGAAGCTGCCACCAACGAGTGCACCCACCGGCTGAAGGAACGGCTCGATTCGTTGGACATTCCGGCCACCTACAACTTCCGTGACAAGGGCACGCACTCCTGGGGTTACTGGGAGGACGACCTGCACAGCTCCTGGCCGGTGCTGGCGAAGCCGCTCGGGCTCTAACTTCCGAACGGACTGGCGCTGTTAGAGAACTGCGCGAAATCACCCTGGGCGCCGCTGTAGACGTTGAGGTCGATGTTCGCGTTCACGCCGGGGATGCGCCCGGTGCTGGTGTACTGCCAGAACGTCCAGTTGCCCCAGCCGCCCGGCAGCGGGCCCGGCTGGTTCTGGCCGTTGTAATCGGCGATCCACAGCGGATAGTGGGCAAATTCGTTGGTGTTCGCCATCTGGGTACGCCAGAAGTTGGGGTACGTGTAGATGATCGGCTGGCGGCCGGTGAGCGTCTGCACCGTGTTCAGGTAGCGGTGCGTCCAGTCGATGAGCGCCCCTGCGGGCAGGCCCTTGCCGTCTTCGAGGTCGAGGACGGGCGGCATGTCGCCGGGGCCGTTGATCCCCAGGACCGTCGTCGAGAAGAATGCCGCCTGCGCCTCGGGAGATTGTGTGGGATCGGCGTAGTGGTAGGCACCGCGCGCCATACCCGCCACCCGCATCGCGATCGAGTCCTCGATGAAGAACGGATTCACGTAGTTGAGGCTCTCGGTGGCCTTGACCATCGCGAACTGGTGGCCGGAATTGCGCACCGCGAACCAGTCGATCGGCGAACCTCCCGGATGCTGCCACGAAGCCACGTCCGGCCCACGGACCGGCTCGGCCTGGGCGAATCCCGGAGCTGCGGCAGCAAGGCCGCCGGCAAGCAGGATCGCAGCGAATCGTCGGACGAGAACCCCTGTACCCGAAGTCATAGCCAGAGAGTAACGGGTAACGGTCGCCGTCATCGGGTAACCGAGGATTGTTACACGATGTTCAACCTAGCCAGTCGAGAACCGCCGCAGCGGTCCACGATTGTTGCATGCTCCCGAGCGGCTCCCCGGTGAACGGTTCGTAGTATTCGGCGAAGCTGCCGTCGCCGGCTTGCCGCAATCCTTCCGATCGGAGCAGGTGAGACCGCTCGGCCCAACCTCGACGAGCGAAGGCCCAGGAGAACAGCCACGTCATGACCGGCCACACCGGCCCTCGCCAGTACTCGCGTGCTCGGAAGTCGCCGGACACCGGTGACGTCGACGGCGGTACCGCGTAACGAAGATCCGGGTGGCCACAGAATTTGGGGCCCTCGAACGTCCTGATCAGGGCGCGTTCGGCGTCACGGCTCAGGCCGCCACACAGAAGCGGCGAGAACATGGCGAGGGTGTCGGTACCGATCCAACGACCCGAACGAAGATCGAAGTCGCGGGCCGCCCCGCTGCGTTCGTCGGTCGTTGCGACGACACCCTGACGGAAGTGGTCGGCCCAACCGTGCAGCTCTCGCACGTCGGCTCGCGGCTTGGCATATTCCTCACCGATCGTGGCCAGCACGTCGCACGTCATCGAGAACACGGCGCTGACGAACACGTCCTCCACGGCGAAGCTCGTCGCGGTCGCCAAGGTCTCGTCGTCGTAACGGGCCGCTTTCATTTCCTCCAACAGCCACAGATAGCGGTCGTACTCGTGATCTTTGGGCCGTTGCGAGGTATCGGTGACGACCGTGAGGTCTTCACGCAGATACGAGGGGAGTTCGCCGGCCACTACGTTGGCGTACGCGCTGTCCCACCGCGGCGAGTTGTCCATCCCCGATTCCCACCCGTGGTACAGGGCAATCCGCCCGTTGCCCTCGAGGTCGCGGGCGTGCGCGAGCCACCGATGCCAGCGCACCAGATCGGGCCAGCGTCGATCGAGGAACTCGTCCGCGACAGCTCTCGTCGTGCGGCCGTGACGGCGGGAATGGTCGAGAATCCGCTGGACCGCGATGGCGTGAACAGGGGGTTGTGTGATCCCCGAAGTCTGGACTCCGGTGGGCGCGTGCGCCGCCAGCAGGCCCGTCTCCCAACGCGCCGGGCCGGGGAAGTAGCCGTCGACCCCGTTCGCGAAGACGATGTGCGGAATCATCCCGTTCTTCCACTGCGCCGACAGCAAGGTGTCGAGTTCGACGACTGCACGCTCCACGCTGAGGGGCGCCAACCCGACCGCCACGAACGCCGCGTCCCAGCTCCACATGTGCGGGTACAGCCGTGGGGCCGCACTGGTCATCGTGCCGAGATCGTTGCCACGCAAAAGGTAGGCCGCGCGCGCCGCGAGCTGAGTCGGGGTGAAACCACGTTCCGCCATCCGTCCATTCTGCTGCTGCGCAAAGCAATGCGCACTACGGAATCGATGTACCTACGAGATTCCTCGCGGGAGTTGTGCCCCGCAACACGTCGACCTACAGTCGAGGCTCGGGGGTCACGTCGGGTGATCATCGACGTGCATTACGCGGGGCGGGTAATGATCTGAATCGTGTGCTGCGCAAGGCCGCAGGCGACACGAACAGGTTGAAAATGAAATCGAGAGCCGGCACGCGCGCTGCCGTATTGGCGACGCTTCTCATCATGATCCTGACCGCAACGGGTCAGTACGCCCAGGCACAACCAGCCAGCGAGGAGGGGAAACAGTACGCCCCGACGATGCTCGTCCTGGACGGCTCGGGTTCGATGCTGAGGCCGGACGCCGGGGGGACCATGATGGACTCCGCGAAGAGCGCCGTACACAACTTCGTCGACTCGGCCCCTGCCGAGGCCAAGATCGGATTGACCTCCTACGGCACCGGAACCGGCAATACCGATGCCGAGATGCAGGCGGGCTGCACAGACGTCCGAGTGTTGCAACCACCGGAGACTTTGGACCGAGAGGCACTGAACTCCGCGGTCGACGGCATCAACCCCAGTGGTTGGACCCCGATGGGTCCTGCCCTGCGAGAAGCTGCCGAGGCTCTGCCCTCGTCCGGCCCACGTTCGATAGTGCTGGTCTCCGACGGAGAGGACACCTGCGCTCCGCCCGACGTATGCACTGTCGCACAGGAATTGAAGAACAGTGGCATCGACCTGGTGGTGCACACCATCGGTTTCGCAGTGGACGCCGCCGCGCGCGCCCAACTGACCTGCATGGCCGAGTCCACCGGTGGCACCTACAGCGACGCAGCCGACGGCACTGCGCTGGAACAGATTCTGCCCAAGGTGACCGCTGCCGCACTGCGCAACTACGAGGCAGCAGGCACACCGATCACGGGCACCGCGGGTTACGACGACGCCCCTGTCGCCGCCCCCGGCCAGTACCTGGACACCCTTGGTCAACGCGAGACCCGCTACTGGGCCGTCGACGTTCCCGACGGTGCCACCGCGTACTTCAGTGGCACCGTGTCGTTCCCACGGCTGCCGAACATTCCTGCGGTCGAGGACATGAACGTAATCAACCTGCGCGTCTTCGGCGAGGACGGGAGAGACTGCAATGCTTTCGGGTTCGAACAGGCCACCAGCTCCAGCGACGGAGTGGCACTGACCGTCGCCGAGACTTGGAAAGGTGCGACCGAGAACCGCGACGGTAAGACCACCGCAGACAAGTGCAAGGGCGGCGGTCGTTACTACTTCGCGTTGGAATGGAACAAGGTCTCCAAGGGCGTGCCCGAGCGGCTGCCGCTCGAATTGCTCGTCGGAATCGAGCCCGGAGTCACCGACGCCGGTCCTGCGGCCACGCCACCGCCCGTCGAGTTCCGCAAGCCCACAGGCGAAGGGACATCTGTCACCGGTGGTGGATCGTTCAATACCGCGGCCACACTCGACGAGAGTGGCCGTTACACCGACGAGATTCGTCCGGGCGAGTACGTCTTCTATCGGGTACGGCTGGACTGGGGCCGAGGCCTCGCCTACCGGGTGCACTTCCCCCCGAACGGCGGGCAGGGGTCGGATTCCGTGTCCAACCTGAGCACCACGGTGTACAATCCGGTCCGGGAAGACATCGACTCCGACACCACGGTCTACACCGGCAGCGACACCACGTTGCCGAAAATGGACTCGATGACAGCGGGTCCGGTCCGGTACGGCAACCGTGAGGCCAACCAGGCCGAGATCCGTCGTCAGTCTGTCGCCGGGTGGTACTACATCGCCGTGAAAGTGGGCTCTACGTTCACGGAAAAAGGCGAGCAGCAGCCCATTCCCGTGCAGCTCGACCTCACCGTGGACGGCAACGAGGAGAGCGGCCCGAAGTACGCGTCCTCGGTGGCCGAGGGCATCTTCGGTGAAGACGCCGAGCCGGAGACAGAGGAGGTCGCCACCGGTGCGAGTGAACACTCCACCACGGCCCCAGAGCAGGATTCATCGAGCACGGGAATGCTTCTCGCCGGCATCGGAATCGGCGCAGTCGTGGTGCTGGGAGTCATCGCGGCCGCATTCGGGATCCGAAAGAAGCGTCGCGGCTGACTATTCACCACGATTCGATGATCGGGGCGCCGTGGTCGCGGCGCTTCCACTCCTCGGTGAATCGTCCTAGACGAGCCTGGTTCGCGACGCCGCGTACGGCCGCGACCAGGCCGTCGTCGTGGACTTCGAGCACGACCACACCCACCACCCGATCCTCGAAGGCCGCGATCATCGCCGGGGACCCGTTAACGACTCCGGCATGAATCGACGGCGATCCGCCGACCTGCTTGTGTTTTGCGGCGGTCGGCTTGAAAGCGGCCTTGAGCATCACCGAGATTCGCTTGGCGCCAGTAAAATGCAACAGCTTCTTGGACAATCCGGCACCGTCGGAGACTGCGATGGCGTCATCGGCGAGCAGGGCGACCAGTCGCTCGGTCTGCCCCGAGCCGGCGGCGGCCACGAACGCCTCGACGATTCGCCGTGCAGACTCGGCATCCACTTCGGTGGCGGCTCTCTCTGCCGCCAGACGACGTCTGGCCCGCAGGGCATGCTGTTGACTCGCCGACTCGGTGATGTCGAGGATCTCGGCGACTTCCCGATGACTGTGCGAAAACGCCTCGCGCAGAATGTATACGGCGCGTTCGACAGGCGACAGCTGCTCCATCAGAGTCAGCATCGCCAGAGTCACCGACTCACGCTGCACCGCGGTATCCGCCGGACCCATCATCGGGTCGCCGTCCAGCAAGGGTTCGGGCAACCACGCACCCACGGCGCGTTCGTGCCGCTCCTTGGCCGAGCGGAGCCGGTCCACCGACAGGTTGCTGACAACCTTGGTGAGCCAGGCCTCCGGCACCTCGATGTGCGCCTGATCGGCTGCCTGCCAGCGTATGAAGGCGTCCTGCACGACGTCTTCGGCGTCCGCTGCGGAGCCGAGCAGGCGGTAGGCGATCGAGGCCAACCTGTCCCGGTTGGCCTCGAACCGCCCCACGGTGGCCGTGTCCATGAGCATCACTCTAGGCCGATACCGATTCCGCAGTCGCGTCGTCGGCAGTCCCCGCATGACGCTTGCGGGCCGGCATTCCGAAGGTCGGATGCGACATGCTCCACGCGACGGTCCGTAGCACCGACTTCTTGAACAGCGTGCCTGGCCGACCTCGTAGCGACCAGTTCTTCGATGTTGCGTCGTCGTCCACGCCCTGGAATACGGCGTCGCCCTGACCGAGACTGATGCAGTTGCCGTAGTACGACAACGCGGACTTCGAGACCTCGTGTCCCGTCAGATCCCCGATGATGGCTCCCGTCGCCTGCAGACGAGTGAACCCGGCCGAAGCGCACGACATCGGCAGCGGCCTCCCGTTGTCGTCGAGGGTGAACACGCTGTCACCTGCGGCGTAGACGTTCGGGTGGGAGACCGACCTCATCATGCGGTCGACCGTGATCCGGCCGCCGTCCTCCACCTGAAGTCCGCTGGCAGCGGCGATGGGGTGAACGGCGAACCCCGCAGCCCAGACCGTCGCATCGGTGGCGAACGTGGTGCCGTCGGTAGCGACTGCCTCGAATTCTCCGACCCGCTCGATGGTGGCGTTCTCGTAAATCTCGATACCGAGCCGCTCGAACGCACGCAACAGGTGGGCACGCGCCTTCGTGCCCAGCCAGCCGCCGAGCTCACCACTCGTGGCGACGGTGACGTGCAGGCCAGGCCTGGCTTCGGCGATCTCGGTGGCAGCTTCGATCGCGGTCAGATTTCCACCGACCACCAGAACCTTTCCTTTCTCCTTCATCGCGTCCAGGTGCTGTCGTAAACGGTCCGCGGCGGGCCTGCCGGTGACGTGGAACGCGTACTCCTGCACTCCGGGGACGCCGTGATCAGCCACGGTGCTGCCGAGTGCGTAGAGAAGCGTGTCGTACGCGATCCGGTCCGGACCGGTTTCGGTGCTGACGGTGACCAGTTGCTCGGTCACATCGACAGAGTTCACCTTGGCAACCCGCAACCGAACACCGGTCCCGGCATACATGTCGGCCAAAGGCATGCGCCGCAGCTCGTGACCGGCAGCGAGTTGGTGCATACGCATCCGCTCCACGAAGTCGGCCTCTGCGTTGACAACTGTGATCTCGAAGTCGTCGGGGTGAAGGTGGCGAGCCAGGTATCCAGCACCTGCCGCGCCCGCGTATCCGGCCCCGAGAACAACAATGCGGTGTTTCATGATGTGCTCCTGTCTTCGTTCGTGCCCTATGAACGAGACAGCGCTCGGATCCATGACAGAACCCTGGAAAGACATGCGAATTACCTGGTAACAGCACTGACGGAGCGGCCGATGTAGCGAGAAACAGTCCCGTTCACGATCGGAGCACCCCATGCTGAAGACAGTTCTGGCGCTGGCCACGATGACGTTGGCGCCGTTGGCGCTGTCCGCTCCGGCATCCGCAGCACCGGGGAACTACCCCTTCGCATACGAGGACTCGACGGCGAACTTCGTCACCCCACTGGACCTGGCTGCGTACGGCACACGCGGAGGTGATCCGATGATCGTCAGTCCCTTCGGAACAGCTGGCAAGATCGAATGTCAGTCCTTCCACGCGAAGACGCTGTGCCGGCAGTACACCCCCGACGGCATCGCACACCCCTTGCACGAGTGGCGCGTCCAGAACGGCACCGTCGCGTCGGACTACCGCTCGATCTACTTCTTCAATCCCTTCGCGTGACGGGCAGGGCCCCTCGACATTGGTAGGCCGAGGTAGACGTCGCCCTCGACATGCATACGGTAGGGGGGTACCGTAGTTGTCACACACGTACCCGACGTCGAGGAGATTCTCATGGCCACCACCACTGTCACCGTTTCCGGCATGACCTGCCAGCACTGCGTTTCATCGGTGAAAGAGGAGGTCGGGGAAATCGCGGGCGTCACCTCGGTGAATGTCGATCTGGACTCGGGTCGCGTCGACATCGAGTCGGATGCGCCGATCGAGCGAGCAATCGTCTCGGACGCCGTGCAGGAAGCCGGCTACGAGCTGGCAGACGCGTGACGCCATGAACGAGTCACGCAAGTTTCTGTTGTTCATAGGCGGATTGGCCGCGCTGTTCGTGGTCACCCTCGTGATCGGCCGAACCATCGGTCCGGACGAGACTGAGCCCGACACCGCGATGGCGGATATGGGCCATGCGAGCCACAGCGACTACACCCTCGAACCCGTCACCACCGAGCTACCACTCGGCACCGAGGCGCCGTTGCAGTTCCGCATCCTCGATGCAGACGGCAACCCGGTCACCGACTACACGGAGCAGCACGAGAAGTTGCTGCACCTCATCGTCGTCCGAGACGACACCAGCGGCTACCAGCACCTGCACCCCACTCTGTCGGACGACGGAACCTGGACCACCACAACGACCTTCACCGACCCAGGCCAGTACCGCCTCTACGCGGACTTCGTTCCCGCTGGCGGTGAGAATGCCGTGGCCACCGCCGACGTCACCGTCCCCGGCGCCGCCGAAGCCAAGCCCCTGCCACCGGTCTCGAACACCACCACTGTCGACGGTTACACGGTCACCCTCGACGGCACGGTCACTGCCGGTTCGCCGTCCACGGTCACCCTGTCGGTGACGCGTGACGGTGCCCCCGTCACCGATCTGCAGCCCTACCTCGGCGCCTACGGCCATCTGGTCGCGATCGACGCCGACAACCTCGACTACCTGCACGTTCACCCCACCGGTCATCCCGGAGACGGCGTGACCCCGGCAGGACCGGGCATCCAGTTCGAGCTGACTGCGCCCGAAGCCGGCGACTACCGACTGTTCCTGGACTTCCAGCACGGCGACACCGTCCGAACCGCGGAGTTCACCGTCACGGCGCAACCAGGTGATTCGACAGACACACAACCGAGCGAGCACGGCCATGGCCACTGACGTTTCGAAACCCGACCTTTCCACCACCGACAATCGCATCGAACTGGCGATCGGCGGCATGACCTGCGCGTCGTGCGCCAATCGCATCGAGCGCAAACTCAACAAGATGGACGGCGTGACCGCCACCGTCAACTATGCGACGGAGAAGGCGGCGGTGTCGTACCCGCACGGTGTCTCCACCGGCGACCTGGTCGAGACCGTCGAGTCGGCCGGCTACACCGCCGCTCTTCCGCACGAACCCGGCGATCAGGCCGAAGTCCAGGACCCGACCCAGCAACTGCGTCAGCGGCTTCTCGTGTCGTTGATCCTCAGCGTGCCGGTGATCGCAATGGCGATGATCCCGGCGTTGCAATTCACCAACTGGCAGTGGCTGTCGTTGACTCTGGCGGCGCCGGTCGTCGTGTGGGGCGCACTGCCGTTCCACAAGGCGGCGTGGACCAACCTCCGTCATGGCACCGCCACCATGGACACATTGGTCTCGATGGGAACGCTTGCTGCACTGGGCTGGTCGTTGTACGCACTGTTCTGGGGAACCGCAGGCACTCCCGGCATGGTCCACCCGTTCGAGTTCACGATTTCTCGTATGGACGGTGCGGGCAACATCTACCTGGAAGCGGCTGCCGGCGTCACCACCTTCATTCTCGCAGGTCGCTATTTCGAGGCCCGTTCCAAGCGCCAGGCCGGCGCTGCTCTGCGCGCATTGCTCGAGCTCGGCGCAAAAGACGTTGCCGTGCTGCGTAACGGCACCGAGCAGCGGATCCCCATCGATCAGCTCACGGTCGGGGACGAGTTCGTGGTGCGTCCGGGCGAGAAGATCGCCACCGACGGCATCGTGATCGAGGGAACCTCGGCCGTGGACGCGTCGATGCTCACCGGCGAATCGGTGCCCGTCGAGGTGGGACGGGACAGCGAGGTAGCGGGAGCGACGACCAACGTCGGCGGTCGGCTGGTGGTTCGCGCCAAGCATGTCGGCTCCGACACTCAGTTGGCGCAGATGGCACGCATGGTCGAGGAGGCTCAGACCGGCAAGGCCGACGTGCAGCGGCTTGCGGACCGCATCTCGGGAATCTTCGTTCCGATCGTCATCGCAATTGCCGTGGGCACGTTGGGGTTCTGGATCGGAACCGGCGGATCGATTGCGACCGCATTCACGGCAGCGGTAGCGGTCCTCATCATCGCCTGCCCTTGCGCACTCGGACTGGCAACACCCACCGCATTGATGGTCGGCACTGGTCGCGGCGCGCAACTGGGCATCCTGATCAAGGGGCCCGAGGTGCTCGAATCGACACGTCGGGTCGACACCATCGTCCTCGACAAGACGGGCACCATCACTACGGGAAAGATGTCGCTCCTTCAGGTCACACCGGCCGAGGGGGAGGACTCCGACCTGGTGCTCCGCTACGCGGGCGCAGTCGAGAACTCCTCCGAGCACCCCATTGCTCAAGCGATCGCGCGGGCGGCCCACGAGGCCGGCGCGCTCCCGGCCGTCGAGCAGTTCGCCAATGCCGAAGGACTCGGTGTCCAAGGCATGATCGACGGTCACGCCGTAGTCGTCGGTCGCCGAAAGCTGCTGCAGGACTGGTCGCTCCACCTGACACCCGAACTCGAGATCACCATGCACGAGGCCGAGAGGTCCGGCGGGACGGCTGTCGCCATCGGTTGGGACGGAAAAGCGAGGGGCGTTCTCGTCGTTGCCGACACCGTGAAACCGACGTCCGCCGAAGCGGTGTCGCAGCTGTGCTCGCTCGGCCTGACTCCGATCATGCTGACCGGCGACAATGCCGAGGCCGCCCGCACGGTGGCCGACCAGGTCGGCATCACGGACGTGATCGCCGAGGTCATGCCTCGAGACAAGGTGGCGACCGTGGAGCGTCTGCAGGCCGAGGGCAAGGTGGTCGCCATGGTCGGTGACGGCGTGAACGACGCAGCCGCACTTGCTCAATCAGACCTCGGCATCGCTATGGGCACCGGCACCGACGTCGCAATCGAGGCCGGTGACCTCACCCTGGTGCGCGGCGATCTGCGAGTGGCATCCGACGCCATCCGGCTTTCCCGCAGGACGCTCTCGACGATCAAGGGCAATTTGTTCTGGGCGTTCGGATACAACGTCGCCGCCATCCCGCTGGCGGCGGCGGGCCTGCTCAACCCGATGATCGCGGGTGCCGCCATGGCGTTCTCGTCGGTGTTCGTCGTGAGCAACAGCCTTCGACTGCGCGGCTTCCGCCCGCTACAAGCCAACTCCCGAGAGGATTGATCATGGAGAACGAACACGCAGGCCACGGCTACATCAACGGCAAAGAGGACTACCTCAAGCGGTTGCGCCGCATCGAGGGGCAGTCACGCGGACTGCAGAAGATGGTCGAGGAAGAGAAGTACTGCATCGACATCCTCACCCAGGTCTCCGCGATGACCAAGGCTCTTCAGGCCGTCGCGTTGGGGCTGCTCGAGGACCACATGAGCCACTGCGTGGTCAACGCGGCCTTGGCAGGTGGCGACGAGGCGGACGAGAAGATCAAGGAGGCGACGGACGCCATCGCACGTCTCGTCCGGTCGTGACGCGCTCGACCCGCTAGCGTGATCGCATGAAGGTCCATCATCTCAACTGCGGAACCCTCGGCGGTCCCGTTGTCGGCACCATCGTGTGTCACGTGCTCGCATGCGAGACGGACGACGGGCTCGTGCTCGTCGATACCGGGTTCGGGCTCGCCGACATGGCCGACCCGGGCCGTCGGCTCGGCATGTTTCCTCGGCTGATGGGCGCCAAGCTCCTCGAATCCGAGACCGCAGTCCGTCAGCTGGAAGCGCTGGGGTTCGCGACCACGGACGTGAAGCACATCGTCGCCACGCATCTGGATTTCGACCACATCGGCGGCGCCGGCGACTTCCCTGACGCAACGATTCACACCACCGCGGCGGAGGACGCGGCCGTGCGCGCCAGGCAGACTGCGTCCGACAAAATCCGCTACCGCCCGGCACAACGCACTCCGGAATCGACGATGCGCACCTACTCCGGTCCCGGCGAACCGATTCTCGGTTTCCCCGACGCGCTCCGTCTCGACTCCATCGGCGACGACTTCTTCCTTCTGCCGTTGCCGGGTCACACGAAGGGCCACGCGGCGGTGGCCGTCCACACCGGCAAGGACGGTTGGCTCGTGCACGCCGGTGATGCCTTCTACCACCACAGCGTCGTCGCAGAGCCCGGAAAGGCCGACCCCGGAATTCGAGGAAGATTCATGCGGGTGGTGGAAGAAGCTCTCGCCGACGACCGTGGTCGCATCCCCGAGAATCACCGAAGGCTGCGAGAGTTGAACCAGCAGGATTCTCCGGGCGTGACGGTGTTCTGTGCGCACGACCGGGCTCAGTTGGAAGAGCTGCAGCGGCGCGGGTGAGTCGCGGGTTTACCGGTCGTGGTCGTTAGACTGTCGACCGATATTCCGGTCAGAGGGGGGAATCAATGGTTGGGGACGACCGTGAACAGCTGAAAGCAGAGAACGATGCGCTCAGCGAGCGCGTCGAGTCGATGTTGTCGGCCTTCGACGAGCAGACTCAGCAGCTGGCAGGGCTGAAAAGTTCACTCGAGGCAATCAGGGCCGAGGGTTGGTCCGCGAACAACCTCGCTCGCGTGACGGCCAATGCCGGCGGGATCCCGATCGACGTGTGGATCGCACCGGAAGCTTTCAAGAGGTCCACGCCGGAGCGTCTGTCCGAGTCGGTGGCCGAAGCAGCACAGGCCGCAGCGCGCTCCGCTCAGGAGCAGGCGGCCGCAGCGGTATCTCCCATCACCGACATTGCGGACGCCATGCCCGACATCACCGACCTGACGCCAGGTGCGCCGAGTCTGCGTGAGGTGTTCGACTCCTTCATCCCGACACCGGCCGAACGAGTCCCCTCGCGGGAAGTGGCAGAAGAACCGGTAGAGGCCGAGGACACAGGCTCAGTCAACTGGCTGAGGGACGAGCGGTGACGCATGAGTGATCAGCTACGCGTAGACCTAGAGCAGTTTCGCAGTTTCGCGCCCCGCTTCGTCTCCTTGCAGGCGCAGGCCATGATCGATGGGTGGAATCTCACCCGTGGCCTCGACGGCGAGGGTGAGTGCTGGGGCGCCGACGAAGTGGGGGCCAGCTTCGCCTCTAAGTACGTGCCGGCGTCCAAGGACGCTATCGAGGCCATCAGTGCACTCGGGAAACTGTTCGACATCATCGGTGACAAGATCAACAGCACCGCCGACAGTTTCGAAGGCACCGAAACCGGCTTCACAGGTGCGATCGGCGCGATCGACCCCGGCACGGGAGGCTGATCGTGGGAATCGAGATACCCGGATCGTTGCGCTGGGTCGCCGAAAAGGTGTGTGGCACAGACTGGCCCGACGCCGACGAGACAGCGATGCAGCGCTGTGCCGACCACTGGGACAACGCGTCGACCGCGATCGGATCTCTCAACGACCTCAGCGACGACACCGTCAAGCAACTCCTCGATTCGATCGAGGGTGACGTCAACGACGCGATAACCAACGTCTGGCAGAAGGTCGGCGGCGATGCCGGCGCTATGCGCGAGCTGCTCGAGACCTGCGACCAACTCGCCGAAATGCTGGACGGCGCAGCACAAGACGTGCGCCGCGCAAAGTTGGCCATCATCGCAAACCTCGTCACCCTCGCGGCATCACTCGTTGCCGCAGCAGCCACAGTGTGGGCATTCGGTGCGGGCGCGGCCGCCGGTGCAGCGGCCACCATCGCCACCCGCGCATCCGTCCAATTGATCATCAGGCAACTGATCACCCAGATGCTCCAGCGGGGCGCCCTACAACTTGCTGGGCAGGTCGCCAAGAACATAGCAACAAGCGCAGCCATCGGAGCCGGGATCGAAGGCAGTACGGAACTCGGGATCCAAGCCTTCGAATCGAAGACGGGGCTGCGCGACGGCTACGACTTCGGCGATGTCGCGCAAGCGGGTGGTCACGGTGCAGTGAAGGGCGGTGTGCAGAGCGCATTCAAGCTCGGTGTCCGCGGCAGACTGCCTGAAGAGGTCAACCTTTTCAGCGTTGCGAAGGCCCAACAGCTCGCCAAAGACCAAGTCTCTGCAGACCACATCGTCGGCGGACTGATCGGCAAAGAAGTCGGCGACGAGACTGTCGGCAGACCTGACGGCAGCGTCGGGTCGCGCATCAAGGACGCGTACGAGCACTCGAGCCTCGACCTCCCGCCAGATTCAACCCCGGGATCGGAGCCCACTTCCAATGGCAACTAGCACGTCAGAGCCCTCGCTTTTGGACCTCGGAGAACTCGTGATCCAGAAGAGCCCTCGAGCCCACTTCTTCACCGAGGTCGCGATCACCACACCGACGAACGCCCCGCTCGGCTTCGCCAAGGTATCGGGCAGCAAGACGCTGCTGTCGATCAACGAATTTTCGGATGGCTGGTTCTTTCCTTCGCGCCCGATGGACGTGCAGGACAAGAACGGACAGCGCGTACTGCGGATCGAACTCAGTGGAATATTGCGGCGGTTCACTGTCACCGTCAAACGGCTCGACGGCAGCACGTTGGGCCGGCTGGTGGGTAAGACTTGGGCCACCACCCTTCGCAGTACCGACTTCTGGGTTGAGGTCGATCACGAACGAGTGGGGCAGATCCACGTCCAGAAGCAGAGCTTTCAGGTTGTCGACCCGGCTGGTTCCGTACTCGCCGAAATCGAACGAACCCGGACACCGAAACGCACAACGCTCCAACGATCCGACCACATGAGTGAACCACTCGCCGCGCTGATGCTTGCCGCCACGATCATCCGGCATCGCTTGTAGCGGAGCGGTCGATCATGTCTACGGCAGCCGTCGTTGGGTCCCCCTCACGACCGGATGAAAGGATGCGCCCATGAGAATGTGGCGAGCATCGGCAAGCGCAGCAGCATTGTTGGCGGTAGTAGGTGTCGCCGCAACGGGATGCTCGAGCAACGACGAAGGGAACTCCGACACCACGACAACGGCGGCAGCAGCCGCGCCGTGGGACTCGTGTTCACTCTCCGACGAGGCTCTTCGGGCGGCCACCCTGGACCCATCGACCGAGGGGCCGGGGCTCACCTCGATGCCACCGGAGTGGAAGACGTGCGCATGGGACGGCGAGGACGTGGACCTGTTCGTCGCTTCGTCGGCTACCGCGACTGTTGATCAGGTCCGTAACGGGCCGGGCAACGTCGACTTCCAAGAGGTGAACATCGAGAATCGAACGGCCCTCACCTTCCGGACGGAAGGAGACGAGAAGGTGTGCAACATTGTGTTTCCATTGCACGACACCGGCGTGGTCCTGATGGAGGTCTACCGCCCAGCGCTCAGCAAAGGCGCCACTCCCATGTGCGAATGGGCAGTACGGGCAGGACAAGCATTGGTTGCCGAGATACCCGCTTGATGACTAAGGTTTGTTCGGTTTCGGGACTCACAGGGGAGGGCTACGGAGATGAGTGGTGAAACATCCGGGGTGGATGGCTTGATGGCACTTGCGGGGGAGGCAAAGGCTGGCGAACTTACGTTGGACCCGAGTGTGGCCCAGGACTGCGCGAAAGCATGTACTGACGCGATCGCGTCTTTGGAGGACACCCGCAAGAACATGCGCCGTCACACCCGATTGCTTCCGCTGGGCAACTTCGGCTGCGCCGACGACTTGGCGGTCATTCTCTCCGACACAACGCAGCAGTTCATCGATCGCATCGACGAGCACATCACCTGCTTGAGAGCGATTCACGACATGGTGGGCGCCCAGGTGGCCGAATCCCTCACCACAGACGACGAAACCTCGCAGGCCATCGCTCGCATCAACGGAGAGGTTGCGAGCTGACCATGACACCCCAACCCCTACCGCAGATCCTCAGCATTGCCGACGTTCAAACTAATCTCCAGAACATATCGATGGTGACCGGCAAGGCTGAGCAGTTCATCGGCACCCCAAATTCTGGACCTCCGTCCCTCACGACGAATAATCCGCTGTACGACGGACTTGAAATGCAGTCGAAGGCAGTGCACTGCACCAACTTCGACGCCTTCGACCACGGCCAGCTCGTCGCCAACGTCGATCCCATTCAGTCCGCATCGGTGGACGCCTTCCGCCAGGAATGGGCGACGGCGGCCAACACTGTTGCCGATACGTTCGAAACGTTCTCGTCCAAGATCGGTCGCGCGATATCCGACAAGTGGACCGGACCTGCCGGCGACTCCGCTTCCGCAGCGATTGTGGGGTACGCCAACGACTCGTACAGCATGGCGACGGCCTCGAATCTCGTTGCCCGTCAAGTCGGTTTACTGTCGGACTCTCTGAGCAACACGAAAACGAACCTTCCGACGGAGCCGTCGGCGACGGTTCCCGGAAAGATCGCGGGATTCTTCGGCGCCGACGGGTGGGACGACGACCGCCGCGAAGAAGCGAAGCAGCAAGCCGTGCAGCTTCTGGACACCGTCTACTACGGCAGCGGAATCTCGCCGACGGCACAGACCATGCCGATGTTCCCCGAAGTGCATCCGCCAGGGGCAGGTTCGGACTCCGGTGGTGGGGGCGGCGGCACTGGCGGAGGTACAGGTGGAGGTGGCGGCACCGGTGGCGGTGGCGGTGGTGGTACCGGGGGCGGCGACGGTGCCACCGGTACACCCGGCAGCCCCACGGCGGATCAGGGTGCACCCACACAGCCCGAGTCGCCCACCGGCGAGCAGGCAACTTCTGAATCGCCGACGGGCCCGGAGTCCGACCAGGCTCTCGGATCCGAAGGCGCTGGAAGCCCGGAATCCTTGGGCTCACCGACCAATCCGTCGACAGCCGGGACTTCGGCGGCCGGCATGCCCGGAATGGGTGCTGGTGGCGGCGGAGTCGGTTCCGGTGGCGGTCTGGGATCGGGCGCCGGTGGCGGTGGCCTCGGTGGAGGTGCAGGTGGTAGCGCGGGACCGGGCGCACTGGGCGCACCGAATGCCGGCGGCGCTGCGGCCGGTGGTGCTCCGACGGCGGCGGCAGGCGGAGTCGGCCGCGCCGGATCGCCGGGCATGGGGATGGGCCCCATGGGGGGCGCCCGCGGCGCGGGCCAGGGCGGCGACAAGGACGAAGAACACAAGACGCCGGACTATCTGCGCAACGACGAGCTGAGCCAGTGGGTCGACGCACAGGGTGACCGCGCCTACGCCCCCGTGATCGGCGCTCAGCGCCCCCGCCCGTCCGACGAGACCGGATCCAAGAAGTGACCACCTGGGAGTTCGATCCGCTGACGTATCAGGTCGGGTGGCGTTCGTTCGGCGTCGACCGACCGCACTATCCGTTCCAGTTCCGTCCGTCGTCCGAGACAGCTGACGAGTACGACAACGAATGCTTGGCTGCGGCAAGGCAATTCCGCGCCAAACTCGACGACGACCTTTACTGGGCTTTCGTCAGCATGCTCACTCCCGAAGCTCGGATATATGCGTGCGGGTTCGCCGGTGCCGGCGACGCCGAGAAGGTTCGCGTGTACGCCGCCGTGCGGGGTGCACACGCCGTCGTAGTGAGTCAGAAGCCCGGCCCGGATCACCTGTGCGGCAGCACCGTCCGAGTCACCCGGCTGTCGCACCGCAACTGCGGACAAGCCGTGCTCGAGGCGCTTCCGAATGTGGCAGCAGGAAGCCATTCTCGTATCGATGTCGATCGACTCAGCTTCGAAGACGAGCCTGAGGACGACTTCGGCTCACCCGCTTCCTGGCTGCGCTCACCGAGTCCGCAGACCACACCGAAGCGACAATTCGAGGACTTGCTCGGCAAGCCTCGCGTGGGTGTCGGCCGCGTCGAGGTCTACGCCGGATCCACCATTGCCGGACGCGACACCGGCGGCGCGCGCGACGTGCGGTGGGTGGACATCGCGGACGATGGCCGGTACCTCGTCGCCCAAAGCCCGCGCACCGTATCCCTCCTGCCTGGTGACCAGGACGTGTTCGGAGCGCAGATCCAGAAGCTGGTCACCGCCGCGGTCGAGGAGAATCGCAGCGAACTGGTGGGCTAACCAGAGCTGTCTTCACACCAGGTCGACAGCTCGTCCACCGACCACGTGTTGATCACTTGCGCGGGATCGACCCCGCACCGCAAGGCTCGCTCGCAGCCGTAGCCCTGCCACGCGAGCTGGCCAGGCGCATGGGCGTCGGTGTCGATGGCGAAGAAGCAGCCGATATCCACCGCCAGGTCGATCAGCCTGCTCGGCGGATCACGCCGCTCCGGGCGGCTGTTGATCTCGACTGCGGTCCCGGCTTCACGGCAAGCTGCGAAGACCTTCTCTGCGTCGAACTTCGATTCGGAGCGAGTACCGCGGCCCCCTTCTACGAGACGCCCCGTGCAGTGCCCCAGAATATCGACGTGCGGATTCTCGACCGCGCGAATCATGCGGCGTGTCATCGCGCCGTGCTCGGCCTTCAGCTTGGAATGCACGCTGGCAACCACGATGTCGAGTTCCTCCAAGAGGCCCGGGTCCTGATCGAGCGAACCGTCGTCGAGGATGTCGACCTCGATGCCGGTGAGAATACGGAAGGGTGCCAGTTCCTCGTTAAGCCTGCGGATCTCGTCCAACTGGGTACGCAATCGGTCCGCAGAGAGTCCGTTGGCCACCGTGAGTCTCGGAGAATGGTCTGTGAGAGCACAGTATTCGTGACCGAGTGCTGCCGCGGTCCGCATCATCTCCTCGATCGGACTCCCTCCGTCCGACCAGTCCGAATGCGTATGCAGATCGCCTTTCAACGCCGTGCGCATGGATCCGCCGCCGATGGACTCGGCCGACTCTCGCAACTCCGCCAAGTGCTTGGGCACACCGTCGAACGACGCCGCGATCACACCGGCCGTCTTCGGCCCGATGCCCGGCAGGTCCGTCCAGGTGCTCGTGCGCTGACGCTTCTCCCGTTGCTCCTGAGAAAGCTCCGTCACCACCTCAGCGGCGCGGCGGTAGGCCTTCACCCGATGCGATTCGGCACGTGCGCGCTCCATCCAGAACGCCACTTCACGTAGTGCATCCACTGGGTCCACCTACTCAGGTTCGCGTACCGCCCGCCCCACGGCAAGGGGTCGACATGGGCTCGTCCCGGTGGCACCGTCGAGGAATGGACGGTGAGAAGCTCTTCGGGGTCGCACGGATAGCGCGCATGGCAACGGCGAACGCGGAGGCGCAACCACACCTGGTGCCCGTCGTGTTCGTCCTCGTGGACGGCGTGGTGTACACCAGCGTCGACCATAAACCAAAGCGCACCAAGGCCTTACGTCGGTTGGACAACATAGCAGCCAACGCGCGCGTCAGCCTGCTCGTCGATCATTACGAGGAGGACTGGGACAACCTGTGGTGGGTGCGGGTGGACGGTAACGCCGAGATCCTCGAGAAGGGAGACGCCGAGGCCGAACGGGCGATCGATGCCCTGACGGACAAGTATCCGCAGTACGCGCTGGTCCGGCCGGACGGGCCGGTGATCGCGGTACGGGATCTGCAATGGCGAAGCTGGTCAGGCGAAGGAACGGCGAGCATGAACGAGGAACTCCCGTAGCGCCGGACTCTTACCTGCCGACCACACCAGCGACAGCACGGCGGGAATGTCCACGTCGTCGATCACGACGGGACACAGGTGCGGATAGGCCTGCGCCATCGACCGACTCAACACCGCGACTCCAAGGTCTCGGGTAGCCAAGTCCGCCACCGCATCCGGAGCGCTAGCGACCAATGCGATGTCCGCATGTACGCCGAGCGCGGAGCATCCCCGATCGAACACTGTGCGGATTCCGGTGCCGTCCGGCATGCACACGATGGGGAACTCGACTATCTCCGACAGGGTGGCCGTACCGCGTTCGGCAAGTTCGTGACCGGCAGAAACAAGGGCCGTCAACGGTTCACTGACAATCGACAGGGCTTCGAGGTCGCTCGGTGGGGCGGCCGCAGTTCCCACCAGCGCCAAGTCCAGCTCGCCGGCTCGGACGTGTTCGATCAAGCGCTCCGAATTGTTTTCGGTAAGCGCGATCTCGACGCCTGGATGAGCGGTGTGGAACGCGGACAGTGCGTCGAACAACCCCGGCACGGTGCACGCGGTGACCATGCCGACGTGGAATCTGCCCCGGATCAGGGTGGTGACCTCGTCGACCGCCTGGCGCACCGACTCTGCTGCCGTCAGTGCGTCGCGTGCATGCTCGAGTGCGGCCTTCCCGGCAACCGTCAGCGTCGCCTTGCGGGTGGATCGGTCGATGAGCGCAGCGCCGAGCTCGTGTTCCAACTGCTTGACCTGCGCGCTGATGCCCGACTGACTGATGTGCACCCGTTCTGCGGCCCGGGTGAAGTTGCCCTCTTCGGCCACCGCCACGAAGTACTCGAGCTGCCTGAGTTCCATAAGTTCTGATTCTAGTTTGCAGAAGAACTATCTGTTGGACTTCACGTTCTGGGGCTCCCAGACTGGGATCATGTCGAACAACGAGAAAGCCCCTCAGGAAAAGGCACTGGTCCCAGAGGACCTCACCCGCCTGTTCGTAGAGCGCTCCAACGCGGGCGATGCCGCCGGCGTTGCCGCGCTCTACGCGGAGGACGCCGTCATGGCCTACCCACCCGGCAAGCAGACCGTAGGCCGATCAGCGATCCAGGAGTTGTGGGAATCAGTGCTCGCG
Source organism: Rhodococcus huquni (assembly GCF_055231055.1). Classification (NCBI taxonomy): domain Bacteria; kingdom Bacillati; phylum Actinomycetota; class Actinomycetes; order Mycobacteriales; family Nocardiaceae; genus Rhodococcus; species Rhodococcus huquni. The sequence continues at coordinate 242,206 of NZ_JBUYWE010000002.1, forward strand.
CATGCCCCGAAGTTCCAGCCCGAACCGCCCCTCCCAACGCTGATCAGCGGCGACCTCGCCCTCACCGCCACTCCACCCCGAGACGGCACGGGCGCACGTGCGCAGGTAGCCCGGCGTCAGGCAGACGGATCCTGGCTACGAGTCCTCGACCAGCCGGAATTCCTTCGACCGGTCTGAAGCCGTCATTCCGAGGCGCCGGTGTTCCCCCGAGCGTCGATGGCGACGGCGAGGTAGTCGCCGAGTTCACGCTGGAGGTTGATGTCCAAGGCAAGGGCGAGCGTGGAATGCACTGACGCGACACCTAGTTCGCGCATCTTGCGCAGCATATCCGCGGTCTGCCCAACCTCGTCACCTTCGGGCAGCCAGCCTGCTCCGTGCTGGTCGACGATGTGAGTTTTCGCGGTGCCGATCAGGTCCTTGGCGATCGCATCGACCGCGTGAAAAAGCCGCTCATGGACATCGACGAGCTCACGGAGGCTGAACCCGAATTCCGCCAGGTCCGTGAATCCTCTGAGCAGTGCAGGATCGGTGAAGATGCAGCTCTCACCCTCGACCCGGGCTAATCCGAGCTCGACGAGGCGTTCGAGTTGGTCGCCGTCCCTGTCACTGAGGAAGTCGCGTACGAGGTCGGTCGAGACGCTTACGGTCTCGTTCTTGGACCACAAATCGGTCACAGCATATTCCAGACCCAGAACCTCCGTGAGATCCTGGCCGTTCTCCCAGCCGGTAATGAAGTCGTCGATGTGCGCGGTGGTGAAGCCGCGCTGGAGCAGGCTGTCGATCAGTTTCAAGCGCGCCAGATGCGCGTCGCCGTAGATGCCGACCCGCCCCCGCTTCTCCGGGGGCGGGAGAAGTCCCCGCTCTTGGTACGCCCGTACGTTCCGCGAGGTCGTCCCCGCGGCGCGGGCGAGATCGTCGATGCGATACTCGGTCACCGTGTTGCCTTCTCTGCCCGTTGGATTGTTTCGAGGTCCAACCTAGCGGCCGTTGCCGACGCGGTGAATCGGTGATCGCCGGAATGACCGGTTCTCGGGCAATCGCTGTGTCTAGGTCAGCTCCACGTAGTCGTCGAGATTCACCGATTTCAATTGATTGACGTATTGGGTAGCGAAACCAGGGAACATGGTGGCGTTGAATCCGTCCTCGGTGAGATACCAACTCGAGCACCCGGAGTTCCAGGTGGTCTTCGCCAACCGCTCCTGCAGTTCGACGTTATACGCGTCCTCCACGTCTTGGCGCACGTCGAGGGCCTTGAGATCCCGATCGAGAACGATCTTGATCGCCTCGACGAGGTATTCGATCTGAGCCTCCATGTACACCAGCGCCGAGCTGTGCCCAGGCCCGGAGTTGGGGCCGAAGGTGAAGTACATGTTCGGATATCCGGATACGGTGATGCTCTTGTAAGCACGCGCCCCGTTCCTCCACTCGGTGGCGAGCACTCGTCCGTCGCGGCCGGTGACAGGGACCGGGGTGCCGGTCTTGGAAACATCGAAACCGGTGGCGAACACGATGCAATCGAACTGATGCTCGATCCCTTCGACGGTCCGGATGCCCTTGGGCGCCAGCCGTGCGATCGGCCAGGTCACCAGTGTGCAGTTGTCTTTCTGAAGAGCCGGATAGTATTCGCTGGTCATCAGCAGGCGCTTGCAACCGGCCCGGAAGTCGGGGGTGAGCTGACGGCGTAGCCACGGATCCTTTACCTGGCGCCTCAGATGGTAGCGACCGACCGCCTCGACCACTCGGGTCAGCGGGGATTCCCACACCACCCCGAGCGCCACCGTTTCGTGCCCCCAGAACCAGGCCCGACGTGCCAGAGAATGGACACGGGGATGGAGGCGGTAGCGCTCTTTCGTGCTCGATCGTGTGCGCAAGTTGGTGCGTGGCAGTGCCCATCCGGCGGTGCGCTGGAACACCTTCACCGACGCTGCCTGTTCGACGAGCTCGGGAACGATCTGGACACCGCTCGCCCCCGTGCCGATCACCGCAACCTTCTTGCCTGAAAAGTCGTAATCGTGGTCCCAGCGGGCGCTGTGAATCTTGTGGCCTTCGTAGGTTTCGAGGCCCCTGATGTTCGGAAAGCTGACATTCGCCAACGGTCCCGATGCCATGACGACGGCCCGCGCGACGAATGCGTCACGGCCTTCGATCTCGATAGTCCAGGTCCCGGCGACCTCGTCCCAGCGCACGCCGGTGACGTTGTGGTCGAATCGGATGGACGGGCCGATTCCGAACTCGTCGACCATCGTCTGGATGTAGCCGAGGATCTCGGTACTCGCGGAATAGGTGTGGGACCAGTTCGGATTGGGCGCGAAACTGTAGGAGTACAACCGCGACGGGATATCACAGGCCGCGCCGGGATAGGTGTTGTCCCGCCAGGTGCCACCGACGCTTTCGCCGCGTTCGAGGACGACGACATCGTCGATCCCGCTCTGCTTCAACCGGATAGCGGCACCGATTCCGGCGAAGCCGCCCCCGATAACAGCCACCTCATGTGGATCGGCGGCGCTCATGCCACGGGCTCGTAGGTCAGTTCCTTCGCCCAGGTGGGTTCGGAATTGAGCCGCTTTCCGGAATTGCGGCCCGTTATCTTGACCATGCGGTCGGCGAACCGGTGATAGGGATGATCGCGGTCGATGACCATGTTCCCGTGCCACTTCACGATTCGGTACATCGGAACACGGAGCGCCTTCGGGCGGCGCTCGCCGACATTGCGGAACCGCTTCATCGCCGTGTAGAGCCGTTCCTCGTCCACGCCCATCTCGACGATGTTGTCGCGCATCTTGTTCAGGAGCGGAATGTATCGGAGGGTTCCGATTATCAACGCCGGGTTCATCCAAGCACCCGCTGTTTCGACGACAAGTTTGCGGGCTTTTGCGTGTCCGAGCATCTCGATCACTTCGAAGTCGACGGCGAGGTGCCGGGATTCGTCTGCATTGATCTTCTTGAACACGGCTTGGCATACCGGGTCGTCGATCTCGTCCATGATGAACTTGACCAGCGCACCGTCGAGAGCGACCTCGAGCATGGGGATGACGGTCCCGAGGATCGAGAGAGACAGGCCGTCGGAGTGCTTGTCCAGCCAATCGATGACGAGTTTGACGTTGATGTTCGGTTCGGGCATCTCGTCGCCGTCAAGCATCCCCCACCGGCGCATCAGCGCGAGTTCAGCGTTGGCGTGCTTCTGCTCCTCGGCGTGAAAGTACTGGTAGATCTCCTTGAGGGTGCCGGTCGGGGCCTTGAGCGCCATCGCCGCGAATCCGCGCGCACCGACGTTCTCGATCCACATCAGGTCTGCCATGAACGGCTTGAGCTTGGCGTGCAGCTCCGGGCTGATCGTCTCTGCGCCGGGTGCTTCCCAGTCGATATCCGCCAGCGCCCATTGGCGATCCTTGATCTTCTGCAGCATGCCGTCGAAATCGAAAGACATGTCACACTCCTTTCGCGTTGTGCAAGCGGTCTTGGGTGATTGCTGCCCCGGTAGAGTTCGACTCCTGTTTCGGTACAAGACGATTGAGAGTTCCACTGCCCCAGGCGTAGGCAGCCGGCAGCAAACGTTTGAGTCGCCAAATCAGCTTCGCGTCGATCTGCGGAACCACATACAGCCGACCCTTGTCGTAGGCGTCGAGGGTGATGGTGGCGATACGGTCCGGAGAGAACCCAGTGCGCCGCATCAGCCATTCCGCCAGCTGGGTGCCCTGGCCGGTGATCCGGCCGTCCACCGCAACATTGGTCTTGACGAAGGTCGGACACAGCACCGTCACCCGCACTCTGGAGCCGGCGAGCTCCGCCCGCATGGTCTCCGACAGCGACATGACCGCGGCCTTACCGACGTTGTACGGCGCCATCAGGGGTGCTGCGGCAAATCCGGCCGCCGAGGCGACGTTGATGAAGCCGCCTGCTCCCGCCGCGCGCAGCTGTGGAGCAAAGACCTCACACCCGTGGATCACGCCCCACAGGTTGATACCGAGTGCCCAGTTCCAGTCCTCGAAACCCACTTCGCCCACCGGTTTTCCGCCGATTCCGACGCCGGCATTGTTGATCACCAAGGTGACCGGCCCGTCGAACTCTAGCTCAGCAAAGAGAGCGAGTTCCTCGACCTGTTCGCGAATCGAGACGTCGCAGGCCACCGGGTGAGCGGTCCCGCCGATCGCCCCGATCAGACGTGCCGTCTCTTTCGCTCGCTCGAGCGAGATATCAGCGCAGACGAGCTCACCGCCACGGCGGGCCAGTTCGAGTGCGAACGCGCGGCCTATGCCGCTGCCGGCACCAGTGACGACCGCTCGTGCATCGTGAGACGGCTTCGATTTCCTCGACCTCGATGGCATGGGTCAACTCACCTTGTCTGCAGTGTCGGCACTGCGTGTCATGACGTCCGCGACGAACGCCGCGGCACGGTTCAGGGCGGGACCTGATTCGGGAACAAGTAGCGACAGGGCCTGGAAGACGTGCATTTGCCCCGGCCACACCTCGAGCTCGCACGACCCGTCCGCGCCCTGGACCAGCTGCTGCAGGTGGCGGGCATCAGCGCTGAGCATCTCCGCACCCCCGGCCTGCACGAAGAAGGGCGGCAGCACGGTTCCCTCACGCGGAGCGAGCTGAAGTCGCGGCGCGTTGTCCGGCTGCCCGACGGTGTAGAGAGATATGAGGTTGCGCGCCCCAGACGCCGAAATCATCGGATCCTTGTGCAGGCGTTCCTGCGCCGCCGCAAGTGCGAAAGTCAGGTCGATGAGAGGGGAGAACAACACCACTCCCGCGGGCTGCGGGATCCGCGTTCGCGCATTCTCGAGCACCAGATCCAACGCGAGATGCCCACCCGCCGAATCCCCGGCCACTACAACCTGGTCAGCCTCGAAACCGTGGGCCAACAGCCACCGGTAGGCATCCTCGATGTCGTCGGCGGCGGCGGGATAGCGGTGCTCGGGGGCGAGCCGATAGTCCACGGTGAAGACCGGGAGCCCGGTGGCCCGCGACAGCCTCGATACCAGACCTCGGTGGGTGCGCGCCGAGCAGATGACGAAGCCGCTGCCGTGAAGGTAGAGAATAGCCGAGCTACAGCGCTCGACGCCCGGTGCGCAGACCCACTCACCGACGACGGCGCCCGTACGAACGGGCGTCACTCGTGTTCCCCGTACCGGTGGGCCGAACATCCCCATCGCTGTCGCGACCAGTCGCCGCATGAACCACACACCGGAGCGGTTCAGCGGTACGACGTCCGCCAACAGGCGCAACCCGCCTACGGTCGACAATGCGGCGAGCCGAGCTCGCAGTGACGGTCGTCCGGGCACGGGCGCCAACCCGATCCTCGCCCCTATGCGCTTCTCCACGACCACAGACTCATTCATTACCGTGCCAGTTGTCAATGGTCTAGAGGTCGGTGGTGAGGTTAATTCATGCTCGTCACTCCAGGGGACAACGAAGGAGATCAACCATGGCCACCTCCGAAGCGGTCGAGAGCCTGGGAAACCTCTGCCTCGTCACGCTCGGTGCGCTGCTCGTTCGCCGTGACCGAGGCCCGGGTTAACCTCGAACCATGCCTACCGCCCTCGTCACCGGCGCGTCCCGCGGACTCGGCGCCGCCATTGCGCGCGACCTCGCCCCCAGCCACCACGTTCTCCTGGGGGCGCGATCGGCCGAGTCCCTCACCGACATCTCCGCCGAACTCCGCGATTCCACCCCGTGGCCGGTCGATCTCACCGACTACGCCGCCGTCGCAGATGCCTGCGCGAAAGTCGAGAGCCTCGACGTGCTCGTCCACAATGCGGGCATCGCAGACCTCGGCACAATCGCCGAGTCGTCGGTCGAGCAGTGGCGGCGCACCTTGGAAGCGAACGTGATCGCGGTGGCCGAGTCGACTCGACTTCTCCTGCCCGCGTTGCGCTCCGCCAAAGGCCATGTGGTGCTGATCAATTCCGGTGCGGGACTTCGTGCCAATGCCGGCTGGGCGTCCTATGCTGCGAGCAAGTTCGCGCTGCGGGCCTTCGGCGACGCACTTCGTCTCGAGGAGAAGGAAATTCGCGTCACGTCGATCCATCCTGGCCGTATCGACACGGACATGCAGCGCGCAATCGTCGACCACGAGGGCGCAACCTACGACCCCGAGAAGTTCCTGAAGCCGACAACCGTCGCGCGCGCTGTCCGCACTGCCATCGAAACCCCCGCAGATGCGCATCCGACGGAAGTCGTTCTGCGCGTGCGTTGATCGCCTAAAGGTCGGCCAGGAATTTCAGAAGGAGTCGGTTCACTTCCTCGGGACGTTCCTGCTGAACGAAGTGGCCGGTGTGCTCGATCAGATGCACGCCTTGCAGATCTGGCACGGTGGATTTCATTCGTTCCAGAGCCTGCGGACCGCTCATCGCGATGACCGGATCTGCCTCACCGGCGATGTACAGGGTCGGCACCGTGAGTTCGTGTGACCGGTCTGCGTGACGCTCCCAGTTCTCGTCGTAGGCCCGGTACCAGTTCAGTCCACCCGTGAACCCGGTCTCGGCGAATACCGCTGCGTAATGGTCGAACTCGTCCGCCGACAACCAGGACCACGGCAAGCCCGGTGAATGGGGAAGGACATCGAGGTAACCGTTGCCGTCCGACTGGTGCTGCCAGATGTGGAGGTAGTCGTACGCCCCGGACAGCGCGAAGAAGAGACGCCGCAGAAACCGACGCGGATCCGCGTCCAATTCTCGCTCGGCGACCCCGGCCTCCTGGAAGTAGTGCAGATGCAGGAAGTGTTTCTTCGACATCTTCGCGAACAGGTCCGAGGGGCGGCACGGCATCGCGTCCGGGGTGTAGGGCACCGCGAGGAGCGCCAGCCCTCGCACCCGCTCCGGATACTTCTCCGCCAACGTCCACACGGCCGGTGCCCCGAAGTCGTGCCCGACCAGGACGGCCTGGTCTATCTCGAGCGCGTCGAGAAGCGACACCAGTCGGTCGGCCATTCGATCGTTGGCGTATTCGGCAACCTCTACAGGCGAGTCGGATCCGCCGTATCCCGGCATGTCCGGCGCGACCGCCCGGAATCCCGCGTCTGCCAGGGCCTCGATCTGATGTCGATAGCTGTACCCCAGGCCGGGGAAGCCGTGGCACATGATCACGGCTGGGCCGTCACCGGCCTCCGTGATCTGCCAGGTGAACCCGTTCTGATCGGTCAGTGTTCGCACAGTCGACACCATCAACGGGTGACCATGTCGTCCTGACTCCAGAACGCTCGCATCGTCAGGATTTTGCCTTCGTCGTCGAACGTCATCACGTCGATGGGAGCGATCTCCATCGAGTTGTCGCCGAGATGTGTGACGAGAGAGAAGTGGAACGCGGCTTCGTTGCCCGCGATCCGGAGCGTCACCAACTCGGCGGTCTGCTGCAGTGGCTCGATGACGCCGTAGAACTCGCGCAGCGACTCCGTGGTCGTCCGCGGTTCCGTGCCGACCGGATCCTCCACGACCGCGCCCTCTGCGTAGAGCGCGAGAACGTCGTCGACGGTGCCCTTCGCGACGGCCTCGATGTACTTGGTGACGGTCTTGCGGATGTCGTCGGACGACGGCGCCATGCGAACTCTCCCATTCGATAGAACGTGTTTCAGTGTTCAACTTATCCAGCGAGAGTACGGCTGTGACGCGGCCAGGGGAAGACCTCAGCCGACCGGAATCACGATGGGCGGCAGTCCCGGAATCTGCACCTGAATCGGAGGAGGCGGCGGGGGCGGCGCAGGCGCGGGGGCCTGCGGGATCTCGACCGGCTCTGGTTCCGGAGCAGGAGGTGGCGGAGGTGGTGGTGGTTCGGGCGCCGGTGGGGGCGGTGGCGGAGGAGGTGGCGGCGGTTCCGGAGCCGGAGGACGTACCGGCGCTGGACGCGGCGGCGGGGCAACGGGCGCTTCGGTCTCGGGGGCTTGCACCGCAACCGGCTCTACCGGCGCGGGCGTGGGGCGCTCGATCGCCTGCTGTGGACCCGCACCGATGGGTATCGGAATCACGGCGCCGGTCATCAGGTCGACCACCTGAAACCCAGGAAGGGGAGCGGCAGCGGGCTGAACCACGACAACGGAATCAGCGGAGAAGCCGTTCCACGGTTCACCGGACGGTTCCGACCGGTCGCCGAGAACTGGCGCCGTGAGCGGACTGCCGTCCATGCAGCGCACCGTCGGCACTCCGAACTCGTCGACGAGAACCACGGTGCCCGTTTCCAGCACCGACTGCGCTGCCGTCGCGTGCCCGTCCTCGAAGCCGTGACTGGTCACGCGCGTGTCGGCCCGAAGGAGCATCGGGGTGAGCGTCCTGACGTACATGCGGATGTCCTGGACATCCAGGGCATTGGCCCACGAGAACGATTTCGCCTCGTCGCTCTCGAGCGTGCCGGCGAGCTGTTCCCGATCGCACAGCGGGCGGTCCGGACTGCTGCCGTACAGGCCGAAGCGGTCACCGGAAACGAAGACCCCGGTCGGATCGGCGCCACCCGACGGCAAGCCGTCACCGGTGACGCCCTCCGGGATGGCGGTGTCGGGCGGCCCGGCGGGCACCGAAGTCGGTACCTGGAGTGGCAGCAGCACGTCGGTCCAGGGCAGGTCGCTCTGCTCGACGGCCAGGTCGAGTTGCACTCGGTCCACCTGGGTGCCGCCACCGCCCGAACATGCCGTGACGAACGCGGTAACCATCGCGCACACAGCCAGCAACCGTGTGCGCGGATCGTTACGTCGGGCGCGGGGCGTCGAAACGCCGGACGCGGCCGGCCCGACAAGCTCGGTGGCCACGACCCCATCGTAAACACGATTCCCCCACCTGTGAGTGGTTTGCGAGCCCTGAGACTCGCTAACCGCTCACAGGCGGTTAATGACTAGTGAACGATGTTGATCATCTTTCCGGGGACGACGATCACCTTGCGCGGCGTACCGCCGTCGAGCAGCGCGACGATCTTCTCGTCCGCCAGCGCGATCTTCTCGAGGTCCTCCCGGGCGGCATCCGCGGGCGCACTGATGCGGCTGCGGACCTTGCCGTTGACCTGAATCGGGTACTCGACCGTGTCCTCGACCAACCACTTCTCCTCCACAGAGGGAAAGGGTCCGTGTGCCAACGAGGTCTCGTGGCCGAGGCGCGACCACAGCTCCTCCGCCAGGTGCGGCGCCAGCGGAGCGACCATCGACACCAGCGGCTCGACCGTCGACCTCGGCGCACCGCCGGGATACGCCTTGGTGAGGTGATTCGTGTACTCGATGAGCTTCGCCGCGGCCGTGTTGTCGCGAAGGCCCTTGTAGTCGTCGGAGACACCGGCGATCGCCTTGTTGAGAGCACGCAGAGTGTCCTCGGTCGGCTCGTCGTCGGTGACACGCACGTCGCCGGACTCTTCGTCGACCACGACACGCCACAGCCGCTGCAGGAATCGCTGTGCGCCGACGACGTCCTTGGTCGCCCAGGGCCGCGACGTGTCCAGCGGGCCCATCGACATCTCGTACACGCGGAGGGTGTCAGCGCCGTACTCGTTGCAGATCTCGTCCGGACTCACGGAGTTCTTGAGCGACTTGCCCATCTTCCCGTACTCGCGGTTGACCTCCGCGCCGTTGTGGAAGAACTTGCCGTCGCGTTCTTCGACCTCGTCGGCGGGGACGTAGACGCCACGCGCATCGGTGTATGCGTACGCCTGGATGTAGCCCTGGTTGTACAGGCGACGGTAGGGCTCGCTCGAGCTGACGTAGCCGAGATCGAACAGCACCTTGTGCCAGAACCGCGAGTACAGCAGGTGCAACACCGCGTGCTCCACGCCGCCGACGTACAGATCGACGCCGCCCGGATCGTTCGCGCCGTGCAGCTCGGGACGCGGACCCACCCAGTACGCCTCGTTCTCCTTGTCGCAGAACACGTCCTGGTTGGTGGGGTCGATGTAGCGCAGCTGATACCACGAGCTGCCCGCCCACTGCGGCATGACGTTGGTGTCGCGTCGGTAGGTCTGGAGTCCGTCGCCGAGATCCAACTCGACGTTCACCCAGTCCGTCGCCTTGGCGAGCGGGGGAGACGGCTCGGAGTTCGCGTCGTCCGGATCGAACGACACCGGTGCGTAGTCCTCGACCTCGGGAAGCTCCACCGGCAACAGCGATTCGGGCAGCGCCTGCGCGGTTCCGTCTGCCGAGTACACGATAGGGAAGGGCTCGCCCCAGTACCGCTGGCGCGCGAACAGCCAGTCACGCAGCTTGTACTGAATGGTGCCGCGGCCCGTTCCCTCCTGTTCGAGGTACTCGGTGATGGTGGACTTGGCGTCCGTCACCGACAGTCCGTCCAACAGGCCGGAGTTCACGAGCGGACCGTCACCGGTGAATGCGGCCTCGGTGACATCGCCGCCGGAGATGACCTCGACGATGTCGAGACCGAAGGTGGTGGCGAACTCCCAGTCACGCTGGTCGTGCCCGGGCACCGCCATGATGGCGCCGGTGCCGTACCCGGTGAGCACGTAGTCGGCGGTGAAGATCGGGACCTCGTGCCCGTTGACCGGGTTGACCGCGTAGGCACCGAGGAAGACACCGGTCTTCTCCTTGTTCTCCTGGCGCTCGAGGTCGGTCTTGGCGGCAATCGACTTGCGGTAGGCCGCAACCGCTTCCGCCGGCGTGGCTGCACCGCCCGTCCACCGCTCGTCGACACCCGCCGGCCATTCCTGGCTCACCAAGGTATCGACGAGAGGATGTTCCGGGGCCAGAGTCACGTACGTTGCGCCGTAGAGGGTGTCGGGACGCGTGGTGAACACCTCGATCGGGTGCTCACCGGACGTGAACGCAACCTGCGCGCCGTGCGAACGGCCGATCCAGTTGCGCTGCATGGTCTTGACCTTCTCGGGCCAATCGAGGTGCTCGAGGTCGTCGACGAGGCGGTCCGAGTACGCGGTGATCCGCATCATCCACTGCTGCAGGTGCTTACGGAACACGGGGAAGTTTCCGCGGTCGCTGCGTCCGTCGGCGGTGACCTCTTCGTTGGCGAGCACCGTCCCCAGTCCGGGGCACCAGTTGACCATCGAATCCGACTGGTACACCAGCCGGTAGGAGTCGATCGCCGACGCCTTCTCGGCAGCCGACAGCGCGTTCCAGTCCCGCCCGTCGTCCAGAGTGCGCTCGCCCGAATCGAGTTCGGCCTCGAGCTCGGCGATGCGACGGGCCTTACCGGCTTCCGTGTCGTACCAGGCGCCGTGAATCTGCAGGAAGATCCACTGCGTCCAGTGGTAGAAGTCGACGTCGGTGGTCGCCAGACTGCGACGCTCGTCGTGCCCCAGGCCCAGACGCCGGAGCTGACGCTTCATGTTCGCGATGTTCGACTCGGTGGTGGTGCGCGGATGCGTGCCCGTCTGCACGGCGTACTGCTCCGCGGGCAGGCCGAACGCGTCGTAACCGAGGGTGTGCAGAACGTTGTGCCCCTGCATGCGGTGGAAGCGGGCGAACACGTCCGTCGCGATGTAGCCGAGGGGGTGGCCGACGTGCAGACCCGACCCGGAGGGATACGGGAACATGTCCTGCACGAACAGCTTGTCCGCCGGGACTACCCCGTCGTCCTCGGGCGCGAGCGGACCCACGGGGTTGGGCGCGTCGAACGTCCCCTCCTCGCTCCAGCGGTCCTGCCAGCGCTTCTCGATCTGGCCGGCGAGCTCCGCGGTGTAGCGGTGCTGCGGGGTCGCTTCGGACGGTGGGGTGGGCTGAACAGAGTCGGTCACTGTGGTCACTATCTACTGGGCTGACGTGAAATACCGTCAACCAGCGTAGAGCGTCCGGCCACCCGGTTTCACCTGCCACCGGCCCCGCGCCGTATCCTGGGCTGGTGTTGATTGTCTCCGTGGTGCTTCTCGTGCTGGCCGTCGTGCTCGGCGGCGTCGCCGTCGCCGGCCTGACCGAACGCTTGCCGCGCAACCGCTGGGCGGGTGTTCGTACCCCCGAGACCCTGCGTGACGACGAGACGTTTGCACTGGCCAACAAGGTTGCGGCCCCCACGATGCTGGCCTCGGCCGCACTCCTGGTCATCGGTAGCGCAGCCGGTTCCCTTCTCGACGGCGCCCTGGCATTCGTGGCAGTCGGATTCTCCGTTGTCGCCGCGATCGTGACGGTCGCGCTCGGTGGCGTGCTCGGTGCTCGCACCGCGGCGGCCCTGCCGGCGCCCGAGACCGGCGGCTGTGGCAGTTCGTGTGGCGCCTGCAGCCTGAAGGACGCGTGCCAGCCGTCCTGATCGGCTGACACGAACCCTCGACGTGAGTTCGCGGCGCATCGTCGACCCTGCCGGTGCGCTGTTCGGCCTTCTCGTCCCGCTGCTCGCCGCCGTCGGCGGTCTCGTCCTCACCAAGCTCTGGCAACCGCGGCTACCAGCAGAGATCGCCACTCACTGGACGACCACCTCGGCCGACGGTTTCGACACGCCCATGTCGAGTGCGTGGACGTTCGCGATCGTCATTCTGCTGATCGGCGGGGGCTGTTGCAGCTTCGCCGTCCTGGCAGGCGGCCAACTGATGATCCGCAGAACCATGCTGCTCACCGGGCTCACCGTGGTGGGTCTGACGGTAACGATCCAGGTCACGCTCCTCTCGGTCCAACTCGACCGTGAATCGGGCGCCGACACCGAATTGCCCACCTCCGCTCTGGGGATGGGTGTGCTGATCGGTACGGCCCTCGGCCTACTCGGCGCCGCGGCCCTTCGTGACCATCGGGTCCGCGTCCCCGCCACCGAACGGCCCGGCCCCGACCTCCCCAGACATCCCACGAACAAGCTGCCCATCACCGACGACGTGGGGTTCGGCGCCGTCGGAACCGGGGTGCTGATCCTGCTCGCGGTGGCGCCCGCGCTGTGGCTGTCGACTGTCGTCGGAACCTGGTGGATCCTCGCCGTCTTCGTCCCGATCCTGCTGTTGGTGCTGGCGGTCCTGCGTTTCCGGGTGATCGTGGACGCCTCGGGAATACGCGTCGTCAATATGGGAATGACGTCGATCGCGTACGGAACCGAGGAGATCGAGGGGGTTCGGGTCAGCGAGATCAAACCGTTCGACGACTTCGGCGGCTGGGGACTCAAGGCCAAGGGGCCGCACAACTACGGAGTGGTCACCAGGTCCGGGCCTGCGCTGATCATCACCACCGCGTGCGGAGATCGGCTCACGATCACCAGCCCGAAGGCGGAGGAGATGGCTGGGGCGCTCAATTCGCTCGCCGACCAGCGTCCGTCCTACCCTTAGCAACGTGAAGTTTCTCAATCGGTTCTACATCGACGGTTTCATTCTCGGAATCATCGTCGCCGCTGTGCTCGGTGGACTGTTTCCCGCCACCGGAGCGTGGGAAACGGCTCTCGATTGGGCGACCAAGATCGCGATCGGCTTCCTGTTCCTGCTCTACGGTGCTCGGTTGTCACCGCAAGAAGCACTCGAAGGCATCAAACACTGGCGCCTTCACACGGTGGTCTTCGCCGCGACGTTCGTGCTGTTCCCGCTGATCGGCCTTTCGCTGCGGTTCCTCGCACCGAACATCGTCAGCGACGATCTGTACACCGGCATCCTCTACATGTGCCTGGTGCCGTCGACCGTGCAGTCGTCGATCGCCTTCACGTCCATCGCCCGCGGCAACGTGGCCGGCGCGATCGTGAGCGCATCCTTCTCGAACCTCGTCGGAGTGTTCGTGACGCCCCTTCTCGTGATCCTGCTGATGAACACGACGGGCGAGGCCGGCGTCGATGCGTCGTCGATCATCGACATCGTGCTGCAGCTGCTGGTGCCGTTCATGGTGGGCCAGTTGATTCGGCCGTTCGTGATCGACTGGCTCGGTCGCCATGCCGAGCCCACCAAGTTCGTCGACCGCGGCTCGATCCTGCTCGTGGTGTTCTCCGCCTTCAGCGAGAGCGCGAAGGAGCACATCTGGTCGGCAGTTTCGGCGTCGCAGATCGTGGCGACGACCGTCGTGTGCTGCGTTGTGCTCGCGTTCGTCCTTGCCGTCACGACGTTCGCCGGCCGGAAGCTCGGATTCTCGCTCGCGGACCGCATCGTGATCACGTTCTGCGGTTCCAAGAAGAGCCTGGCCACCGGACTTCCGATGGCGTCGGTCCTGTTCGCCGGCCAGCCGGTGGGACTCATCGTGCTGCCGCTGATGATCTTCCACCAAATTCAGCTCATCGTCTGCGCGGCGCTCGCGCAGCGGTATGCGAAACAGCACCCGGACGAGCCGGTCAGCGCCCGAAGCTGACCTGGTGCGTCAGCGTCGACAGAGGCTCTACCGCTGTGTCTTTCGTTCCTCGCCCGTTCTACTGATGCTGGAATAGCCTTCCGACTCACAGGGTCGGGTGGCACGAGGAAACGAGAACACGGTGGGAATTCTTCGATCAGCAGCATTGACCGTAACGATGGTCGGAGCCTTGGCCGCAGCGGGCGCGAGTACCGCCGTCGCCGCGCCCTTCGGCTCCTTGGGTGAGGGGCCCGATCTGGCGATCACAGCCGTGAATCCGCCGGCCACCGGGTCGTGCTTGGTACGGATCACCAACGAGGGTGAATCCGACGCCAACGGAGTGACGGTCCACGCGTCGGGGTACGGAAGTCAGGATCTCGGAACTCTCGCTCCGGGTGAATCCGAGCTCGTCGCACAATTCGATTGCGGCATCTACCCGTACATCTTCTACTTCGTGACCGCGAACGGCGAGACGAACTTGGCGAACAACTTCGTGCTCGTCACCGTCAACCGCAACTGACGTTCCACGCCTCGGTTCTCAGGACGCGCGACGGTACCGGTCCATCGACTGTTCGGCGCACCCGCACCCGCACCCGTCGACCAGTTCGCCACAGTCGACGATCAAAACGTGTCGAGCCTCGGTCTCACGCCGGCACAGTTCCTCGGTGCACTCGGCGGCGCCGTCCGTATGCAGGATCAGCGTCCCGTGGCAGTGATCGAGAACCTCGGATTCTCTGCAACGTGCGCATTCTCTGTTCACAACTTCGTTGATACCACCGTCTACCGACACGACCGGGGACGCACGAAGGTGTGTTCGGGATTTCCCGTGCGTGGTCAACGAGTCCATGGACTCCATAACCACTCACGGGGGTCAGTTGCGCGCCACGTCGATCGGGTGAGTGGCGAGCATTGCGAGTGGCAGCGGTTGGCGGCGCAGCACCTGGGACCAGACGTCCACCCGGGCGGGGGCCAGGACGTCCGAGGCCAGCGCGGAAATGACCATCCAGTCGTCTCGGCGGAGCTCGGATTCGAGCTGTCCGCAGGTCCAACCGGAATAGCCCGCGAACACGCGAACGCCCTCGACCAGCGGGCTCACCGCGTCGGGATCCGAGTCGAGGTCGACCATGACCACCCGTCCGTGGACACGGCGCAGACCGGCCACCCCGTCGATATCGACACCTGTACGCAGAGTTGCGAGACACAGCGCAGAATTCCGTTTGACCGGGCCGCCGACATACAGCGTCTCCGGCCTGGCAGCCAACGAAGTCCACTGCGGCAGGACGTCGTGCAGGGCGGTCTCACTCGGTCGGTTGACGACGACGCCGAGGCTGCCGTTCTCGTTGTGCTCGATCATGTAGATGACGGTGCGACGAAACGCGGGCTCGACCAGCTCCGTGGAAGACACCAACAAACTTCCGGGGCGAACTACGGGTTCGGCCGATGCAGTTCGGTCCTCGGGTTCTTCTGCGTACTCCACGACCACATCATTCCACCGCCGTCCGACCGAACCGGCAACCGACGCACCACACGCTCAGGTCGATTGGAATCCGGCAACTTTCGCCATGACGTGAAGCTGATGTTCGAACAGGTCACCGGGCTCCGTGAACGTATCGGTGCCGTACTGGCCGAACACCTCGAAGTTCACGAGTCCGAACAACGACGCCCATACGAGGACCCCGCGGGCCAACAGCGCGTCGGGCATCTCGAGAGCGAGGTCTGTTCGAATGCGCTCGAGATCGGCGTGGAGAGTCGGTGATACCTCGGGCTCCGGGGTGGCCAACAATCCTTCGGCGTGCGCGCGGTCGAGCACTGTCACCAGTGTGGTGACCACCCGTGTTCCCGGTGTCGTCGTCTGCTCGCCGGGGGCGTGGTAGCCGGGCACCGGACTGCCGAACAGGAGTCCGTACCGGGCCGGTTCGCGCAGCGCCCACGTGCGCACGGCTCTGCAGAGGACGAGGAATTGATCGAGGGGTTCCGACTGGGCGGCAACGGCCGCTTCCACCTCGTTGCCCAGCTCGTCGTACCCATCGACGACGAGCAAGGTGAGCAGCTCGTCACGACTCTTCACGTACCGATAGACGGCCGAAGAGACGACCCCGAGGTCGCGGGCGACCGCACGTAGCGACAACGCTGCGGCCCCGACGGACTCGAGATGTTCACGTCCGATTCGAGTGATGTCCTGCAGCGTCTGTTCGCGGGCGCGTTCTCGTGGAGTACCTGGCACCACCCCAGAATGCCGGTCGACCGAGAGCGGTGTCAACAAATGAGAGCAGTGCTCTTGACTTTGGTGCCGAACGGGCGCATTCTCAATTCAGAGAGCAGTGCTCTCGCAACTCCAATCTCACAGAATCGGATACGACATGACACAGCTCGAGATCGTCACCGGAGCAGGGCCCGTCGGCTGGACCGTCGCGGAGCAACTCGCAGAGCAAGGTCGACGCGTACGCATCCTCACCCGCTCGGGGAGCGGCCCACAGCACCCACTCGTCGAACGCGTCAAGGTCGACGTCTCCGACCCCGCAGCGGTCGCCGAAGCCTTCGAAGGAGCGACGGCGATCTACCACTGCATCCACGGCAGCAAATACAGCGCCGACGCGTGGACCAGGGAACTGCCGATTGCCGAACAGATCGTGATGGACGCCGCCGGCAAGATCGGTGCCGTCGTGGTGTTCCCCGAGAGCCTGTACTCGTACGACGCGACCGTTCAGCCCATGACCGAAACCGGCCCCCGCAACGCAACTTCCGGCAAGCCCGGTGTCCGCGTCGAGCTTCTCCAGGCACGGTCCGAATCCGCCACGCATACCGTCAGCGTCGTCGCGTCCGACTTCTTCGGTCCGCACGTGCGGGCCGCCATGGCCGGCGAACGCATGGTTCCGGCCGTCCTGAATGGAAAGGCCCAGTGGCTGCTCGGATCCGCCGATGTACCCCATTCCTTCACCTACGTGCCCGACCTGGCGGCCGCCATGATCGCCGCCGCACACGACCGGTCCGTCTGGGACCGAATCCTCCATGCCCCCACCAATCCGGCACTGACGCAGCGACAGATGGTCGAGGCCTTCGCGGCCGCAGGCGGAGTTCGAGTACCGAAGGTCTCCGCGGTCCCCAGTTGGGTGCTGCGCGGGGTCGGTCGCATCCACGGCGACACCCGCGAGCTTGCCGAAATGCTCTACCAGTTCGACAAGCCCTTCGTCATGAGCAGCACCGACACCGAGAACCGACTCGGCATCGAGCCGACGCCGCTGACGGAGGCCACGGCAGCGACCGTCACCTGGTGGCGTGAACAGGAAGCGTCAGCGGTGTCCGCGGCCTGAGGGCGGATACAGTCGTCCGGATGGAGGATCGGGCGAGGGGACGCGGCGCAGATTGGCGTACCACCGCGACGGCCCTGCGGCGCTCGCCCGGTCTGGCTCGACTGGTCACCGTCCGCTTCGCCAGCCAGTTCGGCGACGGCATGTTCCAGGCAGCCCTCGGCGGCGCCATCCTCTTCAACCCCGAACGCCACACCGATCCTGCTGCGATTGCCGCCGGATTCGCGGTTCTGCTTCTTCCGTACTCGATCCTCGGCCCGTTCGCGGGTGCACTCCTCGATCGTTGGGACCGGCGGTCGGTGTTGTTGTGGGCAAACATATTGCGCGGGACGTTGATCGTGGCAACCGCGGCCCTGCTTTTCGCCGGAGTCGACGAGGCCTCGATATTCCTGTTGGCCCTCGCCGCCGTGGGCGTCAGTAGATTCGTACTGGCAGGAGTGTCGGCCTCACTGCCGCGGGTGGTCCGTCAGCAATGGCTCGTCCCCACCAACTCCGTTCTCGCCACGGCAGGTTCCGTGATCGCGGCACTCGGAGCGTCGGCGGCAGTTGCCGTGATCGGATTCGTCGGAACCGGCGACCTTGGCTCGGCCACCGCAGTGACCGTGGCCGCGTCCGGTTCGGTGCTCGCGGCAGTCGCAGCGGCCGGTTTTCATCCGGGCCTGCTCGGACCCCACCACGAGGAGCCGGAACCGCTCAACGCGATCAGGGCCGTTGCCGCGGGTCTGAAGACCGGTGCTCTCGCAGTCTGGAACTCACGGGGCGTCACGACGGCCATGATCGGAATCGGCGCACACCGCATCGTGTTCGGCGTCGATACGCTCATCATGCTGCTGGTGCTGCGTGACGCCGAGACCCACAGCAGCCTGCCCGGCGGATTCGCCGGGTTCGGACTCGCGGTGGGCGCCACCGCTGCCGGCATGCTGATCGCCGCAGTGACCACACCCGTCGTCATCCCTCGGATCGGCCGGTCACGCACGGTGGTCGGTGGGCTGGCCGTGGCCCTGATCGTGCAGGCCACTCTGGTGGCGACGCTCACTCAGATGTCGCTGCTCGTCGGGGCGTTCCTCCTCGGATTCGCCGGGCAGTCGATCAAGCTCACCGGCGATGCCGCCATGCAGATCGAGATCGACGACGACCGAAGGGGGCAGGTGTTCGCCCTCCAGGACACTGTCTTCAACATCGCCTTCATCGCGGCAATCGCCGCCGCAGCCACGGTGATCCCGGCGAACGGGCACTCAGTTGCTCTGGCTCTCGGCGTGTCCGGGATCTACGCAGCGGGGTTGCTCGCCGTCTTCGCGAACAGTCGCCGCGTCTGACGCCCACACCGGATCCGGGCGTCCGACGTTTCCGGCCGGGACGAGGATCGGTTGGTGGGCACCGTCGGATGTAGCGAACGACACCGGACGTGCCTCGGCAGCACGCGAAGGCGAATGATCGAGGCGAGACGGGCCGAATTCGGATTCACCCGACGGTTGCGGTGGATCGGGACAACCGGGCATGGGGACCTCGTGGCTCCAAGTGCCGTCACCAGCCACGTCGACGAAGTATCTGGTTTCCGCCGGGTCGTCGAGATCGAGTACGGAATGGTCGACCACCCCGTCGCCGTCGAAGTCCCACATCGCGTCGTCCCACAGGCCGTCGCCATCGAAGTCCAGCCCGACCGCATCGAACGAACCGCCCGTTCCCACACCCACGTCTGCCGGCGACGTCCAGGCCGTCGGCGCGTCCACACCGGTTCCGAACGAATACTCGAGAGAGTCCATACCGGGATACGACGCAGCGGAGGCCCACACGGTTCCCAGCCACTCCGAGGCTCACTCCCAGCTACTGTCCGATTCGGGTGATATCTTCTTTGCGATCGACCGGTCACTCCTGTGCGGTCGCCGGAGCGGAGAGGCTGACAGTGGTCACACGATTCACATCCATGCGAACGGCAGTCGGATCCGCATCGTGTGTGATCACCATTGCCGCCGCCTCGGTCGGGTTCGGTGCCACCACCGCTCAGGCCCTGCCGGCAGACTGGCTGCCCACCAACGGATGCGGCGAGGTCGGCTACAACCCGGCCAAGGAGCCGCCGAGTGAGGGCGGACCTCTACTGCCGTCCATCCCGGAGACCGTGCACATTCCGCTCACCTACCCGGAATTCGTGCCCGTTCCGGTTCCCGGGCCCCCTGTCGACAACACCCGAGTGCCGCAAGAGGCGCTTCCCGACGACCCGTGTGCCGATCCGTGCCCCGACCTGACCGACAAGACCGATGGCGACGGCGACGATTCCGGCTCGTCCGGATCATCGGGCTCGTCAGGATCTGCGGGTCTGCCGTTCCCGCGCGTTCAGATCGACCCGATCCCCGAGACCATCCCGATCCCGATCCCGGGTGGCCCCGGTCCGGAACCGCAGCCCGCACCTGCCCCCGACGTGCATCCGGCCGAGCCCGGCACTCTCACCGCGCCCGTGGGCAACCCGGGCATCGGAGACGTGCGGCTCATCTCGCAGGTCACCGGCAAGGGCTCAGAGAACCGCACCGACAAGCGCTGGCAGGTCAACGGAACCGATCTGGGCATCATCTGGGAGACCAAGCCCGGTGAGGTCGCCGTCGCATTCGGTGACACCTTCGGCAAGGACTGGAACCCGCCCGGCGCCAACGGTGAAGACTGGCGCTCCAACGTCCTCGGGCACAGCAAGGACACCGATCTGTCCGACGGCATGACCATCGACAGCATGGTTCAGGACAGCCGCTGCCACGCCGCAGAGGTCATCGACAGCCGGCACGTCAAGAACTTCGAGACCACCACCATCCCCACGTCGGGATTCGCCATCGGTGACCGACAGTTCATGAGCTACATGTCCGTCAAGCGGTGGAGCATCGTTCCCGGTATGTGGTACACCAACTACGGCGGCATCGCATACTCGGACGACAACGGCCAGACGTGGACCAAGTCGCAGCATGCCAAGTGGGAGAACGTGTTCGGCGCTCGCTTCCAGGTCTCGGCGATGGTTCCGCAGGGCGACTACGTCTACATGTTCGGTACCCCCAACGGACGAATCGGCACCATCGGCCTCGCCCGCGTTCCCACGGACCAGGTGCTGAACCCCAGCGCGTACCAGTACTGGTCCAAGGACACCTGGACTCCGGTGTCCGAGCACCTTGCGACCCCGGTCATGTCGGGTATCGCCAGCGAGCTGTCGGCGCGGTACGACGAGGAATCCGGCAAGTGGCAGATGACCTACCTGGATCCGGCACGCGGCGCGATCGTGCTGCGCGAGTCCGCCAGCCCGCAGGGTGCCTGGTCCGACGGCTCGGTGCTGATCGACACGTCCGATTACCCGAAGGCCTACGGCGGATTCATCCACCCCTGGTCGACGTCGAAGGACCTGTACTTCACGATGTCGGAGTGGGACAGCTACAACGTGTATCTCATGCACGCCAAGCTCGACTGACGAGCTGAGTCAGCGCACTGGGTAGCGGCTCAGTGCGCTGGGTGAAGTGCAACCTCGGTCGCCTTCACCGCAAAGTACACGGGCACGCCGGGCACCAGATCGAGGTCCGCGACCGCGGCGGCCGTCACGTCCGCGCTCAGTTCGAGACCGGACTCGGATTCGCCGCGGACACGGACCACATTTCCGCGGGCCTCCATCTCGGCCACCGTCATCCGAAACACGTTTCGTGGACTGCCTTCCGGGACGCGGAGGTGAATACCGACGGCACTCGGTGCGAACACCGCGACACCGGATGCATCTGTTGCCACCGCCGATTCCGCTGCGCCGGACACGCGTGTCCCGTCCGGCGCCACCAGGGTTCCGCCGTCGACACGCCCCTCGACAAGATTGAGTCCGGCGACACGCGCCGCGAAACCACTGCGCGGACGGCTGAGAACCTCGTGCACCGGTCCCGACTCTACGATCGCCCCGCCGTCCACGACCATCACGCGGTCGGCCAGTGCCAATGCGTCGAGGATGTCGTGCGTGACGATCAGCGCCGTCCGATTTTCCCCCCGCAGAACGCGGCGCAGCAGCACTCGTAGCGCGGGAGCCGCAGTCACGTCGAGCGCGGACATCGGCTCGTCCAGCAGGAGCAGGTGTGGGTCCGCCGCAAGCGCCCGCGCCACCGCCACACGCTGGGCCTGTCCGCCCGACAGTTCGCGAGGTCGACGAGTCGCGAGGTCGAGCGCGTCGACTTCTTCGAGCCACCGACGTGCGAGTTCCCGCGATTCCCCGCGTCCACGACCGGAACTGCGGGGGCCGAACGCCACGTTCGCCTCCACGCTCAGATGGGGGAAAAGCAGCGGGTCTTGTGCCAGCAGCGCCACCCCACGATCGTGCGCTGGGACAGCGAGCCCGGCGGCAGTATCGGTGAGGACGCGTCCCTCGAACTCGATCCGCCCGTCGTCGGGATCGACGAGACCCGAAAGCATTCCGAGAATGCTCGACTTGCCTGCACCGTTGGGCCCGATGACTGCCAGCACCTCGCCACGAGCGACGCCGAACGACAGATCGATCCCACGCTCGCGCAGCCGCACCCCCGCAGACAGCCCGCTCACAACTGTGCCCTCGCGACCCAGGAACGCGAGATCACGACGATCACGATCGCGACCACCACCAGGACCAGTGACAGCGCAACTGCCGCATCGGCATCGGTTTCCCGCTGCAGATAGATCTCGAGGGGGAGCGTTCGGGTCACACCCTGCAGACTGCCCGCGAAGGTCAGCGTCGCACCGAATTCGCCGAGAGCACGAGCGAAGGAGAGCACCGCGCCCGACAGCAGACCCGGCAACACCAGCGGGAGCGTCACCCGCCGAAACACCGTGGTGGGGTGGGCACCCAACGTCGCCGCCACGTCCTCGAATCGACGGCCGGCGGTGAGCAGCGCTCCCTCGAGGCTGATCACCAGGAAGGGCAGGGCCACGAAAGTCTGCGCCAGGATCACCGCTGTCGTAGAGAAGGCGATGTGAATACCGGCCACCTCGAGGTATTCGCCCACGAGTCCACGTCGACCGAAGGTGTAGAGCAGCGCGATACCACCCACCACGGGCGGCAGCACCAACGGAAGCAGCACCAGTGAGCGCAGTACCTGCCGACCGCGAAACTTGCTACGCGCCAGCACCACCGCCATCGGAACGCCGAACAAGACGCAGAGCACGGTGCTGACCGAGGCGGTCTTCAAGGACAATCCGAGCGCGGCGACCGACGACTCGGAAGTGACCAGGCCGACGAACCGAGACCAGTCGACAACCAGCAGCATCGCCACGAGCGGCAGAACCACGAACGCGCCACCGACCGCTGCCGGAAGGTAGATCCACGTGGGAAGGCCGGCCCGCGTGTGCGTGCGCGCCCTCGTCTTCACCGGCATCCGATCATGGTTTCGCGAAGCCTGCCTTCGCCAGGATGCCCTGGCCCTCGGCGCTGCGCACCAGGTCGACGAAGCGCTCGGCCGCCGCGGCGTCACTCGCCCCTTCGAGCGCGGCGATGGGATACGTGTTGACGGCGGACGCCGACTCCGGGAACGGCACGGCCGTCACTTTCTCGCCGGCCACGGCTGCGTCGGTGATGTAGACAAGACCGGCATCGGCTTGTCCGGACGTGATCTTGTCGAGGACGTCGGTGACCGAGGCTTCCTCGCTGACCGGAGTGACGTCGACGCCCGCACCCGCTTCCACCTTCTGCGTTGCCGAACCACAGGGGACCTGCGGTGCACACGTCACCACCATGAGGTCATCTCTGGTGAGGTCCGCCAGCGAGTGCACGTTCTTCGGGTTCCCGGGAGCGGTGACGATCGTGAGGGTATTGGACGCGAAGTTCTCGGGATCCCCCTTCACCAGGTCTGCGTCCACGGCCTTCGTCATGTTCGCGGTGTCCGCGGAGGCGAAGACGTCTGCGCTCGCGCCCTGATCGAGACGCGAGACCAGGGTGGACGATCCGGCGAAGTCGAACGCGACGGTGGAGCCCGGGTTCTGCTGCTCGTACAACGTGCCCAGTTCGGTGAACGTCGTCTGCAACGAAGCTGCCGCGAAAACCGTGAGCTGGGAGGAGGATTCCGAACTGCACCCGGACAGGGTCGCCGCCACGAACGCGCCGGCGGCAACGAGGGTGAGCTGTGCCTTCATCGATCCACTCCCGGAGTTTCGACGATGACCGTGGTCGATTTGACGACGGCAACAGCAACTTTGCCCGGCTCGAGTCCGAGATCGCGGACCGCTTCCGTACTCATCAGCGACACGATCCGAAACGGGCCGCACTGCATCTCGACCTGGGACATCACCTTGTCACTGGTCACTTCGGTCACGATGCCCACCAGTCGGTTTCGAGCCGAGGACTCCGAGCCGAGCAGGTCGGGTGTCGCAGGCGAATGAGACCGTGCGAACGCGGCGAGTTCGGCACCGTCGATCACCTTGCGACCGGAGTCGTCCTTCTCCGCCGTGAGACTTCCGTTGTCGATCCACCGTCGGACAGTGTCGTCACTGACCCCCAGTAGTTGGGCAGCCCCACGGATCCGAATTGCGGTCATACTGCAAGGATAGGTCCGCATTTACGAAAGTATCAACTGGTCACTTCTGCATATGCGGATCGCCGACGAGCCGCTCGAAACGGTCGTAGGGTTGAACCAGCAGGTGCTCTCGTATGCCGGAGGTGCGTCGATGCTGCGATTCTTCGTTGTCGGTTCCATCGGCCTCACGCTGGCCATCGTCACAGCGGCGGCCGCCGTCGGCGGCTGGGGCTGGTGGGCGTTGGTCGTCGTGCTCGTACTCCTGCTGATCGTGGGTGTGTACGACCTGATCCAGAATCGTCATTCGGTGCTGCGCAATTACCCGGTGATCGGCCACATTCGGTACCTACTCGAGAGCATTCGCCCCGAGATGCAGCAGTACTTCGTCGAAGCAAATGTCGACGGTCGCCCGTACGCCCGTGAGGTTCGCACGGTCGTCTACGAACGTGCGAAGGGCATTCACGGGGAGCAGTCCTTCGGAACAGAACGTGACATCGAGCAGGTGGGATACGAATACCTCGTACATTCCACCGCCCCCGTTCCACAACCGGAGGCCCCACCACGGGTACTGATCGGTGGACCCGATTGCACGGCGCCGTATTCGATGTCCTTGCTGAACGTCTCGGCCATGAGCTTCGGTGCGCTTTCCGCCAACGCCTTGCGTGCCCTCAACGCCGGCGCCGCGCAAGGCGGGTTCGCGCACGACACGGGAGAAGGCGGTCTCACGCCCTATCACCTATCGGGCGGAGCCGATCTGGTGTGGGAGATCGGTTCGGGCTACTTCGGAACCCGCGACCACCGTGGACACTTCGACCCCGCCGCATTCGCGGACAAGTCGGCCCACGAACGAATCAAGATGGTCTCGCTCAAACTGAGTCAAGGGGCGAAGCCTGGCATCGGCGGTGTCCTGCCTGCAGCCAAGGTCAGTACGGAGATCGCCGACTACCGCGGGGTACCGGCGCACGAGAAGTGCGTGAGCCCAGCCGCCCATTCGGCCTTCGGCACCCCTCGCGAGCTGATTCGGTTCATCGCCCGATTGCGGGAACTGTCCGGAGGGAAGCCGACGGGCTTCAAGTTGTGTGTCGGGTCTCGCATGGAGTTTCTGGCCATCTGCAAAGCAATGATCTCGGAGGGGACGGCACCGGACTTCATCATCGTCGACGGTGCCGAGGGCGGGACCGCGGCCGCTCCGCTCGAGTACGAGGACAACGTCGGTCTACCTCTGACCGACGGGCTCATGACTGTGCACAACGCCCTCGTGGCGACCGGCCTTCGCGATCACATTCGGCTCGGGGCCAGCGGCAAGATCGCCACCGGACACGACATCGTCAAGAGGCTCATCCAGGGAGCCGACTACACCAATTCTGCACGAGCGATGATGATGGCCGTCGGCTGCATTCAGGCGCAGAAGTGTCACACCAACAAGTGCCCGGTCGGTGTGGCAACGCAAGACCCGCGACGCGCACGCGCACTGGACGTTCCGGACAAGACTGCGCGGGTGCGCCGGTATCACGAAGCCACCGTCGATCAGGCCATGCAGATCATCTCCTCGCTGGGCGTGCGGAACCCGGCCGACCTCGACACGGGCATGCTGCGGAAGAAGATCTCGCCGACCGTGGTTCGCTCGTATGCGGAGCTGTACGAATGGCTTTCGCCCGGTGAGCTGCTTTCCGAACCGCCGAGATCGTGGGCGGCGGATTGGGCTGCGGCGTCAGCCGACTCGTTCCGCCCTCAGTAGACATCACGCACGTAACGCTTGTCTGCCGCGAGCTGTTTCATGAAAAGCTCGGTGTCCTCGTCGTCGAGCTTGCCGTGCGTACGCGCAACCTCACGCACGGCGGCATCGACATCCTTCGCCATTCGACTGGCGTCACCACACACGTAGAAGTGCGCTCCCGCTTCCAGCCACCGCCACAGCTTGGCACCGTGCTCTCGAATCCTGTCCTGCACATAGATCTTCTGGCGCTGGTCCCTGGAGAAGGCGACGTCGAGTCGGGTCAGGAACCCGTCGTCACGCATCGACTCCACTTCTTCGCGGTAGTAGAAGTCTGTGGCCTCGTGCTGCTCACCGAAGAACAGCCAGTTGTCGCCGGTGTGCCCGAGTTCCCTTCTCTCGTGCAGAAATCCACGGAAGGGCGCGATGCCGGTTCCGGGGCCCACCATGATCATGGGAGTCTCCGAACCGGACGGCGGACGAAAGTGTGCCGACTTCTGTACGAACACGGGAATGTCGAATCCGTCGCCATGATCGGCGAGGAACGTGGAACACACTCCGGTCCGGCTCTTGCCATCATGGTCATACCGGACGGCCGAGACTGTCAGCTGAACCTCACGCGGATCGACCTTGGGACTCGACGAGATCGAGTAGAGACGCGGTTGCAGCCGCTTGAGCACCGACAGCCACTCCTGTGCGTCCGCACGAGTTCCGAACTCGGCAATCACGTCTACCGCCTGTCGACCCCACATCCATTGCTGCAGAGCAATTTTGTTCTGCGGGCGCAGTAGCCGGGCAAGCTCGGCATCACGGGACCGGTCGAGCACGAATCGCAACAACTCCGGTGTTATCTTGACCATCTCGAGCTTCGTTCGTAGCGCCTCACGCAACGACATGTCGGGGAGTTCGTTCGCCGACACCACGGTCTCCGCGGCCAGGCCGGTGACCGCCAACCACTCGTCCACGACATGGTCACTGTTGACCGGCCACACCCCGAGCGCATCGCCGGCGTCGTAGACGAACCGATCGTCCGTCAAGTCGAACCCGAACTGCCGCACGTCCTTTGTCGATCCCGGCGAGCTCAATCGAACATTCTTGGTCAGGCTGCTGACAAGAGGGGCCTTCCGGGTGAACGGCGAGGCGGTCTTGGTCCGGGCCGGAGGCCGAGGAGTTACGGGCGTGGGAGCGGCGGGTGATTCACCCGTTTCGGTCATCAAGTCGCACACGGTGTCGAGCCACTTGCCGGCAGCTTCCTCGAAGTCGGGCTCGCAGTCCACGCGGGCGGTGAGCCTGGTCGCGCCCAGTTCGTCGAGCCTGGCATCGAGACGCTTCCCGTGCCCACAGAAGTCGTCGTAGTTGGAATCGCCGAATGCGAGCACTGCGAACCGCGTATCGGTCAGCTTCGGCGCGTCGTCCCTGTTCAACGCGTCCCAGAAGGCGGCCCCGTTGTCCGGCGCATCCCCGTCACCGAAGGTACTGGTGACGACGAGAAGGTCAGGCACGTCCACCAACGTCGTGACGTCGCACTCGTCCATGTCGATGATCTTCGCGGCGCGGCCCCCACCTCCCAGCTTCTGTACGCACTCACCCGCGAAGTCCTCCGCTGTGCCGGTCTGCGACGCCCACAGGACCACCACAGGTGGTTGCACATCTCCCTGCGGCTCCGGAGAATCCGGCTCACCGTCGGGTATCGCCGAACGGGAGAAGAGGCCCGCCATGAGCCCGTCGAGCCACACCCGCTTGGCACCGGAGATCGGTGCCGTGCGCGGCAGGACCGGCACGCCCTGAACTTCCGTGGACTGCAACCCCGACAGCAATCCGGTGAGGTACGTCCGCTCGTGGTCGTCGAACGTCGGCGACGAGGAACTGTCCAACCCCAGTATCCGACTCATCTCCGCCACCGGCGTACCGACAGGCGGCGCGCTCTCGCGACTCGCCCCCGAATCACTCCTTGCAGGGCCGACTTTCGTCAGCATCACTGCGCACACCTTGAACTCGGGTTGCAGCGACGCGGGATCGACGGCGTCGTTGGTCACCGCGTTGATGCTGAGGTACTCGCCGAAGCTGTCGTTCCAGTGGAACGGCGCAAAGCAGTCTCCGGCGCGCACCCGATCGGTCACGACAGCCGGGAGAACCGCACGACCGCGGCGGGAAGCCACCTCCACCCGATCACCTTCGGCCACGCCGAGCCGATCTGCATCATCGGGGTTGATCTCGACGAAGGGGCCGGAGTCGAGCCTGTTCAGCTTGGCAACCTTGCCGGTCTTGGTCATCGTGTGCCACTGATGCTGCAGCCGACCGGTATTGAGGATCATGGGGTAGTCGTCGTCCGGCATCTCGGCGGGCGGCATGTGCGGGCGGGGGAAGAACGCGGCCTTACGCGAAGGCGTGGCAAACGCCAACCGTGGAGGCGGCCCATCGGTGCCGGGCAGCAGGTTCTGACTCACCCCGTCGTTGAGGTAGCGGATGGGGTTGCGGTCGTCGTCCTTGCCCGGCGGGCTCGGCCACTGCACCGGGGTCTTTCGCAGCCTCGCATAGCTGACCCCACGAAGGTCGTAGCCGGTCTTGGGATTCGATGCACGCGTGATCTCCTCGAACACCTCCTCCGACGAGGCGTAGGTGAAGGCCTTCGCGTATCCCATCTCGCACGCGACTGCGGCGATGATCTGCCAGTCGGGCATCGCCTCTCCCACCGGATCCACCGCCTGCTGCAGCAGCGTGAGATTGCGCTCCGAATTGATCATCACCGACTCGGACTCGGCCCACAGTGCGCCCGGCAGCATGATGTCGGCGTACCCGTTGGTCTCGGTGTCGACGAAGACGTCCTGAGTGATCACCAACTCTGCCGCTTCGAGCCCTTCGATGACGGTGCGCCGGTTGGCCACCGTGGCAACGGGATTGGTGCAGATGATCCAGCAGGCCTTGATCTCCTTGGCCACCATCTGCTCGAACATGTCGATCGTGCCGCTGCCCACCTCGGTCCGGAGCGTCCCGGACGGGAGGTTCCACACATCCTCGACGAAGGCACGGTCCTCGTCCACCAGCACCGACCGCTGCCCGGGCAGGCCGGGGCCCATATAGCCCATCTCTCGACCACCCATCGCGTTCGGCTGCCCGGTCAGCGAGAAGGGTCCGCTCCCTGGGCGGCAGATGGCGCCGGTCGCGAGGTGGAGGTTGCAGATGGCATTGGTGTTCCAGGTGCCGTGGGTGCTCTGGTTGAGGCCCATCGTCCAGCACGTCATCCACTCCGCGGCTTCGCCGATCCACCGCGCCGCCGAGCGGATGTCATCCGCTGCGATTCCCGTGATCTCGGCGACTCGGTCGGGGGAGTAGTCCTCGAGGAACGTGGGCATGACGTCCCACCCCTCGGTGAACTCTGCAATGAAATCCGGATCGGTGTGGCCGTTCTTCACCAACTCGTGCAACAGTCCGTTGAGCAGGGCCAGATCGGTTCCCGGGTTGATCTGCATGAACAGATCGGCCTTGTCGGCGGTCGCGTTGCGGCGCGGATCGACGACGATCAGCTTCGCCCCCACCTTCACCCGGTCGAGGAGCCGAAGAAACAGGATCGGGTGGCAGTCGGCCATGTTGGCGCCGATGACGAAGAAGACGTCTGCCTTGTCGAAATCCTGGTAGGACCCGGGCGGGCCGTCCGCGCCGAGGGACTGCTTGTAGCCGGTGCCGGCACTGGCCATGCACAAGCGCGAATTGGACTCGATCTGGTTGGTTCCGACGAACCCCTTCGCCAGTTTGTTGATCAGGTACTGCGCCTCGATGGACATCTGACCGGACACGTAGAAGGAGAGTGCGTCCGGGCCATGCTCGTCGAGAATGCCCTTCAATCGGTGCGCGGTATCCCGAATCGCCTGCCGGGCCGGCACTGCGAGAGGTTGTTCCCCTCGCCGCTCTCGAACGTAGCCGGACTCCATTCGCCCATCGGCCGCCAGCATCTCCGCACTGGTGGCCCCCTTGGTGCACAAACGCCCGAAGTTGGTCGGGTGCGTCTTGTCACCGGCAGCCTTGAGGACCTTGCGCCGACCGGTCTCCGGGTCGGTCTCCACCTCGAGGACCATCCCGCAGCCGACACCGCAGTACGAGCAGGCAGTCTTCACCGTGGACGTACCGGCTTTCTGCTGCATCGACGCGCTCCTCACCTGCCCGGCATGCGCCACCCAGAGGCGGCGCGCGGCCTGTATCAATGCTGCAGGCGCGCGTGTTTCGTCGGGATTAACCCAGGTGAGGGTTCGATGACGTCTCGAGCACCGAACTCGCGTCGTTGCGGTGAGGGCTGGTCACGCGTTGCGTGTCAGGACCCGAGCGGGGCCCCGACCGTGAACGGCGCACCGAACGGATCGCGAATCTCAGCGGTACGTCCGTAGGGCATGTCGGCGGCGTCCTCCGCCTGACCGCCCTGCTCGCGGGCTACGGCAACGGCACGGTCGGCGTCCTCGACCTGGAACAAGGTGCCCCACGAAGACGGAGGGGCATCCGGAACGCCCATGATTCCACCGATCTCGTGGCCGTCCGGCCTACGCAGGAAAGTGAAGTCCACGTCACCCAGGTCGTCGTTTCCGTCCAGCGTGAAGTCGAACACGGTGGAGTAGAACTCCCGGGCGGGGCCGGGGTTCGGGGTCACGAGGTCGTTGCGGAGCAACGCACCGGGCTCGTTGACCAATGCGCAGCCCACGTGGTCCTTCCCTTGCCACAAACCGAACTGGCCCCCGGAAGGATCGACGATGATCGCCATGCGACCGAAGTTCATCACATCCATGGCGTCGACCAGCACGTTCCCGCCTGCCTCCCGGACACGAGCCAAGCTGGCGTCGACGTCGTCGGTGGCGAGGTAGACGTTCCACCAGAAGTCCTTGGCATCGGGATCCGGATTGGGCATGAGCGCGGCCACGTCTTTTCCGCGCAGCCGACACATCGTGTATCGACCCGTCTCCTCAGTGCCGACGTCGAACTCCCAGCCGAAGAGGGCGCCGTAGAAGGAGATGGCCTTGTCCAGATCAGGAATGCCTAGATCGAGCCATGTCGGTGTGCCGAGCGGTTGATTGGTGGTGACTTCACTCATCGCTACTGCTCCCGTGCTTGTCGGTGTGCTGCATAGTGGGGCGTGCCCGGTCGGCGCCGATCTCAACCGATCCGCCTACGACGGTAGGCCGGGGGTACGACACGGATCCGGTGTTACAGTCCTCGACGCGTTGGTTTCCGTCGGCTTTCGGCCGTCGGATCGTAAGAGGGAATCCGGTTCGAATCCGGAACTGCCCCGCAGCGGTATGTGGAAACGACCGTGGTCATCAGCACTGAGTCCGCTCGACTCGGGAAGCGACCACCAGTAGGTGCCTGCCCGAGTTCTCGGGAGGCGTGTCGACGAGTCCGAAGACCTGCCACCGCGGCCGCGCCACCGGCGTGGTCGCTTGTCGACTTCGTGGGACACAGTTGACGAGAGATGCGGACGGTGTCGTTCGTGTGTCTTCGCTCGCGGGTGCCCGGATGTGGTCAGGCAGTACTCGATCACATCAGGAAGAGCCGACGAATGCGCAGAACCTCAGTGGCCGCACTGACGGTCGCGTCCCTCGCCGCACTGTTCGTGGTTTCACTGTTCGCCCTGATGCTCGGAACGGCGCACATAGCGTGGACGGACGTCTGTCACATCGTCTGGGCGGAGATCACGGGCGGCGACATCGCTGCGGCCGACGTTCCGAACTACCGCATCATCGTCGATACGCGGCTGCCCCGCGTCCTGCTGGCCATCCTCGTGGGTGCCGGTCTGAGTGCTGTCGGGCTGGTAGTTCAAGCCATGGTGCGGAACGCGTTGGCCGACCCGTACGTCCTCGGAATCTCGTCCGGCGCATCCGTGGGTGCCACGTCGGTGGTCCTGTTCGGCACGTTCGGCGTGCTCGGTATCTACGCCTTGTCCACCGCTGCCTTCGTCGGTGCCCTCGCAGCAACCCTGCTCGTCTACCTCATGGCACGCTCGGCCGCCGGCCTCGTCCCCTTGCGACTCGTACTCACCGGCACTGTGCTGGGGTACGGGTTCTCGGCGATCACGACGGTGCTGGTCTTCCTCGCCCCGCACGGCGACGGCGCTCGCAGTGTGATGTTCTGGCTGCTCGGGAGCCTTTCGGCGGCGAGGTGGGAGCTGGTGCCACTGGCCGCGATAGTGACCACGGTCGGCCTCGCCGCGATCGCCTGGTCCGCCCGACACCTCAATGCACTGTCGATGGGAGACGAAGTCAGCGCCGCCCTCGGCCTCGACGCATCGAAGTTTCGAATCATGCTTTTCGTCGTCGCGGCCGCGATGACGGGCTGCTTCGTCTCGATCTGCGGCGCCGTGGGTTTCGTCGGCTTGGTCGTGCCTCACGTTGCCCGAATCCTCGTTGGCGCGGACCACACGCGGTTGATCGTCGTGACTCCGATCCTCGGCGCAGTCTTCCTCGTCACCGCGGACCTGCTGGCTCGAACCGTTGTTCCGCCACAAGAACTTCCGCTCGGCGCGATCACCGCCGCCGTCGGCGTTCCGGTGTTCATCGCACTCATGCGGCGTCGCGGCGCACTGATGGGAGCAAACTGATGCGCGTCGACTACCACGACGTCGAGGTCTCGATCGGCGGCCGAGCGATCGTGCAGGACGTCACCTTGACCGTCCCTTCGGGTGATTTCATCGGAATCGTCGGACCCAACGGCAGTGGCAAGTCGACTCTGCTGCGGTGCCTGTACCGGGCGCTGTCCCCGTCCTCGGGAACAGTCTCGGTCGACGGCAGCGACAACCGAGCAATCAGTATGCGGGACAATGCCCGTCAAGTGGCTGCACTGACCCAGGAAGCTCCGCTTCACTTCGATTTCACCGCTGCCGAAATAGTCGCCACCGGCCGCCTGCCGCACGGTGGAACCTTCACGCGAGACCGGGCGAACGATCGACGCGTCTGCGCCGAAGCAACCGCCATGGCGGGTGCCGACGACCTGACGGAACGGACGTTCTCGTCACTGTCGGGTGGAGAACGCCAACGCGTCCTCATCGCCCGCGCGTTCGCACAGGAACCGAACGTCCTCGTACTCGACGAGCCCACGAACCATCTCGACGTCCACCACCAATACGCCGTGCTCACCGCAGCCCGCACGCTCGGTGTCACCGCCATCGCCGCGCTGCACGATCTGAATCTCGCAGCACAGTATTGCGATCGCATCTTCGTGCTCGGCGCCGGACGTCTCGTCTGCTCAGGCACTCCCCACGACGTGATCACTCCCGAAGTACTGCGTCGCCACTTCACGATCGGCGGCCACATCGTCACCCACCCGAGACTGGGTGTGCCCCAGATCATCTTCGACGAGAAAGAGGGCCCATGAGCCGACACATCCGGACATGGACGACTGCTGTGGCAGTGGCACTGACGGTGAGCGCCTGTGGCGCCGAGCTCGAAGCTGCGCCACCGGTCGAGGGCGAGACCGTGACCGTCACCAACTGCGGCGATCCATTGACGGTCACCGGCATTCCCGAGCGCGTGGTCACCAACGACACCGGCATCACCGAGATGATGCTTGCGCTCGGCCTCGCCGACCGGATTGCCGGTCGCACCGGGTATCCCGGCAAGGAACGTGACATCGATACCTCACCGTGGAAATCGGAGTTCGAGAGCACCCCCGACATCGGTGATGCCTTCACCAGGGAAGTCGTACAAGCGGCCGACCCCGACTTCGTCTTCGCCGGATGGAATTACGGTTTCAAGGAAGCGACCGGCCTCACCCCGGACTGGGTTCGTGAAATCGGGGCAACTCCTTACCAACTCACCGAGGCGTGCCGCCAGCCCGGCACCACCCAGCGCGGAATCATGGACCCGCTCGATGCCCTGTACGCGGACCTCGAGAACCTCGGCGACATCTTCGGTGTGCGCGAACGCGCGGACCAACTGGTCGCGGACTACCGATCCCAGGTTGCCGCCGCCAACGCGACGGTCCCCGCTGATGTCGAACCAGCACGCGTGTTCCTCTTCGACAGCGCCACACCCGAACCGTTCACCTCCGGCCACACTGCCGCGCCCTCGCAGATCATCCGCGAAGCGGGCGGATCGAACATCTTCGACGACATCGACGACTCGTGGACCACGGCTTCCTGGGAAGCCGCGGCGCAGCGAGACCCGCAGGCGATCGTCATCGTCGACTACGGCGCGGGCCCGGAGAACACCGTCGAAGCCAAGATCGAACAACTCCGACAGCAGCCACTCATGGCCGGGACCACCGCGGTGCGCGAGAACAACATCATCGCGTTGCCCTACGCCGCTCTCGGGCAAAGCCCCCGCAACCCGCAAGCTGTCACGACCGTCGCAGAGTTCCTGCGCGCCAACGCCCTCTGACCGGAGCGCGGTACGAATGGAACATTCGTCCAGTCAGATCGGACGTGCGTCGCGTTCGTCCGGAGGGGCGGGCTACTGCTTCTGCTTCTGCGCCCACCACGCCAGTAGTTCCGCTTCCGCATCGTCGCGATCGAGCGGACCACGGTCGAGCCGGAGCTCCTTGAGGAACTTCCACGCCTTGCCCACCTCGGGCCCGGCAGGAATCCCGAGGAGCTCCATGATCGCGTTGCCGTCCAGATCGGGCCGAACGCGAGCGAGGTCTTCCTGCTCGGCCAGACGGGCGATCCGCTCCTCGATGTCGTCGTAAGTGGCCTGGAGGGTTGCGGCACGACGCTTGTTGCGGGTGGTGCAATCCGCGCGCACCAGCTTGTGGAGCCTCGGCAACAGTTCGCCGGCATCGGTGACGTATCGACGCACCGCCGAATCCGTCCACTGTCCCTTGCCGTAGCCGTGGAACCTCAGGTGCAGGAACACCAACTGCGACACGTCGTCGACCATCTGCTTCGAGTACTTGAGGGCCCGCATTCTTCTGCGCACCATCTTCGCGCCCACGACCTCGTGGTGGTGGAAGCTGACGCCGCCACCTTCCTCGTTCCGCTTGGTGTCCGGCTTTCCGATGTCGTGCAGGAGCGCCGCCCACCGCAACACCAGGTCCGGATCGCCCTCCTCGAGATCGATGGCCTGCTTCAACACCGTCAGCGAATGCCAGTAGACGTCCTTGTGCTGATGATGCTCGTCGATCTCGAGTTTCATCGCAGGCACCTCGGGAAGCACCCGCTCGGCCAGGCCGGTATCGCACATCATGTTGATGCCGTCGATCGGGAACTCGCCGAGGATCAACTTGTCCAGTTCGACCTGCACGCGTTCGGCGCTGATCCGGTCGATCTGAGACGCCATGTCGACGATCGCGCTGTGCACCCGATCCTCCAATGTGAAGCCCAGTTGGGACACGAAGCGCACGGCCCGCAACATCCGAAGGGGGTCGTCCGCGAACGACGTCTCGGGCGCCGAAGGCGTGTCCAACCGTCCGGCGAGGAGGGCGTCCATGCCACCGATCGGGTCTACGAACGTGTGCGAACCGTCCGCTCCGATCTGCACCGCCATCGCATTGACCGTGAAGTCACGCCGGACCAGGTCGTCCTCCAGTTTCGAACCGAACTCCACCACCGGTTTGCGCGACACCCGGTCGTAGGCGTCCGCCCGGAAGGTGGTGATCTCGATGTCCTGACCGAACTTGCGGGCGCCCACGGTCCCGAACTCGATACCGACGTCCCACACCGTGTCGGCCCACCCCTTCAACAGGGCCTGTACCTGCTGAGGGCGGGCATCCGTCGTGAAGTCGAGATCCGTTCCCAGACGTCCGAGGATCGCGTCGCGAACGCTGCCACCGACGAGGTACAACTCGTGGCCGGCCTCGGCGAACCGCTCACCCAGAGGGGTCAGCACATCGGACAGCTGCCGCAGCGTGATCGCGGCCGCAGCGAGTAGGCGCGCACGCCGCTCTTCGTCGGACGCACCGGGGGCGGAGGAAATTGTCACGACCAGGAAGCTTACCGAGGACCGCAAATAGCGACGTATGCATGGATGCCGCCGAAGCCCGCGCCGTCGCGGCCGCGTGTGGCGTTCGAAGCAGTGCTCTGCGCCCTCTACTATCGATTGGGTGTCTGCTGCCGATCGTGCCAACAGGAGTCGCCGTAACTCACGGCGACGTTCCGGCGTCGGCGCACCCGCGAAAACCCGCATGCGGACGGTCCGGGAGACCTCTGCCGGTGGGCTCGTGGTCAACGGTCTCGACGGGCCGCGTGAAGGCCTGTGCGCTGCACTGATAGGCCGTACCGACCGGCGCGGCAGGTTGTTGTGGTCACTACCCAAAGGCCACATCGAGAAGGGTGAGACACCCGAGCAGACCGCAATGCGTGAGGTCGAGGAAGAGACCGGCATCCAGGGCAGCGTGCTCGCCTCGCTCGGGAGCATCGACTACTGGTTCGTCACCGAGGGCCGCCGGGTGCACAAGACGGTCCACCACTATCTCCTCCGGTTTCTCGGCGGAGAACTGTCGGACGAGGACGTGGAAGTCACGGAGGTGGCCTGGGTGCCCCTCACCGAACTCCGCTCGAAGCTCGCCTACGCCGACGAACGCAAGCTGGCAGAAGTGGCCGGTGAACTCATCGCCGAGATGAATGCCGACGCCGGATGAAGCCGATCCTGCGCCGAGCCGGCGCCGTGATCATGACCGCGGTAGCAGTGTCCTTCGGACCGACCGCGGCCACTTTCGCCTCCGCCGGCCCTGTTCATGTGCAGGACCCGGCACCGATACGTGGCGACAGTGAGACCGACGAACCACAGTTTCTCCACCTGGACATCGACGAGGTGACACCCTCCTCCGTCACGACTTCGAGCGAACCGATCGTCACTGTCAAGGGTTCGGTCCGCAACGTGGGCGACCGCCCCGTCGAGGACGTGGACGTCCGCCTCCAGCGTGGCCCCGAAATCACCGAGAGCCCCGGTCTTCGGTCTTCCCTGACGCTCGATCAGTCGCGATACGACACGGTCGGGGAGTTCGACACCGTCACGAACCGCCTGGCAGAGGGCGCGAGCAAGGACTTCACGCTCTCACTTCCGCTCCGCTCCGACACCAAGCCGTCTCTCGACATCACCGAACCCGGTGTCTATCCACTGATGGTCAACGTCAACGGCACGCCCGCGTACGGCGGCGCGGCCCGTCTGGACGACGCCCGCTTCCTGCTGCCCGTCCTCGGAGTACCGGGGACGCCCCCCGTACCGCCGAGCACCTCGAACCCGGTGGCGATGACGATGATGTTCCCGCTCGCCGACAAACCACGCTTGGCAGCGGGCATTCCCGGTTCGATCAACGACCCGGTCCGGTTGGTGGACGACGATCTCGCGAGGTCACTCGAAGACGGCGGCCGCTTGGAGGAACTGGTCTCTTCTCTCGAGTCCGCGACCCGCGACAGCGTCGACGGGCGCCACGAACTTCGCGACAGCCTGTGTCTGGGCGTGGACCCCGATCTGCTCATCACCGTCGAGAACATGACTCGCGGCTATCTCGTGGTCGACGATCCACGTCAACCGAACGGCGCAACTCACGACGGTGCCGGGCGCGATGCGGCAACGGCCTGGCTGGACCGCGTGCAGGCGCTCTCCCAGAACATGTGCACGACGGCCCTCCCGTTCGCGCAGGTGGATCTCACCGCACTCACCGCCATCGGAAATCCGAAGCTGACCGAGAGCGCGCTGCAATCGCCGGCAGATCTGGTGGACAGCATCCTCGGCGTCAGCACCATGCGGAACCTGGTGTGGAGCGATTCCGGTGTGATGGACACCGCCACCGCCGCGACGCTGCGCCGCGAGAAGGACACGACGGCCCTGCTGTCGGCGAACGCGGTGGACGTCGACGATCCCGTCACCGGTGAGACCGCACGCCTTCTCGATCCGATCCCCGCGAACGAAGGCCAGACCGCCGCAGGTGCCGTCGACGCACTCCTGTTCGATCCGGCGGTCGCTGCGTCGCTGTCCGCAGTCGGGGCCACCCCCCAAACCCCCTCGTTCACTCCTCCCGGGTCTCGGTACAAGCTCATCGACGATTCGGAGACCGCGCGCCGCCAGGACGCGTTGGGAGCGATTTCGTGGTCGGCACTCAATCCACCGAAAGGCGGAGAACCGGCGTCACCGCGATCGACCGTGCTCGTTCCGCCGCAACTGTGGACCGCCGACGGCGACGACGCCGACGCACTCCTCGCCGGCGTGTCGTCCCTGTACCGGTCCGGCCTCGCCACCCCACGCCCGCTCGACAAGGCGATGGGCGGCGCACCGGACCTGCCGGGGGTCACCGAACTCGACTACCCGCACCGCGCCCGCGAGGACGGCACCACCGAGGCCGTCCGCCTCGCGGCAGCGGACCAGTTACCTCGGATCGAATCGTTGCAGGCCGCAGTCGTCCCCGACCCGCAAGGCATCCTCACGCCCGCCAGATTCACCGCGCCGCTGCGGGAGGACCTGCTCCGCGCGATGAGCCTCGCGCACCGCCGCGACGCCGAAAGGGCACGCGCGGAAGAAGCTGCGGTCAATCGCACCAAGCAGGTCAGCACTGCGCTGGATCAGATGACCGAGGCGGTTTCCGTCGTATCGCCCGGCGGCGTCTACACCCTCGCGTCCGAGCAGAGCCCCCTTCTGCTCGTCGCCCGAAACGACCTGCCGATCGGCATCGACGTGCGCCTGCACGTGGACGCCCCCGACGGTGTGAAGATCACGGACATCGGTCCCACCACATTGCCGCCGCGCGGCAGCCGCACCCTCACCGTGCCCGCCCAGATCGACGATTCGCGCAAGCTCGACGTGAAGTTCTCACTGACCACCGCCGACGGGCGTGCGCTGGGAGAACCGACGACAGCCACGGTCCGCTCCAACGCCTACGGTCAGGCATTGGCCATACTGACCGGGTGTGCCGGCGCGTTGCTGCTGCTTCTCGCCGGTCGCCGCCTTTGGCATCGTTTCCGGGGGCAGCCAGACCCAGCCGACGAAGGGTACGAACGTTCATGACCGGGAACACCCCCGAACGGGGCCGTCCCGTTGCCCGCTCCCATCCACGTGTCACCCCTTGGGAACGGGACTATCGGGACAATTACCACTACCGGTCCGACGAAGCCCCCACCGTGCAGTTCGCCGCCATTCGCATCGATTCGCCCCCGGAGCCCGTCGCCGAGCCCGACACCGCGACCGACGATCCCGGCGAGCGGCAGGAGCAGGGCAGCAAAGGACTGCTCGCATCGACCGGTTCGATCGCGATCGCCACGCTGATCAGCCGAATCACCGGGTTCGCGAAGCAGTTGCTGATCGTCACGATCCTCGGCGCCGGTGTCGCAAGTTCGTTCACCGTCGCCAGCGTCATCCCCAACATGATCTCGGAGTTCCTGCTCGGCGCAGTGCTGACGGCCATCGTCGTTCCGGTACTCGTCCGCGCCGAACGCGAGGACCCGGATCGTGGTGCCGCGTTCGTTCGCCGCCTCTTCACTGCCTCGCTGGTCCTACTCGGCACCGGAGCGGTGCTGGCAACCGCTGCCGCACCGCTGCTCACCCAGCACCTGTTCCTCTCCAAGGACGGACAGGTCAGCACCGCACTCACCACGGCACTCGCGTATCTTCTGCTTCCGGCAATCGTCTTCTACGGCCTTTCCGCCCTGTTCACAGCCATTCTGAACACGCGCCAAGTGTTCAGGCCCGGCGCCTGGGCCCCCGTGTTCAACAACCTCGTCGTCCTCGCGGTCCTCGTCGTCTACCTCGTGACGCCGGGCGAGATCTCTCTCGATCCGGTGCGGATGGGCGATCCGAAGCTGCTGACGCTCGGTATCGGTGTCACGCTCGGTGTGATCACGCAGGCGGCCAGCATCCTGCCGGCGATCCGCCGCGAAGGCATCGACCTTCGTCCGCTGTGGGGACTCGACGATCGGCTCAAGCAGTTCGGCGGAATGGCCGTCGCCATCATCCTGTACGTCCTGCTCAGCCAGGCCGGCATGGTGGTCGCCACCAGGATCTCGTCGCACGCGGACGAGGCCGGACCGGTCATCTACCAGAACGCGTGGGCCCTGCTCCAGCTGCCGTACGGCGTCCTCGGTGTGACCGTGTTGACGGTCATCATGCCGCGCCTGAGCCGCAACGCCGCCGCCGAAGACACACCCGCAGTGGTCGACGATCTGTCG
Organism: Rhodococcus huquni; assembly: GCF_055231055.1. NCBI lineage: Bacteria > Bacillati > Actinomycetota > Actinomycetes > Mycobacteriales > Nocardiaceae > Rhodococcus > Rhodococcus huquni. Next base: position 281,927 of record NZ_JBUYWE010000002.1, read on the forward strand.
GTCGCGACCCGCCTGACGATGATCGCGCTCGTCCCGATCGTCGTGTTCCTGACCTTCATGGGTCCGCAGGTCGGCGAGGCGTTGTACGGGTACGGAAACTTCGGACCGGAAGATGCGAACCGTCTGGGCGAAGCGGTGAGTTGGTCCGCCTTCACCCTCCTCCCGTACGCCCTCGTACTCATCCACCTGCGCATCTTCTACGCCCGAGAGAAGGCGTGGACTCCCACCTGGATCGTTCTGGGCATCACCACCGTCAAGATCGCGCTGTCGTCGCTGACCCCGATCCTGGCCTCGAGCCCCACCCAGGTCGTGATTCTCCTCGGCGCAGCGAACGGTCTCGCGTACGTGACCGGCGCGCTGATCGGCGGTTTCCTGCTCCACCGCAGCCTCGGAAACCTGCAGATGGCCAACGTCGGCAAGACCGTGTGGACAGTCGTGCTCGCCTCGGTCGTCGGCGCTGCGGTCATGCTCGGTGTGGATCGGCTCGTCGGCCTCGCGAAGCTCACCGAGTCGCTCGGTGGCCCCGGATCGATGATTCGGGTCATCCTCGACGCGGTACTGATGCTTGGTCTGACGTTCATCGTTCTGTGGTTCGCGAAGGTTCCCGAGATCCTCTCGATCACGGTGGCCGTCACACGGAAGGTGCGCGCGATGCGCGGCGGGCAGGAAGCGCCGGCCGCCGCCGATCCGATGTTCGATGCAGAAACCGAACTCATACCGGTGGTCCGAACCGGTGCGCACGTGCACGATGGACCCTCGGGACTCCCGTACCCTGGACAGCATCGGGCGGGAATGCAGCCCGGGCAGGGTCGAAGTTGGGCATTCGAAGGTGAAGGAGTGAGGGTGAGCGACGACGACGTGCCCGGCAACAAGGCTGCCGGAAGTTCTGCGGTGCGAGCATCCGAGGGCGACTCGGCTGCTCCCGCGAACGGCATCGACGCCCCGACCACCAGCATCGACGCTCCGACCACGGGTATCGATTCAGGGAGTGCCGGCGTCGCGACGCCCGGTGGGCCGGACAAGCCCTCCGACACTCGGGCGTCCACCGAATCTCGGACCGTCCCACCCGGAACCAGGGGGCCTTCGGACGTTCGCAAGGTGCCGCGCACCACGCGTCCCGAGGGGAGCCATTCGGGACGCGACAACACGGTCGACACCGGTGTCATGCCCGTTGTGACCGGCATCGACAGGGCCGATCACTCGCGTCCTGCCGCACGCGGACCCAAGTTGATTCCGGGCGCATCCGTCGCCGGCGGCCGCTATCGCCTCCTCACCCCGCACGGCGGCGCTCGTGGCCTCCAGTTCTGGCAGGCGCTGGACATCAAACTCGACCGCGAAGTTGCGCTGACCTTCGTCGATGCCGAGCAGCAGTCCACATCGAGTGGTCCGGAAGGTCCGCAGGCGATCCTGTCGCGCACCCTTCGTCTCGGCCGGATCAACCAGCCCGGACTCGCCCGTGTCCTGGACGTCGTCCGCGGCAGTTCCGGTGGCATCGTGGTCGCCGAATGGACGCCCGGCCGTTCACTCCGGGAGATGGCCGACACCAAGCCGTCCCCGATCGGTGCCGCGAGCGCCATCCGCGCGCTCGCCGCAGCCGCCGAGGCCGCGCACCGCGCCGGTGGGGCCCTATCCATCGACCACCCGGACCGGGTTCGCATCAGTATCAGCGGCGATGCCGTGCTGGCGTTCCCAGGAACGCTCGCCGACGCCGATTCCAAATCCGACGTCCGCGGTCTCGGGGCCATGCTTTACGGCCTCATCACGGCTCGCTGGCCTCTCGCAGAACCCGGCAAGCCCGGTGAGAAGAGCAACCACACCCCGGGCAGCGTCGGCGGAATGCGCCTCGCAGACCGTGATTCGGGCGGGGCGCCGATCGGTCCCCGCGTGATCCGTCCCGAGGTGCCGTTCGAAATCTCGGCGGTGGCGTTGCGCTCCCTCGAGACCGACGGCGGCATCCGCACCGCGGCCACGGTCCAGCACATTCTGGATCAGGCGTCCGTCGTCAACGAGAAGACCGAGATGATCCCCGCGCTGCGGCTCGGACAGCGGGCCCCCGGGGCTTCCGGCCACGCGCTCGCCGACCCCGAGGCAGTCGAGGCAGAGAAGAAGAAGTCCAACCAGATGCTGATCGCGCTGGCCGCGCTGTCGGTGGCCACCGTCGTCGCACTGGCGCTGCTCGGGTTCTGGTTGGCGAACTTCCTCACCGGCAGCAGTTCTTCCGCACCGCTGGCCGAGCAGACCGCAATCGGCCTCTCCGGTGCCCCGGAGGAGCCGGGCTCGGGCTCTGCGGAAGAGGACGGTTCGGAGCCGGCACCCGCTCCCGGCCCAGCCGTGGTCGCGGACGGGGTCTCCGTCTTCTCACCCCAGGGCACGCCGGACAGCCCCGCGAACGCTCGTCTCGCGATCGACGGCGACCCGGCCACCGTGTGGAGCACGGACGCGTACTTCCAGCCGTTCCCGTCGCTCAAGAACGGGGTCGGCCTGATGGTCACTCTTCCCGACCCCACCGCCCTCTCGGCGGTGACGATCGATTCGCCGACCCCGGGTACCAAGCTGGAGATCCGTACGGCGCCCTCGCCCGATGCCGGCTTGGACCAGACTCAGGTGATCGGCACCGCCGATCTGCGTAGCGGCGTCACGGACGTGCCCGTCCGAATGGAGGGCTCCACCCAGAACGTGCTCCTCTGGATCACCGAACTGGCGAAGGACGGTGGCCAGAACCAGTCGTCCATCGGCGAGGTCGGATTCAAAGCAGCCGGCTAGGGTCCCGCAGCAGAATAAGGTCCACCCGGCCGCAGTGGGCTAACATCCGCCGGTGCACTTCTACAGGGGGGTGGACGCCTCGGGTTCCGACGAGTCGTCCGACATCGACTTGCTGAACGCTCATGTGGCGGGTGATCCGCACGCGTTCGCGGTCCTGTTCAGACGACACCAGAACCACCTGTGGCACGTCGCGAATCGAACGAGCTACTCGGCCGAGGATGCGGCCGATGCTCTCCAGGACGCCATGCTGTCGGCCCACCGGACCGCTGCGGCGTTCCGCCGGGATGCTGCGGTGCGCAGCTGGCTCCACACCATCGTCGTGAATGCCTGCCTCGACCGAATTCGTCGAGCAAAGGCCCGCCCCACGCAGGCGTTGTCCGCAGACGAGGCTGACCATCCACCGACTCCCGGCGACGAGGTATCCGCCGTGGAGACGCGTCTGATGATCCACCAGGCGCTGGGTGCCCTCCCGGACGACCAGCGGCTTGCGGTGGTCGCAGTGGATCTCGAAGGCCGGTCCGTTGCCGATGCGGCCCGAGTTCTCGGCGTGCCGGCAGGAACGGTGAAGAGTCGTTGCGCGCGCGGCCGAAGGAAGCTTGCGGAATCTCTCGAGTATTTCCGCGACGGTGGGAACCGATCATGAGCTTGCCGCGTCCAAACTATGTGAGGGCCCACGACACCATGAGCGCCTACGCCCGGGCGGCACAACAGGAACAGGAGGGGTGATGGATACCGAAGACGCTGTTCCTTCACCGCCGTACTCCGCAGATCTGTTGTCCGATCTTCACGCCGGTGTGTTGTCCGAGTCCGTCAGCGCACAGCTGTGGCCGCGAGTCCGAAGCGACCGTGAAGCGATGCGGATCATCGACGGCCTCGATGCCCTGCAAAACACACTTGCGGAGCACGGTCGCGACCACACCGTCGAGTCACCCATTCCCGAGCACGTTGCCTCACGTATCGATGCGGCGCTGGCTTCTGCTTCGGCACAGCCTTCGTCTTCGAGTGACTCCGAACCCGACAATGTGCTTCGTTTTCCGCGTAGAAGACGAGCCTGGGCACTCACCGCGGCGGGTGCCGCAACTGCCGCCGCTGTTGCCGTGGTCGTCGCAATGGTGGCGATACCCGGGGCACCCGATCAAGAAGAGACGGTCGCCCAGCCGACGTCCTCCGCAGAGCAATCCACCGATCTCGACTTCGCGGCCGATCCCGAGCCCGGCCAGATGATGACATTGGTGGGTTCACGAGATCTCGGTCCTTTCGAGCAGCCGGATGTTCTCGCGGATTGCCTGCAAGCCAACGGGATCGACCGATCGAAGCCTGTCCTCGGGTCCGGTCAGGTCAAGGTTCGCGGGCGTTCCGGCACCGCACTGCTACTGGCCGGTCCACAACCGCCGCAGATCACGGCACTCGTGGTCGGAAACGGCTGCGGCGCAGACAGTCCCGATACAATTTCACGAGATGACATCGGCTGATCAGCGAATCAGCAACGACACGATTCGGGCACGCAGTTCTGGTGAATCATCCTCGGCAGCAACGAGGCTCGTGAACAATGCCGCACCAGCTCCGAGCACGAGAAGTGCCTTGGCGGTCAAGAGGTCGCCCTCGTCGTCTCCGGCGAACAGTGCAGTACTCGGGCCGCTGAAGCCCTGCCACAGTGCGGTTCTCAGGCCTTCGTGATCTCTGATGGCCGCCAACAGTCCTGGCGTGGCGGCCCGTACTTCGGGACGCGCAAACAGTTCGGCGCTACCCGTCACCACCCACCGGATCCACCCTTCACGATCGGTGCCCTCGAACGGTCGCAGATCCGGCGTGACTCCGAGTAGAGCACCCAGCACGAGATGAGCCTTGGACGGCCAGCGTCTCGCCATCGACGCACGGCTCACCCCTGCGCGTGCCGCGATGGCCCGCATACTCAGCTGATCCCAGCCCACGTCGACGAGCATCTCTCTCGTGACGGTGAGAACCTCGTCGTCGATGCGGGGATCGCGGGGCCTACCCGGTCTCTGTGCGTTCATCGCCCTCGAATTCTGTGACAAATGTGGCTCCGACGCTATATGGTCCCACTTACGGATCCACTGGTCTCGTAATTATTCGATACTCACGACAGGTAGGCAGATGAAGGTCGCCATCACCGGCGCAGCGGGGTACGTCGGCGCTCACTCGACGGCGGCGCTCCTCGCGGACGGCCACTCCGTCCGGCTACTCGCGCTCCCGCACGAAGCAGAAGTCACCGCACTCTTTCGCGGCCATGAGGACCGGATAGAAGTGGTCATCGGCGACATCCGTGACAAGTCCGTGGTCGAGGAACTTCTGGACGGATGCGACGCCCTTCTGCACGGCGCGGGCGTGGTGGGGACCGACGACTCGCGCGAAGATCTGATGTGGGCGGTGAACGTGCAGGCGACGGCCATGATTCTCGCTACCGCCGCCATGCGACGCCTGGACCCGATCGTTCACGTCGCGAGTTTCAGCGCATTGTTTCCCTCGCCGGACCCGGTGATCGGCCCGGACAGTCCCCCCGCTTCGGCGCGCAGCGCCTACGGCCGCACCAAATCGGCGGCGGACCGCTTCGCCCGCGCCCTGCAGGATGCCGGGGCGCCCGTCGTCGTCACGTACCCCAGCAGTGTCGTCGGCCCCGGTCTCGGCACCACCCGCGGGATCACGGAGGAGGGGTGGGGCTCGATTCTGAAGCTGGGCGGCGCTCCCCGCATGCACGGCGGGATGCAGATGATCGACGTCCGGGACGTGGCTGCCGTACATGCCGCTGTCATGGTTCCCGGCCGCGGGCCGAAACGATACGTGTGCGGCGGGATGATGGTCCCGTTCGACACGATGGTCGACATTCTCGAGCGCGAGTCCGATCAGAAGATTCGCCGGATTCCCCTGAACGGAGCGGTATTTCGGGTCGTCGGTCGCATCGCCGACCTACTCAGGCCACTCGTCCCGCTCTCCGCCGGTCTCGGCTACGAAGCCGCGTGGCTCCTGACCTCCGCCGTCCCGACGGACGATTCCCGAACCCGCAGCGAACTCGGTCTCACCTGGCGCTCACCCCAGGATGCTCTGGCTGCCGCCGCACGCCCGGGCAACACACCACCAGTCGACACCCATACGTCCGAGAGGTCCCACCGATGAATACCGCACCCTTCGAGCCCGCACGGTTGGGGCCGCTGACCCTGCGCAATCGATTCGTGAAGGCCGCCACATTCGAGGGCGTCATGCCGCGGGGGAGGGTCACCGACGAGCTCATCGACTTCCACACCGAAGTCGCCAAGGGCGGTGCAGCGATGACCACCGTCGCCTACTGCAGCGTGTCACCGGGTGGACGTGTCCACCGAAACACGTTGGTCCTCGACCGTGATCACGTACCCGACCTGCGCAGACTCACCGATTCGGTGCACTCCGAAGGCGCATTGGCCTGTGCGCAAATAGGGCACGCCGGCCTCGTGGCCAACACCCTGTCCAACAAGGAGAAGACGCTCGCACCGTCCACTCGGCTCAGCCCCCCGGCCATGGGCCTCGTGCGAGGGGCGCGGCTCGATCAGCTCGACCGGGTGGCCGACGAGTTCGTCGCGGCTGCTCGGAATGCCGTCGAATCGGGGTTCGACGCACTCGAGGTGCACCTCGGGCACAACTACCTGCTCAGTTCCTTCATGAGCCCCAATCTGAACAAGCGCAGCGACCGGTACGGCGGAAGTGTTCGCGCCCGGGCCGAGTACCCGCGTCGGGTTCTGGAGCAGATCCGCCAGGCAGTGGGCAGCGACGTCGCGGTGACGGCCAAATTCAACATGACGGACGGCGTCCCCAAGGGCCTCTGGCTCGACGAAAGTCTCGAGATCGCCCAGTGGCTCGAAGCCGACGGGAATCTCGACGCCCTTCAGCTGACGGGCGGCAGCTCGCTACTCAACGGCATGTACTTCTTCAGAGGAGAGGTGCCGATGGCGGAATTCGTCGCGTCCCAGCCCAAGCTCGTCGGCTACGGCCTGAAACTGTACGGCCCCAAAATCTTTCCCACCTATCCCTTCGAAGAAGCCTTCTTCCTGCCGATGGCCCGCCAGTTCCGGGAGGCCCTGAAGATGCCTCTGATCCTCCTCGGCGGCATCAACCGCATCGACACGGTGCACACGGCCCTCGAGGAAGGATTCGAGTTCGTCGCCATGGCGAGAGCCCTTCTTCGCGACCCCTATCTGATCGACAAGTTCCGTCGCCACGAAGTCCGTGAAGGACTGTGTATCCACTGCAACAAGTGCATGCCGACCATCTACAGCGGTACGCGGTGCGTCATCCGCGACCCGCATCACGGTGTCATGCGCGATCGGGATCACGGTGGGCTCGGGAACAACACCCTTTAGTCTGGTGTTGAGTCGAACGTGCACCTGCGAACTGCAGGCACCCGCACGAACGGCGAATACCCCGCCCTGACTATCGGAAGGCCCGCATGACCACTCCGTCGACGGTTCACGAACTCATCATCGTTGGCTCGGGACCTGCCGGGTACACCGCGGCTGTGTATGCAGCCCGCGCAGAGCTCGCACCCATCCTTTTCGAGGGAACCCAGTTCGGTGGCGCCCTCATGACCACCACGGACGTGGAGAACTTCCCCGGGTTCCGTGACGGGATCATGGGCCCCGACCTCATGGAACAGATGCGTGAGCAGGCCAAGCGCTTCGGCGCCGACATCCGCACCGAGGATGTCGACGAGATCGACCTCTCCGGTCCGATCAAGAAGGTCGTCGTCGGGGGAGAGACCCATCAGGCGCACGCTGTCGTGCTCGCAATGGGTGCCGCAGCACGCTACCTGGGCATTCCCGGGGAAGAAACGCTTCTCGGCCGCGGCGTCAGCGCCTGCGCCACCTGCGACGGTTTCTTCTTCAAGGACCAGGACATCGCCGTGATCGGCGGCGGTGACTCCGCGATGGAGGAGGCCACCTTCCTCACCCGCTTCGCGAAGAGCGTCACCGTCGTGCATCGCCGTGACGAGTTCCGTGCATCCCGAATCATGCTCGAGCGCGCCAAGTCGAACGACAAGATTCGCTTCGTCACCAATGCTCAGCCGCTTTCGGTCCTCGGTGAGAACAGCGTCACCGGGCTGGTCGTCCGCGACACCCGTACCGACGAAGAGACCACACTCCCCGTCACCGGCGTGTTCGTCGCCATCGGCCACGACCCGCGTAGTGAGCTGGTCAAGGGCCAGGTCGACATCGACGACGAGGGCTACGTGCGCGTGCAGGCGCCGACCACCTCGACCTCGATCGAGGGTGTCTTCGCGGCCGGCGACCTGGTCGACCACACCTACCGGCAGGCCATCACCGCGGCCGGCACAGGTTGTTCGGCGGCGATCGATGCAGAACGTTGGCTCGCCGAGCGGGGCGACATCACCGCCAACACCGTTTCCGCCGCGGGCGAGCCTGTAGACGCCTGACCTCGGTTTTTCGAATAAATAGGCCTTTCGAGTACATAGGAGAATCCCGTGTCGAACACCGTCACAATCACCGACGATTCCTTCGAGCAGGACGTTCTCGGGAGCGACAAGCCAGTTCTCGTCGACTTCTGGGCCACCTGGTGCGGACCGTGCAAGATGATCGCCCCCGTCCTCGAGGAGATCGCCGGCGAGCATTCGGACAAATTGACCATCGCAAAGCTCGACATCGACGCCAACCCCGGCGCTGCGCGTGACTTCCAGGTCATGTCGATTCCGACGCTGATCCTGTTCAAGGACGGAAAGCCGATCAACACCATCGTCGGCACCAAAGGTAAGGCCGCTCTCCTGAAGGAACTCGCCGAAGTTCTGTAAGCGTCCACGCGAATCCGGCCCCCATAACGTTCGGGGTGCCGGATTCGCGTTTTGCAGTGCCGGATTCCCGATTTGAGGGGAACTTCTGAGACAATCGTTCGATGTGCTCGTGAAGCACCGGCGGAAACGGACACAGCGATCGACTCGCCCCACGCACGAGAGGCCCTGAAGCATGCAACGACTCCGACACGGCGATCACGGCCCGGCCGTCGCGGAGATCCGGGGCACCTTGTCGAGTCTGGGTTTCCTCCACAACGGTGTCGCAGAAACGCGTCGTGAGAGCACCAACGGATCGCATTGGATCGCCCCGGACGCCGTCTTCGACCACCATCTCGACAGCGCGGTCCGCGCCTTCCAGCAGCAGCGGGGTCTTCTCGTCGACGGGGTAGTGGGTCCGGCCACCTACCGGTCCATCAAAGAAGCTTCGTACCGGCTCGGTGCGCGCACCCTCATCTACCAGCTGTCCGCGCCGCTGTACGGCGACGATGTGGCAACTCTCCAGACCCGCCTGCAGGATCTCGGCTTCTACGTCGGCCGTGTCGACGGCTTCTTCGGTCCGCACACCCACGACTCGCTGTCGTCTTTCCAGCGTGAGATCGGCATCGCGTCCGACGGAATCTGCGGACCCGCCACACTTCGTTCTCTCGAACTGCTCGGCACCCGGGTGACCGGTGGTTCTCCCCATGCCATCAGCGAGGAGGAGTTGGTTCGCCGCTCCGGCCCGCAGTTGAGCGGTAAGCGCATCGTCATCGATCCAGGACTGGGCGGTGAGGCCACCGGCGCCATCGTTCAGGGTCCGGAAGGTGCCATCTCGGAGGCAGAGATCCTGTGGGACCTTGCCAGCCGACTGGAAGGCCGGATGGCGGCCACCGGCATGGAGACGTTCCTGTCACGCCCGTTGGGATCGAACCCTTCCGAGGCCGAACGTGCCTCCACATCGAACGCATTCGACGCCGACCTGATGATCTCGCTGCGATGTGCGTGCAGTTCCAGCCCTGCTGCCAACGGCATCGCCAGCTTCCACTTCGGCAATTCCCACGGCTCGACCTCCATGATCGGGCAGGTGTTGAGCGGATTCGTTCAGCGCGAGATCGTGGCGCGAACCCGCCTGCAGGACTGCCGGACACACGGTCGCACCTGGGACCTGTTGCGGCTCACCGACATGCCCACCGTTCAGATCGATCTCGGCTATCTGACCAACGTGTCCGATGTGGCCGTGCTCGCCAGTTCACGCGCCCGTGACGCCATCGCCGAGGCCATCTTGATTTCGGTGAAGCGCCTCTACCTCCTCGGGCAGGACGACCAGCCCACGGGCACATTCACTTTCGCCGAACTCCTGGCAGAAGAACTCGCGGCCGCAGACCGCTCCTGAGCGGTAGATCTTCGTTCTGCTAGCTGCGCCCTGCGCCGACAGGCGTACGTTTGCCGGCGTTCTCGCCGATCTCCACCATCGTCAGTGCAGACGACTCGAGCAGCCGTTCGAGTGCCGTCTCGACGTCTTCCTTCCAACCGTGGTTACGGTCGAGTTCGAGACGCATTCTCGGGAAACGATGGTGGGGCGCAACAACTTCGAACCCGAAATCCTCGAGGAACTCGGTCCGGATCATGCACTCCTCGGGGGAGCACTCCCTGGCAGCGGTCGCCGAAGCCACTCGAGGGTCGTAGCGGTCTCCGACACCGGTGATCCCGAACGCTTCCAAGGCCCTGACACCACGGCGAACGAGATCTGCGACAACCGACTGCATCAGAGTCGTTCCCAGATTCATCTCCTCGCCTGCGGGCTCGAGACGAACCGTCGTGAGAAGTACCGCGTCGGCACTGACAGGCGCAGTGGGGAACAGACGAGCGCGGGGGACCGTGCGCGGCGGTGCATAGAGAGCGCTACCGACGGGCTTGCCATCGAGTACGGCCACCTGGCCGCAGGATCCCCACTCGAGCATGACCATCGACAGCCATGCCTCTTTCTCGAACTCCTGGTCACAGAAGCCCCGCGAGTCGTGTACCGCGATCGGATCCATCTCCCAGAAGACGCACCGACGAGCATGGGCGGAGAGTTGATCCAGTCCGTCCAGGGTAAGCGAAGTGACGTGGGTGGTCACGATTCGGCTCAGCCTCCCAGGCTCACGGGTGCGGACGCCGCACACCGGCGTGCGGCGTCCCTGATGTGATGTCTACGATCGGCGCTCGTCACTCGGCTTGCTGCGCCCCCATCATGTCCACGATCCTTTGCAGGTCGTCCACCGAGCCGAACTCGACGACGATCTTGCCCTTCCGCTTCCCGAGGCTCACCGTGACACGCGTATCGAACGAGTTCGACAGTCGCTCCGCCACATCCTGAAGGCCAGGCATCTGGATCGGACGGCGACGCTGCTGAGGCTGCGGCGCATCCTGCTCACGATTCGCAAGTGTGACGGCTTCCTCGGTCGCGCGGACCGACATACCTTCGGCGACGATCCGTGCAGCCAAGACCTCTTGCGCATCGGCACCCGCCTCGAGGGAGAGCAGCGCACGAGCGTGGCCCGCGGACAGCACGCCGGCAGCGACACGCCTCTGCACGGGGATCGGAAGCCGAAGCAGCCGAATCATGTTGGTCACGACAGGCCTGGAGCGACCGATGCGTGCGGCCAGTTCCTCGTGGGTGACCTCGAACTCTTCGAGGAGCTGCTGATAGGCGGACGCCTCTTCCAAGGGGTTGAGCTGTACCCGGTGGACGTTCTCTAGGAGGGCATCGCGCAGCATCGCGTCGTCGGCCGTCTCGCGGACGATCGCGGGGATCGCTTCGAGGCCGGCTTCCTGGCTGGCCCGCCACCGGCGTTCACCCATGACGAGTTGGTACTTGCCGTCCTCCATCGGACGAACCACGATCGGCTGCATCAGCCCGAACTCGCGGATGGAGTGGACGAGCTCCGCGATGGCGTCGTCGTCGAACACCTGTCGCGGCTGCTTCGGGTTCCGCTCGATGCTCTCCGGTGCCAGTTCCCGGTACACAGCACCACCGGGGGAGGAGAGGGGCTCCGCCCCGGGCTTTGCCTCCGGAGTTGTTTCGGGGGCCTTCTTCTCGGCCACCGCATCCGGGGACTCGTCGTCGGCCTTCTCACCGTTCGGCTTGGTCGACTTGCTCATCAGATCGGCGGGACTCGGCGCGTGACGCTTGTCTGCACCGATCACCACGTCCGCCGCAGCATTGCCCAACCCTGGACCGCCTGCAGCCGGTCCCGTCGGGATGAGTGCGGCCAAGCCGCGTCCAAGACCACCCTTGCGCGTCTGACTCATCTCTTCTCCTGCGTCGAGTTTCCAGCGGTGCGTGCGGCGAGTTCGCGGCCGGCATCCAAATAGCTCATTGCTCCACGTGAACCCGGGTCGTAATCGAGAACCGTCATGCCGTATCCGGGTGCTTCCGAGACTTTCACGCTCCGCGGGATGACGGCCCGTAGAACTGCTTCACCGAAGTGGCTACGGACTTCTTCCGCCACCTGATCTGCCAGCTTGGTTCGACCGTCGTACATCGTCAACAGAACCGTCGACACATGAAGGTCGGGATTGAGATGCGACTGCACCAACTCGATGTTGCGGAGCAGCTGTCCAACACCTTCGAGGGCGTAGTACTCACACTGGATCGGGATCAGAACTTCCTTCGCAGCCACCATCGCGTTCACGGTGAGCAAGCCGAGAGAAGGGGGGCAGTCGATGAGGATGAAGTCCGCCTCGACGTCGCCGAGTGCCTTCGGGCTCAGTGCCGACTTGAGGCGACCTTCGCGGGCCACCATCGAGACGAGTTCGATCTCGGCACCGGCCAGGTCGATCGTCGCCGGGATGCAGTAGAGCCGCTCACTGTGCGGGCTCTGCTGGATCGCCTCTTTGGCGGTGACTTCACCGAGTAGCAGTTCGTAGCTGGAGGGCGTGCCCGACTGGTGGTCGACACCCAGAGCGGTACTTGCATTGCCCTGGGGGTCGAGATCCACGACGAGGACGGTGAGACCTTGCACCGCCAACGCTGAGGCCAGATTCACCGCGGACGTCGTCTTTCCAACGCCGCCCTTCTGGTTGGCGATAGTCAGGATCCGGCGTTCCGGAGGCTTCGGGAGAGTCACCGAGCCTGGGTGCAAGACCTGGCTCGCCCTGTGCGCGGCCGCGCCGATCGGAGTCTCGTCGCCGTAGATGCTCGAGTAGGGGGCCGTGAATCCGTCGTCCCCGTTCTTCGGCTGGTCGGATTGACGGTCGGTTTCACGTGAAACTGTTTCACGTGAAACGGCGGATTCAGGTCCACCCGACATTGACTACTCCTTCTGTTGGAAAAACTGGACCGCGGGCCTCAACGTGGTCACGGAAATTCGTCATCACCGTCGTCCTCGTCGACGCGGCAGCCGCTCGGCACGAACTACGAGGGTTGGTGTCGGTAGGAGATCGACCCCGCATTCGACAACGTCCACCTTGCCAGCCCCCAGACGTGTTAGGGAAGCGCGATCGCGAGAAACTTCTTCTGCTGCACTCGAACCCTTCAACGCAAGCATTCTCCCATGCTCGTGAACCAGCGGAAGCGACCACTTCGCCAACTTTTCGAGGGGAGCAACCGCCCGGGAGGTGACGACATCCGCGCCGCCGGCTTCTTTGATGACGCCGGACTCCTCGGCCCGGCCACGCACCACCAGAACATCGAGTCCATTCGACTCCACGAACTCGGCCAGGTACACCGAACGCCGAAGCAACGGCTCCACCAGTGTGATGCGAAGGTCCGGTCGCGCGATCGCAAGCGGGATTCCGGGAAGACCCGCACCACTGCCGACGTCGACTACCGACTCACCCTCGCCGATCAACTCACCGAGCACGGCACAGTTGAGGATGTGCCGCTCCCACAGGCGCGGCACCTCACGTGGACCGATGAGTCCACGCTCCACCCCGTCGCTTGCCAAGGATTGGTAATAGCGCTCCGCTATCTCGAATCGGTCGCCAAATACCTTCCGAGCCGTAGCGAGCTCGTCCCAGTCATTCGGCCCGAGGCCATTCTGTTCCACGTGAAACATCCTCCGTGAACATCACGAAATCAACAAAACCAGATCGATTCATTATCCGCCCCGCGACTCAGAATGTTCGACTAACCCCCTCGGATTGATGTGCGTCTTCCCTCACTTCTCGGTCTCATCGCGCTCGCGACCCTTCCCCGGTGGGGGAGGGGAGTGGTTTGCGGCAGGTTTCAACTCTTTCGATCACACCGTTTCACGTGAAACCCGCGACATGAAAATCTTGCCGTCACAGTGACAAAATGACCACGGGTGGATGTAAGGGCGCTCGCAACAGCGAATTTGCCCCATCTTCGCGACGGTGAATCCTCGATCCGAACTAGGGAGACAGCAGATCCATCGACATGTCTGTGGTCCTCCGCATACTCTCCAACGGCACAATCGTCACACCATCCGTCGCCGTACTGACATTCCGTAGGCGGCGCCCTACATCCACCGCAGTGCACCACCAAGAACTCGGTTCGAATCTGTTTCACGTGAAACAGATCAGCCAACCAGATGCGCACGCACGACTAGCGTTGACGAAGGGTGGCGGCCACCGCGCCCAGCGTCCATCCCGTCCAGTTCAGGAGAATGCAATGCCAGCGGCTACTCAGCAGACCATCGTCCCTAACATCTGGTCCAATTCAGTCGCGGAAGAACAGGCCGCGTTCTATGCCGACACCTTCCGTGACTGTTCGATCGAAGTCACCGGCCGATATCCCGAGCACGGGCTACCGGAGTTCCAGCAGGCGATGGCCGGCAAGCCTGTCACCGTCGATGTCTCTCTCGCCGGCACTCGCATTGTGCTCATCAACGCCGGTCCGGAATTCACACCGAACCCGACAGTAAACTTCATGCTCAACTTCGACCCCGTCCTCTACGAGGACGCCAGCAAGTACCAGGACGAAGTCTTCGAGAAGCTCTCGGACGGCGGCCTTGTGATGATGCCCCTGCAGGCATATCCCTTCAGTCCGAAGTACGCCTTCGTGCAGGACAAATTTGGTGTCAGCTGGCAGCTGATCCTCACCGATCCGGAAGGCGACCCACGGCCCTTCGTTCTCCCGTCACTCATGTTCTGCGGGCAGGCACAGAACAAGTGTCGCGAGGCCGTCGAGACCTACATCGATCTCTTTCCCAATTCGGGGTGGGGCACCTTCGCGGAGTACCCGGAGTCGACTGGCCCGGCCCCAGCTGGTGCTGTCATGTTCTCCGAGTTCCGGCTGGCCGGCCAGTGGTTCACCGCCATGGACTCCGGGGTAGAGCAACCCTTCGACTTCAGCGAAGGTATGTCGCTCATGATCAACGCGAACGGCCAATCCGAGATAGACCGCTATTGGTCCGTCTTGTCGACAGTCACCGAGTCCGAACAATGCGGATGGTGCAAGGACTCCTACGGACTGAGTTGGCAGGTGGTTCCCGACAACATGGGCGAGCTCATGTCCCGACCCAACGCCTACGAGCACATGATGCAGATGAAGAAGTTGGAGATCGACAAGTTCTAGCCCTGGAGGAAATTACCCAGTGTCACAGTGACAAAAGACGCCGGTGTAGTTCCTTGGGACGAAACAGAGTGAAAATTGGTCCTCGGCGAGGTAGCCCGAGGCAGCCGCGACCGGGGGAGGGGAGTGTTTGGTTTCACGTGAAACTGAAACAGAAGCGGGGCCCGAGATTATCTCGGGCCCCACCTGTATAGCTTCCAAACTTTGAATGTCAGTCCTTCAGGACCACAACTCGGCGCGAGGGTTCTGCGCCTTCACTCTCACTCGACACACCCTCGACTGCTGCGACAGCGTCATGAACAATCTTGCGCTCGAACGGCGTCATCGGACGGAGCTCCTCGCGCTCACCGCTCTCCTTGACCCTGTTCGCTGCAGCGGTACCGAGCTCACTCAGCTCGGCACGAACGTTCGCGCGCCAACCGGAAACATCGAGCATGAGTCGACTACGTTCACCGGTCGACTGCTGGACGGCCAAACGGGTCAGCTCCTGCAGCGCATCGAGGACCTCACCCTTGCGACCCACCAGCTTGCTCAGATCGTCGCCACCGTCGATGCTGACAATTGCGCGGTCACCTTCGACATCAAGATCGATGTCGCCGTCGAAGTCGAGCACATCGAGCAGCTGTTCCAAGTAGTCGCCCGCGATCTCGCCCTCTTCGACGAGTTCGTCATCCGTGTCGTTCTCTACGTCAGCGACCACCGCGTCGGCCTCGACTTCTTCTACTGCGGTATCCGGCTCACTTGCCATGAGGGTCTCTTCTCCTGAACTCAGCGCCGCTTGCGCTTGTTGGACTTGCCACGATTCTGCTGGGGACGGTTCTGCTTCTGCTTCGCCTGCTGCCCCGGGTTCTTCTTGGCGGCCGGCTTCTCCGAGATCTCCGTGCCAGTGGTGCCGGTGACTTCGCCGCTGACGTCGCCATCGTCCCCGTCGTCCTTTGTCACCGGAGCCGCAGCCTGGGCAGACTTCTTCTTGGACGCATCAGGGCGTGCACCTGGCTTCGGCGCATTGTCGGTACGACGCTCGACGGCAGCGGCCTTCTTCTCGGCCTCCTCCGCGTCGATACGGCGGAACACAATGTGCTGCTGGGCGTAGGTCCAGACGTTGTTACTGACCCAGTAGAGAAGGATGGCGATCGGCAGGAAGGGACCACCGACGAGGACACCGAGCGGGAAGACGTACAGCGCGAGCTTGTTCATGATCGCCGACTGCGGGCTTGCCGCAGCCTCGGGGCTCTGACGCCCGACAGACGCACGAGAGTTGAAGTGCGTGGCAATGCTGGCGATGATCATGAGCGGAACCGCCACGACGGCGATGTTCAGAACCGTCGGGATCGGACCGTAGCTGGCGAAGGCTTCGAGCTGTGCCTTCGGCATCGTGATCCATGCGGAAATCGGTGCACCGAAGAGTCGGGCGCTCAGGAACGACTGGACGTCGTCCACACCGAAGAAGTAGTTGGGAGTGTTGGCGTTCTCCTCGACCGACATACCGAGCTGACCGATGCCGGTGCCGGTGCGGTTGAACGAGCGAAGCACGTGGAAGAGACCGATGAACACAGGTGCCTGTGCGAGCACCGGAAGGCAGCCCATGATGGGGTTGAATCCGTGCTCTTTCTGCAGCTTCTGCATCTCGAGCGCCTGCCGCTGCCGGTCACCCGAGTACTTCTTCTGCAGCGCCTTGATCTGCGGCTGCAGTTCCTGCATCTGCCGAGTGGTCCGCACCTGCTTGACGAACGGCTTGTACAAGATGGCACGCAGCGTGAAGACCAGGAACACCACGGACAGTGCCCAGGTGATTCCGCTACTCGGGCCAAGGAACGGGATGGCACCGAAGATCTTGTGCCACACCCAGAGAATTCCGGATACCGGATAGTAAATGAAGTCGAGCACGGCTCTATGTACTCCTCTGTTCGTCCACGTTCGCCGGACAGCTTGGGTGGTAACTTCCGCGACCGTCGCGGCGGGGTGGGACCGGATCCCATCCACCAGAGTGCCAGGGAGCACACTTCGCGAGGCGCACCACCGTCAAAAACAGGCCTTTGACGGCCCCGTGCGTTCTGAGGGCTTCGACCGCGTACTCACTGCATGTAGGCATGAACCTGCAGGTAGGAAGCCTCAACGGAGATACATAGGTGCGGTAGAGCTCGATCCCGAAGATCAATATGCGCGCAGGAATCGTCCGCAGGGACGACAGTTCGAGTGCGCTGGTCATACCGATTCACTCACGGATTCGAGGAGGTTCATTCGACGCAACAGGTGTTGGATCTGCTGCTCCAGTTCACGACTGGTGGCCGTCGACGCACCGGGAAGAGCACGGATCACGATGTCCGTCCCATCCGGGACTCGGTCGACGAGGCCGACACAGATATGACGAAGCCGGCGTGCGACTCGATGTCGAATCACCGCCGGCCCGACAGCCTTGCTCACAACCAGTCCGAATCTGGGACCACCGAATCTCGCCAACTCGTCCGTCGTCGCGTGATCGAAGGCATGCACGACTACGTCGCGCCTACCACTTCTCCGACCGCGCTTGACCGTCGACGAGAAATCCGAATGACGACGGAGGCGATTCGGCTCAGGTAACATCCCGAGCTCCCAAACCCAGTAACAGGATCAGGCAGTGAGAGATTCACGGCCCTTACGACGACGTGCAGCAACGATCGAACGACCCGCACGGGTACGCATACGAAGACGGAAGCCGTGAACGCGCGCGCGGCGTCGGTTGTTCGGCTGGAACGTCCGCTTGCCCTTGGCCACGGTCAACACTCCTCGAAGTTCATCGACGCCTCCCGGCGTCATGGATCTAGCGATTACGAAAAACTATTTACCCAGTGGCGCGAGAGGTCCGGTGTATCGACTGTACGAAGCCAGCACTCACCGGTCACCTCACCACAGGGTGACTGTTCGAGAGTACTTACCGCTCTCGGTCAGGTCAAACTCGCTTACCGGCGACTTCTCACCGAATCAGCTGTCGACGACCTTACCCGACACGCCGAGGTAGTCCGAATGCTTGCCGCGGACCCACGACTGTGCCATTCCGCTGTGAAGTTGCCGACACCTTGCTAGCGTCTTCCGCATGGTCTTGCCGATGAACCCTGATCGAGTGACTTCACCTCGTATTCACCGTTCTCATCAGCCGATTGTCACCTCTCCATCCACAGGGCACAGACGATGCTCTCTGCGGTCCCCACTTCAGTGGCGTTGACGCGCACTTCCTGACGGTCAGCCCGGTTCTCTCCGGCACCGTTTAGCGATCCCACCCCTTGTTTATGCAGGTAGAGGGATCGGATTCTTCATTCACCGACCCGTGCGACTGCGGTTCGGTGCCAGCGGCCCAGTTTGTCCACATCTGTGGATAATTGTGTGGAAACACTGATCAGATGGCATATTCGTATGCCGGTGAGGGGGTCGACCTCTGGCCCCGAACGCCCGGAATCCGATCCGGGAACGAACCCACCTGGGAGGAACCACGTGAACGAGGATCCGAATGCGCTGGCACGGGTCTGGGTCGACGTTGTCGCAGAGCTCACGTCTTCGAACCCCGGTGGAGATCTGCCTCCATTGAGCCGCGGCCAGAAGGCCTGGCTCGCTCTTGTGAAACCGCTCACCCTCGCGCAGGGCTTCGCTCTGCTGTCGGTCCCGTCGTCTTTCGCACAGGAAGCCATCGAGCGTGATCTGCGTGAGCCGATCCTGCACGCGCTCGGGCGGCATCTCGGCGAACAGGTCGAGGGACTGGGTGTCCGTATCGCTGCCCCTAGCAACGACCCGGAACCGACGGAAGAGTCTTCGACGAGCGCCGATACCGGCCACGACGGATCAGCGCCCCGGACCCACTCCGATTCCGACTCGAGTCGACGACGACGCTTCGAACCCGGCGCCGCGAGTTCCGGCTCCTATCGTCGGCGCGCGTTCTCCGATGCCGAGGGTGAACCGTCCGACTCCGAACTGTCGGATCAGGAAGAGGTGGACGACGAAAGCGAGGCGCTCGCGAGCGTTCACGAATCCTGGCCGTCGTACTTCACGAAACCGCCTTCCGGCCCCTCCACGAACTCGACGGGGGCGGGCAGCCTCAACGCGAAGTACACCTTCGACACCTTCGTGATCGGTTCCTCGAACAGGTTCGCTCACGCAGCCGCCGTCGCGATCGCGGAGGCCCCGGCGCGGGCCTACAACCCGCTGTTCGTGTGGGGAGCCTCCGGTCTCGGCAAGACCCACCTGCTGCACGCAGCCGGCCACTACGCGCAGCGTCTGTTTCCCGGGATGCGCGTCAAGTACGTCTCGACCGAGGAGTTCACCAACGACTTCATCAACAGCCTCCGTGACGACCGGAAGGTCGCGTTCAAGCGCAGGTACCGAGAGACGGACGTCCTGTTGGTGGACGACATCCAGTTCATCGAGGGTAAAGAAGGTATCCAGGAAGAGTTCTTCCACACCTTCAACACGCTGCACAACGCGAACAAGCAGATCGTGGTGTCCTCCGACCGCCCGCCGAAGCAGCTGGCCACCCTGGAAGAACGACTACGTACCCGATTCGAGTGGGGCCTGATCACGGATGTTCAGCCACCCGAACTCGAGACGCGAATCGCCATCCTCAGCAAGAAGGCCAGGATGGACCGCCTCGAGGTGCCCTACGAAGTCCTCGAGTTGATCGCCAGTCGCATCGAACGCAACATTCGTGAGCTCGAGGGTGCACTGATTCGTGTGACGGCGTTCGCCTCCCTCAACAGGCAGCCTCTCGACCTCACACTTGCCGAGGTCGTGCTCAGGGATCTGATGCCCGACTCCTCGACGGTCGAGATCAATGCGGCGACGATCATGGCCGTGACCGCCGAGTACTTCAATATGTCGATCGACGATCTGTGTGGCCCGGGCAAGGCACGGCCGCTCGCGCAGGCCCGTCAGATCTCCATGTACCTGTGCCGCGAGCTCACCGACCTGTCTCTTCCCAAGATCGGCCAGACGTTCGGCAGAGACCACACCACCGTCATGTACGCGGACAAGAAGATCCGCAAGGAGATGACGGAACGTCGCAAGATCTACGACCAGGTGCAGGAGCTCACCGCTCGCATCAAGCAGCGTTCCAAGCGCTGATTCCGGTCGTTTCCCGCTCACATCCGCGGGTCACTCCTCGAGGTTTTGCTCGAGGAGTGACCTCGAGGGGTGGCTCGAGCGGTACCTCGAGGTCTATCTCGAGATGAAATTTCTCGTTCACATTCACGACACACCGCACCGACACGCCGTTCATCGTGCCTGGAAGAAAGCACTCACACCTGTGGATAACTGTGGGGATGAGGTGGAATTCCTGTGGACCGGCGGGGGACAAACTCGAACAACCTCGAGTAGTCCACACACACCCGGATTTCGTCCTCGAGTTCGTCCTCGAGTTCTCCCCATGTCTGCACTGCCGTCGACCTGTGTTTACCGGCCTTGTTCCACAGATTCCACAGGACCTAATAGTACTTCTTAAATTTCCTTCTAAGAACATCTTTCAAAACAGTGTTGGGGACCGAGCCCGTTCACAGGCCGATCAGCCGTCCTCGAGAACGCGCTCGTTCGGCTTTCACGATCGCCCTCGAGGGCATACGGTTATGCATCGCTGCTCTGTGCAAGACTGCAGATCCCCGGTTGAGGATTCTGTGCCTGCAATCGGAGTGCAACAACCGTGCCTACCGAGAGGAACCACCCGGCGATGGAGCTTGGAAGCCTGAAGTTTCGCGTATCCCGGGAAGAATTCGCAGATTCGGTCGCGTGGGTCGCTCGCAGTCTCCCGTCCCGCCCCCCGGTCCCCGTTCTCGGTGGTGTTCTTCTCGACGCTTCGGAGCAGTTCCTGACGGTCTCGGGATTCGATTACGAGGTTTCCGCCCAGGTTCGTGTCTCGGCCGAGGTCGGCAGCGTCGGCCAGGTGCTCGTCTCGGGGAAGCTCCTCGCCGACATCACCAAGTCGCTGCCCAACAAGCCGGTCGATGTCGTCCTCGAGGGCACTCGAGTGTTGATCAACTGCGGTAGCGCCAAGTTCTCCCTGCCGACGATGCCGGTCGAGGACTACCCGCAACTGCCGACTCTTCCTCAGCAGACCGGCTCGATCCCGGCGGATCTGTTCTCCGAAGCGATCAGTCAGGTCGCGATCGCGGCCGGCAAAGACGACACCCTGCCGATGCTCACCGGCATTCGCGTGGAGATCGAGAAGAGCACGATCGTCCTTGCCGCCACCGACCGGTTCCGTCTCGCGGTGCGTCAGATCGAGTGGATGCCCACCAGTGAAGAGACGTCCGCGGCTGTCCTCGTCCCGGCCAAGACACTCTCCGAGTCCGCCAAAACTCTTGCCGGAGATGCCAACTCCCCCGTGGAACTGGCTCTCGGATCCGGTAGTACGGTCGGAAACGACGGCTTGCTCGGCATTGTGAACGACGGCCGCCGCACCACCACCAGGCTCCTCGATGCGGAGTTCCCCAAGTTCCGGCAGTTGCTTCCGCCGGCGCATACCGCCATGGCCACCGTCGAGATCGCGCCGTTGATCGAAGCGATCAAGCGTGTCGCCCTCGTCGCCGAGCGTGGCGCCCAGGTGCGTCTCGAGTTCACCACCGAGGGCCTCATGCTCTCCGCCGGTGGCGACGATGCAGGCCGGGCCGAGGAAGGCCTCGAAGTCGTGTTCAAGGGCGAGCCGCTCACCATCGCCTTCAATCCCGGCTACCTCATCGACGGACTGTCTTCGCTGCACAGCGAACAGGTTCTGTTCGGATTCACTACCGCGAGCAGGCCGGCAGTGCTGCGGCCCGCGACCGAAGAAGAGCCCGAGCCGGATGATTCGGGTTCGTTCGCCGCTCCGGAGAGCGAATACACCTACCTGCTGATGCCGGTGCGCCTACCTGGCTGATGACGAGAAACCAACCTCACGAGCGGACGGAGATCACGGTGCAGATCGGATTGGTCGGACTCGGAAAGATGGGTTTCAACATGCGTGAGCGTTTGCGCGCGCATGACCACGAGGTGATCGGATACGACCCCCGGCCCGAGGTCACCGACGTCGGATCGTTGTCGGAACTGGCTTCTGCCCTTTCCGCACCCCGGGTGATGTGGGTGATGGTGCCCGCCGGGAAGATCACACAGGACACCGTCGAGGAACTCTCGAGGGTCCTCGAGCCGGGCGACTTGGTGATCGACGGTGGCAATTCCCGTTACACCGACGACAAGACGCACGGCGACCTTCTCGCCGAGAAGAACATCGGCTACCTCGACTGCGGCGTTTCCGGGGGTGTGTGGGGCCTCGCGAACGGATACGGCCTCATGGTGGGCGGGGCGGAAGCCGATGTCGCACGGGCGCTTCCGATCTTCGATGCTCTGCGCCCGGAGGGTGAACGTGCCGATGGATTCGTTCATGCCGGGCCGGTGGGCGCGGGCCACTACGCGAAGATGATCCACAACGGCATCGAGTACGGACTGATGCAGGCCTATGCGGAGGGATACGAACTTCTGGCTGCCGAGGATCTGGTCACCGATGTTCACGGCGTGCTGCGCGCATGGACCAAGGGCACGGTCGTTCGGTCCTGGTTGCTCGATCTGCTGGTGAAGGCGCTGGACGAGGACCCCGAGTTCAGCGAGATCTCCGGATACACGGCCGATTCCGGCGAGGGCAGGTGGACGGTCCACGAGGCAATCGATCATGCGGTTCCCGCGCCGGTCATCAGCGCGGCACTGTTCGCACGTTTCGCTTCGCGGCAAGAGGATTCGCCCGCGATGAAGGCCGTGTCCGCGTTGCGGAACCAATTCGGTGGGCACGCGGTCAAATCTGCGGAATCCGATTCTGGATCATAGGTGTTCGTACGCGCGCTCTCGCTCCGAGATTTTCGTTCGTGGGATTCGTTGGGAATCGATCTGACACCGGGGTGCACCGTTTTCATCGGTCCCAACGGTCATGGCAAGACCAACATCCTCGAGTCCCTCGGCTATCTGTCCACGCTGTCCTCCCATCGGGTCTCCAGTGACGCTCCGATGATCCGGACCGGTCGTCAGCAGGCGTTCGCGTCGGCCACCGTGGTGAATGCGGGCCGTGAGCTTTCGATCGATCTGGAGTTCAACGACGGGAAGTCCAACAGGGGCAGGATCAATCGATCGCCGACGAGGCGTCCTCGAGAGATCCTCGGCATTCTGCAGACGGTGATGTTCGCCCCCGAGGACTTGTCGCTCGTTCGCGGTGATCCGGGTGACAGGCGCCGTTTCCTCGACGAGCTTCTGTGCACTCGTCTTCCTCGGATGGCAGCGGTGCGCGCGGACTACGACAAGGTTCTGCGGCAGCGGTCCGCGCTGCTGAAGACGGCGGGAGGTGCCCTCCGTCGCGGGTCCAGAAGTGACGACGGAGCGAGTGCCCTTGCCACGCTCGACGTGTGGGACGGGCACCTCGCCACCCACGGTGCTCAGCTTCTGGCGGGGCGTCTCGGCCTGATCCACGAGCTGGCACCTTTCGTGTCGGATGCGTACGGCTCATTGGCACCGAGCTCACGGCCGGCCCGAATTCGATACCGGTCGAGCCTCGGTGGATCGCTCCCGCCCGAGTATCTCGACCCGGCACGGCAACCCGCGCCGGACGACTCCACGTTTCTTCGAGAGCGCTTCGTCGAGGAGTTGGCGGCCATGCGCTCCAAGGAGATCGAGCGCGGCGTGTGCCTCGTCGGCCCGCACCGTGACGATCTCGAGTTGGAGCTCGGAGACACGCCTGCAAAGGGATTTGCGAGCCACGGTGAATCGTGGTCGTTCGCTCTGTCTCTGCGGTTGGGGGCGTTCTCGCTGCTGCGTTCGGACGGCACCGACCCGGTCCTGATGCTCGACGACGTGTTCGCCGAACTCGACCGGTTCCGTAGACGAGCGCTGGCGAAGGTTGCGTCCGACGCCGAGCAGGTCCTGATCACGGCTGCAGTACCGGAAGATGTGCCGGAGGAATTGCACGCGGTTCGGTTCGAGGTGGAAGCACACGACTCGGAGGCGGGTCGGGTGTCCCGGATAACGGCTACAGGAAATACGGAGCCGCAGGAGGTACCGGACGATGAGTGAGAATCCCGACGCGAAGCCGCCGGAGCCCGAGCTCAAAGGTGTGGACCTCGCTCGGCGTGCCCTCGAGGAGGCTCGAGCCGCCGCCAAGGCGAGTGGACGGTCGGTGGGGCAGGGAAAGCGGTCGAGCGGCGGCATCCGGAGTCTTCGTCAGCGGCGGCGCCGCGGATGGTCCGGTGCCGGGCCGGACGACCGGGACCCGCAGACGTTGGGTTCGCTCACCAAGGCGATTTCCAAGCAGCGCGGGTGGTCGCAGCATGTATCGGAAGGGACCGTCATCGGTCGTTGGCCGGACGTCGTGGGTGAGGACATCGCTGCTCATGCCGAGCCGACGAGCTTGCGTGAGGGCGTTCTGAGTATCTCTGCGGAATCGACTGCCTGGGCTACCCAGCTACGGATGATGCAGGCCAACATCCTCGCCAAGATCGCAGCGGCTGTCGGAGACGGGGTGGTGAAGAGCCTGAAGATCACCGGCCCTACGGCTCCCAGCTGGCGTAAGGGTGAGCGTCACGTCAGAGGTCGCGGGCCGAGAGACACGTACGGGTAGCGGGCTCTGGCTTTACCTATTACTCGGTGTTACAGTTAATCCTCACAAGAGGGTGAACTGTGTCACAGGCATCGTCTGCGGTGTCGACAAGGAGTAATGCCATGACGGCGTCAACTGAGCCGACGAGAACGTCGAACGAACCCGACCATCTGGTGCTACAGGCACGGAACGTCGAATTCGATTGGTCGAATCTGCCCATGCACTGGATTCCGGGCGATCCGTTCAGCACGCACGTGCTCAACGTCCTGCACCTGATGTTGCCTGCGGGCGAGGAATGGTTCGTCGAGACCTTCAAGGAGGCGCTCCCTCATATCGAGGACGAACAGCTTCGTGAAGACGTCATCGGGTTCATCGGCCAGGAAGCGATGCACGCCAAGGCGCACACCGGCGTGCTCGATCATCTGAAGGCGAACGGGCTCGATCCGACACCGTTCACCGAGCAGATGGAGTGGACCTTCGACAAGATTCTGGGACCGCGCCCGCTCACCGGTGGACGCGCCAGGAACCACCTCGTCGAACGACTGGCGATGATCGCAGCGATCGAGCACATCACCGCCTTCCTCGGCGATTGGGTGCTCAACGCGGAAGGCCTCGACCGGGCAGGTATCCATCCCACGATGCTCGACCTCTTGCGCTGGCACGGCGCGGAGGAAGTCGAGCACAGGTCGGTGGCCTACAACGTGATGCGGTACTTCGACAAGCGTGAATTTCGTCGAGTGCGAACGCAATTGGTCGTCACACCCGTCATCGTATGGTTGTGGATTCGCGGGGCTCGCTATCTGATGCGAAACGACCCCGAACTCCTGAACTGGGCGCCCCATCGACGGAAGCCGCACTGGTCCGACTTCTACGCGGCCGGTAAGCGTGGCGTCCTACCGACCGGGCGAGGTCTGGCGGTGCGCATGTCGTCGTACTTCTTGCGTTCGTATCATCCGAGCAACGAAGGCTCCACAGCGCAAGCCGTGCAATACCTGGCCGTGTCACCTGCTGCCCGGGCTGCGTCGAGATGAGTGTCCCCAGCTTCCGCGGCCTCCTCACGGCGCTACCGAAGTACGAAGCTCCCATGGATCTTCGAGGTCTTCAGCGCCGTGACCGTGCGATGCGCCTCACTCAATCGGTCGCGGACAAGTATCTGCGCCTGTTGGCGATCTACGAGTACAGCGAAGATTTCGCCGGGCACAATCCCGACACCGCGTTGAATCTCGTTCTCACACGACGTGAGGTGGTTGCCGAGGACGAAGACGTGGTGCGCTTCCGGTTCGGTTCTCGTGACGGTACGGAGCTTCCGGCGTGGCAACCGGGCTCGCACTTGGACTTTCATCTCCCCTCCGGACGGCGCCGGCAGTACTCCCTGTGCGGTGATCCCGCGGACACCTCCGGGTACACGGTCGCGGTTCGGCGGATTCCGGAGGGCGGTGGCGGTTCTCTCGAAATGCACGCACTGACACAAGGTTCCGTCGTCACGGTGCGTGGCCCCCGTAATGGATTTCCCTTCGTGGGTCAGGGGCGTGCGCTGTTCGTCGCCGGCGGAATCGGCATCACCCCGATCATTGCGATGGTGCGAGCAGCACGGGAAATCGGGATGGATTGGCAGCTGGTCTATTCGGGGCGCTCGCGTGAGACCATGCCGTTCCTGGAAGAGATCGAGGGGTTCGAGCCCGAGCGAGTATTCGTCCGTCCGGATGACGAGTTCGGTCTTCCCACAACCGAATCACTTCTGGAGCGTGCTC
Source organism: Rhodococcus huquni (assembly GCF_055231055.1). Classification (NCBI taxonomy): domain Bacteria; kingdom Bacillati; phylum Actinomycetota; class Actinomycetes; order Mycobacteriales; family Nocardiaceae; genus Rhodococcus; species Rhodococcus huquni. The sequence goes on from NZ_JBUYWE010000002.1 coordinate 308,296, forward strand.
CCGAGGGTGGGTCCGTCTATTGCTGTGGTCCCAATCCGATGCTCGACGCTGTTCGTATGGGTTTCTCGAATACCGGTTCTGCGGCACTGCATTTCGAACGATTCGGTGAACCGCCGATCGTCGCCGGTGAGGAGTTCGAGGTACAGCTCGTCAGTACCGGTGAGGTGCTCACCGTTCCGCCGGACGACAGTGCCCTCAATGTGGTGAAGAAGACCCTTCCGGGCGTGGGATATTCGTGCCGTCAAGGGTTCTGCGGGACGTGCCGGGTGAAGGTGCTGGCCGGCACTCCGGACCACCGAGAGACCCGTCTGACGAGCGAGGAACAACAGAGCGAGATGTTGATCTGCGTGTCGCGCGCAGAAGGTGGCCGTCTCGTACTGGACCTGTGAGAACGCATGAACCACCGCCCCGAACGATGCACCGCCCCCCCCGAATGGTGAGGAACCAACGATGACGACTGCCCAGCGCACCGTGTCCAACGGACCGATCGATCTCGCGGTGTTCGAAGAAGGCGATCCGGACGGCCCTACTGTGCTGATGGTTCACGGCTGGCCGGACACTCACGAGTTGTGGGCCGGTGTGTCGCAGCATCTCGGTAAGGACTTCCGGCTGGTCTCGTACGACACCCGGGGTGCGGGCGCGAGTACCGTCCCGGGATCGGTCGAGGCGTATCGACTGGAAGCCCTCGCCACCGATCTGTTCGCAGTGATCGATGCGGTGAGTCCTGGGAAACCCGTTCACGTGCTCGCCCACGACTGGGGGTCGGTGGAAGCGTGGGAAGCCGTCTGCGAACCGGCGGCCAGGGATCGGATCGCCTCGTTCACGTCGATTTCCGGACCCAATCTGGATCATTTGGCAACGTGGGCACGTCGGCGGGTCACCGAGCGTAGTTTCGCCGGACCGCTTTCCCAGGCGTTCGCTTCCGCCTACACCGTGGCCTTCCAGATTCCGGGGATGGCCACGCTGCCGCTGAAGGTGTGGTTCTCGAAGCACTGGCCACAGTTTCTGGGATTCTTCGACGGACTCGATCCGCAGGTGGTTCGGCCGGCGCCGACGTTGTCGCGCGACATGGTGAACGGTCTGAAGAGATATCGAGCCAACATCCGCCCGCGACTCACATCGCCGCGCATTCGTCGGACCGCGGTCCCGGTTCAACTGATCCTGAACCGAAGGGACAAAGCGGTGCGGCCGGTCGGCTACGAGGATGCCGAGGAATGGGCCTCCGACCTGCGCAGAGTAACCATCGATGCCGGACACTGGTCGCCCCTCTCGCATGCTGGAGAGATTGCGCGAGCGACTACCGATTTCGTCGAATCCGTCGAATCGGACCGGACCGAGACCGAATCCGCGTAGCTTTTGACCCTCGGCGCACCCGGAAGAGTCGTCTACGGGCCTCTCAGGGGTGTCGCAGCACCACCCGCTGTCGGCGGTACCAGTAAGATGGCGGTGATGTGTAGCGGCGCACTGCCGACACTCGTGACCACCCAAGGCCCGTGAAGGGTCGGCTCGTCGGCTGTGTCGACGATCGGACGTAGAAGGAGAGCTACCCACCCGTGGCTGCCCAGAAGTCGGAAAAGAGCACGTCCAAGAAGGATTACGATGCGTCGTCCATCACCGTCCTCGAGGGGCTCGAAGCGGTTCGGAAGCGTCCGGGCATGTACATCGGCTCGACCGGTGAGCGTGGTCTGCACCACCTGATCTGGGAAGTTGTCGACAACTCGGTCGACGAGGCCATGGCCGGGTACGCCAGCAAGGTCGAGGTCACCATCCTCGAAGACGGCGGCATCCAGGTCATCGACGACGGCCGAGGTATTCCGGTCGGCATGCACGCTTCCGGTGTCCCCACCGTCGAGGTCGTGCTGACGCAGTTGCACGCCGGCGGCAAGTTCGACTCCGATTCGTACGCGGTGTCCGGTGGCCTGCACGGCGTGGGTATCTCCGTCGTGAACGCACTGTCCTCGAAGCTCGAGGTCGTCATCAACGTCGACGGGAACCGCTGGACGCAGACGTATCTGCAATCCAAGCCCGGCGAACTGGTCAAGGGCGAAGAGACCAAGAAGACCGGCACCACGGTCCGCTTCTGGGCGGACGAAGAGATCTTCGAGACCACCGACTACAACTTCGAGACCGTCGCCAGGCGCCTCCAGGAGATGGCGTTCCTCAACAAGGGACTCACCATCACCCTGACGGACGAGCGTGTCACCCCCGAAGAGGTGACCGAAGAAGACGTCAGTCAGGTGGCGGATGCGCCGAAGACCGCAGAGGAAGAGGACGCCGAGGCCGCGGAGCCAGCAGTCCACAAGGTCAAGACGCGCGTCTACCGCTACCCGGGTGGGCTCGAGGACTACGTCCGGCACATCAACCGCACGAAGCAGGCGATCCACAACTCCGTCGTCGGTTTCACCGCGAAGGGCACCGGGCACGAGCTCGAGATCGCCATGCAGTGGAACTCCGGCTACTCGGAGTCCGTGCACACTTTCGCCAACACCATCAACACTCACGAGGGTGGTACGCACGAAGAGGGCTTCCGGTCCGCGCTGACGGCCACGGTCAACAAGTACGCGCTCGACAAGAAGTTGCTGAAGGAGAAGGACCCGAAGCTCACCGGTGACGACATCCGTGAGGGTCTTGCCGCGATCATCTCCGTGAAGGTCGGCGAGCCTCAGTTCGAGGGCCAGACCAAGACGAAGCTCGGAAACACCGAGGTTCGTTCGTTCGTGCAGAAGGCCAGCAACGAGCACCTACAGCACTGGTTCGAAGCCAACCCTGCCGATGCGAAGACCATCGTGCAGAAGGCGGTGTCGTCGGCGCAGGCCCGCGTCGCGGCGCGAAAGGCACGAGAGTTGGTGCGCCGCAAGAGTGCAACCGACCTCGGTGGACTGCCCGGAAAGCTCGCCGACTGCCGATCGAACGATCCGAGCAAGTCCGAGATCTACATCGTGGAGGGCGACTCCGCAGGTGGCTCGGCGAAATCCGGACGCGACTCGATGTACCAGGCGATCCTGCCGCTGCGAGGCAAGATCATCAACGTCGAGAAGGCGCGCATCGACCGTGTTCTCAAGAACAACGAAGTGCAGTCGATCATCACGGCCTTCGGTACCGGCATTCACGACGAGTTCGACATCGCGAAGCTGCGTTATCACAAGATCGTCCTCATGGCCGACGCCGATGTCGACGGCCAGCACATCGCAACGCTGCTGCTGACGCTGCTCTTCCGCTTCATGCGCCCGCTCGTCGAACACGGCCACGTGTATCTCGCGCAGCCGCCGCTGTACAAGCTCAAGTGGCAGCGCGGTTCGGAGCCTGACTTCGCATACTCGGACCGTGAGCGGGATGCCCTGGTCAAGGCGGGACTCGAGTCCGGCAAGAAGATCAACAAGGACGACGGCATTCAGCGCTACAAGGGTCTCGGCGAGATGAACGCCAAGGAGCTGTGGGAAACCACAATGGACCCGGAGGTGCGCGTGCTTCGTCTCGTCACCCTCGACGATGCTGCCGCTGCGGACGAACTCTTCAGCGTTCTCATGGGTGAGGATGTCGAGGCTCGTCGCAGCTTCATCACTCGCAACGCAAAGGATGTCCGCTTCTTGGACGTCTGACCGATTCGCTTCCCCGCTTCGCGCCCGCCCGTTCTCTGCAACGGCGGGCGCGAACGGCGTTAGCGGAAGGTTTGCCCACTTCAGGACAATAAATTCAACGTTCAACTGAACCTTGGGCCGGATGCCTTTGGTGTGTACGGTTGTCGAGCGCCGCCGTGACCTCCGTTACCGGCGGGTAGCGAGGGGCGGAGGTTACTCGAAAGTAAGGTATCGGACGTTTCTATGGTAAGAACATGGCCATACACAACGTGATGAAGTCGTTACCTACTTTGTAGACGTTGGCAAACATGCGGTCGCAGAGCAATGAAGCTCAGCCCCTCGGTCAGTGCGTTCACCGAAGTCGGGGGAGTGGTCGAAGGACGCACGGTGAAGACACGACGGGTTTGAAAGAGAGCAGAGATGAGCGACGATTCGCCGCCCCGGACTAAGCTCTGGGATATCGAAGGCTGGGGCCTGCGATGGAAGGTGACCGCGGTACTTGCAGTGCCCGTCACCGTCGCAATGGTGCTCGGTGGGCTGCGGGTTCAGAACGAGCTCAACGACGCGGTTCACTTCACGACGGCAGCCGAGCAGGTCTCGAGTGTGCCCTCGATGGTGACCCTCGAAGCAGCCATGGGCACCGTGGTCAGTGGTTACTCCTCGGGGACCCTTGCTCCGAAGGATCGCGAATACCTGGCCACGCAGTTCGACGAGGTCGCAGAGGCGGCCGGTAACCCGGACCTTCCACCGGACATTGCGCAGGGCCTCAACCAGGCACTCGCGGACGGACACGCTCTCGAAGGCATGACCACTGGCACCCCAGGCGCCACCCCGGTCACCACCCTCTCCGATCGGCAGCACGAGTTCTCGAACGCCCTGAGTGTTATCGCAGACAAGATCGTGGCGCCGATCGACGACCGCGACGTTCTCGACAAGTACAGCCTGCTCGTCGACGCTTGGGCCGCACAGCGCCGAATCTTCGACCAGGCCGTCGTCATGATCCAGATCAAGGACGACTACCGGACTCCGACGACGGACCTCGTCACCGCGGCCGGCGCCGAACTCGCGCTCGTCGACGTACTGGCCAGGTCCTTTCCCGATGGAGACGCGAATATCGAGCAGTTGCGCGACGGCACCGCCAAGCGCACGAAGTTGATGGAAGATGGTATTCGTCAGCTCGAAGAGGGCGGCAAGATGCTGCCGGTTCTGCAGATTCGTAGCTCACTGCTCGAGAGCCTCGACGTCTACACCGACCTGATCGGGAACGCCTCCGCCGACATCACCGACACCGTCAACACGCGTGCCGACGAAACGCGCTCTGCCGCGCTGCGTGACACGGCAATCGTTCTCGGTACGCTGCTGGCCGCCCTCGTGCTGGCCCTGCTCGTCGCTCGCTCGCTCATCGGACCCGTTCGACGGCTTCGCTTCGGCGCACTGCAGGTGGCTCGTCGCGATCTGCCCGAGGCCATCGAGAAGATCAAATCGACGGACGACGCAGCAGACGTGAAGTTCGTTCCCGTCGAGGTGCACACCAGGGAAGAAATCGGCCAGCTGGCACGCGCCATCGACGATATTCACGGCCAGGCCCTCAAGCTCGCCGGCGAGCAGGCGCACCTTCGCCTGCAGATCAACGACATGTTCGAGACGCTGGCTCGCCGAAGCAAGTCCCTCATCGACCAGCAGCTGGGGCTCATCGAGAACCTCGAGTTCGAGGAGAAGGATCCGAAGCGCCTCGAGAGTCTCTTCCGTCTCGACCACCTCGCCGCACGTATGCGTCGAAACGGCGAGAACCTGCTGATTCTCGCCGGTACTCGAGTCCGTCGTGGCCAGAGCCGCCCCATCGCGCTCGGCGACGTCCTGCGTGCCGCGATGTCCGAGGTCGAGGACTATCAGCGTGTACAGATGGGCGCCACCCCGGACGGGGCACTGACCGGTGCGATCGTCACAGACGTCGTCCACCTGCTCGCCGAGCTCGTCGACAACGCGCTGCGCGCTTCTCCGCCGGACAGTTACGTGAACTTCAGCTTCGCTCGCGCAGTCGACGGCGGCGTTCTCCTCGAGATCGCAGACCGCGGCATCGGTATCCCGCCGAGCGAGATGGACGCCATCAACCAGCGTCTGTCCACGGGCGGCGAGGTGGGCCCGGACACGGCCCGTCACATGGGTCTGTTCGTCGTCTCGCGTCTCGCGGATCGTCACGGACTCACCGTGCGGATGCGTTCGACGTTCGACACCGCGCGCAACCCCGGCGTCACCGTCAGCATTCATATCCCGAGTTCGTTGATCATCACGCAGTCGGGTGGCGGTCAGCTGAATTCGGGTGCGCAGCGGGCGATCCCGTCGCCGCGTCCCGAGACGGCTCAGCCCGTTCAGCAGATCGAGCAGGTTCGGCCGACTCCACAGGTTCGGCCGGCGGTTCCGTCGCCGGCACCCGAACGTGCGCCGGCACCCGAACACGGTGGTGACCAGCCTCGACCGTTGCCGCAGCGACGCGAGGCCGTTCCGAACGGCAGCGCACCCTCGTTGCCGCAGCGTCAGGCTTCCGCTCCCGAGCCGGAACAGAGTGTGCCCGCACCGAGTACACCGGCATCGAGTGCACCGGCATCGAGTGCAACCAATGGTGAACAGGTGGAGTCCACGACCACGGCTGGTCTGCCCAAGCGCAGGCCGGGTGCGAGTGGCATCGCCTCCGGTGGCTCGGGAGTTCCCACGGTGTCGCCGGTGGGAGGCTCGGACGGTCCCCGGCCGATGCCCAAGTTGCCCACGCGTCGTGCACCCGCAGAGGCCGCGCCGCCGGCACAGCCCGTCGCTCCGGCTCCGGTCTCGGCACAGTCGGCGCCCGTGCAGGAGCCCCTGCCGACCAGGCGTCCGGCGCCGCCGCGCCCACCGGCACCGCCCGCGCAGGCGCCCGAGTCCGACGAGAACGGTTCGTCGACGGTGCGTCATCGGTACCGCACCAACCCTGCGAAGACGGCATCGTTCTTCCAGTCCAGGATCGACCCGCCGCCCGCTCCGAACGGCGAGGGCCATGGAACGCCGATCTTCGCCGACATGGTGTCGGATTGGCTGACCGACCCGACCAGCGAGGAAGGCGCCCCGGGCGTCTGGGAATCGGCAGCCGACAAGGGCTGGTCCGCCGCTGAGCGGGTGGCATCGGCGCCTGTCGAGGTCGATCCCGAAATCGGGTTGCCGAAGCGTCGCCCCGGTGACCGATTGGTCCCGGGCACCGTGGAAGGCGCCCGCAACACAGGGACGCTGCGTCGAGTTCGTGACCCTGAGACAATTCGCGCCAACCTGAGTAGACACCAGACGGGCGTCCGGAACGGCAGAGCCACACGGGTGGCCGACCGCAACAGCATCGAAGGAGACCGATGAACACAGCTCATGGATCCGATACCACGAGGCCACTCGACTGGTTGGTGTCCAACTTCGCCAGTGACGTTCCCGGCGTCACGCACGCGGTGCTCGTGTCCGCCGACGGCCTGCTCATGGCCGCCAGTGCGCACCTGCCAATCGATCGTGCCGAGCAGCTCGCTGCCGTCACGTCGGGCCTGGCCAGCCTCTCGGCGGGCGTCTCCCGCCTGTTCGAGGGCGGCGGGGTTCTGCAGTCCGTGGTCGAGATGCAGCACGGCTACCTGTTGCTCATGAGTGTGGGCGACGGTTCGCACCTCGCGACCCTCACCAACTCGGAATGCGACATCGGACAGGTCGGCTACGAAATGGCCATCCTGGTCGACCGTGTCGGTGCGTCGGTGCAGGCCAAGGCCCGTACCCCGCAGGGAACATGACTTGAGCCATGTCCATGGATGACCAGAACTACGAATCGTCTCCCGGTCCGAACATCGTTCGGCCGTACGCCTTGACTTCCGGGCGTACACGACCGGCAGTCGAACTCGCGCTCGAGGCGCTCATTCAAGCACTGCCTCATTCGGCCGATCGTCAGTGGGAACTCGACGACGTGAACGCCGCCATCGTGGCTCTGTGCAAGGAATCGCCGTCCGTCGCCGAGATCGCAGCCCGCGTGGGTATGCCTCTCGGGGTGGCGCGAGTCCTGGTCGCAGACCTGGTCGAATCCGGCCATCTCCAGATCCTGGCGACGCTGAAGGAAGACTCGACAGACTCCGAACGTCGTGAACTCATCGAAAGGGTCCTCAGTGGACTACGCGAAATCTGACTCCCAGAAGCGGGTCACCTCCACGAAGATCGTGATCGCAGGTGGATTCGGCGTGGGCAAGACCACGCTTGTGGGAGCCGTCTCCGAGATCGTGCCCCTGCGCACCGAGGCTCTCGTCACCAACGCCAGTGACGGCGTCGACAACCTGAACTCGACTCCGGAGAAGGCGACCACCACGGTCGCCATGGACTTCGGGCGCATCAGCCTTGCCGAGGATCTGGTCCTGTACCTGTTCGGTACGCCCGGCCAGCACCGGTTCTGGTTCATGTGGGACGACCTCATCAAGGGCGCCATCGGAGCGATCGTGCTCATCGACACCCGCCGTCTGGACGAGAGCTTCGCGGCCGTCGACTTCTTCGAAGCTCGTCAGTTGCCGTTCCTCGTGGCGATCAACGAGTTCGACGATGCGCCGCGCTACCCCGTCGAGGACATCCGTGCCGCGCTCGCCATCTCGTCCGAGGTGCCGATCATTCCGATCGATGCACGTGAGCGTGAGTCCGCGAAGCAGGCACTGGTGGCAATAACCGAGTATGCGCTGCGGAAGCTGCAGACTCCGGCGTACTGATTTCCACCGACCGCTCGGCTCTTCAGAGGGATGAACGTTGACTGACCACCTTGATCAATTCTCGATGGGGACGTGGGTCCTCGCGCTCGCCATCGCAACTTCTTTCGCCGGCATCTTCGTCGGGGTAGCAAGCGCACGAAAATCGGTCACGGTGGACGGGGCGCGCCACCGCGCGTCGTGGTTGGCGTGGGGCGCACTGTCCATCGGCGGTATCGGTCTGTGGCTTCCGCAGATCATCGGAATGGTCGGACTCGAGATCGAGGGCAGCAGCATTCGCTTCGACCTCGTCTGGGTCACCGTGTCGATTCTGGTTGCCATCGCGACCGGATTCGCCGCGCTGTTCGCGGTGAGTCCGCCGCCGAATCGCCATCGAGCGCCGACGCGGTCGGTCGAACTCGGACGTCTGTTGATCGGCGCCGCGATTCTCACCGCCGGGGCCACGGCGATGAATCTGACGATCGCCTCCGCGGTGGGGGTCCAGGGCACCATCGACTTCGATATCGCACTGACGGCGGCGGCGGCGGTCGTGAGCCTGTTCGCGTCCGTCCTCTTGCTGTGGACCGTGCAGGCCGTCGATGCCCGGCCGCTGCGCTTGGTTACGGCGCTCGGCGCCGGAATCGCATTGGTCGCGTCCCACTACATCGCGGTGTACGCCCTCGAAGTCGCGGTCGACCCGGCAAGTGCTCAGCCGCAGGGTGTCGAGGTGTTCTCGATCCTGTTCCCGGTGTTCGTGGTGGGTCTGTTGGTCCTCACGATCCCGATCACCGCGCTCCTCATGGCACCCGACCGGGTCGCTGCCGAACTCGATCTCGAGGCCGACACCCTCGCTGCCGAGTCGATCGATCGCGAGTTCGAGCACCGATAGACCCGAGTCCTTCGCGCTGTCAGCTGACCTGCACCTATAGACTCGGGTGGTTGCGCGACGTTCCGCCAGTCTTCGTGGTCCGGGGGAGTCGTCTAGCCGAGTAGAAGAAGGAGCTCATGACAGACACAACGTTGCCTCCGGAGGGTCCGGGACACGATCGCATCGAGCCCGTCGACATTCAGCAGGAGATGCAGAACAGCTACATCGATTACGCAATGAGCGTGATCGTGGGCCGTGCCCTGCCCGACGTTCGAGACGGCCTCAAGCCGGTGCACCGTCGCGTTCTGTACGCGATGTACGACAACGGTTACCGCCCCGACCGTGGCTACGTGAAGTCTGCGCGTCCGGTCGCCGAGACGATGGGTAACTACCACCCGCACGGCGACTCCTCGATCTACGACACCCTCGTGCGTATGGCGCAGCCGTGGTCCTTGCGGTACCCGCTCGTCGACGGTCAGGGCAACTTCGGATCGCGCGGTAACGACGGCGCAGCCGCCATGCGTTACACCGAGTGCCGGCTGACGCCGCTCGCGATGGAGATGCTCCGCGAGATCGACCACGAGACAGTCGATTTCCAGTCGAATTACGACGGCCGCTCACAGGAACCGACGGTTCTCCCCAGCCGTGTCCCCAACCTGTTGATCAACGGTTCGGGCGGTATCGCGGTCGGTATGGCGACGAACATCCCGCCGCACAACCTGAACGAGGTTGCGGAGGCCGTCTACTGGGCCCTCGAGAACTTCGAGGCAGACGAGGAGACCACCCTCGCGGCGTGCATGGAACGAGTGAAGGGCCCGGACTTCCCGACGGCCGGACTCATCGTGGGCGGGCAGGGAATTCACGACGCCTACACCACAGGACGTGGTTCGGTCCGGATGCGCGGCGTGGTGGAGATCGAGGAAGATGCCAAGGGGCGCACCACGATCGTCATCACCGAGCTGCCGTACCAGGTGAACCCGGACAACCTGATCACCTCCATCGCAGAGCAGGTCGGCGACGGAAAGATTGCGGGAATCTCCGATATCCACGACGAGTCCTCGGACCGCGCGGGTATGCGCATCGTCGTCACCGTGAAGCGTGACGCGGTTGCGAAGGTGGTCCTGAACAACCTTTACAAGCACACCCAGCTACAGACCAGCTTCGGCTGCAACATGCTCTCGATCGTGGACGGGGTGCCGCGCACCCTGCGCCTCGACCAGATGATCCGCTACTACGTCGTGCACCAGATCGAGGTCATTCGTAGGCGCACCGAGTACCTGCTTCGCAAGGCGGAGGAGCGCGCTCATATTCTGCGTGGTCTCGTGAAGGCGCTCGACGCCCTCGACGAGGTCATCGCCCTGATCAGGGCGTCGCGGACCGTGGACATCGCCCGTGCAGGGCTGATCGAGCTGCTCGAGGTCGACGAGATTCAGGCCGACGCGATCCTGGCGATGCAGCTGCGTCGTCTCGCCGCTCTCGAACGCCAGAAGATCGTCGACGAACTCGCCGAGATCGAGCGCGAGATCGCGGACCTGAAGGACATTCTCGACCGGCCCGAGCGTCAGCGTCAGATCGTCCAGGACGAGCTGAAAGAGATCGTCGAGAAGTACGGCGACGAGCGTCGTAGCAAGATCATCGGCGCCGACGGCGACGTGAACGACGAGGATCTGATCGCCCGCGAAGACGTCGTGGTCACCATCACCGAGACGGGCTACGCCAAGCGCACCCGTACGGACCTCTACCGATCGCAGAAGCGCGGCGGCAAGGGTGTTCAGGGTGCGACCCTCAAGCAGGACGACATCGTCCGGCACTTCTTCGTGACGTCGACTCACGACTGGCTGCTGTTCTTCACGACCAAGGGTCGCGTGTACCGGGTCAAGGCCTACGAGCTGCCCGAGACCAGTCGCACCGCCCGCGGGCAGCACGTCGCCAACCTGCTGGCATTCCAGCCGGACGAGCGGATTCAGAGCGTCATCCGGATCAAGACGTACGAGGATGCGCCCTACTTGGTTCTGGCCACCCAGAAGGGTCTCGTCAAGAAGTCCCGCCTCACCGACTTCGACTCGAACCGCAGCGGCGGCATCGTCGCGATCAACCTGCGCGGCGAGGACGAATTGGTCGGCGCGGTGCTGTGCTCCTCCGACGACGATCTGCTTCTCGTCTCCGCCAAGGGCCAGTCGATTCGTTTCTCCGCTACCGACGAGGTGCTACGTCCGATGGGACGCGCGACCTCCGGTGTTCAGGGCATGCGCTTCAACGAGGAGGACGTCCTTCTCTCGCTGAACGTGGTGCGCGACGGCACCTACCTGCTGGTGGCGACTTCGGGCGGCTACTCCAAGCGGACACCCATCGAGGACTACATGCCTCAGGGACGCGGCGGCAAGGGCGTGCTGACCATTCAGTACGACAAGAAACGTGGCACCCTTGTCGGAGCGCTCATCGTCGACGACGACGATGAGCTGTACGCGATCACCTCGGGTGGCGGTGTCATTCGCACCGCGGCCAAGCAGGTACGCAAGGCGGGTCGGCAGACGAAGGGTGTTCGGTTGATGAACCTCGGCGAGGGCGACAACCTCCTCGCGATCGCACGTAACGCCGACGAACCGGAAGAAGTCGCCGACAATGCCAACAGCGCCGATAACGGAGCCAAGGAGTCCTGAGTGAGCACTCCCAACCAGCCCGGCAAGGACGAGAAGCCGCAGAGTTCGTCTGCTGCTTCGACTCCGCCGCCGCAGCGGCCGGGACAGACAGCACGCCCCGATGCCGAGTCGGCATCGCAGCGTCCTTCGGAGCAGACGCCTTCGGGTCGTCCGCCTCTGCCGCCTCTGCCGCCGCGGCAGTCGGGCACGCCGCCACAGCAGCCGCCGGCGGCCCGTCCGGCAGCTGAGCAGCCGCGCACGGGTTCCGGACAGGCTCCTGCGGGTTCGAGCTCGCAGCGTCCGGTGCCGCCGCGTCCGCCGGAGAGTTCCGGACAGCCGAACGTCCGGGGCACGCAGGCTCCGCCGTGGCAGCGTGGGGCTGCCGGTCAGGCCGCCCAGGCGCCCAAGTCCGGCCAGACACCTCAGTCAGGTCAGGCACCTCAGGGTGGGCAGCCGCCGCAGAAGCCGCAGTCCGGTACCGGTGAGACTCCGGCATCCAAGGCGGCGCCCCCGGCTGGTCAGCAGCGTGAGCCGCAGACCAACCTGAAGCGTCCGGAGCCACCGAAGTCGGAAGCGGGCCAGGCCCCTGCCTCGAAGCAGGCACCCGCGCAGAGCCCGGCGACTGGTCAGCAGAAGCCGGCTCAGGCGGGTGCCACTTCGGCGCAGACGCCGACGGCAGCCACACCTCGCGTGTCACCGCCGCAGGCCGGTGCGGGCGCATCGAAGGTAGCCCCGCAGCGGCCGGCTCCTCCGCAGAAGACTGCGCCGCCCACCGCCGATCAGGCGAAGCCTGCTCAGCAGCGTGAGGCTGCCAAGGCGAAGGCTGCTGCAATCGACGGGCCGACTCGGCACATCGATCGCAAGACCCTTCCGAAGGACATGCCCGATCTGTCGGAGGCCAAGCATCCGTTGCCGGCTGCACAGCCGTCGACGACAGGTCAGCAGCCGAAGGTCGCCGCCGCGAGCGTCGGCCCGCAGAAGGTCACTGCGGCCGAGGATGGTCCGTTGCGCGCAACCGTGCAGCTACGCAAGATCGATCCGTGGTCGATGCTGAAGATCTCTTCGGTGATCTCGGTGTCGCTGTTCTTCGTGTGGATGGTCGCGGTCGGTCTGCTCTACATCGTCCTGGACGGAATGGGCGTGTGGGACCGACTGAACAACGCGTTCACCGACATCGTGTCGGACACGGGCTCCGAGGGGCTCGTGACGGCAGGCCAGGTGTTCGGCTACGCAGCCATCATCGGTCTGGTGAACATGGTGCTGATGACCGCTCTCGCGACGATCGGTTCGTTCATCTACAACATGTGTTCCGATCTGGTGGGTGGTCTCGAAGTGACCCTCGCCGACCGGGACTGAGCTGGGAAAAAGGCTGTCCCACCGGACCTGTTTTGGTATCCGCCGGTCCGGTGGGGTAATCTTCCCACTCGGTTCGAGACGTGCAAAAATGCGTCTTGTTCCGCACTCGAGGGCCTATAGCTCAGGCGGTTAGAGCGCTTCGCTGATAACGAAGAGGTCGGAGGTTCAAGTCCTCCTAGGCCCACTCCAAGTGCACAGGAAGGTTACGAACATGAAGGTGCTCCTCGCAGTGGGAGCCGGAGTGTTGGTAGCCTTCGGATTGGCCAAGTTGCTCACTCGCGACGAGGTCTGGCACGAGGTAACGGGGCCTTAGCTCAGTTGGTAGAGCGCTGCCTTTGCAAGGCAGATGTCAGGAGTTCGAATCTCCTAGGCTCCACAAAATGAAGGGCGCCTTCCGGGAAACCGGGAGGCGCCCTTCATTCGTTTCAGATCGTTGCCGCTGCACCAGGAGTTTCATGACGGTCCTTCTGTAGGGAGTCGACTGTCCGAGCGGACTCGTTCAGCGTCCGCGAGTGACGATCTGGGTGCCGAGCCCGAGGAGAGCGAGGAGAACTGCCACCACGCAGGCACCCGACCAGCCGGCGACCGACCAAGCGACGGCTGCGAGGGCCGACCCCGACGCGCCGGCGGCGAAGCACAGCGCCATGAACACCGCGTTGATCCGACTGCGCGCCTCCGGCGAGAGCGCGTAAATGGTGGCTTGCGTCGCGGTCAAGACCGCCTGCTGTCCCACGATCAGGCCGACGACCCCGATGGCCAGGCCGAGGATGGTCGAACCTGTCACGAGCATGAGGATCCAGGCACCGAGTTCGAGAGCCAGGCCGATGGTGGTGACGGCGTGCGCGTGCCCCGCGTCCACCAATCGTCCTGTCAACGGCATCAGCGCGATTCCCGCAAGGGCGAGCAGACTGAAGGCTCCGATGGCGGTAGTGCCCCAGCCGAACGGGGCTTGGGACAGTCTCAAGGTGACGACCGCGAGCTGAATGGTGAACGCCGACATGGCGAGTGCGGCCACGAGGGTTCGGCGGCGTAGTACTGCCAGCTGTCGCAGAGGAGTGATCAACGAGCCCAGCAGCTGCAGGTAGCGGGTGAGCGTGAGCGGGGAGGAGGGCGCTGCATCGGCAGGCAGTCGCCGTCTCAGGACCAGCGCTGTGACGACCAGTGCCGCAGCAGTGATCCAATACCCGCTGCGCCAGCCGGCGACGTCGGCGAGCACTCCACTGGCGGCACGCCCGAGCAGACCGCCGGACAGTACGCCCGCCATCACAATTCCGACCGACCGTCCGCTTCGACCTTCGGGTGCCATAGCGGCAGCCATGGGTACGAGGACTTGCGCGCCGACGGCCGACATGGACGCGGCCACCGTCCCCGCGACAAGCATCGAGCCGTCGGCGGCGGCTGTCACGCCGACGAGCAGCGTCGCCGTCGACAGTAGGAGTGCAACGGACAGTCGGCTGCGACGCAGGACATCCCCGAGTGGGACGAGCAGTAGAAGGCCGACGGCGTATCCGGCCTGTGCGCCGGTCACCAGCCAGCTGCTCTGTGCCGCACTCAGTCCGAACTCCACCGACAACCGGTGCAGCAGTGGCTGAGCGAGATAGAGAGCCGACGCCGAGAGGCCCGCGGCCAGGGCCATGAGGCGAAACAGTCCCGAGTCGAATACCTCGCTCCGGGCAATGTTCGTCGCGTCGTCGGACTGGTCAGGGGACTCCGAGCGCTGGGTTGTGGTCATGGCTCCAAGTGTTTGTCCCACACAATCATCTGTCCAACAGATGCTTCTCTGCATATGATCGATCTGATTCATCTACCAAGGAGGTACACGTGGAGCTGCAGCAACTGCGCTATGTCATCGCAGTTGCCGAGGCACGGAACTTCACCCGCGCTGCCGAGCGCTGTCACGTTGTCCAGTCGGCGCTCAGTCATGGCGTCACCGAGCTGGAGCACGAGCTCGGCGTTCGGCTCTTCCTCCGGACGAACCGACGGGTCGAACCCACCCCTTCCGGCGCCCAGTTCGTTCGCGCTGCCCGAGAAGCACTCGCTGCGGTGGAGCGTGCACGGGCGATCGCCGTCGCCTCGGCCGGCGAGCTGACCGGCCGACTGACGGTGGGAAGCATCCCGAACCTCACCGCTGTGGACCTCAACACGGCACTCCGACAGTTCCGGGACCGGCACCCGGCCGTCGATCTCCGGGTCGTCGCCCGTCGAAGCGAGGAGATGTACCAGGGGGTGGTGGACAGGGCGATCGATATCGCGTTCATCGCGGCACCGATCGGAGCGACACGTCGTGGCGTCGCCGACCACCAACTGCTCGAGGAGCGCCTGGAACTCGTCTTGTCGCCGGGGCATCCCTCGCCGGCCGGAAGGAATTGGGCCTCGCGGATCTGGCTGACCAGGATTTCGTCGACTTCCCCTCGGGTACCCACGCCCGGGCTGAAACCGACGATGCCTTCAGTTTGGTGGGGGTGTCGCGGTGCATCGTCGTCGAGGCCGACACCACCGCTTCCATCCGCGATGCCATCGCTGCAGGTCTCGGTGTCGGGATGCTGCCACCCGATCCACTGACCACAGCCGTGGGTCTGAAGTCGGTGCAGGTGCACGACGCTCCCCGAAGGACCCAGCGGGTGATCTGGGCAAGACCGCCGTCACCAGCCGCATTGGCGCTGATCGACGAGCTTCCGCAGATCCCGTGAGTGGACGAACGGGCATGATTCTCGGACTTTCCGGTATTGAAGCGACACCTCTAGCGCCATAGCGTCGATATCGACAGCAATCACACTCCCGAAAGCGGTGAGGATCGTGCCGACCGTCGTATCCGACCTCGTTCTGATCGTGGCGATCGTCACGAACGGCCTGCTCGCAGGCGTGTACTTCGGGTTCGTCTGCGCGATTCGGCCGGCGATGCGCCTGGTCGACGATGCCACCTACGTCGACACGTGCCGATCGATCAACGTCGGAATCGTGAACGGTTGGTTCCTGCTCGCGTTCTGCGGGGCGCCACTGCTGGCAGTGACGACAGCCGTGCTCGAACTGTGGGACGGGCGTGAATCGCTGATACTGCTCGTCGTGGCGGCGGTGCTCGCCATCGTGACGTTCGCGATCACGGTTGCCGCGAACATTCCGTTGAACAACGCACTCGATCGGGCCCTTGTCGGTACCGACGAGGAACGACGGCGTGCACGGCAGAACTTCGAAGACCCGTGGAATCGGTGGCACCTCGTTCGCACCGTCACCGGGATCGCAGCCTTCGTCCTGCTGGGTGTGGCACTGGCCTAGGTCAGGCGATGAACGTGCCTATGGCGGGGTTGCTCTGGCAGATAGGACTGCTGCCCCAATTGATGGACCCGAATCCGGTGGCGATGACGTTGCCCATGCCGGTGTTCACGGTGGCCGACAGGTTCGGATAGACACCGCCGAGGTTGGTGATCCCGGACTGGCCGGTGTTGGTGTTGACCCACGCCACCGTTACCTGAGCGGCAGCGGGCATGGGGAACGCACCGGGGAACGAGTCGAATCGGATCACGCCGGGCGCCACAGTGTCGCCCGTCATACCGGTGATGGACATCAAGCTGCCCTGATTGGGGCAGCCCACCGTGACGGCAGCGCCGCCGAACGGATGGGGTGCTGCGCCCGCTGGAGCTGCGAGAACAAGCGCAGCCGCAACGGGCGCAGCCAAAGCGACAAAGCGACCGGCGGTTCGTAGAGCGGACATAGCCCCTCCTCATGCAGTGATCTACATCATATTCTCTGCATGGAGGTTGCCGATAGGCCGAAGTCCGCCCGGGTTGCGCCTACTCCGAGGACGGCGGAGTCGACGAAGAGCCGTCGTCCGCAGCGTGCTTGCCGTTCGTGCCGGCCGGAGGAGTGCTCTTTCCTGCAGAAGGCGCGCTCGGCTTGGGCGCCGGCTTGGCTGTGGGTGCCGGCTTGGGCGTCGGCGCGGGCTTGGGCGCGGCGGCCTTCGGAGTGCCGGGCGTGGTGTCCTTCGGGGCGCCGGGCGTGGTGTCCTTCGGGGCGCCGGGCGTGGTGTCCTTCGGGGCCGGGGCCGCCTTGGGTGCAGACGCGGCCGGCGTGGAAGGCTTCGGCTGCTCCTGCGCGAGAGTCGGCGGCGCCGGGGCGACGGGCGGCTGCTCGCGGTGGCGGCTCTTGTAGAACGCGACGCCGCCGGCAGCGACGGCACCGACACCCAGAGCGATCAGAATCTTCCGGCCCCGACGCTTCGGCTTCGGCTCGGGCTCCGGAAGTATCTTCTCCGCTACGGCCTGCACCTGAGGCACGGGCACGTGCTGGGCGCGCTCGGCGCCCTTCCTGGCCAGCTCGAGGCCTTGGCGGCCGAGAAACACTCCGGCCTGGCCGAGTCCACGGCCCACGGTGAGAGCGCCCGTACGGGCGATTCGGACCGCTTCGTCGACCTTCTCCGAGTCCTTCGCCCGCAGGAGCGGCTCGGGGATCGAGACGGACGGTGCTGTGAGGGTCTCAGTCGTGCGTGTCATGCTCTCACCTTGTCACAGCGCGCGTCCGGCTCCAGGAAAACGTGACTCCCCGAACAAACGTGTTTCCCGTATCGCGTGGCAACATGGTGGTGTGACTTCACCCAATCAGACTGCAACCGCAACGCTCCACACCAACCGCGGCGACATCAAGATCGCCCTCTTCGGCAACCACGCGCCGAAGACTGTGGAGAACTTCACCGGCCTCGCCGACGGCACGAAGGCGTACACCACCGCCAACGCCGGTGGCACCGACTCGGGCCCGTTCTACGACGGTGCGATCTTCCACCGCGTCATCGACGGCTTCATGATCCAGGGCGGCGACCCCTCCGGAACCGGCGCAGGCGGACCGGGCTACCAGTTCGCAGACGAGTTCCACCCCGAGCTGCAGTTCGACCGCTCGTACCTGCTGGCCATGGCCAACGCGGGCCCGGGCACCAACGGATCGCAGTTCTTCATCACCACCGGCGCGACCCCGCACCTCAACCGTCGCCACACCATCTTCGGTGAGGTCGTCGATGCGGAGTCGAAGAAGGTCGTCGACGCGATCTCCTCGACCAAGGTCGACCGCAGCGATCGCCCGGTCGAGCCCGTCGTGATCAACAGCGTCTCCATTTCCTGAAGACACACGCCTGAGAGGGACGAGACCGTATGACGAACCCCGGCTGGGGTGGAGCTGCGAACGAGGGCTCTCCGCCCCAGCCGCGGTGCGTTCGCCACCCGGATCGCCCCACCTCCCTGTCCTGCAATCGATGCGGCCGTCCGGCGTGCCCGGACTGTCTGCGTGAGGCCGCTGTCGGCTATCAGTGCGTGGATTGTGTGGCAGCGGCGAGCAAGAACCAGCGCGCTGTTCGTGGCGTCGCCGGCAACACGGTGACGCAGAAGCGGTCGACGCCGCTGGTGACCTACATCTTGATGGCGGCGAACATCGCCATCTTTCTCGCGACTGCCGCACAGTCCGGCAGCATCATGCGGAACGAGTTGGGCTCGAGTCTGTTCCGGGCGTGGGCGCTGTTCCCTCCGGCCGTGGCCGACGGCGACGTCGAACGCCTTCTCGGTAGCGGGTTCCTGCACTTCGGCCTGATTCACCTGGCCGTCAACATGTTCGCGCTGTACATCATCGGCCGCGACGTCGAACTGATTCTCGGCCGGTCTCGCTACATCGCCGTGTACGTGGCATCGATCCTCGGCGGATCGGCCGCGGTCATGGCGTTCCAGATCGACGCGCTGACCGCAGGGGCGTCGGGTGCGGTGTTCGGCCTGATGGGCGCAGAGGCGATCATCCTGCTTCGGCTGCGTCGCAGTCCCGCCCCGATCATTTCGGTCATCGTCATCAACGTGATCATCAGCGTCTCGATCCCCGGAATCTCGTTCTGGGGTCACCTCGGCGGGCTCCTGGCCGGCGCGGGTGTGGCCGCCGGACTGCTCTACGCGCCCCAATGGTTGGGCGCGGGAAACAACCGCGAGAAGGCGGTTCGGATCGGATGGGCGGCCGTCGCCGCCGTCGTCGTGATCACCCTCGGCGTGATCGTGCTGCGCGTCGTGCAGCTACGCGAGATGTACGGGTTCTAGTTCTTCTCGGGCGGAACCAGGCCGTGCGCGGCGAACGAGTCGAACACGTTCTGAGGCGTGGTGCCCAGATCCCATCGCCCGAAGATCAGCAATCGCTCTGTGCCGTCCGCGTCCGTCGCGTCGATCTCCAGCATCGGGACCCGCCTGCCCAACCGCGGATACCGGACGAGCCGCACGCGCGTGATCTCGGTCCGGGAGTAAGAGCGTCGTCCCGTGAGCTTCCGCACGGTGATTCCGCTGTCCGGGCCCTCGGTGTGGGCGACCAGACGTGGACGCTGCACGGCACCCGAAGCGGCAGACGCCAGCATCACCAACGCAGCGACCGTCACGAGTACGCGACCGGCCGGTTCCGTGGAGACCAGAAATGACGCCCCGACGAGGGCCAGGCCGCCGACGGCGAGCGCGACGATGACACCCCAAGGCGTCGCCCACTCGAGTTTTCCCTGTTCAGGCATAGGCCTATCCGAGTTATCCACAGGCTCTGTGCACAGTGGGGATGAATGACAACCGTGTAATTGCTACCGTCACCGAGCTGTCATCGCCACTTCATGGTCATGATGAGGCCGACGACCATGAAGCCGAATCCGATGAGGAAGTTGTAGGCGCCGAGGTCGTTCATCCACTGCAGCTGGTCGGCCGCCAAGTAGTAGACGATCAGCCAGATCAGACCGACGAGCATGAAGCCCAACATCACCGACACGTAGAGCGGGCTGGACGGACCGGCCTTCACTTTCCCCTGGGCGCGGGTTGCAGGGTTGATCGTGTAATCGGCCTTCTTACGGACCTTCGACTTCGGCATGACGTCCTCGCTCGTGCGGCTGTACAGGAGTGTGTGCAGGTAGATTCGTAACACCTGCGTCTGAGTACACGCTAACAGCGCAGGACACCGGTAGCGCAGGTACGTGGGAGGGCAGGAATCGAGTGGCTGGGAAGCGACCGAGCAGAGCGATGTTCTGGCGCATTCTCGTGCTCGTGGTGTGTCTGGTGGCCGGTCTGATGATCTCGACCACCCGCGAGGCCTCTCATGGCCTGGAGCTACGTGCCGGAGATTCCACCCGGTTGTCGGATCTCGTGCGCAACGCGCAGAAGAAGGTCGACGAGGTGGCTGCCACCCGAGACGACCTTTCGGCTCGGGTCGCGACCGTGCAGCAGCAGGCGGCGACCTCCGACTCCGGAGTCGCCGAGGCCCTGGAGCAGACCGACGCACTCGCCGCCGACGCCGGCCTCACGCCCGTGACCGGACCTGGCGTCACCGTGACGCTCACCGACGCGCCGCGCGGCGCGGACGGCAAGTATCCGGTCGACGCGACCCCGGACGACCTCGTCGTACATCAACAGGATGTGCAGAGTGTTCTCAACGCGCTGTGGGCTGGCGGGGCGGAGGCCATGAGCATGCAAGATCAGCGCATAGTCAACACCTCGGCGCCGCGATGCATCGGAAACACGCTGCTTCTGCACGGCCGCACCTACAGTCCGCCATACGTGGTGTCGGCGATCGGCGACCCGGCGCGGCTCGAGGCCACGCTGGCGAACGAACCGGGGATCCGAGTTTTCAAGCAGTACGCGACTCGGTTCGGACTGGGGTATTCGCAGGCCACGTCGCCTGATGTGAGCATCCCCGGGTTCACGGGCGGGTGAGCGGACGGCATACCCTCGACCCATGAGGATTCTGGTCGTCGACAATTACGACAGCTTCGTGTTCAACCTGGTCCAGTACCTGGGCCAGCTCGGCATCGAGGCCGTGGTGTGGCGTAACGACGATCCCGGAGTCACCGGCCCGGAGGCCATCGCGGCGGCCGCCGCAGATTTCGACGGCATCCTTCTCAGCCCCGGACCCGGAACACCGCAGCGTGCCGGCGCCACCATGGACCTGGTGACGGCCTGCGCGAAGGCCGGGACCCCGTTGCTGGGAGTGTGCCTCGGGCATCAGGCGATCGGTGCGGCCTTCGGCGCAACGGTGGACCGTGCTCCCGAGCTCTTGCACGGGAAGACCAGCGTCGTCCACCACAGCGGCGAGGGCGTGCTGGCCGGCCTACCCGATCCGTTCACGGCCACCCGCTACCACTCGTTGACCGTGTTGCCGGAGACGATTCCCGACGAACTCGAGGTCACCGGCCGCACGGACAACGGCATCGTGATGGCGATGCGTCACCGTGAACTGCCCATTCACGGAGTTCAGTTCCACCCCGAGTCCGTCCTCACGCAGGGCGGTCATCGGATGCTCGCGAACTGGCTCGGCGTGTGCGGTGAAGCTCCCGCCGAGGCTCTCGTGGCTGCCCTGGAAACCGAAATGGCCCAGGCTCTGGGAGCCTGAGCCACTTCGTTCGGTTCAGTCGGTCAGCGCGGCACGATCAGCGCGGAATCCCCAGGGCTCCGACGTTGACCGTGATGTTCGCGTCCTTCTCGATCTCGGAGCCGGGCGGCTGCTGCTGCGTGAGAATCTTGCCGACCATCTCGGGGTCCAAGGTGGACGTCTTGTTCTGAGTGATCGACGAGGACGATCCCGACCAGCCGGCCGCCCGCAGTGCGGAGAGCGCCTGGGAGACCGACTGGTTGGTCAGATCAGGCATCGAGATGTTGCTGCCGTTGGACACCCGAATCACGATGGTGTCGCCCTTGGCGGCCGTGGACCCGCCCGCGGGGCTCGACGACACCACTTCGCCGGACGCCTGCCCGGAGTCGATCTGCTGCTCGTCGACCTTGAAGCCCGCACCCTCGATGTTCGCCTTGGCGACCTGTGCGGTCTGGCCGGTGACATCGGGGACCCGGATCTGCTCCGGGCCGGTGCCGAGCGTGACCGTGACCGGGGAATCGACCGCGATGCTCGTGCCGGACGACGGTTCCTGGGCCACCACCTTGTCGACCTCCGCCGTGGTGGACGGCGTTCTCGCGACCTCGTTGTCGAGCCGCAGGCCCACTGCCGAAAGCTCCTGTTGCGCTTCCTCGCGGCTCAGGCCCGCCAGTCTCGGGATCTTCACTTCCTCGGGCCCGGTGGACACCTCGAGTGACACCGTGCTCTGACTTTCCACCTGCGATCCGGCGACCGGACGGGTGGTGATGACGTTGCCGACCGCCACGACGGGATCGGGTTTGTCCTGACGCGAGACGCGCAGCCCTGCGTTCTGCAGGTTGGTGATCGCTTCTTCGGCGCTCTGTCCCGTGACGTCCGGAATCGCCACGTTGTCCTTGGAGCCGCCCGTCAACGACCACAGGAACGCACCCACGATGCCCACCGCCAGGATGGAGGCGATGGCGATGAGTGCGATCTTCAACGGTTTGCGGTTCGACGGGCCGTCGTCGGTGGAGTCCGGCGATCCGGCGGGCACAGCCTTGCGTGGTGAGTTGTGGCCGGAGTCGACAGCACCGAGGAACGTGGTCCGGTCCTCGTCGTTCATGACCATCGGGGCGCTCGGACGCTGCCCACCCAGCACCCGCACCAAGTCGCTGCGCATGTCCGCGGCGCTCTGGTAGCGGTTGGCCGGGTTCTTGCTCATCGCCTTGAGGATGACCGAGTCGAGTTCACGGGGGATGTCCGGATTGATCTCGGACGGCGTCTGCGGATCTTCCCGAACGTGCTGGTACGCAACCGCAACCGGCGAGTCGCCCTTGAACGGAGGCTCCCCGGTGAGGACCTCGAACAGCACGCAGCCGAGCGAGTAGACGTCCGATCGGGCATCGACCTGCTCGCCGCGCGCCTGCTCCGGCGACAGGTACTGGGCCGTGCCGATCACGGCAGCGGTCTGCGTCATCGGGCTGGAGGCATCGGAGATCGCGCGGGCGATACCGAAGTCCATCACCTTGACCGCGCCGGCCCGGTTGATCATCACGTTCGCCGGCTTCACGTCGCGGTGGACGATGCCGTTTCGGTGGCTGAAGTCCAACGCGGCACACACGTCGGAAATGACTTCCATGGCCTCACGGGGCGTCATCGGCCCCTTGCTGCGAACGATGTCGCGCAGGGTGTCGCCGTCGACGTACTCCATGACGATGTACGGCAACGGTCCGGCGTCCGTCTCGGCCTCACCGGTGTCGTAGACCGCCACGATCGCGGGGTGGTTCAAGGCGGCCGCGTTCTGCGCTTCACGGCGGAAACGCAGATAGAACGTGGGATCGCGCGCGAGGTCGGCTCGCAGCACCTTGATCGCCACGTCACGGCTCAGGCGGACGTCGCGTGCCAGGTGGACCTCGGACATGCCACCGAAGCCGAGAATCTCACCCAACTCGTAACGTGAGGAGAGGTTGCGCGGTGTCGTCATGGCTGTCCTTGCTGCTGAGTCGTATCCGATTCCTCGGTAGTCGTCGCTTCGGTGGTCGTCGGCTCAGTGGTGGTGGTCGTCGGCTCGGTCGTCGTGGTGGTGGTGGTGCGCTCGGTGGTGGTGGTCGTCGGCTGTTCGGTCGTCGTGGTCGGCTCGGTGGTCGTCGGCTGGGTCGTCGTCGGTTCCTGAGTCGTCTCACGAGTCGTGGTGACCGGAGGCTGCGTGGTCGTGATCGTGCGCAGTGACGTACTGAGCGGCGGTGGCGTCGTCGGTTTGTCGTCGCCGCCGGTGTCGAACAGGATCATGACCAGCGCGATGACCGCGGCCAGAGCGAGCAGGCCGCCTGCGCCCCAGGCCATGGCCTTCTGTCCGCTGGACAGACCCTTCTTCTCGTCCTCCGGTTCCGGATCCATCGGTGACGCGGCAGCGTAGCCGGTGGTCGGGCCCGAATAGGAAGTTTGCGACGTCGGCATCATCTGCGTCGACCCGGTACCCATCGGCGGGAGAACCCGCCCGGTGGAGGGGCCGCCTCCCGTCCCGGGCGGCGGTGGCCGACGTCCGGAACGAACCGCGGCGACCGCGTCGGCGAACTCGTGGCCGTTGGAGTACCGGGCGACCGGGTCCTTCGCCATCGTGATGTCGATGAGCTCGCGAATGTTGACCGGGAGATCGGCCGGCATCGGCGCAGGGGTCTCCCGTACGTGCTTCATCGCCACGGTCAGGGCGCCTTCGCCGACGAACGGGCGGCGGCCGGACAACGCTTCGTAGCCGACGACGCCGAGGGAGTACACGTCGCTCGCTGCGCTGGCATCCTCGCCGAGGGCCTGCTCCGGGGCGATGTACTGCGCGGTGCCCATCACCATTCCGGTGCGGGTGACGGGGGAGTTCTCGAGTGCCTTCGCGATACCGAAGTCGGTGATCTTCACCTGACCGGTCGGCGTGATCAGGATGTTGCCGGGCTTCACGTCACGGTGCACCACACCGGCGTCGTGCGCTTCCTGCAGCGCCCGGCCGGTCTGCTCCAGCATGTCGAGAGCGTGCGGAACCGCGAGACGTCCGACCCGCGACAGCACGGTGTTGAGGGGCTCGCCGTTGACGAGCTCCATGATCAGGTAGGCCAGAGATTCGCCGGTGCTGTCCTGGATCTCGCCGTAGTCGTAGATGCCGGCGATGCCCGGGTGGTTGAGCTGGGCGGTGGTCCTGGCCTCGAAGCGGAACCGCTCGAGGAACTCGGGATCGGACGAGAACTCCGACTTGAGGACCTTCACGGCCACACGCCTGTTGAGGCGACTGTCCGTCGCCTCCCAGACCTGACCCATTCCGCCTGTGGCGATGAGCCGGATCAGACGATAACGCTGTGCGATGAGTGCGCCGTTGTTCAGTGCCACAGTCAGCCCCCTTGTAGTCCGGCTGCGATGACAGCGCGTCCGATCGGTGCCGCCACCGAGCCGCCGGTTGCGGCCAATGCTCTGTCTCCGCCGTCTTCGACGATGACGGCAATCGCCACCGTCGGCTTCTGGGCGGGGGCAAAGCCGATGTACCAAGCGTGCGGCGGTGTGTTGCGTGGATCGTTTCCGTGCTCGGCCGTGCCGGTCTTGGATGCGATCTGGACGCCGGGGATCTTGCCCTCGCCGCTCGTGTTGTTCTCCGATCCGATCATCAGATCGGTCAGGGTGGCCGCCACCTCGGGCGACATGGCCTGACCGGCCGAGACCGGGTCGGTCGTATCGAGATTGGACAGGTCAGGGCCCTGGAGCTGCGAGACCAGCTGCGGTTCCATCCGCACACCGCCGTTGGCCACGGTGGCCGCGATGACGGCGTTCTGCAGCGGGGTGAGGGCGACGTCGCGCTGGCCGATGCTGGTCTGGCCGAGCGCCGCATCGTCGGGGATCGAACCGATGGTGCTGTCCGCGACCGGGAACGGCACGCCGGGGCTGTCCGCCCCGATACCGAAGGCGTTGGACTGGTTCTGCAGAGCGTCGCCGCCGACCTTGATGCCCATCTCCACGAACGCGGTGTTGCAGGAGCGGGCGAACGCCTCGCGCAACGACGCGGTGGGAGCGTCACCGCAGGTGCTGCCGTTGTAGTTCTCGAGGGTGGTCGAGGTTCCGGGCAGAGTGATCTGCGGGGCAGCGGTGAGCTGGTCTTCCGGCGTCACACCCGCTTCGAGGGCGGCAGCCGTGTCGACGACCTTGAAGGTCGAGCCGGGCGGGTAGGTCTGGGACACGGCGCGGTTGATGAGGGGCTTGGACGGGTCTTCGTTGAGCGCCTCCCATGCCTGCGTGGACACCGCGCCGTCATGGCCTGCCAGCGCGTTCGGGTCGAAGCTGGGGGTCGAGACCATAGTGAGGATGTTGCCGGTGGACGGCTCGATGGCGACGACGGAACCGGTGTAACCCTTGGCGGTGAGTTCGTCGTAGGCGACCTGCTGCATCACTGGGTTGATGGTGGTCACGACGTTGCCGCCCCGCGGATCACGACCGGAGACGAGGTCGAAGAAGCGGCGGCCGAACAGGCGATTGTCGGAGCCGTTGAGGACGGTGTCCTCGGACCGCTCGAGTCCGGTGCTGCCGTACTGCATCGAGTAGAACCCGGTGATCGGGGAGTACGCCATCGGGCTCGACGGCGCCGCCGGATTGGCGGGGTACGAGCGCAGGTACTTGTAGCGGTCGTCGGTCGCAACCGACGCGGCGAGTACCTGGCCGTCGGCGGAGATCTGTCCGCGCTGACGGGAGTACTCGTCGAGGAGCACGCGTGAGTTACGCGGGTCTGCGCGCAGGTCGTCGGCTTTGATGACCTGCACGTAGGTGGCATTGGCGAGGAGGGCGACCACCATCACCATGACGGCGATGGCTACGCGGCGCAGTGGTGTGTTCATAAGCGCGGCAACATCTCGGTGGTCACGTCGGCGATCGGCGGGGGGCCGCCCTTCTTCTTCGGCTGTGCCGGGCGCCGCGCGGAGTCGGAGATCTTGATCAGGATCGCCAGGAGCAGGTAGTTGGCCACCAGCGACGAGCCGCCGTACGACATGAACGGGGTGGTCAGGCCGGTGAGCGGGATCAGCTTGGTGACGCCGCCGACCACCACGAACACCTGGACGGCGATGGTGAAGGCCAGCCCGGCGGCGAGGAGCTTGCCGAAGCTGTCACGCACGGCGAGGGCGGTGCGCAGTCCGCGCACCACCAGGAGCAGGAACAGCATCAGGACGGCGGCCAGGCCGATGAGGCCGAGTTCTTCACCGATGGTCGCGACGATGAAGTCGGTCTTCGCGAAGGGGACCTGCGAGGGGCGGCCACTGCCGAGGCCGGTTCCGGCGACGCCGCCGGTGGCGAGCCCGAACAGAGACTGCGAGATCTGGTAGCCGGTGTTGTTGTAGTCGCCGAGCGGGTCGATCCAGGTGCTCACGCGCACCCGAACGTGGCCGAACAGGTTGTAGGCGAACACGAAACCGAGGGCAAGCAGGCCGGTACCGATGAGAACCCAGCCGACGCGTTCGGTGGCGATGTAGAGCATCACCAGCACGGTCGTGAACAGCAGCAGCGACGTGCCCAGGTCCTTCTCGAAGACGAGGACACCCACCGAGACCGCCCAGGCCAGGAGGATCGGACCGAGGTCGCGGGCACGCGGGAAGTCCATGCCGAAGAAGTGCTTGCCTGCCGTGGTGAACAGGTCACGCTTCGCGACGAGCACGGAGGCGAAGAAGATGATGAGCAGGATCTTCGCGAACTCACCGGGCTGAATGCTGAAGCCCGGGAGGCGGATCCAGATCTTGGCGCCGTTGACCTCAGAGAACGACGATGGGAGCAGGGCGGGAATCGCCAGCAGGATCAGACCTGCGAGCCCCAGCGTGTAGCTGAATCGGGCGAGCAGTCGGTAGTCCTTCAGGAAGATCAGGATGGTCACGAATCCCGCGATGGCGAGGGTCGTCCACATGATCTGCTGGTTGGCGTCCGGTGAGGGCGTGGGCAGTCCGAAGGAGGCGGCGGACTGCTCGTCGGCCAGGTCGAGCCGGTGGATCAGCACGAGGCCGAGGCCGTTGAGCAGAGCCACGATCGGCAGGAGCAGCGGATCGGCCCAAGCGGCGAACCGACGGACGGCGAGATGCGCCACCAGGAAGAGGACGGCGTAGGTCAGCGCGTACTTGCCGAGATCCCAGGTGATGCTCTGTTCCTGGCTCGCCTCGACGAGGATCAGCGACACCGTCGTGATGACGATGGCGCAGACGATCAGGAAAAGTTCGACATTCCGGCGGTTCGACTGAACGGGCGCCGGCGCGAAACCTCCTGGCGGACTGGGGAAGGAGGCCCCGGGCGAAGCTGTGGACACTGACATCAGCCAGCCGTCCTACAGTTCTGACCAGGGATCTGTTTGGGCGTCGTCGGTGCGGCCTGCTCCTGATTTTCGGGAGCGGGAGCCGGGGTTTCCGCTGTCGGCGGCGCACCGGGAGCCGGCGGGGCAGGGGCGGGCGCCGGAGCGGGTGCCGGGGCAGGCGTCGGTTCAGGTGTCTTGCTTTCGTCCACGCAGACAGGCAGCAGGTCGTTCTCGACGAGCCGGGTCATCTGGTCGCGGACATCGTCGAGCTTTCCGGAGGGAAGACCGGCACGAACCTGCTCGCGTGCGGTGGGCTGGATGTCGTCGACTTCGAGGACGTTGCAGTCGGGCCGCACGTCACCGGGGGCGACGAGGTCGAGATCGCCCGAGTCGGAGACGCAGCCGAGAAGGTTCGCTTCGTGCAACGAGTAGCCCAGAACGGATCCGGGAACGCCGCGGAGCACGGTGACGCGATCGCCGTCGGCGGCCACGTAGTAGTTGTTGCGCACCAGGCTGCGGCCGACGAAGGCGGCAACGGCGAGCAGCACGATCAGCGCGAGGGCGATGAACACGAACTTCAGCTTGCTGCGTTTCTTCTTCGGCTCTTCCGGCGGCGGAGAGACGACCCGCTTGGGCGTGGCGCGGGGCGGGCGCATGGCAGCGGCACGGCCGGCGGCGGTGTCGGGCGGGGGAGTGTCCTCTTCGTCCTCGGCCGAGGCGGCGCCTGCCACGATCGGGTGGCTCTGGCCGTAGTCGAGGTCGATGACGTCTGCGACGACGACCGTGATGTTGTCCGGTCCGCCGCTGCGCAGGGCGAGTTCGATGAGGCGCTCGGCGCACTCCTCTTCGGACCCCTCGCGCATCGTGTTCTCGATGGTCTCGTCGCTGACCACGTCCGACAGTCCGTCCGAGCACAGCAGGTAGCGGTCGCCGGCCCTGGCCTCGCGAACGGTGAGCGTCGGCTCGATCTCGTTGCCGGTGAGGGCCCGCATGATGAGCGAACGTTGCGGGTGCGTGTGCGCCTGTTCGGCGGTGATTCGGCCCTCGTCGACGAGCGACTGCACGAAGGTGTCGTCACGAGTGATCTGTGCCAGCGAGTTCTCGCGCAGCATGTACCCGCGGGAGTCGCCGATGTGTACGAGACCGAGTTTGCTGCCGGAGAACAGGATCGCGGTGAGCGTGGTGCCCATCCCGTCGAGTTCCGGGTCTTCCTCGACGTGTTCGGCAATGGTGTCATTGCCGTCACGAGTGGCGGCCTCGAGCTTGCCGAGCAGGTCTTCGCCGGGTTCGTCGTCGTCCAGGTGGGCCAGTGCCGCGATCATCAGTTGGGAGGCGACCTCGCCGGCCGCGTGGCCGCCCATGCCGTCTGCCAAGGCCAACAAGCGAGCACCCGCGTACACGGAGTCTTCGTTGTTGGTGCGAACCAGGCCGCGATCACTGCGGGCGGCGTAGCGAAGAACGAGGGTCACGGGCGCAACTCGATTACCGTCTTGCCGACTCGTACCGGAGTACCCAGCGGCACGCGAACAGATGTGGTGACCTTGGCTCGGTCCAGGTAGGTGCCGTTGGTGGAGCCGAGGTCTTCGACGTACCAGTCTGCCCCGCGAGGTGACAGACGGGCGTGCCGGGTGGAGGCGTAGTCGTCGGTGAGGACGAGGGTGGAGTCGTCTGCGCGGCCGATCATGACCGGCTGCGTGCCGAGTGTGATTCGGGTTCCGGCGAGTCCGCCCTGCGTGACAACCAGGTATTTGGCGGTCTTGGTCTTGCTCATGGAGGGCAGCACGTTGGAGCCGCGCGAGTAGCGCGAGGTAGGAACGCGAACGCCCGAACCTGCGTAGATGTCGTTACGGAGGGTCCGCAGGACCGCCCACACGAACAGCCACAACAGAAGCAGGAAGCCCGCCCTCGTGAGTTGCAGAATCAAACCTTGCATCGAGCAGTCCACCTCCTTCTGTTTTCGTGCCGAACTCGCCGAATCATAGGGGCCACGCTGCCCCGCCGATCAGAATACGGACATGCGCCGACGAAACCGATCCGACACCGCATCACGCCCGACATCACATCGAACTGTGATGTCGGACGTTACAAACGCCTGGGGCGCTCAGAGGATGCGAACGAGGATCTCCGAATGACCGGCGCGGATGATGTCGCCGTCGGCGAGCTGCCAATCCTGGACCGGTGCGCCGTTGACCGTGGTGCCGTTGGTGGAGCCCAGATCGGAGAGCATCGCGACCTGGCCGTCCCAGCGAATGTCGATGTGGCGACGTGACACACCGGTGTCGGGCAGGCGGAACTGTGCCTCCTGGCCGCGGCCGATGATGTTGTTGCCCTCACGCAGCTGGAAGTGACGACCACTGCCGTCCTCGAGCTGCAGCGTCGCCGTGAAGACCTGCGGTTCCGGCGAGTAGCCGCCGGGCTGGTACCCACCCTGCTGGTAGCCGGGGTCGTACGCCTGCTGGTCGTAGCCACCCTGTTGGTAACCGGGCTGTGCATAACCGCCCTGCTGGTAGCCCGGGTCACGAAAAGCGGGGTCGTACGCCTGCTGGTCGTAGGCGGGCTGATCGTATGCAGGCTGCTGCTGGTAGCCCTGCTCCTGGTAGCCGGGATCGGCGTAGGAGCCGTCCGGGTAGCGGGCCGGAGCCGCCTGGTCGTAAGCAGCCGGGTAGTCCTGCTGCTGGTAACCCGGATCCCGGAAGTTGGGGTCGTAGTCGTACTCGTCCGCGCGGCCGACCTGCTGGTCGAATGCGGGAGCCGCCGGGGCGGAGTAGCCCGGGTTCTGCGGCGGGTAGGCGGGCTGCTCGTAGCCGGCGCCGCGGTCGAAGCCGTTCTGGTAAGCGGGCCCGTCCTGGGCGTACCGCTGCTCCTGACCCACGTGGGCGTGACCGTTGCGCGCGTACTCGGGGTCGGGGCGGCGGCCCGCCGCCGGGTCGCGGCTGGGGTCGTAGCCTGGGTTCTGCGTCATGGGGCCAGCTCCTGGTTTCGACGTGGCTTGTGCAATCGGTGGGCGTCCGGCATCCGGATCTACAGAACCTCTGGTTCGGAACTGTCCCGTGTGTAGCGATTCAGAAGGCTCGAACGCGATCTGGACAGGACCATACGTCTGCCAGCCCTGATCGCGAATGAAGTCCTCGAGGTGACGGGAGAAGGCGCGGACAGTCAAGTCCCTGTCGCTCGCCAACGCGTCGTGATCGGAATTGTTGATGGTGATGACATAACTGTTGGGGGCGAGACGATGCCCACCTTCCAACTGCTGCACCCGATCGGTGGCCTCCTGCTGAAGCGCAGACTCCACCTCCTGAGGCATCACATTGCCGCCGAACACCCGGGCGAACCCGTCACCGACGGCCCCTTGGAGCTTGCGCTCGAAACGCTGAACTATCCCCATCGGAACCTCCTCTCGGTGCCGCCGTGGCGGCTGTCGCTGGCAATGCGTGTCGTGACACCAGGGTGTCAGCGTCCCACGGTACTGTCATCGCGTTGCCAAGCGGCGCATGTCCACCCTCTTGCATGATATCCGTCTTCACGGAGACGAGCGGATCTGCGAGGGTCTTTTGCCATCTGAACTGCACGAATCGTAATAAATTGATGCCTCGTGTTAATGTTTTCGGGTTGCTCGGGCGAGTGGCGGAATGGCAGACGCGCTGGCTTCAGGTGCCAGTGTCCTTCGGGACGTGGGGGTTCAAGTCCCCCTTCGCCCACCACCAGCAGTTCCACGAACTGCGACCAACGAGGTCACGAACTCGAAAGAGTGCGTGACCTCGTTTTTTGTTGAGAACGTCATACGTGCGCCGTCTCTTTTTCCGTGGATGGATCGGGGGCAGAAAGTTCTGGCACCGAGCGCCGCATGAACTGGTCGAAGTGCGGGACTGTGAAGGCCGCGTATCCGTGGTTCGGGGTGTAAAGAAGACCCTTTTCGATCAGTCCGGATCGGGTAGGCGCGCGCATTGCTGTGATGTGCGGTCCAGGAGACGCGCGACGTAGCCAGCCAGTTGCGCGTCACGACCAAGTTCGGCCACTGCCCGAAGGTATGCCTGCTCTAGTTCGGTGGCGCGGTCGAGCCTGACCCGAAATAAGCTGCTGTCGGGCTTGTCTTCGTACAACGGTGCCGCGGCCTTCGGGCTCGAGTACGCCGAGGTGAGCCGCACCGACCACCAGTTGTTCGTCAATGCATTCCGCGAGGGCGAGATAGTCGGGGTGTCCGCCTACTAGCGGATTCTCGTCTTGCTCACCTCGTCCGAGGATTCTGCTGCGTGGATATCTCGTGGAGCGCGAAGTAGCACCGATGACTCCACCGCAGGTGACCTGCAGCATCACCACTGAAGGTCGGAGCCTGAATCAAGTCGTCAAGGCTCGCCGCGAATGGGGCCACCGGCACGAGACGCGGTCCTGACAAGTATTCACTCGATCACGCCTGGGAAGTTCCTGGCGACAAGGCTTCGGCGGTGGTCACGGAATTCGTCGCGGCGAGCCGCGAGAGCCGCTGTCACTGTGTCGGTGTCGAAGTTCTCGACGACCGTGACGGCGTCGAGGAAGGCATCTCTCGCCCCGCTGCCGGCGGCGGGCGTGATTGCGTGGTCCGCGTCGCCGATCAGCGGCACCGCAGCATTCGGTGGTAACCGATCCGTGAGGGTCACGTTGTAGGCGCGGGTTACCACGGCCCGCTCGGTGGAAGCGTCCAGCTCTGCAATCAGTTCTGCCGCGGGCGGTTCCAGTGATTCGACGGCGGCGCCGACAAGCTCGTCCACGGGCAGTCCTGGGTACTCGTCGACGAACACCCGTGCGAACCAGCTGGTTTCGTCGCGGGTGGGACTGTAGACATAGCCGAGTGTCGCTCGCGAAGACGGCGCGGGGAGAAAGTGCAGCGTGCCGTCTGGGGCCGTAGCTCTCTCAGGTCTACCGCGCATGGTCGCGTAGAGCACCTGTTGCCCGCAGTACCGCGCCGCCACGTCCGGCTCGAGGACGGCGCGGACAGATGAGAACGCACCATCGCTGGCGATTACGTAGTCGAAAGCTTGCACGCCGGGTGCGCTGCTGGTGCTGATGCACACGCCGTCACCAGAAGTGGAGACACCGCTGACCTGGGTTTCGAAATGAACCGTCGCACCGCGCTCCTGGGCGGTACGGAGAAGTGCTTCGAGGAGTTGCGGACGGTCGAATTGCCGCAGACCAGGTTTCTGCCCAGGCGGATTGGAGCCCAACTGGATTCCGCGGAGTGCGATCGAAGAGTCGAATAGAACGTCCCTCGGGGCGACGGCCGAGATGCGTTGCAGGCTCTCCCCGCCGACCATGAAGAACGAACCGCGGCCGAACGTCGGGTGAGACCGACTTTCGAAGACGTGGACCTCATGTCCCCTCGCCGCCAGACCTGCCGCGACCGTCAACCCGGCGATGCCTGCTCCCACGACTGCTGTCGACATCCATCGACGGTAACAGCGCTGTGCCTACACAATGGAGTTCAACGGAGGGAGCCGCATGACCGAGAAGACTATTGGGATCTACCTTTTCGAGGGTTTCGAGGAGTTGGATGCATTGGGCCCGTGGGAGATTCTCGCGAGCTGGACGCAACAGCATCCGGCAGACGGGTGGAGTGTTCGCCTTGTCGCGGACACAATGGATCCGGTTCGGGCGGCGAAGGGAGCAGTGATTGCGCCGCAAGAGGCTCGGGGAATGCTTGACGTCGTCATCGTCCCTGGTGGCGATGGGTCTCGCGCCGTCATGCACGACGAGCAGGTGCTCGACTGGCTTCGCGAGCTGAAGGAGTCAGGTGCGCTTGTCGTGAGTGTGTGTACGGGTGCGCTCGTGCTGGCCAGCGCAGGTCTGCTGTCGAATCGGCCTGGCACCACGTATTTCGCGGCAGTCGATGAATTGCACGCCATTGACGGTTCGATCGCTGTCCATCCGCAGGAGCGGTGGATCGACGATGGTGACATCGTCACCAGCGCCGGTATTTCTGCGGGAATCGACATGGCCTTGCATCTGGTCGACCGCCTCGCGGGAACCGAACGGGCTCGCGAGGTTCGCCGCCACATCCAGTACGACCCCGCTCCTCCGGTGTGACCTCCACTCAGAACTCACGTAAGTAGCAGAGCATTCTGTAATCCGTGCCGGGTTGGATGTTGACGAATCCGTGGCGCTCATAGAATCGGCGGGTGTCGACGTCGATCTCATCGACGTTGATGTGCATTTCGATGGCACCACGTTCTTCGATCTCGGCGAAAGCACCGCTGAGTAGCTGTGTGCCAATACCTTTGTCGCGCAGTGAAGGACGAACGTACAGCTCCTCGAGTTGTGCGAGCGATCCGTCTCCGTACGGAGTAGGGCGCAAGGTGAGATAGGCGAACCCGACTGCGTCCCCGCTCTCGGCCAGGAGTACGAGCACATCGTCGCGTCCGAGCAACCCTTCGAAGCGGGCAGCAAACTCCTCGGCGGAAGGTGTCGGGGTCTCGAACTCGGTGTTGAAGTCGTACAGCAAACGCCCGACCACCACTGCGTCATCCGCACTCGCGGTGCGAACCTCGAAAACCTCAGCCTGCTCGGTCACCGCCTCGAGCTCCGCAGCCGGCTCAGACCCAGATTCGTCAGGTGCTTCCTCATCCGAACTGCTGTCGTCTTCGGAAGATGACGAGGGCACGGGCATGAGCGAGGCCGGCCCGAAACCGCTGTAGGAGATAGCGCCGAGCATCCGTCCACGCCGCAGTTCGTCACCGATCTCGGGGTCGGAGAGGGCCGCGGTCAGTGACTGGCCGACTTCACGCAGTGTGGTCCCCGAAAGGGCGTGACCGTGCTCCTCGGCCACGGACGCGGCACGGTCGGTCATCGTCGAAAGAAGTGACGCACGGCGATTGGCCAGTGAACGCAGTTGGTCGCCCTGTAGCGCCTGCTGTGCCGAACGAAGCGTCGCCCCGAGTTCGACAAGTTCATCGACACTCTCGGGTATGGCTCGCACGAGCAGGTTGAGTGCCCAGCCGGTGGTTGTGGGCTTCTTCAAGGCGCCCACCTTTTTCGCCAGGGCTTTGTCGCCTTCCTCTTTCGCGCGCGTGACTGCCGCGCGCCGAGCGGCGACGAACTCGGATGGGGGTACCCCGTAGAGGTCGTCCGCGATGCTTTCGAAGTCCACGCATCGATTGTCGCGGACAGGGTCTTGACAACATACAACCAATTGGTTGTATGTTGGATGTATGGCCGAGACCGACGAGGACAGGGCGGACGCCCTGTTCCATGCACTTTCCGACCGCACCCGGCGCGACATCATCCGGCGCGTGCTGGCGGGGGAGTGCTCGGTTTCGGTGCTGGCGGAGAAGTACGACATGAGCTTCGCCGCCGTACAGAAGCACGTTGCCGTACTGGAAAAGGCCGGCCTGCTCACCAAGCGCCGCAGCGGCCGCGAGCAGTTGGCCAGCGGAGACGTGGTGGCGGTGCGGTCGGTGGCGTCCATGCTCACCGAGTTGGAACAGGTGTGGCGTGGTCGCATCAAGCGCATCGATGAACTGATCGAATTCGAATCGACCAAGGAGGACTGAACCATGCCTGTAACCGACGTCCAGCAGGACCTCGACAACTTGACCCTCACCATCACCGCCGAGTTCGCGGCTCCCGTGGAGCGGATCTGGCAGGTCTACGCCGACCCCCGCCAACTGGAGAAAGTGTGGGGTCCGCCGACCTACCCGGCAACCGTGGTCGACCACGCCCTCACGCCGGGCGGCCGCGTGAACTACTACATGACCGGTCCCGACGGCGATAAGTTCGCGGGATACTGGGAGGTCACCGCGGTCGACGAGCCGAGAAGCTTCACCTTCGTAGACGGCTTCGCCGACCTGGAGTTCACTCCTAACACCGACCTGCCAACTTCGTCGAACGTATATACGTTCGACGAGCACAACGGTGGCACCCGCGCCACCTACGTGAGCACCTTCGAGTCCGCTGACGCCCTCCAGCAGGTGCTGGATATGGGCGTGGTCGAGGGAACTTCGTCGGCCATCAACCAGATCGACGACCTGGTCGCGACCTGACCGAGAATGCCGCCGTCGTCTGGCGATAGTCACAACAAGGCCTGGCCGATGGTCACTACAAGCGTCGCGATGCTCAGCATGAGCGCGATGATGGCCGCACCGAAATGCCGATCGCCAACCCGCACGTGCGCGCCGATCGCACACATGAAGAAGAGCACCAACCCGGTGGCGGCGGCAATGCCTATCGGACGGAAGACTATCCCGGCGAGGAGGCCGAGAGCTGCTGCCGTGAAGACACCACCGATGGGCCGTATCCATATCTCTGGCACCTGGACCTGCCGCGCCGCATCGACCGGCACGGGATGATGAGTGAAATTCGCCCAAGCCCCGCAAAATGCCATCACGACCGTGATAGCGGTGACGGCGATGTACATGCCTTGCATCTCGCGCTCCGTTCACGTCGATTCACCACGAACCGCCTTCTTCTATAGACGTTCGTGGCCGTCTGGACGTGACACGTGTTCTCGGCCGGCTCAGATGTCAGCAGTGCGGTAGGCGTCGACTATTACGGTGTCGCCGATGGAAATCCTGCCAGTGGCAGTGACGGCGTACTTGGTACCGAACACGGTGCCGCCGTCGGCGCCGCGCCGGTAGGTGGCCAGCGTCCGCAGCGGTTCCGGGCCAGTCTTCGTTCCCAGTGCCTGGTCCACCGTGGTGACGACACAACGGATCGCCGGCTTCGCGAATCCCAATGCAGCGTCGCCGATTCGGGCGCGCCGGATCGTGTCCTCCACATGCGGGGTTTCGACACCGTCGATCACGATGTTGGGACGAAAGCGCTCCATCGGTAGTGGTGGAGAACCTTTGTCGACCATCTTGCTGTTCAACAGCGTGAGCGATGCTGCCGACAGAATATGGATGGGTGCGCTGTCTGCAAATGCGGACGTACCCGGTGTCAGGCCGTCCGTGATCCGCTGGTGGTCGGGTGGTACTCGCATCAGTCGGCTGGGTTGGTCCAGACGTGCCGAGAGCCAATGCGCAACAGCGTCGCCTTGGTCCAGTCCTTCGTAGGTGACGCCGAACAGGTCGACGCGGCTACGTTCGGGAGTAGTAGCAGTGGCGAATCGTATTGGTGCGCTTCCGGCATAGTGCAGTTCGAGTTGGCTGCCACCGCTGCTGATTCGGGGGCGTATCAAGGCGAGGGTCGGGTGCCGGCGTTGGGTGCACGCCTTTCCGTCCGCATCGACGATCACGAAAGTGCGATCGTGCTCGAGTCCCGCTGACGTCACAGCAGATTCGAGTAGCGAGACGGGCGCACACCCTTTGACGGGGTAGCAATACAGCGCCGAAACACGCAGCGCAGGTCGGTGCTGCTCGTCGGCAAGCTCCATTCTGCGTTCCCCTCGATGACCTTTGGCGTCGTGTGCATCGTATCGAGCACGTGATGAGGTGAAACCCCTACTGTGATTGGTAGGCCCACGATCAGGGGAGGTAGTGATGGAAACCATCACCGGCACTGCGGCGGGTGTGCCGTACACGGCACTGCCACCGGCCGGCGTCACCGATGTCTCGGCGCCCCTGATCGTCACATGGCACATGCTGGACGCTCCTCGCACGGACGCCGCCTTCGCCGCCGCGTTGCCCATGGCGGGGGTGCCGGCTTGGCGGGTGCATCTGGGCATGCCGATGTGTGGCGTGCGCATGGTCGGCAACGGGTTCGACGCCGTCATGGAACTCATCCGCAAGGACGCGCTGATGGCATATCTGGCGCCGTTTCTCTACCAGGCTGCAGACGAGTTCCCTGCGGCATTGGCAGCGCTGCGCGACCAACTCCCCGTCGGCAACGGGCCGGTGTGTGTGCTCGGTGGTTCGCTCGGTGGATCTGTCGCCCTCGAGGTGCTGAGCTCGGGAAACGTCCCGATCAACGCGGTCGCCCTGGTCAATCCGGCTGTGCGAATCCGGTCGGCGGTCGCGCTGATCGAGACCGAGGCAGGGCAGCCATATCCGTGGACGGAGGAGTCTCGCACTACCGCCGATGAACTCGATTTTGTTGCCCGTACTGCCCGAGGTCTGACGACGCGACCACCGTTGCTTCTCGTCAGCGGCGAGCGGGATCACCCGGCGTTCCGGACGGACGCCGCCGCTCTCGTCGACGCGCTTCGTGAGCAGTATGGCGACCCGAACACGGTCCAGTTGACGACCGTGCCGGATCTGGCGCACCCGCTGGCAGAGGAACCCGGACTGGAGCCGGCACCGCAGCTGCCAGCGGCCAAGGCTGTCGACAAGATCCTCACGCAGTGGTTCGTCAATCAGCTCGCGGCCAACTGATTCCTGTTCGGCTCACGGTGGACAGGTGGTGTCCGCTTCGAGCATGGTTCCTTCGACCAGGTAATCGGTGATGACGTCTTGGGCGCACTGGTTCTTTCCGAGAACATAGACCCCATGACCACTGCCGTCGACGGTCAGTAGTCGGGATCGTTCGCCGAACTTTTCGTCGATAAGCTCGCCGCCACGAAGCGGTGTAACGGGGTCCCGTTGGTTCTGGGCGATGAGAACGTTTGTCGGCCCCTCGTTCTCGATGTCTACCGGCGGTTCGATCGGGTCGGATTTCCAATACGCGCAGGGCATGATGTTGGCGGCGGCCGCGCCGAAGAGCGGATGCGTCGCGCGGTCGTCGGCCACGGCCTGCTCATAGGTGGCGACGTCGTCGGGCCATTCGACGTCGTTGCATGTCACCGCGAGGAACCCCGACCAAGTGTTGTCGTGCGGCGACAGCGCCCCGCTCGCCGGGGGCTCCGGCGAAGGTTCGGCCTCGGCGGGGTCGAGCAAGGATTGCCAGGTCTGCGCGGCTGTCTCATACGACGCCGGGTTGTACAGCGTCACGAAAGTGACCAGGCGGAACGTTCGGCCGTTGATCCCGTCCACTGGAGTTCGGTCGAGTCGCTCGGCGAGGGTGACATAGGTGTCGCGCACCTTTTGCGGGGTGCGACCCAGTCCGAATCGATCATGCTGCGTGGCTGCCCATTTCGCGAAGTCCGGGAACGTCTCTTCCATACCTCGGCCGTACCTGCGCATCCCGTCGCGGTCGAGGTGCGTGTCGCCGATATTGCTGTCGAGCACGATCCGGTCGGAACTCTCGGGGAACATCGACGCGTACGCGGCACCCAGTGCGGAACCGTAGGAGTAGCCGAGGAAGCTGGCCTTCTCCTCACCGAGCGCTGCCCGTATCCGGTCCAGGTCACGGGACATGTTTGCCGTCGTCACATGACGTAGCCGTCCGTCGTCGTTGGCTGCGCATCGTTCGGCGACCTCCTCGGCGGTTGTCGCCTGCTCGGCGAATGCGTTGTCGTCGAATGCGTACGGCGGGACCGCACCGTAGTACTCGAGGTCGTCGGTGAATCCGCAGCCGATAGCCGACGAGTGCCCGACACCGCGGGTATCCATGCCGATCAGGTCGTAGCTGTCCAGCACACTCTGCGGCATCCCCAGTGACGCAAGGAACTTGGGCTGATCCAGACCGGTTCCGCCCGGCCCACCCGGGTTCAGCAGCAACACGCCTCGTCGCGCGACCGGGTTCTCGGACGGCAGCCGGGAGATCGTGATGTCGATCTGTCTGCCATCGGGATCGGCGTAGTCCAGCGGCACCGGCACAGTGGCACACTGCAATCGGGACGGCCCGTCCTCTGGTTTCTCGACACCATCGGGGCAGGCATGCCACTGCACTTCCGTCGAGCGCTCTGCTTCAGTCTGGGCAGGGGCCTGCGAGCAGCCGACGAGCAGACCCGTCACCGCGACCGCTACGACCGCCGGGCCGAACAAGTGGGATGTCATGCGATTCCTTTTCCGACGCCGGTCAGGTGCCGGCGCCGTCGAGTAGCCAGTGGTAACGCAGCCGAAGGGCCCGTTCGACGCTGCCGATCGCAGCGCCGACACCCAACGCGATGTTGAGCCACACCGGTAGGTCGACGGGGGAGTGGAAGATGCCGACCGAATCGGCGATCGGCGGGATCTGGGATATCGGTCCCGCGATTTGCAGCACGAGGAGGGCGACGCCGATGAGCAGCATGATCACCGAAAAGACGCCGATCGCTCGGCTCGTGACGGGGCGGTTGTGGGCAAATCGGGCGTGGCGACCCTCTGCTGAGGCGGGGTCCGGGCTCAGTTGTCGCTCGGTGCCATTGGCGGTCACGTAGTGGCAGCGTTTTAGGCCGGCGCCGCTCATCGCCACCTGAATCGTGCCGCCCTCGACAGGGAGTGCGGCCGGCAGTTTCGAGTAGGAAACGTGTCTGCCGTCGCGGTACAGGTCGGCCTTCACGTCGCCCGAACTCTGGTTCTGCCAGTGACGGACGTCCACGGCATACGCCACCTCACGCCCTGTGGAATCGGTGAGGCGAAGGTGAAACAACGCGCGCCCCGGCAGTTGCCACCACCGAAAGCGCTGCAATGCGCGCCCGTCCCCCGTCCGAACACGGCTCGCCGCACGCCGCTGTTTCATCTGGTCGAACATGATCATCACCTCCACTGGCCGGGGATCGACAGCCACTAGCACGCTGTACTGTTGTTGTCGGTGAGAGGAATCTAGCACACTGTGCTAGCACGGTGTATTGGTGAGGAGTTTACGGATGGCGGAAACGCATAGCGCTCTCGACTCGCGGGCCAAGGTCATCATCGCGGCCTGCGAGATGATCGGCGAGGATCCGGCGTCGGCTTTGAGTGTTCGAACGGTGGCGGCACGCGCCGGAGTGAGCATGGGGTCGCTGCGTCACCACTTTCCGACGCAGCGCGCGCTGCGTGACGCGGTGCTCGAGACCATCTACGACGCGGTCACGCCCGACGACCACATCATTCACGACACGTCGGTTCCGCCTCGTGACAGGCTGGTTCAGTGTCTGCGGCAGGTCCTGGCCGCGGAGGTCGGCGAACAAGCGCGTCAGGCCTGGGGCAAGTTCTACGAGGCATTCGTCGCCCCGGAGCCCACCGCCGAGATTCGGACGGCGTACTCGGCCATGGCCAACGAGGGCCAGCGCCGGGTCGAACATTGGATCACGATTCTCGCCAAGGAAGGCGTTGTTTCCGGCGGCGATACCGCGCAGCATGCGGCCTTCGTGAACGTTGTGCTCTCCGGTCTCTCGCTCGAGCGGGCCCTGCCCACCGACCAGCCCATTCTGGAAAGAGAAACTGCAGCGCTGTATGCAGCAGTGGACTCGGTTCTCGATTCGCAGGGCTGAACCCGGCGAGCGTGTTCCCCGGCGCCCGGATTCCTTCTCGGGTACCGTCCGGGACTGGGTTGGGGAGACTCGCGAGAGGGGATTGGTATGAAGAACGTTCAGCGTGCTTTGGCAACTTCTGTGATGGTTCTCGGGCTGGTCGGCGCCGGCGGCGCGACCGCATTCGCCCAGCCGACGGGCTCACTCGGTGGAGACGGCCCCGACATCAAGTTGTCGAAGGGAACACACTCGCTCGGTTGCGCAGTCCTGGTCGAGAATGTGGGCACGGAAACTGCAGAAGGTGTCACGGTGAAGCCCGTGTTGGGAACGTTTCCGGATGATGTGGAGCTCGGCGATATCGAGCCGGGAGAATCAGCTAAGGCGGACTACATCGACTGCCAGATGTCGATGACTCCGATGGCGTTCTACGGGACGACCTCCAACGGGGATACGAACCTGTTCAACAACTTTGCGATCGCGTACCCGTAGTCCAAATCAGGGTTTGAACTCGACCTTCCCGGTATAGCCGACCATCCACTGGATGCCGAACTTGTCGGTGATCATGCCGAACCGCTCGGCCCACTCGACCGGGCCGAGTGGCATGGTCTGCTCACCGCCGTCGGACAGCCCGGCGAAGATTCGGTCCGCTTCGTCGGCGCCGTCGGCTTCGATCGACACCACGAAGTTGTTGCCCGTCGTGACTGCGCCCATTTGCTCCGGGACGTCGGACCCCATGAGCACACTGTCGCCCAGAGGCAGCGCGACGTGTGCGACGCCGTTCTTTTGCTCGTCGGATATTTCCATGTCGCCGGTATCCATGTCGGCGAAGCGAACCATCTGGAGTTCACCACCGAACACGGACTGGTAGAAGGTGAAGACGGCTTCGGCGTTGCCGTTGAAGTTCAGGTACGGGTTGATCGACTTCACAGTTCGCTCCTATCGACGGTTCTCATCTACCGGAAACAGACCTGAGCTTGCAGATTTCGCAGGGCCACGGCCAGAGGTTCTTGGGACAGGCCCAAGGGGTCGATACTTTGCTGGATCACATAGATCGGCCCACCGACTATGACGCATAGCGGGGTCGGCGGCTGCGATGGCGGACTCGCGTGGGCGAGGGCGGCACCGGCCATCATCAACGACAGTGTCATGACCGCCGTCGCGGCGAAGGTACGCATGGCCGAACTCCTTGCGTCGACGAGGCCCGCAGGCGTCGACGATCAGTGGCGGACCTGTCGGTTCAGTATGACGATCGCAGTGGTTGCCGTGCTGCCGAACCTCGAGAATTTCGGGTCCGTTCACCCCTGTGAGCGGGTAACGAGTCCCCACACTCGCTGCGCACGCACGGGGCGGTCAACGGCCAGAGTCAGTGCCTCCGTCGCGCCCGAGTCTTCGAAAGTAGCTGGGCGCGATACCTTCCCAACGTGTGAAGCTGTGGGTGAAGTTCGCAGTCTCGGCGTATCCCAATCGTGTGGCGACGTCCGCGACCGAAATATCTCGGGAGAGCAGTTCGATGGCGCGTGTGCGCCGCACCTCGTCGAGAAGCGCGCGGAAAGAGGCGCCCTCCCGCGCCAGGTTGCGGCGCAGCGTGCGCGGGTCGAGGTGCAGTTCCTGTGCGACGGTGTCCATCGACGGCCAACCGTCCGGCTCATGCATCAGCCTGCTGCGAACCTGCCCTGTAACCCCGACCCGAGCCAGTCGGCGACCGAGGATTTCCTGGCACTGGCTCTCGAAGATGCGCGCCGTGTTCGCGTCCGCCTGCGGCAACCGTAGGTCGAGTGTCGACAGCGGCAGTACCAGCCTGTGCCCGGCCGGGTGTCGACGAACCGACTCGGATTCGATACCCCACTCCTTCGCGAGCAGAGTGGCGCGCGCCGGTTCGAGTGCTGTTTCGAGACGTATCGGCGTCAAGTCGATCTGCCCGCCACGCAATGCGGTCGCCAGTCCGGCCATATCCCGTTCGACGACGAACGGCCTGATGTCTGCCGGTAGTTCGTCGTCCGATCCCACCAGGTACGCATGGTCGTCATCGGTCTCGATCGAGAAGCGCAGGTGGGTGGGCGACAGTGCGAGATACGGGATCGCGCGCTCCGCCGCGTCCCGAAACGTGGGGCCGGCCAGCAGCATGAAGCCGATCACGCCGGTTCGGCCGAGCGTGGAATGCTTTCCGACCTCGATGCCCAAACCTGGGCGGTCGCCGAGCCGGCCCAGGATATTGCGGATCACGTCGAACTCTTGATGCGCCCAGATCTCGGCGTTCTCGTCGTCGAGATCGCGTTCGGTGATGCCCGTGCCCTGCAGACACTCGGCTGCGGACAGGCCGTGCTCGGCGCCGCCTTCGAGCATGATGCGGACGCCTTCCGTGCCCCGCGGCACCGCCCACACGGGCGAGGACTTCATTGTCCGAAAATACCAAATGTCTGCCCGAAAGGACCATTCATCTGCGTGAAAGTACTGGCTAGCGTCGTCATTATGACAATGACCGCTGATGTTCGCACCGAACCTGCAGGCGAAGCCGAGCCGACACTTGCAGACGAACTGCAGGCGCTCTACGCACGGGCCAAGTCGGAGGTGGGAGACCGCGACCTCGCACATATCCGCAATGTCACCGCCTATGGTCAGGCGATCGATGCGCGCCGGTTGGAGTTGCTGCGCGACGGCGGACCGCACGCGATTCGTCGCGCCGCGGCCTTGGAGATGTTGTACCGGCTGATGCAGTTTTCGGAACTGGGCCACAACATCATTCACGGTAGTTACGACCATCTTCCGAACAACGGTGACTACCACTCCGAGCGGTACCGGTGGGACTTCAATGTCGATGTCGACCACTGGAAGACGATGCACCACGTCGGGCATCACCCGAACACCAACATCGTCGACAAGGACCACGACCTCGGTTACAGCATCATGCGCGGATTGGCCGGCCAGGACTGGTACGGACATCACGTGGCGCAGACGGCGATCGTGTCGGCTCTCGCGGCGTTCGCGCCACAGGCGGCGCCGTTCTTTCTTGCGAACGTGGCACGAAAGGTCGAAGGACGAAAGTTCTTCAGCGGATACACGCTGCGTTCACCGGCCGCACTCGCCGTCCGCGACGCGAAACGCCGGTACGTGCGTGAACCGCGGGCCGCAGGTTCGAGGCTGCCGCAGGCGTTGCTCACAAACTATCTCGGTGGGGTGAGCGG
Source organism: Rhodococcus huquni (assembly GCF_055231055.1). Lineage (NCBI taxonomy): Bacteria > Bacillati > Actinomycetota > Actinomycetes > Mycobacteriales > Nocardiaceae > Rhodococcus > Rhodococcus huquni. The sequence goes on from NZ_JBUYWE010000002.1 coordinate 352,413, forward strand.
GTACATGTCCGTGCTGTTCCTCGTCTTCATCGAACACCACGCGGGAGAACTGGAATTGTTCGCCGACCCAGGCCCGGACGAGACCGCGGACCAATATTACGAACGGCAGATCCGGGCGACCCGAAACTTCCTGCCCAGCCCTCGACTGGACGACGCCCTCGAGCGAATCCTGCTCGAGGAGGTGCCATTCGAGAACCGTCCCGGCATGAATATCTTCTACGGTGGCCTCGACACCCATATCGAGCATCACCTCTTCCCGGACCTGCCGCCGACGAAGCAACGTGAAATTGCACCCGAAGTGCGGGCGATCGCCGCGAAGCACGGACTGCCGTACCACGAGACGCCACTGCTGGACACGGTGCCGCTCGTTGCGAAGACGTTGACGCGTCTGTCCGCCCCCGTCGGTGAATCGGAGTTCGGTCACTCACGAAAGTTGCTGGCGCACCCGGCCTCGCTCGCACGCCGGCTCGCCTACGGCGCCGTCTACAGGGCACTGCCGGAAGCGCCGTATCTGAACAAGCCACGGTTCCACAACGCGCAGGTCAAGGTCGTATCCGCGAAGCCTGCGGTGAACGGTGCGGCTATGTCCGTGCAGTTACAGAAGCCGCGCGGCTGGGACGATGTTCGTTGGGAAGCAGGCGCTTTCGTGTCGATTCGGGCCGAGGTCGGTGGTGACGACCTGGTCCGCCAATACAGCCTGGTTCACGACAGCGACTCCTCGGACATGCTGGAGATCTGCATAAAACGTGTTCACGACGGGCGGGTCTCGAACCGCCTCAACGACGAACTCCGAGCTGGAAAGTACGTGACCCTCGTCGGCGTGCCCAGCTCCACCGGCGACTTCGCGTTGGAAGCCGCAGCGCCGAAGTCGCTGTTCATCGCCGGCGGCGTCGGCATCACGCCGATCATCAGCGTGCTCCGTCGGATCGTCCGTGAGGCAACTGATTCGGACGCAGTGCTGCTCTACTTCAACAAGGACGATCGGTCGATCATCTTCGAGCGGGAGCTACGAGAACTCGCCCGCACATCCGGGGTCACTCTGCATCTGTTCACGAGCGCGCCTTCGCGGCACAGTGACGTCGAGCAGGGCCGACTGTCGGTCGACCTCATCCGGCACAACGTCTGCGACGCCAACGATCGTGAAACCTATGTCTGCGCGCCGCCGGAGATGGTCGACCGCGCTCGCGGGTGGATGAGCGAACTCGGCCTGCCCGAAAGCCGGTTTCATGCAGAATCGTTCACCCCGCCCGAGCTGGAACGTCCAGTGGATGACGGTTCTCGCTACACCGTCCGATTCCGCCGTAGCGGAAGCTCGGTGGAGATCAACGGTGCAACCACGTTGTTGGAAGCGGCGACCCAGGCAGGGATCCGCGTGCCTACCGGCTGCGAGCGTGGGCTGTGTCGGGCGTGCGTCACGCCCAAGCTGAACGGCATCACGCAGCGGGAACTCGACGGTCCGCAGTTGGAGCGAGTCACGGTCTGCAACAGCATGGCGTGCTCGGATGTCGAGTTGGATCTGTGAAGCCGCCTGTCAATTCAGCATGAACACCGGGGCAGAGCCCGTGTCGCTCCACTCCGAGAACTGCGCCCCACAGGTGATGGTCGCTTGATCGCGATCGGTTCGAGGGGCGCTGAACCCGGCAAGACCGATCGGATTCACGATTGCCTGTCCGTAGTCGTCGGCGGCACCGATCGGAACTCCGACCGGTGCGCTCTTGCACACGTGATTCGGTTCGGCATTCACGACGGCCGAATAGGTGTTGGCGCCCAAGGATGCGGCGAAGACGGTCAACGTCGGGGCCGGAGGCGGGATTCTCGGCTCGTCGTCCGCGGCCGCAGTTCCGGCGCCGATGACGGCGAGGCACGCCATAGCGGCTCCTACGGTCGAGGCACGTGCAATGGTGTTCATCGCGTTCAACTCCCTCTCACGGTCGTCAGTTGTTCTCGCGCGCTTCTTTCAGAAGGCGGATGGCCTTGGGGCCTACGCCGTGCAATTTCGCGAGGCCGTCCAGATCGTCTGGCAGGTCGGACAGGGACGAGTGGCCGGCGTCGATGAGTGCGCCGGTGGCCGGCCGCCCGATCTTGACGCCGTCGAATGTCGGTCCCCGATCCGCTGACATGCGGTCAGTGTACGGAGACAGGCTTCGCCCGTGAGCGGTTAAGGAGTCCCCACACTCGTCAGCCGCGCACGAGGGTGGTGAAAGGATGAGCGCATGAAGACGATCCGAGTAGCCGCGGGTGCGGCAGCGCTGCTGGTTACGGCAACCTTCGGCGCGGTGGGGTGCAGCGACAGCGGGGGCTCGGAGGCTCCGACGACAACGGCGGCAGCAGAGCCGTGGGATCCGTGTTCGCTTCCCGATGAGGCGTTGCGACAGGCGGCCTTGGATCCCGCGACCGAGGGGCCGGGGTCCCTGGGTCCCGGCCAGCCGGGATGGAAGAGCTGCGAATGGAAGAACGACGACATCGGAGTAATAGTCAGCGCTTCGGCAACTGCGACTGTCGACCAATTCCGTAATGGGCCTGGCAACATCGATTTTCGAGATGTGACGGTGTCTGGCCGGCAGGGTTTCACCCATCGTGAGGAGGGTGACGAGCCAGGAACATTCTGTTGGCTGGTGGTGCCATTTCAGAGTGGGGGCGTGATGTCGATGCAGGTTGCGCGGGGCGGCTTCACCAAAGACACCACGCCTATGTGTGAGTGGGCAGTCAGGGTCGGCGATGCGTTGGTTGCTGGCATGCCCAATTGAGGCGCTAAGGTTTCGATGGAATCAAAGACTGACAGGGGGAGGACTTCCGAGATGAGTGGTGAAACGTCCGGGGTGGATGTCTTGATGTCGCTTGCAGGGCGGGCGAAGGCCGGCGAGTTGGTTCTGGATCCCAGCGTGGCCCAGGATTGCGCCGCCGCATGCAAGGTCGCTATCGCTGACCTAATTGCAATTCGCGACACAATGAGCCAGCAGACGTCCCTACTGCCGCTCGGCAACTTCGGTTGTGGTGACGACCTTGCGGTGATTCTGTCCGACACGACTAAGCAGTTCGTAGACCGTCTCGGCGAGCACATCACCTGCTTGAAGGCCATTCACGACATGGTGGGAGCGCAGATCGCTGAAACGCTGACGACTGATGACGAAACCGCGCAGGCCATGGCTCGGATCAACGCTTAGGCTTCGCTTGTGAGTGCCCAAGGAGGCGACATGGCATCGATCAAGATGTCGTTCACCTCGGCTGCGGGTGTCATCGGCATCGTGTGGTGAGTTGCCCCCGCTACGACGGCAGAGCGAATGCGGGGCAGCGAGCCGACAATGTCCGCGGCGATGTGTGCACTGTTGTGCACTTTGCTCTCTGCAGCGAGAATCACAGTCGTGTCGGCGCGAAGGGCTAGCAGGTCATTTCGTTTGGGGCGCTTGGGAACAACGATCTTCGACTTCGGGAAGTGTGCAGCTCCCCGTGCCAGGAGATCGAGCCAGTCTTCATCCACACCCTGTCCGTCGGTCTCCCAGGAAATGAAGGCGCGTTGGCGCTTTTCGTTGGGACGCAACAGGAGTGGCAGGGCATGCACGAGGTACGCCGCCCGCATGCCGGCGAAGCAGGAATTCGGGTCGAGCAGCGCCAACTTTCGAACACGCTCCGGTTCACGCAGTGCGTACGCGAGCGCAATCATCGCGCCATACGAGTGGCCGACGAGACCGAACTCCGTCAGACCAGCCGCCGTTGTGATGGTGCTGAGCCAGCGAACGAGGTCGTCCGTCGTACGCACTTGTTCACCATCCGCCGCGCTGCGTCCGACGTCACCGATGAGGTCGACCGCGTAGACCCGATAGTGCTCCGCGAGGGTGCCGATGTTCGCGAACCACACTGTCGATGTTGCTCCGGCGCCGGGTAGCAGAACGATCGGTGGCGCATCGGACCGGCCACACACGTTCACCCTGGTCGTCCCGAAGTCGGATGGCAGATCGATACCGGTGACATCCACCGGCCACTTTCCGAGGACGCGATCGTAGGCCCGGTAGAAGCCGGCGCCCTCGGCTGTATCGGCAAATTCGACAGTCTTCAACGACATCCGAACTCCAGGTCAGATAATTCGATGCATCGAGATACTCGGTATGTCGAGATAGTACGATCTCGGAACACCGTTGTCGACCCAGGGGAGATCGTGATGGACTCGCTGAACACCGTGCATCAGCTGCGCGCGCTGGTGGTCGACCTGCATCTTCTCGGTGCCGAATTCGCGCGAACGCATGGCCTGCACCCAACCGACCTCAGGGCCTTGATCTGCCTGCTCGATGCGGAACGTAATGGTCACGAGGCAACTCCCACCTGGCTGAGGGAGCAACTTCACCTCAACTCCGCCTCGATCACCGCGCTCGTCGATCGAATGGAGAAGGCGGGTCACGTGCGTCGTCAGCGTGACGACAAGGACCGAAGGAAGGTCGTGATTCGGGTGACGCCCGAAGCGATCAGCCTCGGCCAAGAGTTCTTCGGTCCGACGATCTCGAATGCCTCGACCGCAATCGACAAGTACACCCCGGAGCAGCTCAGGGTGATCGACGGCTTCCTGGACGATATGCAGCGGGCGGTTCAGGCCGGCGATGGTTCGAATGATTCCTGAAACCGATCAGGAATCGAGAAGCGAAGACGGCCTGGTCCCGCCTAGCGTTGCAGGCATGAAAACGATGACATGCAAGCAACTGGGTGGACCGTGCGATACCGCGTTCAGCGCAGACAAGGCCGACGACATCATCCACGCGCAGGACAGTCACCTGAAGGAGATGGTGGAGAAGGGCGACACCGCGCACGAGCCCGCCCTGAAGGAGATGCAGGGTCGATGGAAGCGCCCGGTGTCAGGACTTGGGTGGTATCGGAATACGAAGAAGGCCTTCAAAGAGCTTCCCGAGGACTGACCTCAGTCGTTCGCGGCCATGTTCGCGGCTCGTTCCTCCGCGTGAAACTCCCAAGGCGCTTGTGGCAGAACATCTCCGGTCTCTAGGAGTGTCTTGAGGTTGGCGAGGATGGCGGGCCAGCCCTCTGCGAAGGACCGACGGTCGTCGTCGCTTCTGATCTGGGTGTGAGTCATGGTCAGCTTGACGATGTCCTCGTGAGATTCGATGTCGAAGGTGACCAGGCTCCCCTCGAAGGCCGGGTCGGCCACGCGTTCAGGGTCGTCGAAGGTGAACGCGAGCCGGTGCGGCCGGTCGACCTCGATGACGTTTCCCGCGACATCCGAGATGCCGGAATCATCGGTTCGGACGTGGTCGACTCTGCTCCCGACCGTCCAGTCGGACACCTGGGTATGACCCCAGAATCGGCTGGTCAGCTCGCGATCGGTGAGTGCGTCCCACACGCGCTCCGGGGTGGCGCGAATGTAGGTGGTGTAGACGTAATCCGGGACGTTCATGCTCGGCTCCTCCGCGCGTTGTTTGATCGTGTCGAGGGCATCCAATCGGTCGTCCTCGAATTTCCAGATCCAACGGCTCCGAACCTCGTGAATCGGAACCGGATTCAGGTAGTGCAGCTTTCGGCGTCCGTCGCGTACCGCGGTCACCAGATGGGCCGCTTCCAGGAGTTCGAGGTGCTGGCTCACCGATTGCCTGCGCATATCCAAGCCTGCGCAGAGCTCGTTCAACGTCAATCCTGAATTCGTGTGAAGCATGTCGAGTAGCCGCCGGCGACTGGGGTCGGCAAGTGCTTTGAATACTGCGTCTGCGTCCACGACACCATTATGCAGGTATATGCCTGCATAATGCAACGGCCACTGCCGTCGCGGTAGAAAGGTGGGGATGGACGACCTGGACGCGCGACTGCAGCGGATCGGACGGCACGCCTTCCGTGCCAAGTTCCGGCTCCGGGGTCGTGATCGCGCAATCGTCGACCTCCGAGGAATCGTCACTGTTCGCAGGCACGCTGAGCAGTTCATCGACCGCAGGCTGGTGCCGGCAGAGCCTCGCAACGACGGACGCCAGACTCCGTACCGCGGTCACCCGGTCTTCGTCGCCCAGCACGCGACGGCCACGTGCTGCCGCACCTGCCTGGCTCGGTACCACGACATCCCGGCCGGACATGCGCTGGACGACGAGGAACGCACCTACGTCGTGGAGGCCATCTGCCGATGGATCATCGGGCAGTACGCACCGAAGAGTCCGCCGCCATGAGCCCGATCAGCGTTGCTCGTTCAGTCGCGCTGATTGACGCGGATCAGATTGCCGGAGGGATCGCGAAACGCGCAGTCCCGGACGCCGTAGTCCTGGTCGATGGGCTCCTGGACGACATCCGCGCCCGCGGCCTGAAGGCGATCGAAGAGTCCGTCGAGGTCGTCCGTCGCGAGGGTGACGGCGGTGTAGGCACCCTTGGCGATGAGCTCGAGGATGGTCTGGCGCTCCGCGTCGGTGACACCCGGATCGGCGGCCGGCGGATGCAAGACGATGGACGTCTCGGGCTGACCGACCGGACCGACGGTGATCCAACGCATGTCCTGATAGCCGACGTCCTTGCGGACCTCGAAACCGAGAGTGTCGCGGTAGAAGCCAAGTGCGGCTTCGCCGTCGGTGTGCGGAAGGAAGGCGTAGTGAATGATGATGTTCATGTCTCCACGCTAGACACACCTAGGGGGAGCGCGCTTCTCGATTCCTGACCGGTCTGGTGACCTGTTTCGCCAGACACGGCGGGATGCCTTTGCCTGCCTGTGAGTGGTCGCGCCGGTAGATGCTCGGGGGAACGCCGACCAACTCCGTGAATCTCGTGCTGAACGTGCCGAGCGAGGACGACCCCACCGCGAAGCAGACTTCGGTGACGCTGAGGTCCCCGCGACGCAAGAGTGTCATCGCGCGTTCGATCCGCCGAGTCATCAGGTACGAGTACGGGGACTCGCCGTAGACGCGACGGAACTCCCGACTCAGGTGTCCGACCGACATGTGCGCTTCCCGTGCCAACGTCTCGACACTGAGCGGTTTGGCGTACTCCCGGTCGATATGGTCACGAACGTGCCGCATCGCGATGATGTCGCGTAACCGTTGTGCCTCCGCTCGCTCCGGTGTCATACGCTGCATCTTTTCACGGTTCAGATCAACGCCCGAGGGCAATTGCACTTGCCCGAGTGAGTACTTGTTGTGTCGTGTGCCCGGGGTGATCGGCGGCGACGAAATGGACGCCGATGGCCATGCAGAAGGCAAGCAGGCTACGGGCCTCCACTTCTTCCGGGTCGGAGCAGTAGCTTCCGATGGCGTCGCGGATGAGTTGCATGCGCCGATTGTCCACGCGGCGTAGGCGTTCCGAGACCGTATCGTCTCGACGGGCCCAGGCTCGGACGGCGAGGTCGATGGGGAGCAGGCGGTCGTCGGAGAATGTGAGCTGACCGGCAAGTCTGGCCTTTTCGAGCGGGTCGCCGTCCGTGTTCTCGATCTTCTCGAAGACCTCGTCGACGCTTTCTCGTTCCCAGGCGTCGAGCATCTCCCGCAGTAGGTCGTCTCGATCCGAGAAGTAGCCGTAGAAGCCGCCTTTCGTGACGCCGAGAGCTTTGGCGAGGGCCTCGATGCGGACGCTGTCGGCGCCCCCGGTGGCAAGGGCCTGCAAACCTGCCTCGATCCACTTCTCGCGCGGGGTACGCAAAGCGCCCATCTGAGACCTGCCTTTCGAAAAATGCTCTATACGCAACCGAATAATAGGTCTATGGTCACGTTGTACGCCACCGTATAAGTTGAAGGAGAACTCCGATGATCGCACTGGCAGGCTGGCTGATCACTCTTTGCGGAGTGGGGCACAGCGTGGGCGCGCTTGTTCAGTCCGCGCCTAAGTTCGCCGACGAGTGGTTCGGCTTGGCTCTGTGGGAGGAACAGAACCAGAACCTCGTCCACATGAACGAGGTCACCGCTTCGTTCTGGTTCACCTGGTACAGCTTCGGCCTCCCGCTGCTGCTGTTCGGATTGGCCGTCCTGTGGATGGCCCGGTCCGACGTCACTCCACCGGCCTTCATCGCCTGGGGCCTCGCGGTGTGGGCCGGCGTTGGTGCGGTTCTCTCCGGCCCGTCGCCGCTGCTTCTGCTCTTGCCGGCGGCTGTTCTACTTCTCCTGGCGAACCGCCGCGGCAAACGGGCCGCCGTCGGCAAAAGCGAAGGCGAAGAACCGCTCGCCGATACGTTCGTGAGCAGGCGGGCTGGGGTGTAGCGCGTCCGTGTGGGGAAGTTCTTCTGCGTCGGCCTCTCCGAAGAGCGTGAGGCCGTCCAAGAAGTGCAGGTTCGGGTCGTCGGCGCGACGTTCGAAGAGTGCGCGCATCTCACGGCGAACGGACTGCAGTGTCATCCGCCCGAGTTTCTCGTCCTCGGGATTGCCGGTTGCGATGAACCGAGCCTGACCTGTGCTCAGTGACGCGGGATCGAATGCGCCGGGGCCGGGTGTTTCCTCATGAATTTCGCAGAAGATCGGTGAGACAAGGACTATGGGCGTTTCCGGATGGCCGTCACGGATCGTGTCGAGGAAGCCGTGCACGGCGGGAACGAAGGTGCGCACATGCATCGCGTCGAGATTCACGACGTTGATGCCGAGCTTGACGCTGATGACGTCGGCGGGGGCGGCGCTGATGACTCGGGCCGCGAACTGGTCGACCAGAGCGTTCCCGCCGAACCCGAGGTTGCGCAGCTCCACACCCGCGTGGCGCGCCGCTATTGCCGGCCACGTTCTGCTCGGCGTCGACGTATTGGACCCTTGGCTGATCGAACTGCCGTAGTGAACCCAGCGAGGGTCGACGACGTGGTCTTCGTGGACCGAGTCATCGGCACATAGTTCGACAAGGTCGACGGCTTCGTTGTGAGGAAGCCAGAACTCGACCCGCTTGTCACCCTCGGGAAGGTCGGCCAACACGGTCGTATGTGATGGTCCCTCGTGGAACGACTGCTCGCCGGTCGCCGGGTCGATCTCGACCACATCGCCACTGGTCAGCACGTCGCTGTTCACCAGCTCGCCGTCGATGAACACGTCGATACAGCCGCGCGGACGCTCCAGGCCGCGGTATGCCATCCGGTTCGGGTGAGAGACGAGTTCGAGCCTGCGGGCGGCGGTGCGCATCACGAGCCGAACCCCCGAAGGCTGGCTCTCCATCGCGAGCAACCTCGGCTCGGGGAATTGCCCACGCACCCAGGCGGGGAGTCGATGCACGCGAAGTCCACGGTCGACAGATTCGATGTCGGCGGCGCCGCGCACCATGCCCGGGGTGACAGCGGTACTGATCATGGCGTTCACGTGTCACAGTGTGCCTGCCTGCGGATCAGTGCGCCGCGAACGGCACCGTGTCCGGAGTGCAGCCGGTTCCGTCCGGTGGTAGTTCACGATGGACGAGATAGCGATCGACGAGCGCAGACGTACAGGCGTTGGTGGTGTCGTGCCCCGAACCGTCGACAGTAACGAGTCGTGCGTCGCCCAACGCGTCCTTCGCCGAGTGGGCGAACCTCAGCGGTGTGACCGGATCTGCACGGTTGTTGATCAGCAGCAGCGGCGTCTCGGTTTCGACTTCCCACGGTCCGTCGTAGCGGACGGCGCTGGACGGCCACCCCGCGCACGGCTCGGTCAACGACAGCCAGAGCGCCCCGAACCGTGGCGCACCTGCTTGGGCAGATTCAGCGGTGAGCTCCGACCATCGTCCCGAATCCTCCGGCAACGAATGGTCGGCGCACGCGCTCGCGATGTGTGACTCGAGGAAGTCGGGTGTAGGTGTGGTGGCCGCGAGAATCTGTTGCACGGCCGCAGGATCGCCGTCAGATCCCGCGTCCAACTCTGCGACGACATCGGCCAAGGCAGGCCATCCTGCGGTCGGGTCACCGAGAAGGGTGGAGGCGACGAGTGCGACGTCGGACAGGTGGACCGGGAGAGAATCCGTCCCTTGTCCGACGACGATCGGTCCGTCTTCGAGTTGGTCGAGCACTGAGTCGGTCGAGGTTTGGGCCCTTCCCGAGATGGCGCAGAGAGAAGCATCCGACGAATCACACTGTGCGGTGAACTCTTTCAGGACGTCTTCGGTGCCGACTGCGCGTTCGTGGAGGGTTCCGACCGTGTCGTCCGCGTAACCGTGTGGGTCGATCACCGAGCCGAGGTGCATGGCGCGCACACGATCCCCGTAGATCGCGGCATATGTTTCGCCGATGTACGTCGCATAGGACGCGCCCGAGAATGTCAGTTTGTCGTCGCCGACTGCTCGTCGAATCATTTCCACGTCGTAGGCGACATTCAAGGTGGACAGATGCGGCAGAAGATCGCGTTCTCGGTTGCTGCATCGGGTGGCCAGTCCGTCCGCTGCCTTTCGTGCTGCTTTCTCTTGCCCGGTAGCCGGGGGCCACGGAACGTCGGCCCAGAACGTGGCGCGGTCGTCCTCGCTGTCGAAGCAGTCGACCTGTCTGCTCCTGCGGACGCCGCGCTGGTCGAAAGTCACCGTGTCGAATCGGTCGGCGACCTCGCCCGAAGCAGACGGCAATGCGGCCGCCGCATCCAACGCAGACATCCCAGGCCCGCCTGCCGGGACGACGACACTGCCGATTCGGCGGCTCGGGTCGTGCGCCGGCTCGCGCAGCAGCGCCAGCGTGATCGTCTCGCCGTCCGGGTCGCTGTAATCGAAAGGGACCTTCATGTTCGCGCACTGGAAGGCAGGCAACTCGGCTTCGTTGCAGGGCTGCCAATCGAGAACGGGCGTGGCTACAGCGTCCGGGCCGGCCGGGGTGTCTTCGGTCGCCTGCTCCGACGTAGGTGCGCCGCAGCCGACCAGGACGGTCGCCAAGACCGTCGAGATGATCATCGATCTGCGCATGATCCGATCATCGAACCGCTTCTCACATGTGTCGTCCGCCGAAAGGATGACCGACGAAGGTGGGAGGAGTTTGCCCTGGTGATAGTTTCTCAGCCATGAACCGGGGGAGATTCGTGATGTTGTCCGGCGCCTTGTTGACGGCATCGGTGTTGGTGGGGTGTTCGGAAGAATCGCCGATGGCCGAGGCGCCCAAGAAGCCGACACGACCGCCGCAGACTCGAATCCTCGAAGTGAACGACGGTGCGCCTTGTGACCCCAAAGTCACGTCATACGTTCCGTATGACTTTCGCCTTCAGTTCGAGGCTCACGGGCAACCGGGTGACCAATTCGACTACGAACTCACCATGATGGACGGCACGGTACGAACCGTAAGCTCGTCGAAGTTCGACGAGGGACAGTACGGGGCGTTTACCGGTCCCGGCGTAACCACCTTCGACGTCGAGAAGGTGACGGTGCACGCCCAAGGAACCTCCGGGATTCCTGGGACGTGCACCATCACGTTCCCGTCGAACTCGCCGAACTGATCTACCTTCCTCTGCTGATCATGCTGCGGAGCTCGCGAGCCGCGAGTAGGCCCAGGACCAGTGAGAGTGCACCGCCGACCGCGTCGCGGGTGGTCATCTCGGCGAGGTCTTGAGGGACTGCCGTCAAGACCAGGATGAACGTGCCGGTCGAGAAGAACGGTGCACCGGTGAACCACAGCAGACCCGCGCCGATCGAGCCGCCGCGGCGTTGCGCGATCACGAACGCCGGCACCACTGCCACGGCCACGACGATCATCACGGCCTCGGCGAGGCCGGATCCGGCCAGGCCCGACTCGGCGATCCTCGTCGCCTTCAGTCCGATGAGAGCCACTGCCAGCCCGGATGCGGTCAGGAGCGTGAAATCACGGCCGGTCGCCTGACGTACCGGCGGGAGGTAGTGCTCGCGGGCGTGGAGCAGGAAATTGGTGATCAGGGAGAGTCCCAGCACGAAGAAGCCCGCATAGACCATCGAGAACACCCAGGGTTCGATCAAACCTGGCGAAGCCTCGGGCGCGTTCGCGGTGTCGTTGGTCCCCAACAAGATTTGCAACGGCAGGCCGACGACGATGATCGCCAGGAACCCGCAGGCAATCCACATGGGCGCGAGTACGACGGCACCGGGAATTCGATATCGCCAGGGCGCCACGAAGGTAATCGCGAGGAACAGCGCGTACCCCTCCATGAAGGCGGTACCGAGGTTGATGATCCACATCGTCGCTCCCCAGTCCGCCGCCGCGTCCGACAGGCCGATCTGGAACCCGACCAGCCAGCACAGCTTCAGGATCAGGTACGGGGTGCAGGCAAGAATCGAGACGATCGTGAGCACCCGTTGCAGGCGCTGAGTGGAGGCCGGGCGGGTGGTGTAATCGAGTGTTTCTGTCATGGTTCGACGTTCCCGCGGTGAGGGGTCCACACACTTCCCCCGAATGCCGGAAAAGCCCCGATCAGGCATCCCCCGTATTGGGGAGGTGATATCGAGGTTCTGTGAGGTTCAATGGAGCCGTGCCGACAAGACGGGTAGCGGTGTCTCGACTGCTACTCGCCGGTGCCCACGTGTTCATCGGCGCCGCGGTCGCGTCGCCGTTGGTGGCTCTGGCGGCACTGTTCGCCTCTGCGCTGGTGACCGATTCCGGTGCGGGCCGCGCAGAAACACTGATCGCCGTCGTCGCGCTCGCGCTGCTCACGCTCGGTGTGGTGGCCGGTGTGCTCACTGCTCCTGGTGTGAAGAATCTCGAGGTCGTGGCGGCACGGTCACTGCTGGGAGCAAACCTTCCCGACGCGCGTCGTCCCCGTGAATGGCCTACTCGCCGCCAGGGACTGTGGTGGGCGCTCACCATCATGGCGCTCGGAGCCGCCTCGCTTGCGGTCCTTCTGATCGGCGTCCCGACTGCCGCAGGTCTGTTCGTCCCGGCCGATTCGGATGGAGCCGCAGGCATCCTCACCGAAACGAATGGCGCACTGCGGGTCCTGATCGGGCTCGGGGTGGGTGTCCTGGCACTCGCGGCGTTCGTGGGGATTGCGGAGACCGAACGTCGGCTCGCCCCCGTCATGCTCGCTCCAACCGCGGCGGAGCAGATCGACGAACTACGTTCCGCGAATCTGGAACTGACGTGGAGAACCGGACTTGCTCACGACTTGCACGACTCCATCGGGCACACTCTGACCGCGATGACCGTCCAAGCGCAGGCCGCCAAAGCTGTAACGAGTGAACCGAATCGGCATCTGGACGCGGTAGAGGAACTGGGACGTGAGGCCTTGGCTCAGCTGGACGGAACCATCAACCGGCTCACGGCGCAGGAACCGGACACTGTCGAGACCTCCGATTGGCAGTCGGAAATTCGGTCGATGACAAAGCTGGCCGGCGCGACGTTGGTCGACTCCGGCACTGCGCCGCAGAACCTTTCGGCGGCGTCCGCGGACTCCGCCAAAGATGTCGTACGGGAGGCGTTGACCAACGCGTTGCGGCACGGCAACGGCAACGTGACCGTCGAACTCGGGAGGTCCGGCAACGAGCTCGAACTCGTCGTACACAACCGAACTGCCGGAACTCCAACGAAGCCGGGACATGGGATGGGACTGACGACGATGCGGACGCGGACCGACCGTGCAGGTGGCTCGATCGCCATCGAGACCGCGGATGAGCGCTGGACGGTACGTGCGCGGCTCCCTGCAGAGGTCGGCTCGTGACGGCGGTGGCGGTGGTCGACGACGACCCGATCGTTCTCGACGGCCTGACCACACTTCTGGGAACGGCGGCGGAGATCACCGTCGTGGCAACCGGTTCCGACGGTCTCGATGCCGTCGACCTCGTCGAGAACCTCGATCTCGACGTACTGCTGCTCGATATCCGGATGCCGCGGCTGGACGGCCTCGCTGCGGCTCGGCACATCTTGACGGCCGAGGATGCACCGGCCGTGGTCATGATGACGACCTTCGACGACGACGAGTACCTTGCCGAAGCACTGCGAATCGGCGCATCGGGTTTCGTGCTCAAGCGCAGTGGCGCGGCAGAACTCGTCAACGCTGTTCGGACCGTGGTCGGCGGTCATTCCGTTCTCTTCCCGGAGCGCGTGCGTGAACTCATAGGCGCAAGGCGTCGCAGCACGCTCGCCGGCTCGCCGCTCACCCCGACCGAACTACGAGTGTTGGCGGCCATGGTGCGCGGCGACGAGAACCGCGACATCGCGGCCGCGCTGTTCGTCACCCGCGAGACGGTGAAAACGCACGTGTCCTCGATCCTGGCAAAGCTCGGTGCACGAAACCGCACGCACGCTGCAGTGCTGGCCCTGGATGCCGGGCTCGTCGACGGAGCGTGACAGTCGTCTACTCTCGGACCTCTCGTAGCGATCCGAAGAAGTAGGGGGGCTGACTGTGCCGAGAATGTCAGGTCTGGAGCAAGCGTTCTGCAGGTCTGCCCCTTGGCGGGCGTTCGCCCAGCGTGTGGTGCTCCCGCCCGCCCTTCAGGGACACGAGCCCACCGGGTCACTTCTCGAGCTCGGCGCGGGCAGCGGGGCGATGGCCGCGACCATGGCGCAACGGTGGCCTGAATTGCAGCTGACCACCACGGACATCGATCCGGCCATGACCGAGGCCGCCACCCAGCGACTTGCCGCGTTTCCCAATGCGCGGGTTCAGCAAGCCGACGCAACGGCTCTGCCGTTCGACGACGGTGAGTTCGACGTCGTCACGTGCTTTCTGATGCTGCACCACGTGGTCGATTGGGAGGATGCGGTGTCCGAGGCCCTTCGAGTCCTCAAACCGGGCGGCACGCTCGTCGGCTACGACCTCGACCGCACTGTCGTCTCCCGTTTCATTCATTGGGTGGACCGGTCCCCACACAACCTGATTCCGTTCGACGTGTTCCTTCGAAGCTTGGACGGAGTCGGGGACGTGACGGTCCGGCGGACTCTCGCGAACCACGTGTACTTGTTCACAGCGCGAAAGGCGGAAGCCTGATCACGTGTTGTCACTCTCCGCGTAGTAGCCACGAATGTGATCGACCACCCGGTTTCGAGCAAGTTCGGCGTCCCCCGCGACCACTGCCTCGACGAGACCGCGATGTTCGTGGCGCAGACGCGAGCACGTCGTGGGCCAGGTATCGAGCGGAACGCCGGAAAGCACGTAGCTCTCGATCGACGCACGAAGACCGGCCATCATCGCGGCAATCACCTGGTTGCCGGCTGCGTCGGCCATGGCGACGTGGAACTGGGCATCGAGAATCAGGAACTCTTCGGCGGTCAGGGCGATGTCGTCCATCGAGTCGAGCAGCTCGACGGCGTGTGAAATATCCGGTGTGGGTGCGCGATTCGCCAGCGTCTGCATCACCTCGGTCTCGAGAACGAGGCGCGTCTGCACCACATCGGACACCGGAAAGCCTTGAGCTGCAACCTGCATCCGCATGAGCATCGTCATGCCGCCGGTGGGCCGCGACACGATCATGGCACCGGAACTGGGGCCGGACCCGGTCTGGGTCTTCAGCAGTCCGAGCGCTTCCATCACCCGCAGTGCTTCGCGAACCGACGAGCGACCCACGCCCATATCCTCGGCGAGGGTGCGCTCGCCCGGCAGTCGGTGGCCCGGCAGGACTTCGCCGGACACCAACATTTCCTCGAGCCGGCCGAGTACCTGTTCCCAGGCGCGGGGACTCGCTCGTCGGGGCGTGGAGGGTGTCGGCATGACAGTGCAGCCTATTCGGTAGGGGCGGCCGATGGTTACGGCAGCATCCAGGACAGGACAGGGGTGGACTGCAGGTAGACGAGGGTGCACAGGATCAACAGCATGGCCAGGCTGTAGCCGATCACCTTGCGCAGCAGGATCGGTTCGGATCCCGGCTGGCCCACGGCGGTAGCGGCGATGGTCAGATTCTGGGGGCTGACCAGTTTGCCGACCACGCCGCCCGAGGTGTTCGCCGAGACCAGCAGGGTGGGATCGATGCCGGCGGTCTGTCCCGCGGCCTGCTGCAGTTTCGCGAACAGCGCGTTCGCCGAGGTGTCGGAACCGGTCACGGCCGTGCCGATCCAGCCGAGGATCGGGGAGAAGAACGCGAACACCGCGCCGGTACCCGCGAGCCACGTACCGATCGCCACGGTTTGGCCGGACTGGTTCATCACGTAGCTCAACCCCAGCACGGTCGCGACGGTTGCAATGGCGAGCCGCATCTTCACCAGCGTGGCGCCGAAGGCGGCGACACCCATCTTCGCCGTCATCGGGAACCGCCCGGAGTTGGTGAAGGCGGTGTACACGATGGTGACGATGATGCCGCAGATCAAGAGAAGGGTGCCGGGATTGGACAGCCAGGAGAATGTGTAGACGGCGCTCGAGGACGGCTCACCGGTGTCGGTCAGTAGGTTGCCGTACAGGCCGGGCCACTCCACCTTGCGATCCGTTCGGGAAAGCCACTCGGGGAGATCGAAGCCGACGGTCCAGAGCTTGGCGACACCGAACACGACGACCACCAGCAGGTACGGGAACAGCGACATGAACACGCGGTCGGCCGTGAGGGGCTCGGGCTCGACCTGGGAGCGCTGCTCGTCCGGGGTGGTCGGTGACCAGAATCGGAGCATGACGACGGCTGCCGCCAGGCCGGCGAGTGATGCGACGACGTCGGTGAGTTCGTACGAGAAGTGGCTCGAGCACCAGAACTGCGCGAAGGCGAACACGGCGCCGGTGACGAGCGCGATGGGCCAGACCTGCTTGAGGCCGCGCTTGCCGTCGACCAGGAAGAGCAGCAGCAACGGCACGAACAGTGCGAGTGTGGGGGTCTGACGTCCGACGGTGGCGGCGATCTCGGTGGCAGGGATTCCGGTGAGATTGCCTGCCGTGGTGATCGGGATGGCCATGGCGCCGAAGGCAACCGGGGCGGTGTTGGCCACGAGCACGGTCACGGCTGCGCGAATGGCCGGCATTCCGAGGGCGATGAGCATGGCGCCGGTGATTGCCACGGGGGCACCGAAGCCGGCGAGGGCTTCGAGCATTCCGCCGAAGCAGAAAGCGATGAGCATCGCCTGAACGCGCATGTCGCCGCGGCCGATCGAGTTGAACACTCTCCGCAGGTCTTCGAAGCGTCCGCTGACCACGGTCAGTTCGTAGAACCAGATCGCCGTGACCACGATCCACATCACGGGGAACAGACCGAATGCGATGCCCTGTACCGCCGACAACGCGGTGAGCGAAGTGGGCATGTCGAAGCCGACGACGGCGACGACGGCAGCAACGGCGAGCGCGCCGAGCCCCGAGTACCAGGCCTTGAGTTTGAACCCGGCGAGCAGGACGAAGAACGTCAGGAGCGGGGCGAGCCCGACCAGTGCCGAAGCGGTGAGGCTCCCTGCCACGGCGTTGGTCGACGGGGTGAACGTCTCCGCGAGCATCTCGATTGCCACGTGGAACTCCTCGGGATTGCGCTTTGTGGGCGCGTCGGTCAGATAACGAGTCTGTGTGGTCAGACCACAGGAACGTACACTATGGCGTGGGTCACAATCCAGTGGTCGACTGAATCTCTTTTTTCTGGACGGTTCTGTGGTGCACACCACTGACCATGGCCTACTGTGGTCAGACCACACCGACGATTTCGGAGATCCACATGCGAGTCGCGCTGTTCGCCACCTGCATCGGAGACACGATGTTTCCGAATGCAGCCAAGGCGACCGCCCTGCTACTGACCAGGCTCGGGCACGAAGTCGTGTTCCCGCCCGGGCAGACCTGCTGCGGTCAGATGCACGTCAACACCGGCTATCAGCCTGGCGCCCTGCCCCTCGTGTCGAACTTCGCCGACAACTTCGGAGACAGCTCGATCGACGCCGTCGTCGTGCCCTCGGGGTCGTGCGTCGGCTCGGTGCGGCACCAGCACGAGATCGTGGCTTCGCGGTACGGGAACGCCGCACTGTGCGAGCGCGTCGAGACCGTGAAGGCGAAGACGTACGAACTGTCCGAGCTGCTGGTGGACGTCCTCGGCGTCACCGACGTCGGGGCGTACTACCCACACCGGGTCACCTATCACCCCACGTGCCATTCGCTCCGGATGCTGCGCGTGGGCGACAAGCCGCTGCAACTGTTGCGGGCGGTGCGCGAGATCGACCTGGTCACGCTGCCCGAGGCGGACGCCTGTTGCGGGTTCGGTGGAACCTTCGCGCTCAAGAACGCGGAGACGTCCACTGCCATGCTGGCCGACAAGATTCGTAACGTCGCGGCGACCGAATCCGAGTTCTGCTCTGCCAGTGACTCTTCGTGCTTGCTGCACATCGGCGGCGGTATGAGCCGCCTGCAGATGGGCACCCGCACCGTGCACCTGGCAGAGATCCTCGCGTCGGTGGAACCGGCCGTCACCCCACGATCGGAGGCAACCGTATGAGCCCGGTAGGACTGGGACTGCCCACGCTCCCACCTCGGTCCCCACACGGATCGGGCAATCTGCGCGGCACCGAAACGTTCCCCGACGCAGCACATCACGAGCTCGCCAACGGTCAGCTGCGCCGCAACATCGGCAAGGCCACCCATACCATTCGCGCAAAGCGACTCGAGGTCACCGGAGAACTGCCCGACTGGGAACCGTTGCGCGATGCCGGCTCGGCCATCAAGACCGACGTGATGAACCGTCTTCCGGAGCTGCTCGAGGAGTTCGAGAAGTCTGTCACGGCCAGGGGCGGTGTCGTCCACTGGGCGGCGGACGCAGACGAGGCCAATCGGATCGTCACCGATCTGGTCCGTGAGACCGGCTCGGACGAGGTCATCAAGGTCAAATCCATGGCCACCCAGGAGATCGGACTCAACGAGCACCTCGACGAGCAGGGCATCCACGCCTACGAGACCGACCTGGCCGAACTCATCGTCCAGCTCGGTCACGACACGCCTTCGCACATTCTCGTTCCCGCCATCCATCGCAACAGGTCCGAGATCAAAGAGATCTTTCTCCGCGAGATGCCGGGTGTGGATCCGAATCTCGATGACAACCCGAGAAATCTGGCTGCGGCCGCGCGAAAGTTTCTGCGACACAAGTTCATGACAACGCCGGTGGCCATATCGGGCGCCAACTTCGGGATCGCGGAGACCGGCACCCTGGGAGTGGTGGAATCGGAGGGCAACGGCCGCATGTGCCTGACGCTCCCGCAGACACTCATCACCGTCATGGGCATCGAGAAGCTCCTGCCCAAGTACGACGACCTCGAGGTATTCCTGCAGCTGTTGCCCCGCTCGTCCACGGGGGAGCGGATGAACCCGTACACGTCGATGTGGACCGGTGTAACTCCCGACGACGGTCCGCAGACCTTCCACCTGGTATTGCTGGACAACGGGCGTACCGCTGCCCTCGCCGACAAGGTGGGCCGCGAGGCACTGAACTGCATCCGCTGCTCGGCCTGCCTCAACGTGTGTCCCGTGTACGAGCGCACAGGCGGCCACGCCTACGGGTCCACCTACCCGGGGCCGATCGGTGCGGTGCTCACCCCACAGCTCGCGGGTATGGAGGACAAGGACGATCCGAACTCCACGTTGCCGTTCGCGTCGAGCTTGTGCGGGGCCTGCTTCGATGCGTGCCCGGTGAAGATCGACATTCCTTCTCTGCTCGTCGAATTGCGCCATCAGAAGGTGGAGAAGACGGGCATGACCGCTGAATCGCTGGCCATGAAGGCCGCGACGGTCGCGATGTCCTCTGCGGGCAAGTTCACCAAAGCGCAGAAGGCCGCTGGACTCGGGCGTCTGATGGCGGGCAAGAAGGGCAAGATCTCGACTCTGCCTCCGCCGCTCAACGGGTGGACCGCGGCCCGTGACATTCCGGCGCCGCCGAAGCAGACGTTCCGCCAATGGTGGGATTCGGACGAGGGACGTGCCCAGATCGACGACGCCAGGCCGGAGGAGCAGGGATGAGTTCTCGTGACGTGATTCTCGGACGCGTGCGAGACGCGCTGGCGATCGCCCCACCCGTCCAGACAGACATTCCGCGTGAGTACCGAACCGGCCGAACGATGGCCGACGACCAGCGGGTGGAACTTTTCGTCGACCGGCTGGTCGATTACAAGGCCGAGGTGTACCAGTGCGAGCCCGGCGAATTGCCTGCCACCATCGCACGCGTGCTCGCCGGGTCGGGCGTGACTCGGGTGGGCATTCCGCCCGGATTGGACGACGCGTGGCTCACGGGCTTCACCGGTGAGGTCGTGGTCGACTCGCCTGACGTCCCGGGGCCCGAGTTGGGGGCACTCGACGGCGTGGTGACCGCCTCTCGTGTGTCGTGCGCCGAGACCGGCACCATCTTCCTCGACGGAAGCCCCAACCAGGGACGTCGTGCGCTCAGCCTGGTCCCGGACCTGCACCTGTGCGTCGTACCCTTGGCGAGCATCGAGGTGGGGGTGCCGGAGGCCATGCAGAAGCTCGTTCCGGAGCGGCCGACCACCATGATCAGTGGGCCCTCTGCCACGTCGGACATCGAGCTCGAGCGTGTCGAAGGCGTGCACGGTCCGCGCAATCTGCACGTCGTCATCGTGCGCTGATCGGGCGCTCGGGCCGGCCCGGTAGGTAGCGTGCGGGACTGGCTCACCAACGACCGTCGAGGAGATTGTTTGAACATCGGAATCGTCAGCGATCCGGGATTCGCTACGCGTGTCGCGGCGAGCGTCGCAGACCGCGTCCCGAGCCTCATCGCGCAGCGAGGCGCCCAGAGGGCCGACGAGATCGCCGTCGATCAGACGTCTGCGGTCCTTCCCCCTCGCGAAGACGGTGGGCCGGCCTTGGCGGAGTGGGACAGGCTGCTCGCCGACCGGAACGATGTGTCGGTGGTGATCTCGGAGATGCCCCACCGGTACGCGACCAAACCCGTGATCGCCGAGGTGTACAAAGGTCGGACGTGTGTGCTGTACACGCCGGCCTTCGGAGTCCTGTTCACCCGTAGGCGGACGGTCACGACTGCTGCCCAGATCGTGTCGTCGATGGTCGCCGACTCTTCCGACCGTCCGTCGGCAGCTCCTCGCGGCACCTACTGGGAAACCTCGCAAGGTGAGAACGCCGACGAAGACGCAGAGGTCGACAGACTGGTCGCCTCGTCCTTCTTCGGGCGCGTCCGACTGCTGTCAGGGATGATCCGGAGCAACCGGCCGTGGCGTCTGATTCCGACCCTGACCGGGGCCCTCGGTGCTGCCAGTGCGGCATCTGCGTTCGGCGTCTTCTACTCGAACATC
The DNA here is from genome assembly GCF_055231055.1 of Rhodococcus huquni. NCBI lineage: Bacteria > Bacillati > Actinomycetota > Actinomycetes > Mycobacteriales > Nocardiaceae > Rhodococcus > Rhodococcus huquni. Next base: position 373,381 of record NZ_JBUYWE010000002.1, read on the forward strand.
TGGATCATGGCTGCAGCCATGATGGCCGATCGCCTGTTGATGATCTCGGTCGCGGCCGTCATCGCCATGAGTCTGTGGCTGATCCTTCCCAACGGATTGTGGGAGAAGCGCGAGTTTCGTGAGAGTTCGTCGGATCGGGCCCTCTACAACCTGGCGACCGTCGGCACCGTCCTCACGGGCGTTCTCTGCATGTATGCGTTGCTGTTCGTTGCCGTCCTGCTCGCCTGCGTGGTCGTGATCGCACCGGACTATTTCACTGCGCAGGTCGGGACGCCGGTGACGGTCGTCGAGTATCTGAAGCTCACTTGGCTGGCCACTTCGCTGGGCATCGTTGCCGGAGCTGTCGGCTCGTCCGTATCCGATCGAGGTGAGATTCTGCGAGCTACCTTCGGCAGGCGAGAAATCGAGCGACGGCAGCGCGCCGAACAAGATGCAGAAGACGCGCAGGACGATACCTACTCGTAGGGGTCTGAGACCGACTCGACGCGGTGCTGCGCGACGAGATGTAGTTCCCGGAAGCGGTGTTCGGCGTCGCGGGCGCCGATGGTCCGCCACAGTTCGTCGAAGCGGGCCTCGGCGAGAAGGTCGGCGAGATGATCCGGGTTCCACCGCCACGCCCGCGCCACACGGTGATCGAACTCGACGGTGCCTTCGTCTGCATCGGCGAGCTGGCACGCGACGGCAACCAGGCCGCCGGGCCGAATGCGCTCTCGCCAGGCCGCGAACACGGCCGGGACTTCCTCGGGCGGCACGTGAATGAGGCTGAAGCGCGCCAAAATTGCGACGACGGGCTCGTCCGTAGACAAGTCGGAGAGGTGTGCGTCGCCCAGTTCGAACCGTTGGCTCGGATACTTTCGCCGCGCGATCGCGAGCATCTGCGAACTCGGATCGATACCCAGCACGTTCAAGCCCAACTGCGCCAGATCGGCCGTCACGTCGCCAGGCCCGCAGCCGACGTCGATCACGAGCCCGCTGGCAGCCGTCTCGGTGACCAGATCGGTGAACGCATGGATGGAGTGGCGCTCGATCGGTCTCAGATACGGAGAAGGAAAGGTCTCGGCATAGAGCTCGGCCAGCGCGTCGTATCCGGGTTGATCCACTCGGTGACTCTCACACACCCGACCGACGCGGATCGATCAACTTCGGTCGAAGGTCAGGTGGGTGACTCCGCTGGGTGAGGAGACCGCTTCGACGTCGTACGACTCCTGGAGGTCTTCGAGTCCGTCCCACAGTCGAACGCCTCGGCCGAGGAGGATCGGAACCTGGACAACGTGCAGGTGGTCGACGAGGCCGGCAGCGAGGAACGCGCGCAGCGTCGTCACTCCGCCACCAATACGTACGTCTTTGCCGTCTGCCGCCTCGCGGGCGAGTTCGAGCGCCTCCGCTGGCGAGGCGTTCACGAAATGGAAGGTGTTGCCTCCCTCCATCTCCATCGGCGGGCGCTCGTGCCGGGTGAGTACGTAGACCGGCGTGTGGAACGGGGGATTGGGGCCCCACCATCCGCGCCATTCGGGGTCTTCGTGCCAGCCCGCGAGCCCGAATTTGCCGGATCCCATGATCTCCGCGCCGATGTTCGCTTCATTGCGTCTGGCGAAGGCGTCATCCACGCCCGCCCCGATTCGGGTGCCGATTCGTGCCTCCGGAACCTCGTCGACGCTGTCCGTCATCGTCCCGCTGTGTTCGCGCCAGAACGGGGTGGCGAACATCCATTCGTGCAACCGCTGGCCGGCGTGGCCGAACGGGGATTCGAGGGTGTACCCCTCGCCGGCGCCGAAGCCGTCCAGTGAAATCGAGAAGTTGTGTACGCGCGTGCGGGACATCCCTGCTCCTTCGGTCGACCTACCCGGAGTGGTTGCGGGACGCGCAACCGGATCAACCATAGATTCGGGTGGCCGACCTCGAAGGCCGATTCGATGTGCCTTGCGAGGTCGCGGCGCTCAGATTTTGAAGCGTCTCCGGTGCGGGCGTCCGCGGGACTTGGATGTCGAATAGACCGAGCGGCCCGTGAAGTCGAGGTCCGATCCGGAGTGCAGCAGTGCCGCCACGAAGATCACGAGTCCGATGAAGAAGAGCATCCCTGCGGTCATAGCTCACCTCTTTGTCGCCGAAGCCTGGTTCCTGATTCAGAAGTATACGTTACTCGAAGTAACGCATACAAGATCCAGTTGACGTGGATGCAAGGAAACTCGTTCGCCCACCGAAAGGACTGTCCTCGAATGGCCTACTCGTACAAAGTCGTGGAAGTTCGCGAGAAGATGATCGGCGGAAAGCTGTCCGGCGACAAGCTCGAGAAGATCCTCAACGAGCACGCCGGTAAAGGGTGGCAACTCAAGACGATCACCACCGCAGACGTGAAGGGGCGACTCGGGCCGGGCGGGGTGGACGGTCTGCTCATCACCTTCGAACGCCAGGACTGAATCCGGGCAGGCATGCAGATACCGGGTCGTATCCAAATACGGCCTGGTATCTTAATGGAATGTCTTCGCAACCCACACCCGTGGCCGGGCCGCGGCTCAGTCGCGTCGAAAGCCGAACTCGAACGCGGTCGAACCTGGTAACGGCCGCAACCGCACTGTTCGCCGAACAGGGGGTCGCGTCGACGTCGATCCAGCAGATCGCCGATCGCGCGGGATATACGCGGGGCGCATTTCACAGCAACTTCGAATCGAAAGCCGATCTCGAAGTCGAGGTGGAGCAACAGGTGATCACTCGGCTCGGATCCCTACTCGGTGCAGTTCTTTCCGGTGAGGGCTCGAGTCGGGAGCGGTTTTCGGGCTACTCCAGGACGTACCTCGAGTTCTGTGCAGACGAACCCGAAGTGGCGAGGGCGTTCATCGCCATCGTCCGAAATCGTGTGCTGTCGAGCAGTGAGTCCTATGGCGAGCGCGCTGACAGGTCCGGTGGCGAACTGGTCCAACTCTTCGAGCAAGGCCAAGCGTCAGGCGAAATGACGACCTTCGACACGTCGGTCATGGCGACGTTCGTTCGGGCGGCGCTCGATCAGACGGCCGATCGAATCTCGTCGGGAATTCCGGCCACCGACGCGGACCTGCTCATCCGAGAGACCGTTGCGGCATTGGATCGGGCGACGCGGTCATGACGATTCGGACCTACCGTGTGACGGTGCGCGGACGATTCCCCACATTGACGGCAGATCAGCGGACACACCTCCTGCATGAGCAGTCGAGCCACAGCGTGTTCGATTCCAAGTTCGGTCCGGAGGGTGCGTTTCTGTACGAGCCCGAGATTCTCAACTTCCAGTACCGGCGTCTGGTCGAGACGGACGAGGATGCGGCCGACGAGGGCTTGGAACTGGCACGCCTCGAGGCGGAAGAAGGGGCGACGAAGGAACTGGCGAGCCGCGGACTCTCCTCCACGACGCTGCGCTGCACAGCCGAATGCGTCGAGGACATGCAGGCGGCAGCGATGCGTCGTCGCCGCAGGTAGAGCCCTTCCTCACGTTGAAACCCGCCCATGATGGTTGGACGTCCTATAACCTGCGAGCATGACTGTGGATCCACGCGCCGATACCGTCGATGGAGTGCTACGGCGGTCTGCCGCGAAGTTCCCGGGCCGCACGGCGCTGACCTTCGAGGATCGCGTGTGGACCTACCGAGAACTCGATGACGCGGTCAGCCGCGCGGCCGCCCGTCTCCAGTCCCTGGGGTTGGCGACGGGAGATCGAGTCGCCGCCTACGGCAAGAACTCCGATGCGTACGCGATCGGGTTCCTGGCGTGCGCACGAGCCGGATTGGTGCACGTCCCTGTCAATTTCGCGCTCGTCGGTGAGGAGCTGACTTACCTGGTGGCGCAGTCGGGGAGCACCGTCGTACTGGTCGACCCGGCGTTGGCTGCGACCTTGGAGTCGGTGCGCGGTGACCTCCCCTTGCGGCACGTTCTGCCACTACGGGACACCGAGGATTCCCTGCTCGAACACAGCAGAGTGGGTGACGTACCCGTTGTGGAGAGCCCTGCCGCCGTCACCGATCTTGCTCAGCTGCTCTACACCTCGGGAACCACGTCGAAACCGAAGGGCGCCATGATGACTCATGGTGGCCTGATTCACGAATACGTGTCCTCGATCATCGCTCTCGGGCTCGATGCGGCCGACAATCCGTTGATCGCCATGCCGCTCTACCACTCGGCGGGCATGCACGTGTTCATGCTTCCGTATCTGTCCGTGGGCGCGTCGGTGAGTCTCATGGAGACCCCGGACATCCCCGAAATTCTGCAAAGGATCGAAACCGATCACATCGGCTCGCTGTTTCTCGCGCCCACGGTATGGGTACCTCTCGCAGGCCATCCGGATCTCGACAAGCGTGATCTGTCTTCACTGAAGAAGGCGCAGTACGGCGCCTCGATCATGCCGGTGACGGTGTTGCAACGACTTCGCGAGCGCTATCCGGACCTGGGGTTCTACAACTGTTTCGGTCAGTCCGAGATCGGTCCTCTCGCCACCGTTCTCGGCCCCGAGGATCACCGCGAGCGGCCCGCCTCCTGCGGTAAGGCGGTCTTCTTCGTCGAAACCCGAGTGGTCGACCCGGAAGGAAACGAAGTTGCGGACGGCGCGCCCGGCGAGGTCCTCTACCGCTCTCCACAACTGTGTCTCGGGTATTGGGACAAGCCGGAGGAGACTGCCGAAGCCTTCCGTGACGGCTGGTTCCACTCGGGCGACTTGGTGACGCGAGATGCCGAGGGTTACATCACCGTCGTCGACCGCATCAAGGACGTCATCAACACCGGGGGCATTCTCGTGGCGTCCAGGGAGGTCGAAGACGCCGTCTACACCCACCCGGACGTCGCCGAAGTGGCAGTCGTCGGGACCCCGGACGAGAAGTGGATCGAGGCGATCACCGCCGTGGTGGTGCTGCGTGAAGGTGCGCCGAACATGACACCCGAGACGCTCACCGCGCATCTGAAGGAGCGCATCGCTCCGTTCAAGGTGCCCAAGACGGTGCTGTTCGTCGACGAGCTACCACGTAACCAGAGCGGTAAGCTGCTCAAACGGAATCTCCGCGCCGAGCTCTGAGTCCCACCACACGCTGTGGCACGATCGAATATGTGTCCGGCAGGCCACCACAGCCGCTAGGAGGTTGGGCCGATGAAGTGTGTCGTTTTCGGAGTCACCGGTTACATAGGCGGACGCCTCGTGCCCGCGCTACTGGAGGCGGGGCACGAGGTGCGGGTTGTCGCCCGGACACCCGAGAAGCTGGCGGAAGTGCCGTGGCGTGACGACGTCGAGGTTATGCGAGGCGATGTCACGGACATCGACAGCGTCGTGGCTGCGCTCCGTGGCCAAGACGCCCTGTACTACCTGGTGCATTCACTGAGCGACGAGGACTTCGTCCGCATCGACAAGATGGGCGCGCAGACCGTGGCCGACGCGGCGCTTGCGGCCGACGTGCAGCGGATCGTGTACCTCGGGGGCATCGTCCCGGACGACGAGGAACTTTCCGATCACCTCGCGTCCCGCGCAGAAGTGGGATCGATCTTCCGGTCCTCGGGAGTGCCGACCGCCGAGCTGCGCGCCGCCGTGATCATAGGATCGGGTTCTGCCAGTTTCGAGATGCTGCGCTATCTGTCCGAGCGCCTGCCCGCGATGATCACGCCGCGATGGGTTCGGAATCGGATTCAACCCATTGCGATACGGGACGTGATCCATTACCTGGTTCGGTCGGCCGATCTCCCGTCGGACGTCAACCGCGCCTTCGACATCGGCGGGCCGGAAGTGTTCACCTACCTGACCATGATGCGCAAGTATGCCGACGTGGCCGGTTTGGCGCACCGGGTGATCGTTCCGGTTCCTGTTCTTACGCCATGGCTTTCGGCGCAGTGGGTGAATCTGGTGACGCCTGTTCCGCGTGATCTCGCGATCCCGCTGATCGAGTCGCTGGTACACGAGGTCGTGTGTCACGATCACGACATCGCCGACCATATTCCCGATCCGGAAGGCGGCCTCACCGGGTACGAGAGTGCTGTCGACCTTGCGCTGTCGCGGATCCGCAACTTCGATGTTCCGACGCGATGGTCGGACGCGACGACGGGGAGGGTGCCGTCCGACCCGCTGCCCACCGACCCCGAATGGTCGGGCGGCTCCTTGTACGAGGATGTTCGTGAGGCGCGTACCGCGGCCGACCCGGAAACATTGTGGCGTGTCATCGAGTCGATCGGCGGCGAAAACGGGTGGTACTCATTTCCGTTGGCGTGGTCGGTCCGGGGCTGGTTGGATCGCGTCGTGGGCGGCGTCGGTCTGAGACGGGGCCGCAGGGATCCCAGCAGACTCCACCACGGTGAGGCACTCGACTGGTGGCGTGTGGAACACATCGAGCGCCCGCGGCTGCTCCGGCTTCGTGCCGAGATGCGCGTGCCGGGACTTGCCTGGCTCGAGTTGTCGGTGAAGCCGGACGAGAACGGCGGGTCCGTGTATCGGCAACGGGCCATTTTTCTGCCGCGCGGATTGGCCGGCCACGCATATTGGAAGGCGATCGCCCCGTTTCATGGCATCGTTTTCGGCGGAATGGTCCGCAACATCACGGGAGCGGCCGAGTGAGTGTCGCAATCGCCCTGTTCACCCGCGATCTTCGGGTGCACGACAATCCGGTGCTGACTGCGGCGCACCGCGGGGCGGATGCGGTCGTCCCTCTGTTCGTCGTCGACAACGCGATCGTCCGTGGTAAGGACATGAGCCCCAACCGTGCTCGGTTCCTGAGTGATTCGCTGACCCAGCTGGACGAGCAACTCGCCGAGATGGGTGGACGCCTTGTGGTGCGGCGAGGCCGAATCGTCGACGAGGTGCTCCGGATAGTGAGCGACCTCGACGTGGCGGAGGTGCACGTCGCCGCTGATGTCAGCGCGTATGCGCAGAAGCGCGAGCGCGAACTGCGAGACCGCCTGGATGGTCACGAATGCCGACTCGAGGTGCACAGTCTGTCGGTGACGGTGGTGGAGCCGGGCGCGATCACACCGACCGGCGGCCGTGACCACTTCGCCGTGTTCACGCCGTACTTCCGGCGCTGGAGTCAGGCTCCGAAACGTCCGGTACTACGCAAGCCGCAATCCCTTCACCTCGCGGAGGTCGAAGGGGAGCAGTTGCCGACGCAGCAGGAACTGTGCACAGGTGATGTGGCCGAACAGCTTCCGGTAGGCGGGGAGAAGACCGGGCGCCGCTTGTTGAAGGACTGGTTGGCAGGTCCGATCGGCGACTACGAGGATCAGCACGACGCGTTGGCCGGTGACGCCACGTCGCGGCTGTCCCCATACCTGCACTTCGGGTGCGTATCGCCAACTGAACTAGTGGCGCGCAGTTCCGAGAAGAACTGCTCGGACGCAGAAGCTTTCGTTCGGCAGGTGGCGTGGCGCGACTTCCATCATCAAGTCCTGTCGGCTCGGCCGGAATCGGCTCGGGTCGACTACCGGCCGCGTGGCGACCGGTGGGTCCACGACGAGAGGATCGCTCAGGCCTGGCGTGACGGTCGAACGGGCTACCCGATCGTCGACGCAGGAATGCGGCAATTGATCGCGCAGGGATGGATGCACAACCGTGCGCGCATGATCACCGCCAGCTTCCTCACCAAGACGCTGTACCTCGATTGGCGGATCGGCGCTGCACATTTCATGCACCACCTGGCAGATGCGGATGTCGCCAACAATCAGATGAACTGGCAATGGATCGCCGGAACCGGCAACGACTCCAGGCCGAATCGAGTGCTCAACCCACTACGGCAGGCGGAGCGCTACGACGCCGATGGCGCGTACGTGCGTCGTTGGGTTCCCGAACTCCGTGACATCGCGGCGCCCGATCTCCACACACCGTGGAAGCTGCCGGAAGGCGAGGTGCGCGGATATCCGGCACCGATCGTCGACCACCGGGCGGGTGCCGAAGCGTTTCACGCCGCCCGGTCTGAGAAGCCATGAGGATCTGGATGCTCGTCGATCAGGAGCCAGGCTACGAGCGCCTGCACGTCGGGGACCTGATCGAGGCGACGACCGAGTGGTGCGGCCCGGACATGCTTCCTCCCGAGCTCGTGAGTGAGAACGTGCCCGTCCAGGTCGAGCAGATCCGTTCGGAGAAATCCGGACGCGACGAATATGTCGCACACGCGGACCGGAATGTCTCGGCTCTGCTTCACGCTGAATCAAGCGGCATCGGCGACACCGCGCTGTCCGGGTGTCTGATGTACGACCGCTACATGTGGTTGTTCAGCTCGGCCGTGCCGAAGTCCCGAGGTGTCATCGTTCGGCGGGGCGTGGTCACCCGAGAGGCAAACCGCCTGCCCACCGACTATCCGGGTTGGTATTCGGTGAACCCTTCCGGGCCGTCGACGTACATCGAGTTCGGCGAGCCGATCCCGCGTGAACGAACGATCACGTGGGACTGCGTCGAGATCGATACCGAAGATGAACCATCCCGTTCGTGAACCGCTGCTCACCCTCGAGCTCCAAGTCCAGACGCACGTCGTCCGGGTAGATGCGGGTTCCACCACCGACGATGACCGGGACGACGATGATCTCGACTCGGTCGACCAGCCCGGCGCGAAAGGCGTGCGCGGCGAGGGTGGGCCCATCGATGTACAGGTCGCCGGCCGAGTCGTCCTTGATGCGTCGAACTGCGGCCGGATCGAAGGTTCGCATCAGCTCGGTGTTGCTGGTGGAGACCGACTCCAACGTGGTGGAGAAGACGACCTTGTCGGCCTGCTTCCAGATCTCGGCGAACTCCGCCGACTCGGGTGATCCCGCGGCGGCATCCGGATCCGTCTCCCAGACCGCCATCATCTCGTACATTCGTCGCCCGTACAGGTACGTCGAGACTCCCTCGCTGCGCGCGTTGACGAAGGCGATCACCTCTTCGTCGGGCATCGCCCAGTCGAAGTTTCCCTGCTCGTCGGCAATGTATCCGTCGAGCGAACCGATCACGGAAAAGATCAAGTTGCCCATGTTTCGAACGTAGTCGCCGACGGAGGGGCGCACGGCGAATCTCGGAGTTCGGGCATATGCAACCAGTACTCGTGTTTCGATGAGATGGAATCAGATATCGCCGCAGGTACGAGGGAGAAGTGCAATGAGATTCAGGTTCGGTATCGCGCGGACCACAGCATTGATCGCTCTCACCTCGCTGGTGTCGATGGTGGGTGTCGCCCAGGTTCCTGCAGCACCGTCGCCAGGCTTTTACGCAGCTCCGGATCCCGTTCCTGCCGGGGAGCCAGGTGATGTCATCCGCAGCGAACCGATGAACGCGTTGTTGTCGGTTCCCACTCCCACCGGCACGTTCCCGGCCGATGCGACTCGCATCATGTATCGCACCACGGACTCCGACGGGTCACCCACGGCATCGACAGGTGTCGTCCTGGATCCCGTTGCGGAATGGCGCGGCGCAGGTGAGCGACCTCTCGTCAGTCTTTCGGTCGGCACACACGGGATCGGCCCGCAATGCGGCACCTCCTCACTTCTCGAGGAAGGGGTTCACTATCAGCCACCGTTCGACCTGTTCGCCGAGTACGAGACACCGTTCATCGACATGCTTCTCACCCAGGGCATCGCGGTAGTGGTGACCGACTACGTCCCGGACAGGTACCTCGACCCACGGTCCGAAGGCCCGGCGGTCATCGACGCAGCCAGAGCTGCGCAGCGCGCGCCGGGCAACGACATTCCTGACGCCGGCCCAGTCGCATTCTGGGGCTACTCGCAAGGCGGCCAGGCCGCCGGCGCGGCCGCTGAACAGGTCGGTGCCTACGCTCCGGAACTCGATGTCAAGGGTTCTTTCGTCGGTGCGCCGCCGGCCGACATGTTCAGTCTGCTCGAGTATCTGGACGGCAGCCTGTTGACCGGGGTGATGGGGTACTACCTGAACTCGATGAGAAGCTCCGACCCGTCCACCGCACCCATCATCGACGCAGCGCTCGACGATGCCGGTCACGGTCTGCTGAATGCCACGGCCGGGCAATGCGTGCTGGAATCGATGGGGCAGTTCGGGCTTCACAAGTCCACGGAATACACCGTGGACGGCCGGTCGATCCCCGATGTCCTACGCGCACATCCCGAAACAGCCGGAGTGGTGGACTCCATGAGGCTTGGCAACTCGATGCCGTCCGCGCCGGTTCTGCTCGCGACCGGCAGTAACGACGACATCGTGCCTCCCGAGGACGTCAGACGACTCGGCGGCGACTGGTGCAGCAAGGGGGCCGCGGTGCAACTGCTGGACCTGCCGATACCGACGGCGTTGCCCGGCAGCGCGTTGGGGCACGGCGCCAACTTGCCGATAGCGGAACTGGGCACTGCGTCCCAGTGGCTCAACGACCGTTTCAACGATGTGCCCGCTCCGAGCAACTGCGCGGTCGGCTGACCGGCTTCGTCGCGATGTTTCGATCGATGCACACCACGGGCGGGTTCTGCACGCCATCGACGCGAGTCGAGGCGCTACCCGAGTAGCGCGGCGGAGGCTGCGCCGAACATTGTGGACTTGATCGTTCGAAGGACGCCGGGGTTCTTTCCGGTGATAGGCGTCAGCCTGGCGATCGCGTCATCGACGATCGTGGATTCGGAAGCGGTGGCATCTACGAGACCAGCGGTGAGGGCCTCGGCTCCTCCGTAGCGGCGCCCGGTTGTCATGGCCGAGACCGCCGTCTGCGGAGTCAGTTTCGCTTGGATGAGCGCCGCCATTCCGGGAGTGAACGGAATGTTGATGTCGACCTCGGGGAAACAGTAGTAGCCACGGTCTTCGCGCATGACGCGGTAGTCGTGGGCGATGGCCAGCATTGCGCCGGCGCCGAAGGCGTGGCCGTTGACGGCCGCGATCGTCGGGAGCGAGAAGGTGAGGAACCTGTTGAACAGTGCCTGAACCTTGCCGATGTACTGCTCGCCCCCATCAGGATTGGCGCCCAACCATTCGAGATCGAGACCATTGGAGTAGAACTTGCCCAGACCGACGGTGACGAGCCCGAGTGCGTTGGATTCGACGTCGTCGAGGAGAGCGTTGACGGTGTCCATCCAGTCGGGCGAAAAGCGGTTCTCGTCGTCGCCGAGGGTGAGAACGGCGATCTTGTCGCGGTATTCGAGGTTTGCGGTCACTGTGCTTCCATTCACTTGTCGGAATTTGTCAGGGGCAGATCGATGGCGAGGACGCCTCGCACGGCTGCGGAGAGGCGTGTGCGCGTGGCCTCGTCCGGTGTTCGTCGGCCTCTGAGGAGCAGGGCAGTCGGCAATTCGACTACGCAGTCCCTGATGACGTCCACGGACTGCCTGTCGGCGCGCCCCCACATCGCACGCGACAGGCGAACGAACAGATCGGTGAGCGTCGAATCGAGCTCGCTCAGATCGGCAGCGAGCTGCTCGGGAAGTTCGCGCGACCCGAGCAACTCGGAACGGCTCACGGTCAACAGAAACTGGCCGGATGTGGGGTGCTCGAGCAAGAAGCGGGCGGGCGCATCGGCGGCGGCGACCACGCCTTCGACTGCATCAGGGTTCGGTGAGTCGAGGATCGCGTTCACTGCTTCGCTCTGTGCAGCCAACAGGCGCCGTGCAGCACGCAGCCACACCCCGCCGACGAGACCCGAACGGGAACCGAACGCGTGGTAGATCGCCCCGTTCGACACGGTCGTGAGGTCCGACAGCGCTCGCACCGTGACCGCCGAGGCGCCGGACTCGACGGCCAGCGTCTCGGCCACGTTCATCAATTCTTCGAGATCGTGGGTACGGGGGCGAGGCATGACACGACCATAACAGAGCATCTGCTCTGTTATTTGTGGGCAGTCCAGGCGCTAGCGCATCTCCGGGGAAACCCTGATGACAAGTCACCACCGAGGATCGATGATCAGGTGGTCGACTGTGAGCGAGCCAGCGGTCGGTCGGTGCCTGTGTCACTGCAACCGAGGGGAATCTCGTGTCCGTCTATCTCTATCGTTTCGGCAAGTTCGCGTTCCGGCGCAAATGGATCGTGTTGCCCGTGTGGCTCATGTTGGTGATCCTGCTCGGCGGCCTTGCGACCGCGATCTCCAAACCCATGGAAGACAACTTCACGATGCCCGATCTCCCGTCCGAGCGGGCGACGGAGATCATGGACGAGCACTTCCCGGGCATGTCCGCCGCCTTCGATTTCGATGCTGTGACCGGCACTTACGTGATCGGCGCGCCGGAAGGCACGCGATTGACGGATCCGGAGAACCGCGCCGCCGTCGACGCACTGGTCACGGAGTTGAACGGCCTGGGAATCGTCGACAAGGAGAAGCCGCTCCAGAATCCGGTCACCGCGGCCGAGGAGATGGGGTGTGTGTCCGGGGATCGGGCGAGTCCTGATTTCGCCTCCACCTGCACGGCAGCACCACTCAACGTCCTGAACAAGGACAAGCCCGACACCGTCGCGTTCATGGAGGTTCCGTTCTCCATCGCATCGTTCGAGGACATCACTCCCGAAGACCGCGAGGCCGCATACGACGCCGGAAATGTTGCCCGTGATGCCGGCCTCGAGGTGGAGTTGAGCGGCTCCATCGCGATGGAGGAAGGTGCTCCGGGCGGCACCGCCGAACTGATGGGTATGGGTGTCGCCCTGATCGTGATGATCATCGCGTTCGGCGCTCTCATCGCCGCATTCGTCCCGATCATCACCGCGATCGTCGGATTGGCGGCCGCCACCATGCTCATCATGGCGGGTACGTCCGTTCTGACCATCCCCACGTTCACGACGTTCCTGGCTTCGATGATCGGCATAGCCCTTTCGATCGACTACGCCCTGTTCATCGTCTCGCGGTACAAACACGAGTTGGTGGTCTCGGAGAATCCGGAAGAGGCCGCCGGCCGCGCAGTGGGAACCGCGGGTTCGGCAGTCGTCTTCGCAGGCCTGACCGTGGTGATCGCACTGAGCGGACTCAGCATCGTGGGGGTCGAGTTTCTGACCTTCATGGGTCTGGGCGGTGCCATTGCGGCGGCGTTCGCGGTCCTGGTCGCATTGACGCTGATGCCTGCCCTGCTGGGGGCATTCGGAAAATACCTGTTCAAACCGAAGATCCCGTTCGTCGCCAAGCACGATCCGGAGGACGACACGTCGGTCAGCAACGGCCAGCGAGTTGCTCGATTCATCAGCAAGGCACCCGCCTTGACCCTGGTGGTCGGCGTTGTCGTGCTCGGCGTGCTCGCTGCTCCTGCACTCAACCTCAGCCTCGGTCTGCCGGGCGAGGAGAGCGCGCCGGCGGAATCCACGGTGCGGCAGGCCTACGAACTGCGAACCGAGGGCTTCGGTGAAGGCAGCAACGGCGTGCTTCAGGTGGCGGTCGATCTCGCCGACGTTCCCGAACAGGACAGGGATACCGCGCTCGATCGGTTGAAGGGCGAGATGGAGTCCTACGGCGACATGGACTACGTCGTCGGTCCGACCCGGAGCGAAGACGGCGCAGGTGCGCTGTTCCAGGCGATTCCGTTGTCGGGCCCTAACAACCAGGACACCAAGGATCTGGTGAAAGACGTTCGCGGTGCCGAGGCCGGACTTCAGGAAGAGTTCGGAATGCAGTACGGCGTCACGGGCACCACGGCCATCTACGCGGACGTGGACGACAAACTCCTCGGCTCCGTCGTGCCGTACATGAGCATCGTGGCGGGGGCGGCGTTCCTGCTGCTCATCCTCGTGTTCAGATCGATTCTCGTGCCGTTGACCGCCGCGCTCGGATTCTTGTTGTCGATGGCCGCGACCTTCGGTGCCACGGTGCTGATCTTCCAGGAGGGTGCGCTCGGCCTGATCTCGGATCCGGGCCCGATCGTCAGCTTCCTACCGATCATGTTGATCGGCTTGGTATTCGGACTCGCGATGGACTACCAGGTCTTCCTGGTGACCCGAATGCGAGAGGAGTACGTCAACGGAGCAACGCCGAAGGATGCGATGGTCAACGGCTATCACCACGGGGCCCGCGTCGTGACCGCGGCCGCGATCATCATGATCTCGGTGTTCAGCGCCTTCATGCTCGAAGAGGACGTCGTCGCCAAGTCGATGGGCTTCGCACTGGCTGCGGGTGTCCTGCTGGATGCGTTCATCGTGCGAATGATCATCATTCCGTCACTGCTGGCGCTGATGGGCGAATCGGCATGGTGGATTCCGAAGTGGCTCGATCGCATCCTGCCCAACATCGACATCGAGGGCGCCAAGCTCGGCGACCGGACCGCACCGCGCGATCCGGACGACGAGTTGGTGGCTACGAGAGCGGGCGGCTGAGCCGCAACGCCGACGAATGGTCGGCCGCCGAGGTGGACTCCGCCCCGGTGGCCGACCATCGTCCGTTGTGGCGCTCGATGCGGATCGGGTAGTCGAAAGCCTTGGTGACGACCTCGGAAGTCAGGGTGCTCTCGGCGTCCCCCTTCGCGACCACTCCGCCATCCGCGATCACGAGTGCGTGGGTGGTGGTGCTGGGCAGCTCTTCCAGGTGATGCGTGACCAGCACGGACGAGAGCTCGGGACGAAGCACCCGAAGCTCGGCGAGGACACCGAGCAGGATTTCTCGGGCAGCGACGTCGAGTCCGGTGGTCGGCTCGTCGAGCAGAAGCAAATCGGGCTGGGTGATCAATGCGCGAGCGATGAGTGCCCGGCCGCGCTCGCCTTGCGACAACACAGCCCACTGGCTGGATGAGCGAGGTGAGAGGCCGAGCGCGTCTATCAGCTCGTCGGCACGTGCTTCTTCTTCCGCCGAGGGTGCCCACCGTTTGGGGACGTCCGACGCCGCGTGCAGACCGCTGAAGACGGTCTCCCGGATGGTGATCGAAGGCTCGATTCGGGAGCGGGGATCGACATGGCCGATGTGAGTGCGCAGAGTGCGCATGTCCACCCGGCCCAACCGGTGGCCGAGAACATGCACCGTTCCGGTCGTGGGATGCAACCGCGCGCCACAGAGGGCGAGCAGGGTGGACTTGCCCGCACCGTTCGGTCCGAGAAGGGCCCACTGCTCGCCGGCCCGTACATCGACGCTGATCGAATCGACCAGGGCCCTGCCCTGCCGCACGACGGTCACGTCGTCGACGGCCAGTACGACGTCGTCTCGGGCACTCGTTTCGCTGCTGCTCATAATCAGGTCTGCTTACCACCCCGGGAGCGTCTTCGATCAACCCGGTGCCCATCGGCCGATCCGCGGTTATGGTGGCGCCATGGTGGGGAGCGACGACGACGTCTATCGAACGGGTGGCAAGGGTGCGGGCCTGCTCCGTCTGAGCACGGCGGGGCTTCCGGTGCCTCGATGGACGGCGGTGGGGGTCGACTCCTTCGCTGCATTCGTCGTGGCACACGACCTGGAAGGCCTGATCGGGGAGATCGCCGATGCGGAGGACCTCGATCACGCGCTCGCACTGGCAGCCGAGCTACGCGCCGGGATCGCCGAGGCGCCGTTCCCCGAGGCTGTCCGGGCGGCCGTCGTGACGGCCTACGAGTCGGTCGGCGGCGGGATTGTTGCGGTCCGTTCCTCTGGGGTTGCCGAGGACGGCTCGGAGTTCTCGCACGCGGGCCAGTTCGACTCCTTCCTCAACGTCACCGGCGAAGACGACGTCCTCGACTGCGTGCGACGGTGCTGGGTATCGGCATATTCCGAGCGATCGGTGCGCTACCTGCTGAGCAGTGGATCGGCCGTATCGTCGTCCGGCATCGCGGTGGTCATCCAACAATTCGTCGCGGCCCGGGCGAGCGGAGTCATGTTCACGGCCAACCCCATCACCGGTTCTCGGGAAGAGATCGTGATCAGTTCCGTCCTCGGACTGGGTGAAGGACTCGTGTCGGGCGCCGTCGACGCTGATTCGGTGGTGGTGAACAAGCACACCGGGGTGTTCGGCGACCGTGTGGTCGGCGAGAAGGAACAGCAGTACGTCGCGGACGGCAACCACGGCCTCGTGCCGGTCGACGTACCCGACGACCTGCGACGAAAGCCCGCCGTCACCGACCACGAGATCGGTCGTCTCGTAGAGGTGGGCAACCGGATCGAGGAACTCTACGGCGCACCGCAGGACATCGAATGGCTGCTCGACGGTGACGACGTCTGGATCGTGCAGTCCAGGCCGGTGACGACGTTGGGCGAGTCGCAGGCGGGTGTTTCCACGAATCTGTCCGGCGTGCAGTTGCAGGGCGCGGACGAGGACGTTCCGGCCGAAGAACTCCGAATCTGGGACAACTCCAACATCATCGAGAGTTTCAGTGGGATCAGCTCGCCTCTGACCTTCACTACAGCCTCGGACGTCTACGGGCGTGTCTACCTCAGCTACGCGAAATCACTCCGAGTGCCGGCAGCGCAGTTGCGGCAGATGGAATCGTGGAACCCGGTGATGCTGGGCTACTTCCACGGCCGCGTCTACTACAACCTGCTGCACTGGTATCGGATGGTCGGGATCGCGCCCGGGTACCCGCTCAACCGTCGCGTCCTCGAAGTGGCGCTCGGGGTCGACGAGCCGGTCGACGATGCGCTGGCGAAGACGTTGAAGCCCTTCACGTTCGAGTCGGTGCCGGCCAGAATCGCGTCCCGTGCAGTGACGACGGCGACCTACGTCAAGCGTTTCGTCGAGATCGACAAGAAGACCGAGAAGTTCATGCGGGGCTTCTACCGGGTCTACGACAAGTACGACGTGATCGACTACGACTCGCTGACCGGCGACGAGGTCTACGCGCGCTATCGCCGCATGGAGCGCGATCTGGTCGACCGCTGGGGGCCGATGATGGTTCTCGACGCCATCCTCCTCACCTCGTCGGGCCTGTTGTATCTGCTCACCAAGGCGTTCTTGCCGAATGCGCCGGAATGGTTCACGTATGCCGTGGTCAGCCCGGGTTCCGACGTGGAATCGGCGGAGCCTGCGCGGGCAATGAGCCTGATGGCCGAGCACGTGCGCGCGGACCCGGCGCTGCTGGATTTCGTGAACACCACTGATCCCGGGTCGGCCTACGAGAAATTGAAATCGAGCGAGTGGACCGAGTTCGCGGCCGAGGTCGACGACTACATCGACCGCTACGGCTATCGCAGTCTCGACGAACTGAAGCTCGAAACCCCTGATCTGCGTGAAGATCCCTCGAGCCTCTTCGTGATGTTGCGCAGTGCGCTGCCGGAAGCTCAGCGGAGCAGGCGCGGCGACGCCGACGGCTATCTGGAGGAGCACCTGGGTAGCGGCGTCCGGAGGCGGATCTACGAGAAGCTGCGGAGCAAGACGAGCCGTTCGCTGGCCAACCGAGAACGCTTGCGGTTCTGTCGTACCAGGGCGTTCGGCATGGTCAAGCGAATGCTGCGCGCACTCGGCCGCGATCTGGTTCGGCGCGACATCCTCGACGAGTTCTCGGACGTCTTCTTTCTGCGCCTGGACGAACTCCGTGGGTGTTACGAAGGCGCGACCGACACGGACACGCTGCGGGATCTGGTAGCCGGCCGGAAGGCTCAGAAGACCCGGGATTCGTTGTTGGTCGCGCCCCCGCGCTTCGTCACGGAAGGCGTGGACTTCAGCGCCGATGCGCTCGAGAAGCAAGGATGGATTCCGCTGGAAGCCACCGAGGCGGCCGAGAGCGGTGCCGTTCTCGAGGGAACGCCGTCGGCCTCGGGTGTTGTGGAGGGCCGCGCGGTCGTGGTGGACGAGCCTCGGGACGTCGCAGGGGGAATTCTCGTCGCCTATCGCACCGACCCCGGCTGGGTGGCGGCACTTCCGTCCGCATCCGCCCTGGTCATCGAGCGAGGGAGCCCGCTCACGCACGTCGCGATCATCGCCCGCGAACTCGGCGTTCCCACCGTGGTGCAAGTGAAGGACGTAACAAAACTCGTCCGAACGGGGATGAACTTGAGAGTAGACGGGGCACGGGGCGTCGTCGTCGTACTCTCCGATGGGACTGATAGGGATGCCGAATGACGGCAGCATCGACAGGACCCGCGGTTGGATGATGCCGGCCGGACTGTTCGATTCACCCAGCAAGCGTGAGGCGTTCTCGCGCGACACTTATTTCCAAGAGGGCCTGCAGCAGCTCTCCGAATACACTTCGGATGTTGCCGATTTCGCCCACCGCAACGCGATCCTGTTGCTCAAACCGGACGCAATCGTCGCCCGCGCAGTGGATCCCACACTGGACTGGCTGGCGGAGAACGGCTTTCGGGTGGTGTGCGCACGTCAGGTCGGCGTGGACCGCAATCTCGTGCGGGCACTCTGGTACTTCCAGTGGGACATCGCCTCTGCCGAACGTCGCCGTCTCGCCGACCTGCTTTTGGAGATCTCCGACTCGCTGGTTCTGGTGGTCACCCACGACACTGCGAAGACGCCCGCCTCCGTGCTGCTCACCGAGTTGAAAGGCCCGACCAACCCGGTCGATCGGCAGCCGGGACAGCTGCGCCATCTGCTCGGCCTGCACACCTTCCTCCTCAACATGGTGCACACGCCGGACGATCCCGCCGACGTCGTTCGTGAGCTGGCGATCTACTTCGGAAACGACGCCCGCAAGACGGTCCTGGAAGAGGCGATGTCGGGGCTGGACCGCAGTGCCGAGGCCCGCGACATCGGGCACCACCTGTACTCGCAGACGCCCCAGCGAAGCTTCGAGCGGGGCGAGGCCGAGGACGTGCTGCGCGGCGAACTGAGGGTGGACGAGAACGACCAGGGTGACGACACGGACGCCGGGTGGGCGACGTTGTTGCGCGATGCGTGGGAAAGCGACGCCAAGCTCGACCCGTGGGCGGTGATCGTGGTGGGCTCGTCTGTGCTGCCGATGCGCACCGGAAGCGCACCTACGCCACAGCTTCACCAGCACACCATCCCGCGGCGTCTCGTGCACAAGATCGCGGTATCCGAGGTGTTCCTCACCTCGCTCGATCGTGACGGCGATACCTTCGTCGTCGGCGCGCAGCTTCCGCGCATGCACGCGTACTACGGAGACCATCTCGGCGACGCGCAGGATCGACACGACCCGCTGATCGTGATGGAGGCATCCCGTCAAGCGTCGATAGCGTTGATCCACAAGTACTTCGACGTCCCGATAGATCACCAGTTCCTGGTTCGGACCTTCAACGGTAGTGCCGAACCGGGTTCGGTGTGGAACGTCGGGGTCGACGCGGCGAATCTGGTGATCGAGGCAAAGATTCTGCGCCACTTCAGAACCCAGGATGTTCTCACCGGTGTTGCGATGGAACTCTCCATCTCACGTGACGGCGCGCCGATGATGGTGGTGGACGGCTCGTTCTCCTGGCACGCGCCGAAGGAGTGGGCAGGCATACGGCGCGCTACCCGGTCCGCCAGAAACCTCGGAGAGTCGCCGGAGTCGTTGCCGGGCGGAGCCCGCACCTCCGCCCGCAAGGTGGGTAGAGAGAACGCGCGCAACGTAGTGGTGGGCGAAGGCGTCGATTCCGAGTTCCCGCTGGTCGTGGACCAGACGCATCCGAGCCTGTTCGACCACCCGCTCGATCATGTGCCCGGAAACCTGCTGATCGAGGCGGGTCGGCAGGCGAGCATCGCCGTGTCGAGCCGGCGCACGGGTTCGATACCTCGCCTCGAGAAGGTGTGCAGCCGATTCACCGGGTTCGTGGAGTTCGATGTACCCGCCTCGTGCGCAGTGCAGGTGACCGACACCGGGACGCGCTGTGAGGTGACGCAGCAGGGCGATTCGCTGGCCGTGGTCGAACTCCACTTCTCGGAAGAACGCCGTTCATGACGGCATCGCACAGGGAGAGCGTCGACGAGGCTCTGACTACGACGCGGGCATTTCGGCGCAAGCTCGACCTGACTCGTCCGGTCGAGCGCGAGGTGATCGAAGAATGTCTGAACGTGGCATCGCATGCGCCCACGGGATCGAATCGGCAAGGGTGGAGATTCGTCGTCGTCGATCGACCGGATACGAAAAACGCCGTTGCGCAGATCTATCGCAGAGGGTTTGCCGACAACATTTCCGGACGGACTCCGACCCCGCAGCAGAGGGTGGAGCTCGAATCGGCCGCCTACCTGGCGGAACACCTGCACGAGGTTCCCGCGCTGGTTCTCGCGTGCCAGAACGGTCGACTTCCCGCGGACGCCTCGGCGAAGCAGCTGGCGAGCTTCTACGGTTCGGTGTACCCGGCGGTGTGGAGTTTCATGGTGGCGCTTCGGAGCCGGGGGATCGGTTCGAGCTTCACCACGGCCCACCTCACATACGAACGTGAGGTTGCCGATGCGCTGGGCATTCCCTGCGACGACGTGACGCAGGTGGCCCTGCTCCCGGTCGCGTACCTGACATCGGACGCGGGTGGCCGCTCCCGACGAAATCCTGTTCCGGTGCAATGGAACTCGTGGGACCCGACCACTTTATCGTGACTGTGTACTCGGCTCTGTCCGCGCAGGCATTCGTGCTCTGAGGGTGACGGGCACGCGCGACGGCGACATCACGAAGTCCTGGTTGGACGGCTTCACCTTCGTGCGAAGATCGGGAATCGGCTCCCACCGCGACAGCAGGGCCGCGGCCTGAAGCGTGATAGCCATGAGGGCGTAGTGATTGCCCGGGCAGCGGCGCTTGCCGACACCGAACGGCATGGTGGCCTTCTTGTCGATGTCGTCCGCGCGTTCGGGTGCCCAGCGTTCGGGATCGAACACCTCCGGGCGGTCGAAGTACGCAGCGTCGTGATGAATCATGAAGGGGCTGAACACCACATTGGTTCCCGCGGGTATCGGGACGTCCCCGACGACCACGTCGTTGCCGGCGGTCAACATGCTCACCCACGGAGCCCAGAACCTCAGCGTCTCCTGCAGCACCTGACGCAGATACGGCAGCGACTGGGCGTGCTCGGCGGACACGGGATCGGTGCCGATCACCATGTCGAGTTCCGCGTAGACCTTCGCGGCTATGTCCGGGTGCCGAGTGAGTTCGTGGATCAGCCACGCGAGCATCGACGCCTCGGAGCCGACGCCGGCGGCCAGGACGAGAATCAGTTCGTCCACGATTTCGGGGTCGGAAAGCGTTGCACCGGTTTCGGAATCGGTGTGGCCGATGAGGGCGGACAGCACGTCGCCGCGGTCCTCGCCGGCATTCCGGTACTCGGTGACCACCTTGCCGATGGCCGACCGCAGATGCGCCGACTTCGCCGCGAATCTGCGATTGGCGATCAGCCGCAGCTTGGTGATCTGCGGGGGCAGGGCGCCACGGCGAATCACCTCGCCGAGCAGCCACGGAATGTTGTCGCGGATGGCATCTTGGGCATCGGAGCTGAATCGCGCGGTGAACAAGGTGGACGAAATGGTGTCGAGGACAAGGCTGTGCGCCTCGCTCGCGAGGTCGACCTCCGCGCCGTCCGTGAAACCGTCCGCCCACTGATCGGCCACCGAAGCAGCCACGGTGGCGTACACGCCGAGGCGAGCTTGCCGGAATGCCGGAGCGATCATTCGTCTGCGCAGATCGTGCTCACTGCCGCTGAGTACGTTCACCGATCCGGTGACGATGACCTTGATGGCTTCACGGAGTTCGTCGCGATGAAAAGGGCCCGCCTCACCGAAGCTCACCTGACGGATCAGGTCCGGCGTCGTGAGGACGTAGGCGGGCGTGGGACCCAGGTAGATGCGCACGACGGGCCCGTACGACGACAGCGTCCTGATGAACGCCAGCGGGTCCCGGAGCGCGGAGATGCTGTGCCCGAGGAGCGGCAACCGACCGCGGGCAGTGGGTACGGCCGACACGTGTTGCGGCATGGGCGCCTGCTCCTGTCACGGTTGCGTGCGTGAGCGCTGTCACTATGGTTGGTACCACAATGCAGTAAGGGGCTGGTAATGAAGGTGGTTCTCCCTCTCGCCGGAACACGCGGTGACATACAACCCGCGGTTGCTCTGGGGCTGGAACTGGCAGGTCGGGGACACGACGTCGTTGTCGGTGCGCCTCCCAACCTCGTCGACTTCGTCACCCGAACCGGGTTGCAGGCCAGGCAGTGTGGCCCCGACGTGCAGAAGCTCTACTCGTCCGAGCAGGGGCAGAAGGCGCTGGCCTCGGGTAGTTCGTTCAAGCTGATGCCGATGGTCGCCAAACAGATGTCCGAGTACGCGGAGCAGATGGACGACGAGATGATCGACGTGTGCAAGGGCGCCGACGTCATCGTCTCGACCATGCTCACCGAGGACCGGTCCCAGTCCATCGCCGAAGCGATGAACGTGCCGCTCGTGACGATGCACAGCTTTCCGTGCCGCAGAAACAGCCTGTACACCCTCCCGGGCGGACTACCTCACGACTGGAATCTGCCGGGTCCGGTGATCCGTGCCAGCTGGGTCGCGACGGAGAAGCTTCGCGGCCTCGCCTTCATGAAGTACATCAACGCACTGCGCACGAAGCTGGGACTGAGCAAGACCAGGGCCAACGTGGAGTCACTGCTGGCCCGCGACGGAGTCCCCGAACTTCAGTTGTACGACACGGCATTCGTTCCCGGACTGGCCGAAGAGTGGGGCGACGATCGTCCGTTGATGGGTTTTCTGGACCTACCGCGCTCTGCGCGCGAAGCGGTGGGGGAGTTGGCAGACGAGCATGCCGACGTGCTCGAGTGGATCGAGAGCGGCGAGCCCCCGGTCTATTTCGGGTTCGGCAGCATGCCGATCAGGGACACCGCGGCCGTCCTGGACATGGTCGAGGAGATCACGGCGGAACTCGGAGTACGTGCGTTGGTCAGTGCCGGGTGGAGCGATCTCGAGGTTGCCGACCATTCGACCGGTGACCACGTCAGGGTGGTCGGCCCTCTCGCCCACGATCTCGTGTTCCCGTACTGCCGCGCTGCGGTGCACCACGGTGGCATCGGCACGACGTACGAAAGTCTGCGGGCCGGTCTGCCGACCCTCGTGTGTTCGGTGTCGTTCGATCAACCGCTGTGGGGCGTGCAGGTGACCAAGTTGGGCGTGGGAGCGCACGTCAAGTTCGCCGAGCTCGATCGCACGACGTTGAAGACGGGCATCGAAACGGTGATGTCACCGGGGACGGCAGAGCGAGCGCGCCGGTTCGCGGAAACGCTCGCCTCGGGCGACTCCAATGCGGCCGCCCGAGTAGCGGACGTGATCGAGGCTGCGGCTCGCTAGCCGATGTTCACCATCCAATTGATGCCGAACTGGTCGGTGAGCATCCCGAACTTGGCGCCCCACGGAGCATCCCCCAGTGGCATGACCACGTTCCCGCCGTCCGGCAGCTTGTTCCAGTAGCCGGTCAGTTCGGCCTCGTCGTCGCCGCTCAGCGATACGGAGATGTTGTCTCCGACGTTCAAGTCCATGCCGGCGGGAGTATCCGCGCCCATGATGACCAGGCCGTTCTCTGCGGTCAGCATCCCGTGCATGATCTTGTCCGCCTCGGCAGGATCCTCGCTCGCGTGAAACTCCGCGAACGTGTTCAGGTTCAGCTCGCCGCCGAAAACGGAGTGATAGAACTCCATGGCCTGCCTGGCTGTGTCACGAAAACTGAGATACGGGTTGAGCAGTGTGGGCATGACGGCTCCGTTCGTATGTGTGAACTGGTTCACACATACGTTACTGCGCGGAGATCGCTGCTGTCGCCGCCGAGAGGCGCTCGTACGCTGCCACGGTCTGGGGCGCGAGAGCGCTGTGATTCAGCACCACACCCGATGCAAGGTGCTCGTCGTAGGGAATCTGCTCGATGCCCCACACCTGACCGGCCAGGTGCTCACGGAGCAGGTCCACGTCGACCTGCCAGCCGGCCGCATCCTGGTTGGAAACCGTGACGACGGTGCGTGCCAAACCGGCCTGACCCAGCGTGTTCGCGATGGTTTCCAGGGCGCTGCGCATCCGATTGAATGCGTCCGCCCGGCACGGGACGGCCAGCACGATCGGTGCGCGCGGGTCGGTCAGAAGGGGAGCCAGGTACGAGGGCCGAAGGCGGTGCCCGACGTCGTACACCCCGGCAACGGCGCGCGAGCGCAGGTACAGATCGACGGCGCCGTAGTCGGCATTGCCGGCCGTGTGTTCACCGACGCGCTGCAGCACGCGGGCACCGGCGGCGGTGCGGGAGCTGCAGGCCTCGAAGACGTCGTCTTTGATCGGCCCGCCCGAGGACGTCGCAACCAACTGCTCGAGATTGCCCTTCGACAGTCGATCGTCTGCACCGCGATCGGCCAGATCACCCCCGGCCGGCGTGGTGTCCACAGCGACCACCGGAAAACCGTGTGCCGCAGTCACGTTCACGAGACCGAGAGCTGTCGTGGTGCCGCCTGCGCCGCCGCACGCGCCGAGTACGAGCGTGAGTGGCGCGAGAGTCAGTGTCGACTGGGTCTGGGTCATTCGGGTGCCCCCATGTAAGTGATGAATGTCTTGCCGTCGATCTCGGTCGTTCCCACACCCGTGGGGTACTTGTCCTCGGGAAGGCCCGGCGACTTCACCCGGAGGTTCAGAAGGAATTGATCCGACGCGGTCTGTTCGATCTCTGCGCAGTATTCGGTGTTCGTGGGAATGTCGTCGATGAACGGTTGCAGCCGGTCGGCCGTACTCACCTTGGCGTCCGGAGTAACCACCTCGCGCGCCTTCTCGGCGTCACGCTCGACGTAGTAGGCGTATTCGAACGCCAGGATCGCGTTGGCGCCACTGGACTGATCGCCCGGCTGGTTGCTCACGATCGTGCCGTTCGAGTCGGACTCGGTGCAGAAGCCGCCCGCCGCTGCGGTCGACTGGGCGGCATCGGCGTCGCTGCTGCTGAGCGTGTCCGGTCGGAGAACCAGGCCGACCACGAGCGCGCCCACCGCCACGACGACGGCGGCCGCGGCGGCTCCGATGATCAATGGCCGCTTGTTTCGTCCGCTGCTGCTCTGCGGTGCTTCGAGCGGCACAGCGGCAGCGGGTGTGGGGGCCGGTTCCGGCGCAGGGGTGGGAGCAGGGGCCGACGACGGAGCGGGAGTCGGCGTGGGCGTTGCCTTGGGTGGTTTCGCAGGCTTCTGCTTCTTCGGCTTACGAGGCTTGCGGGGGGACACCGTGGTGTCCGGACCCTGATCGGCGGAAAGCCACGTCGGGGTCGGGGCATCACGGGACGCACGTGGGTCGCTCGCGGCGGCCGGCGCCTTGTTGTCCGGAGAGAACATCATCCCGGTCGCTTCGTCGGCATCCGACCAGGACGCGTCCTGGGGATTCGTTTCCGCAGCGTCCGGACCAGGGGCGGGGGCAGCCGAAGCCGGTGCCGGGACAGGTGGGAAGGGAGGGAACCAGCGACCGTAGCGGTCTTGTTCTCCGCGATCGGTGTCAGTCACCATCGAATCTTATTCTCCGCCCCCGTAGCTGCCGCGCGCCGTCCCGCATGTCCGAATCGCCAAGATACCGCACTGCCGTTCTGCCGGTCCGTCGTGATTGCGAACAATCGCCAGGGACAGGTGCTCCGCCGGCCCGAAACTGCTCGGACGGTTCTAGAATCGCGCGCATGCGCCCTGATCGACTCACTGTCGCAAGGCCGACCACCATCCTGATTGCGGTCGGCGTCTGCTGTGTCGTTCTCGGCGGGCTGATTGCCGCGGTCACCGGGCCGCTGGAGCTGGTTCGAGGCAGTTGGTTGGCCGCATATCTGGTGTTGGTCGGCGGTGTTGCTCAGGTCGCGATGGGCAAAGCACGGCAGTGGCGAACGGGATCGGGGGAACGGCACCGGTGGGGCTGGATTCAGGCAGCGTCGTGGAATCTGGGTAATGCCGGAGTCATCGTCGGCACGCTGGCAAGTGTGCCGCTGGTGGTCGACGCCGGATCGATCGTTCTGGTCGTGGCATTGGCGCTCGCACTGCACGCCGCCAGAGGCGCTACCGGCACCATCTATTGGATCTACCGAGCCCTGCTGTTGGTGCTTGCCGTCAGCATTCCTGTCGGAATCGTGCTGTCGCATCTTCGACATTCCTGAGCCGGCCACGAATCAGGTGGAGAGGAAAGCGCCCAAGAACACGAGGGCGACGCTGAGCACGCCGAGCAGGGCCCGCAGACCGCCGGCGGCCAGCGCGCCTTGTCGCACTCGGACCCTCAACTGCTCGTCATCGGGGGATGCGAGCAACGTCCTTCGGAGCACGGTCATACGACGGGCCTGAGCCACCGCGACCCCGAAGCTCGCCAGCAACACGGCAGCGCACACCACGGCGGCCACCAGTGTCCCGTCCCAAGGTTTCTCTCGTGCGAGGACACCGCCGGTGGCCAATGCGACGATCAGGGCCGGACAGCCGACCCAGAAATAGGATCGTCCCAGCGACCGGAAGAACGCGACTCGATGCGAGTCGTCGAGCGTGGCGGTGGCCGTTCTGGCGACCACCGCGATCGCGACATAACCACCGACCCACACGCTGACAGCCAGCACGAACACGGCGACCACGATCGCCTCCGCAGTGTCGGACACCCCTCAGCCCCGACGACCTACGTGCGATTCGGCTCGAATTCGTTCCACCATGTGCGGGTAGTGCAGTTCGAAGGCGGGCCGCTCGGAACGGATGCGCGGCAGTTCCGTGAAGTTGTGTCTGGGCGGTGGGCACGTCGTGGCCCATTCGAGCGAGTTTCCGTAACCCCAGGGGTCGTCGACGGTGACGACCTCGCCGTAGCGATAGCTCTTGAAGACGTTCCACACGAACGGCAGTAGTGAGGCGCCCAGGATGAACGAACCGATGGTGGACACGGAATTGAGGACCGTGAATCCGTCGGACGGCAGGTAGTCGGCGTAGCGGCGGGGCATGCCCTCGGCGCCAAGCCAATGCTGAACGAGGAACGTGGCGTGGAAGCCGACGAACGTGGTCCAGAAGTGCCACTTTCCGAGACGTTCGTCGAGAAGCCGTCCGGTCATCTTCGGGAACCAGAAGTAGATGCCGGCGTAGGTCGCGAAGACGATCGTGCCGAACAGTACGTAGTGGAAGTGCGCAATGAGGAAGTAGGAGTCGGTGACGTGAAAGTCCAACGGTGGGCTGGCCAGAATGACTCCTGACAGGCCGCCGAACAGGAAGGTGACGAGGAACCCGACGGAGAAGAGCATCGGCGACTCGAAGGTCAACTGCCCTTTCCACATGGTGCCGATCCAGTTGAAGAACTTCACACCGGTCGGGATCGCGATCAGGAAGCTCGTCATCGAAAAGAACGGCAGCAGAACGGCGCCCGTCGCGAACATGTGGTGTGCCCACACGGTCATGGACAGGGCGGATATGGCGATGGTGGCGTAGACGAGGCCGAGGTAGCCGAAGACGGGCTTGCGACTGAACACCGGGAAGATCTCCGACACGATCCCGAAGAAGGGCAACGCCACGATGTACACCTCGGGATGGCCGAAGAACCAGAACAGGTGCTGCCACAGCAGCACGCCGCCGGTCGCCGGATCGAAGACGTGCGCGCCGAGGTGACGGTCGGCGAGTAGCCCCATCAGTGCCGCGGTGAGCAGCGGAAATGCCATCAGAACGAGGATGGACGTCAAGAAGATGTTCCACGTGAAGATCGGCATCCGAAACATCGTCATCCCCGGCGCGCGGAGGCAGATGACGGTGGTGATCATGTTGACGGCGCCGAGGATGGTGCCCAGTCCGGCCACGGCCAGACCGGTGATCCACAGGTCGGCGCCCACGCCGGGCGAGTGCAGAACGCTGGTCAGTGGTGTGTAGGCGGTCCAGCCGAAATCCGCTGCACCACCGGGGGTCACGAAGCCGGACACCGTGATCAACGCTCCGAACAGGTAGAGCCAGTAGCTGAACGCGTTGAGCCGGGGGAAAGCCACATCCGGCGCGCCGATCTGCAGCGGCAGTATGTAATTGGCGAAGCCGAACACCACGGGCGTCGCGTACAACAGCAGCATGATCGTGCCGTGCATGGTGAAGAGTTGGTTGTACTGCTCGTTGGACAGGAACTGCATGCCGGGAACGGCGAGTTCGGCTCGCATCAACAGCGCCATGAGTCCGGCGGCCATGAAGAACCCGAAGGACGTGACCAGGTACATGATCCCCAGCATCTTGGGATCCGTGGTGGTGGCCGCTCGGTAGAGATACGAACCCTTCGGCCCGACGCGTGGTGGGTACGGGCGGGCAGGGCGAGGTTTGGTCAGTGCCGGCGCGTTCACGGCGTGCCCTCGGCTCCCGCGTCATCTGGGCGGGGCGGGAATCCGGCGACGAGTTCGGTGTCGACCCCGGTCGGCCCCAGCTTTCCTGCGCCTCCAGGTGATCCGAGCGGCTCGGACGCTCCAGGGAGTGGACTGTGGAAGAAGCGGGCGTTGTCGTCTATGTACTGCTCCCACTGGGGTGGGGTATCGGATTCGTAGTAGATCGCCTCGACGGGGCAGACCGGCTCACAGGCGCCGCAATCGATGCATTCGTCCGGTTGAATGTAGAGCGCTCGTTCGCCCTCGTAGATGCAGTCGACAGGACATTCTTCGACGCAGCCGCGGTCGAGCACGTCGATGCACGGCTCCGCGATCACATACGTCATACGCACCTCCAGAGAGCTCGCCCTGGTTTTAGAGGAATGTATTCCTCTAAAGTCTTACAGTATGGCGGTACGAAAGGGAACAGGCAGCGGGCGCCATCGAGTCGTCACGCACGCGGTGTTGGCGTCCGATCGGCGCGCCGCGTTGATGGACGCTCTCCGATCCAGTTCCGAACCCAAGGCTGCCGGTGAGCTGGCGGAGGAGTTCTCCCTGCACGTGAGCACCGTGCGGTTTCATCTCGACGCGCTGATCGACGCGGGACTGGTCGTCGCCGAATTCGAGACGAAGCCCGTTCGAGGACGTCCGCGAAGGCTGTATCGGGCGCTCACACCCGATGTTCAGGGACACCACACGGGATACCGCGAGTTGGCCGAGGTGCTCGCCTCGCACTGGGAGAGCGAGGGCGGAGATCCGGCGGCGCGCGCCATCACGGCCGGTAAGCAGTGGGCACGGCGCGGCCTGGCCGAACGTGACGAGGCGCCGCGGACATTCGACGCCGCGGTCGACAGTGCGTCGGCGTTGTTCGCGGAGATGGGTTTCGAGCCCAGGACCGAGACCTCGGCCGACGAAACTCGAATCCGATTGCACGCGTGCCCGTTCGCGGCGGTCGCCCGGGAGAGCCCCACCGTGGTGTGTTCGCTCCATCTCGGGTTGTTGCGCGGCGTGCTGGAACGGTCGGGTGTACCCGAAACGAATGGCACACTCACGCCCTGGGACACCCCACACACTTGCGTCGCGCGCCTCGCCAGGCGATGACGGACACGGCGCTGCTCAGGGCCGTCGAATCCGCACGACGAGTAGGCGATCGGACAGTTCCCCTGGGTGCCGTGTGACCGTGCACGCCGATTCCACCCAGTCCGTGTCGATACCGCGCAGACGAAGGTGAACGTCATCGACCACGTCGTCGAGCCCACGGAGCTGCGCTGCGGCAAGGTCGAGGACCGCGTGGTCTTCGCTGATGATCAGGTCGGATGCCGATCGGAGGTCACGCCATCGGACCCATGGTGGCGCGTAATCGTGCGGGATCCAGCGGACCATAGCTCGCGTATCGGAGTCGATGACGGCTGTGTAGTGATCGGCGCCGTAAGCGGCCGCTTCCAATGCGCGCTCGGCGAAAGTCGGTGGAGTGGGCGCGCCGGCATCGGAGATGTCGTGCCAGAGACTTCTCGTACCCAGTTCACCGGGCCTGGTCGAAGCTTTCGTCCACGCGTGCCACTTCATCGTTCGGCCGTCGGCGTGCTCGACCGCGGCTGCTCCGTCCCATCGCGCTCCGGGCTGGGGATTGAGAGAAAGGGCGTACAGCGCTTCCTCGTTGTCGAATCGCGGAGACTTTGCAAAATGCTCGCCGGGGGTGCGTTCAGGAACGTGGTTCTCCGGCAGGACTCCGGTCATGAGCGACGCTTCCAGAGTTTGCAATATCACCGTCCGCTTCAACGACCACGAGACGCCAGCAGTGATTCTGGGAGGTGCGACAGCCGTGGCGGGATCGCCGACCCACAACTGAATGCCGTGTGCTTCTCCAGACGGTCCGAGGACGGGCAGTGCGTCGATATGAAACGTCTGTCGCCGGTGACTGGATCTCAGGTCGGAAGTGAACCGCGTGCGAGACGACCGAACCGCATCGATCACTTTTGTCAGGTCGAGATCGCGAGATGGATTCAACCTACGTTCGATCGACGCCCAGGCCCTGACGGTGGCGCCGTCACGTCTGCCGGGGAAAGATCGGAGGAGTCGCTCAGAGGACACAGTCCCGCCCCGGGCTTGTTGCTGCATCCGGAGCCGACGAATACAGGCTCTGGGAAACCCCGGGAAGGGCGCGTCGATCACTCTAACCATTTGCCGACTGGATCGGCAAGGTGCGGCAGTCGTCACGAAATGCCGAGGAGAAGTGTGAACTAGTCGATAGCCCACGAAGGATAATGCCAGGTCACAGCATTTGTAGGTCAGCCTAAGTTGTGAGAATCCGGGGGTTCTGAATTATCGTTTTCTTTACACGGTGGACTCACGAAAGTCCGACCCGACCGTGAGGCAATGTCGCTTGGGGCGAGAACCACACCCCTGGAGTGCCGCGCGAGGCGACAGCCGCACGGATGAGTGCCGATCACATCGTCGTGACTGCGCTCGCGTTGCAAGAGATGGCCATCAGCGCTGCTGGTCGTCGGTGCAGATTCTTTGGCATACGAAGGCTGGGTATGAAGCAACTTCCAAGCCCCCAGGGGCTTTACCACCCGTCCAACGAACACGACTCCTGTGGTGTTGCATTCGTTGTGGACATGAAGGGCCGCCGCAGCAGGGACATCGTCGAAAAGGCGATCACCGCGCTGGTCAATCTCGAACACCGTGGAGCCGCAGGTTCCGAGCCCAACACCGGTGACGGTGCGGGCATCCTGCTGCAGGTGCCGGACAAGTTCTTCCGCGCCGTGGTCGACTTCGAGCTGCCCGCAGCGGGTACCTACGCGACCGGTATCGCCTTCCTCCCGCAGGGCGAGGCCGATGCGGCGAAGGCTGCCGAGTCCGTCGAGAAGATCGTCGAGAGCGAGGGCCTGAAGGTCCTCGGATGGCGTGACGTCGGAACCGACGACTCCTCCCTCGGCGCGCTCGCGCGCGACGCGATGCCCACGTTCCGCCAGATTTTCATCGGCAGTGACAACGATGCGCTGACCGGCATGGATCTCGAGCGCGCCGCGTACGTCGTCCGCAAGCGCACCGAGCACGAGCTTGGTAGCGAAGGCGCCGGCCAGGACGGCCCCGGCCAGGAGACGGTGTACTTCCCGTCCCTGTCGAGCCAGACGTTCGTCTACAAGGGCATGCTCACCACTCCGCAGCTCAAGGGTTTCTACCTGGATCTGCAGGACGAGCGCGTCGAGTCGGCTCTCGGCCTGGTGCACTCGCGCTTCTCCACCAACACGTTCCCGTCGTGGCCGCTCGCGCACCCGTTCCGCCGGGTCGCCCACAACGGTGAGATCAACACCGTCACCGGCAACGAGAACTGGATGCGTGCCCGCGAGGCGCTCATCGAGTCCGACATCTTCGGCGGCGCAGACAAACTCGGGAAGATCTTCCCGGTCTGCACCAAGGGCGCCAGCGACACCGCTCGCTTCGACGAGGTGCTCGAGATGCTGCACCTCGGCGGCCGCAGCCTGCCGCACGCAGTCCTCATGATGATCCCGGAAGCCTGGGAGCGTCACGAGAGCATGGACCCCGCCCGCCGCGCGTTCTACGAGTACCACTCGGCACTCATGGAGCCGTGGGACGGACCGGCGTCGGTGTGCTTCACCGACGGCACCGTCATCGGCGCGGTTCTCGACCGCAACGGTCTGCGCCCCTCACGTCTTTGGGTGACCGAGGACGGCCTTGTCGTCATGGCCTCCGAGGTCGGCGTTCTGCCGATCGATCCGGCGACCGTCGTGAAGAAGATCCGCCTGCAGCCGGGACGTATGTTCCTGGTCGACACCGAGCAGGGTCGCATCATCGACGACGAGGAGTTCAAGTCCGAACTCGCCGCCGAGCACCCCTACCAGGAGTGGATCGACCAGAACCTCGTCCACATGGACGATCTGCCGGACCGTCCCTACACGTACATGTCGCATGCGCGTGTGGTGTTGCGTCAGCAGATGTTCGGGTTCACCAACGAAGAGGTCGACCTCCTCGTCAAGCCGATGGCGGCTTCCGGCGCGGAAGCCCTCGGCTCGATGGGCACGGACACCCCGATCGCGGTTCTGTCGAACCGTTCACGGATGCTCTTCGACTACTTCTCGCAGATGTTCGCGCAGGTCACCAACCCGCCGCTCGACGCGATCCGCGAGGAGGTCGTCACCAGCATCGGCGGCACCATCGGCCCCGAGCACGACGTGTTGCAGCCCACGGCCGAATCGTGCAGGCAGATCTTCCTGCCGCAGCCGATCCTGCACAACGACGACCTGTCGAAGCTGATCCACGCCAACGACGACGCACGATTCCCCGATTTCCGGAGCGTCATCGTCCGCGGCCTGTACCCGGTTGCCGAAGGCGGCGAGGGTCTGCGCAAGGCGCTCGACGACGTTCGGGATCAGGTGTCGCAGGCCATCGCCGGCGGTGCGCGCATCGTCGTCCTGTCCGACCGTGAGTCGAACGAGACGTACGCACCGATCCCGTCGCTGCT
Organism: Rhodococcus huquni; assembly: GCF_055231055.1. NCBI lineage: Bacteria > Bacillati > Actinomycetota > Actinomycetes > Mycobacteriales > Nocardiaceae > Rhodococcus > Rhodococcus huquni. The sequence continues at coordinate 405,837 of NZ_JBUYWE010000002.1, forward strand.
GCTGACCTCGGCCGTGCACCACCACCTCGTTCGTGAGAAGACCCGTACCAAGGTCGGTCTGATCGTCGAGGCGGGCGACGCCCGCGAGGTGCACCACATGGCACTGCTCATCGGTTTCGGTGCGGCAGCGGTCAACCCGTACATGGCGTTCGAGACCATCGACGAACTGGTGACGAACGAGGACCTGTCCGGCATCGACCTCGACAAGGCGATCGCCAACTACATCAAGGCCGCCGGCAAGGGCGTTCTCAAGGTCATGTCCAAGATGGGCATCTCCACCCTCGCCTCCTACACGGGCGCACAGCTGTTCCAGGTCATCGGCCTGTCGCAGGAACTCGTGGACGAATACTTCACCGGCCTCAACTCGCACCTCGGCGGTATCGACCTAGACCAGATCGCGGCCGACGTCGCGGTCCGTCACGCCACCGCGTACTTGGATCGTCCGGAAGAGCACGCGCACCGCGAGCTCGAGGTCGGCGGCGAGTACCAGTGGCGCCGTGAGGGCGAATACCACCTCTTCAACCCGGAAACCGTTTTCAAGCTCCAGCACGCCACCCGCACCGGTCAGTACAAGGTGTTCAAGGAGTACACGAAGCTGGTCGACGACCAGTCGGAGCGTCTCGCAGCGTTGCGCGGCCTCTTCGACTTCAAATCGGGTGAGCGTCAGTCGGTTCCGCTCGACGAGGTCGAGCCCGCCAGCGAGATCGTGAAGCGCTTCTCCACTGGTGCGATGAGCTACGGCTCGATCTCGGCCGAGGCGCACGAGACATTGGCGATCGCCATGAACCGTCTCGGCGGCCGCTCGAACTCCGGTGAGGGCGGCGAGAGCATCGACCGCTTCGAGCCGGACGAGAACGGTGACTGGCGTCGGTCGGCGATCAAGCAGGTCGCTTCGGGACGATTCGGTGTCACGTCGCATTACCTGACCAACTGCACCGACATCCAGATCAAGATGGCGCAGGGCGCGAAGCCCGGTGAGGGTGGCCAGTTGCCGCCGCACAAGGTGTACCCGTGGGTCGCCGAGGTTCGGCACTCCACTCCGGGTGTCGGCCTCATCTCGCCGCCTCCGCACCACGACATCTACTCGATCGAGGATCTCGCGCAGCTGATCCACGACCTGAAGAACGCCAACCCGCAGGCCCGCGTCCACGTGAAGCTGGTTTCCGAGGTCGGTGTCGGAACGGTTGCCGCTGGTGTCTCCAAGGCGCACGCCGACGTGGTTCTCATCTCCGGTCACGACGGTGGCACCGGCGCCACCCCGCTGACCTCGGTGAAGCACGCAGGTGCACCGTGGGAGCTCGGCCTCGCCGAGACGCAGCAGACGCTGCTCCTCAACGGTCTGCGTGACCGCATCGTCGTGCAGGTCGACGGCCAGCTCAAGACCGGTCGCGACGTCATGATCGCGGCGCTTCTCGGTGGCGAGGAGTTCGGTTTCGCCACCGCACCGCTGGTGGTCTCCGGCTGCATCATGATGCGCGTTTGCCACCTCGACACCTGCCCCGTGGGCGTCGCCACCCAGAACCCGGTTCTGCGTGAGCGTTTCACCGGCAAGCCCGAGTTCGTCGAGAACTTCTTCATGTTCATCGCGGAGGAGGTGCGCGAACTCATGGCCGAGCTCGGATTCCGCACCCTCGACGAGGCTGTCGGTCAGGTCGCCGTGCTCGACACGACCAAGGCGCTCGAGCACTGGAAGGGTGAGAAGGCGGGCAACCTCGACCTGTCGCCGATCCTGCACGAGACCGAGTCCGCGTTCCTCGAACAGGATCTGTACTGCACGGGCACCCAGGACCACGGTCTCGACAAGGCGCTCGACCAGCAGCTCATCATCCAAAGCCGCGAGGCCCTCGACACGGGCGAGAAGGTGACCTTCGAATCGAAGATCACCAACGTGAACCGCACCGTGGGCACCATGCTCGGACACGAGCTGACCAAGGTCTACGGCGGTGAAGGACTGCCGGACAACACGATCGACATCACCTTCACCGGTTCGGCCGGCAACAGCTTCGGAGCGTTCGTGCCCAAGGGCATCACGCTGCGACTGCACGGCGACGCCAACGACTTCGTCGGCAAGGGACTGTCCGGTGGACGCATCGTCGTTCGCCCGCCGCTCGAGACCGCCGCAGGATTCGTCGCCGAGGACAACATCATCGGCGGCAACGTGATCCTGTTCGGCGCCACCAGCGGTGAAGTGCTGCTGCGCGGTGTCGTCGGTGAGCGCTTCGCGGTTCGTAACTCCGGCGCCGTTGCCGTCGTCGAGGGTATCGGCGACCACGGCTGCGAGTACATGACCGGCGGCAAGGTGGTCATCCTGGGCAAGACGGGACGCAACTTCGGTGCCGGCATGTCCGGTGGCGTCGCGTTCGTCTACAACCCGGACCGCGACTTCGAAGACAATCTCAACACCGAACTCGTCGATCTCGAAGACCTCGAGAGTGACGAGTGCGTATGGCTCAAGGGCGCGATCGAGCGTCACCGCGACGAGACCGGTTCGGAGGTTGCCACGCGCATCCTGTCCGACTGGTCGCAGCAGGTGGGGCACTTCGCGAAGGTGATGCCGCGCGATTACAAGAAGGTACTCATGGCAATCAAGGACGCCGAGATTCGCGGCGCCAACGTGGACGAGGCGATCATGGAGGCAGCTCGTGGCTGATCCGAAGGGCTTTCTGAAGCACGGATCCCGTGAGGTTCCGGTCCGCCGTCCCGTTCCGTTGCGCCTGCTCGACTGGAAAGAGGTCTACGAGGATTTCCCGAAGGAAACCCTCCGCGACCAGGCCAGCCGCTGCATGGACTGCGGTATTCCGTTCTGCCACAACGGTTGCCCGCTGGGGAACTTGATTCCCGAGTGGAACGACCTCGTCTACAAGGACAAGTGGCACGACGGCATCGAGCGACTGCACGCCACCAACAACTTCCCGGAGTTCACCGGGCGGCTGTGCCCGGCGCCCTGCGAGGCGTCGTGTGTCCTGGGGATCAACCAGGACCCGGTGACGATCAAGCAGGTCGAGGTCGAGCTCATCGACCGCGCCTTCGACGAAGGCTGGGTCGAGCCCGTGCGCCCGTCGCGCAGGACCGGCAAGAAGGTTGCCGTCGTGGGTTCCGGTCCCGCCGGTCTGGCCGCTGCGCAGCAGTTGACCCGTGCGGGCCATTCGGTGACCGTCTTCGAGCGAGCCGACCGCATCGGTGGCCTGCTGCGCTACGGCATCCCCGAGTTCAAGATGGAGAAACGGCACATCGACCGTCGCCTGGCACAGATGGAGGCGGAGGGCACGGCCTTCCGTACCGGCGTCAACGTCGGCGTCGACATCACCGCCGACGAGCTTCGTGACCAGTTCGACTCCGTGGTCCTGGCCGGCGGTGCCACCGAGGCACGCGACCTGCCGATTCCCGGCCGCGAACTCGACGGCATCCACCAGGCGATGGAGTTCCTGCCCATCGCTAACCGGGTGCAGTTCGGTGACCTGGACGAGCCGACCATCACCGCCAAGGGCAAGAAGGTCGTCATCATCGGCGGCGGCGACACCGGCGCGGACTGCCTCGGCACCTCGCACCGTCAGGGCGCCGAGGTCGTGCACCAGTTCGAGATCATGCCGCGTCCGCCGGAGGCTCGCGCCGAGCAGACCCCGTGGCCGACGTACCCGCTGATGTACCGCGTCTCCTCCGCTCACGAAGAGGGCGGCGAGCGCGTGTTCTCGGTCAACACCGAGGAGTTCGTCGGCAAGGACGGCAAGGTCACCGCTCTGAAGGCCCACGAGGTCGAAATGGTGGACGGCAAGTTCCAGAAGGTCGAGGGTTCAGAGTTCGATCTCGAGGCCGACATCGTCTTCCTGGCGATGGGCTTCACCGGACCCGAGAAGCCGGGCCTGCTCACCGATCTCGGTGTCGACCTGACCGATCGTGGCAACGTCGCCCGCTCGGACAAGTTCGCCACCAACGTCGACGGTGTGTACGTCGCGGGTGACATGGGCCGTGGCCAGTCGCTCATCGTGTGGGCAATCGCCGAGGGACGCTCGGCGGCCGCAGCCGTGGACGCTTACCTGGAAGGCTCGTCGGCCCTGCCGGCGCCGATCCTGCCGACCACCGCACCGCAGCGGTAGTTACACATAACAAGATCCGCGCCCCGTTCCACTCGAACGGGGCGCGGATTTTTGTGCATTCGAAGAGCGAATGTAGCCGGAGCGACTCGAAAGTCTGTGCGGGCGTTACCGGAGAACCTTCCGCACGCCGGATAGGATCCCAAATACCCTGAGTGCGTCTGAGTTCGTCTCCTAGCCAGGGATCGCGATTGAGATCGTTGTTCAAGCGCGCTCATGGCGCAGCATTCCACCGCGCCCGCCCTTTCTGGCCACGCGGGCACGTCGGCCTGTCCCGGCATTTGCAGGGCCGTTCTTCAGGGTTTGGATATGCTCGTCGTGTCCACGAGCAAGCAGGGCACGGCGTTTGACGGCCCTGCTCAAAGTTTCAACGCGACGAGAAGCGGAGAGAAATTGATGCGTAGGCGAAGCTTCTTGTTCGTAATCCTCACTGCACTCGCCGTTGCTCCCGGATGCTCAAGCCCGGAGCAGACGCCCGACAGGACACTGCGATTCTCGCCAGGGACCTTCAATCTCACTTGGGAGTCGACGCACGACGCAATCGGCCTGAACACAGGCCTCAACGTTGCTCACAACACGGTGGCGGTACTGCGAGACGGCATTGAAATCGGTAAGACTGAAACCACTTCGTCGCTGGTAACACCCGGGCGCGCGCGTTCGCCCGTCCATGCAGTGTGGGTGGTAGGCGACGAAGTGAGCCCTCGACGAATCGCAACGTTCGACATAGCCGAGCTCGTCAATCGAGGCGCGCGGACAGTGGACGTGGATCCGTGGGCCGGGGAACAGGAAGTCATAGTCACGACTGAGCTGTCGAGTGATGTCAAAGAGCCGAGTCCCGATCACTTTCTTGCGGTAACGCTTGAGTAAAGAAACTATGTTGGCTGAAGCGGCATTCCGTCCGGTCGGTTTAATCTGCTGACTAGCCGACCGGCAAAACACATCACTGAGAGGTGCAGGATGTTTCGATCCAGCGACACCCCAAGCGCGCGCAATTCACGGATGAGAGGCCGGCTCGCACTTGCTGGTCTTGCAACAGCAATGACATTGGCCGGGCTCGGTCTCGGAGCCGGCACTGCAATCGCACAACCCAACACAGTTGGCGAGTACGGCGCTTCGCAGGACGCGGCGCCCAGGGGAGCCGCCCCGGCACTCGTGTCTGGTGGGTGGAGCTACTCGGATTGTCATGCAACGGGGCAGAACGGTCTTGGTCGCATCTACGGATGGTACGAATGCCGCCCCGCCGGCGGGGCGTATGAATTGTGGGTAATTTACGATTGCACAATCTGCCGTCCTGTGCCCGAGGGGCTCAAGGAGTCTGAGTAGTCGATCAGTCACGCTATCCGCGAGGCTTCTGGATTTGATCGTTCCAGTCGCTCATCGTGTGGGCCATCGCCGAGGGCCGTTCGGCGGCCGCAGCCGTGGACGCCTACCTGGAAGGCTCTTCGGCGCTGCCGGCGCCGATCCTGCCGACCACCGCACCGCAGCGGTAGTTACACATAACAAGATCCGCGCCCCGTTCGGCTCGAACGGGGTGCGGATCTTTGTGCATTCGGACAACAATCGGAACTTCGGTTTGGTAACTTTCGTTTACCGACCGTGCATATGCAGGTCATGTCGTGATGAAAGTATGCGTGCCATGAAACGTCTTCTCGCGCTTCTCACCTCGCTGGCTGCTGCAGCGCTGGTCCCCGCCGTCGCGGCCCCCGCAGCACAGGCCGATCCGGGTGGGTGTCCCAGCATGTACGTCGTTGCGGTTCCGGGAACGTGGGAGACGTCCAACGGCGGTAGTCCGGGCCCCGGGCTGCTGTCCGGCGTCACCGGTGGTCTGCCCGGATCCGTCCAGACCGACTACGTGACGTACTCCGCCACGGCCTTCCCCTGGGAGACCGAGGTCTACGGCCGGTCCAAGGCGCAGGCCGTCAACGGCGCGAAGGCCCTGCTCAAGGGGATGGCCGACCGGTGTGCGAGCACCGAACTCGCGATCGTCGGCTACAGCCAAGGCGCCGACGCCGCCGGTGACGTGGCATCCGAGATCGGCACAGGGCTCGGTGTGGTGCCCGCCGATCGCATGGCCGCAGTCGGCCTCATCTCCGACCCGCGCCGGTCGCCTTCCGACGTACAGATCGGCGCGCCCGTCGCCGGAGCGGGTGTCGGTGGCGCCCGTATCGGTGGGTTCGGTTGGATCAGCGACAAGGTGGTCACGATCTGCGCAGTCGGTGACCTCTACTGCTCCACCCCGCAGGACGACTTCGTCTCCAGATTCGCCGGCTTCCTCGGGCAGATCTCTGGGACCGCGCCGGGGCAATTCGGCCAGTTCCAGCAGGAGGCTCAGTCGATCTTCAACGACCTGATGGCCGCGGGTGGGTTCCCCACACTCATGAGTCAGTTGGACGACCCCTCCAACGACGAGCGGGTCCAAAAGCTCGAGCAGTTCTACGGTTCCACCGTCCACCAGGATTACGCGACGTATCCCGTCGACGGTGCCGGCACGTCCGCCACCGCGTGGATGCAGAACTGGCTTCGCGGCAAGATCTGATTCGTGGTTCTCAGTCGACGTCGAAACGTGCGCCCACTCGCATTGCCGCGGGGGACAACCGGCTCATCACCTTCCCGAATTTCGCTTCGGCAGTGACCGGAACGACGGCCTTGTTGGATTTCACCGCCCTCACGATCTGCGCCGCGACCTTCTCCGGTCCGAAGTTTCGGCGCCGGTAGAACTTGTCGACCTTGTCCTGCATTGCGCGTTCTTCGTCCGGATCGATGCCGGCGAAACCGGTGTGCTTGACGATGTTGGTGCGCACTACACCAGGGCAGATGGTGCTCACACCGATTCCGTGCGGGACCAGTTCGGCGCGTAGGCAATCGGACATCATCAGCACGGCGGCCTTGCTGGTCGCGTAGGCGGTGAGTTCCTTCTGCGGCGTGTAGCCCAGACCGGACGACAGGTTCACGATGTGCCCGCCCGTACCCCGCTCGATCATCTGCGCCGCGAACTCGCGGCTGCCGAACACGACACCCCAGAAATTGATGTTCATGACGCGCTCGAACGCCTGCTGGGTGGTCTTGGTGAAGGTGCCCGAATAGCCGATCCCGGCGTTGTTGACCACGATGTCTGCAATACCGTGCTCTGTCCGCACCTCCTCGGCGAAGCGGGCGACGGCCGACTCGTCGGACACATCGAGCTGGTAGGCGTGGGCGCCGCCGCCGAACACTGCCTCGGCACCGCCCACCGAGCTCGGATCGTTGACGAGAGCTGCGGTCTCCTGCGCGGTCACCAGATCGATGTCGCTGACCACCAGGATCGCGCCCTCGGCAGCGAACGCCAGCGCGGTTTCTCGGCCGATGCCGCTTCCTGCTCCAGTGACCACGACGAGGGTGCCGGTGAGGTCGCGTAGGCGGCGCTGCTTCTTCGCGCCTTTGCGCCAGCCGCGGACGTCATTCAGAAGACTCATGACTCCATCTTGCACGTCGCAGTGTGTAGCTTCGTGACGACGGCCACATTCGGTGGTCTCCAGACGAAAGGATTCCCATGGCAGAACTTCGTGTAGTGGCGACCATCCCTGCGAAATCCGGATCCGAGGAAGCACTCGGCGGCGCGCTGCGTGAACTTGCGGCCGCTAGTCGACGCGAAGAAGGCTGCATCGCGTACGAGCTGTACGAGTCGGCAGCAAAGCCCGGCACGTTCGTCACCATCGAGACCTGGCGTGCGAAGGAAGACCTGGACTCGCACATGAAGTCCGAGCACATGCAGAACGCGGTCGCCGTATTCGGTGAGCTCCTCGCCGAGGCACCCGCAATCCATCCGTTGACGCCCTTGGGGTGACGGCGAGTAGGCCGCGAACTCGGCTAATGTCACGGCATGGTTCTGAAGGCTCGCGGCCTGACGCGTTCGTTCGGTCGGCACCACGCGGTGTCGCATGCCGACGTCACGCTCACTCCGGGCAGTATCACCGGTCTCGTCGGTCCGAACGGCGCGGGCAAGACGACGCTGCTCCTCATGCTCGCCGGACTGCTGGCCCCGGATGCCGGCTCGCTCACGCTCGACGATCGTGAGGTGGGATCGGCGCAGCTGAGGGCGGCGACCGGGTGGATGCCGGACGTGTTCGGAACATGGGACAGCCTCACGGCGAGCGAAATTCTGTCCACGTTCGGGCGGTTGCACGGAATGCCGTCCGGGGCGGCGCGGGCGCGCGCCGGTGAACTGCTCGAGCTGGTGCATCTCTCGGCCTTCGCAGACAAGCCTGCCCACGAGCTGTCCCGAGGGCAGAAGCAGCGGCTGGGTTTCGCACGGGCTCTCGTGAACCAGCCCCGAGTTCTGCTGCTCGACGAACCCGCATCCGGGATGGATCCGCGTTCCCGGATGGAGTTGCGGGATCAGCTGCGTTCGATGGCCGATGAGGGCTGCGCGATCCTGATCTCTTCGCACATCCTCACCGAACTGTCGGAGATGGTCGACGACGTGGTGATCATGACCGACGGGCGGACCCGGGACTCCGAGCGCCCGGACGGTCACCTCTGGCGCATCCGAGAAGTCGGGCAGCCAGCGGCATCGGCACAGACGCTGCGATTCGCCGACGACGAGACCGCCGCTCGTCACCTGGGTGAACTGATCGCCGGCGGCGCACGTATCGCCGAATTCTCCCGTGTCGACACCGAACTCGAACACGCTTACCTTGCGTTGGACGCGGAGAGGACCTGAAGCCGTGACCAGCAGAATGGACGACACCAAGCGGTGGTGGTCGATAGTCGGTGTACTGGTCGGGCTCGAACTCCGGCAGCGTCTGCGCACCACTCGGTGGAAGATCACGTTGGCGATCGCCTTCGTGGCGCTGTCGCTCATCGTCCTCGGCTCGTTGTACGTCGCGACGGGCCCGGCCGGGACCGACTACAGCGACTGGGCGCAGAACCACTTCGCGGTCGTGATGGCAGCAGAACTGTTCCTCGGGATCGTTCTCGCGCCGACGCTCAGCGCCACCGCCATCAACGGTGACCGCAAGGACGCCACTCTCGCAGTCGTGCAGGCGACGCCTATCAGCAATTGGCAGTTGGCAATCGGAAAGTTGATCGGCAATTGGGTTTCGTGCCTGGCTCTCGTGGCCGTCGCGGCCCCGTATCTGATCTGGGGCATCATTGAAGCGCCCTACGGCATATGGACAAGCGTGCTCGCCGTGCTCGTCCTGTGCCTGCTGTTCGCCTGCTATTGCGGTATCGGACTCGGCTTCTCGGCTCTGACCGCCCGCCCGGCGGGATCGGCTGTGCTCACCCAGGCCACCGTGTTCTTCCTGATCCTGGGACTGCCCGCAATCTTCGGAGTGCTGTATTCGACGACTGCACAGGATCATCGAGTGATGGGAACCGAGTACACCGCGAGCGAGAACCCGTCGGAGTATCCGACCTGCCGAGACGCCGAGGAGACCGACACGTTCCATCACACCGAACGCATCTGGTGGCTCCTGGCGCCGAACCCGTTTCTTCTGCTTCCCGATGTCGTTGCGGGCAAGGAGCATCCGCGCGAGGGCGCCTGGTTCGCGAACTCCGGCCCGAAGAATCCCACCGTGGTCTATTCGATCGCCGGGGCGCTCTCCACTGCTCGAACCGGACCGTACATCGCCGCTCCCACGTGCAGTGATCATGAACTCACCCTCAGCAGCGAGCCGACTCCCCGTGAAGAGCCATCCTTCTACGAGGCTCGGGAAGCCCACGAACGCGCACGGATCGGCGACAGTTGGTACCTCGGCCTGCTCGTGAACGCCGTCTTCGGCGGCATCGGACTGACGATCGCAGCACGCCGGTTGCGGGTACCGGCAGGCAAGCTCCCGAAGGGCGTGCGGATCGCCTGAGCTATCTCGTGATCACCGCAGCCACCTCGGCGGGCAGGTCGATCATCGCTTGGTGGTGTGCCGGTCGGACGACGGTGTAGCGCGCGCCGAGTAGTTCTGCGAACGAACGCATTCGGCGCAGCCAGAGTGCTCCCCACGGTGTGCGTCGACCGGTATCAGCCGCTGCGACGGTGGTGGGCGACGTGAGTGATGACCGCCGTCGAATCTGGGCCAGCTCCACAGCCAGCTTCGGGAACGAAGCATTTTCCACGACCGCAGCTTCGAGGTAGTGCGGCGCTCTGTACAGCTCGGCAAGCCATTCGACGGTCTGTTTCGAGTACCCGCCAGGCGGGGCGGAATGGTCGAGGACGCGCCGTGCAGCGGGGCCGACGAGGCGTTGGAGTCCGGACGCGCTGATCAGGTGCGCCGTCGTTCGCGCGGACACCACCCGCCACCTCGTCGGTATCAGCCGACGCGGCCGCACGCTGAATGCTGGATCGAGAAGGATCAGAGACCGAGTCCGGCTCGGATGGAGTCGCGCGAACGCTTCCGCGTACGCGGCCCCGAGGCTGTGCCCAACCAGGATCGAGGGTTCCGTGACCGCGAGCCCGTCCAGCAGCGCCAGGATGCGATGCACCTCGGCATAGACGTCGGGCACAGCGTGACTCGGTGGACTCGCCCCGTACCCGGGGCGGTCGTAGCGGATCACGGTGTGGTCGCGTGCCAGCACGTCGGCCACGTCGTCCCAGTCGAACCAATGCCCGCCGAGGCCGGAACAGACGAGCACGGGAGGCCCGGCCCCGTCGACGACGACGTGGACTCCGGCCACCATTTGCCCAGGTGGTTTCACGTGGAACCAGCCGGTGTTTTCATTGCTTCGGTTTGGCGAGCGGGAACGCCAACGTTTCACGGATACTGCCGCCCGTGATGAGCATGACGACGCGATCGACACCCATTCCCAGTCCGCCGGTTGGCGGCATTGCATGTTCGAGGGCCTTCAGGAAGTCTTCGTCCAACTCCATTGCTTCCTCGTCGCCGCCCGCCGACAACCGCGACTGCTCGGTGAGGCGGTTTCGCTGATCGACCGGATCGGTCAGCTCGCTGTAGGCGGTGCCGAGTTCCACACCCCAGGCGACGAGGTCCCATTTCGCTGCCACACCGGGAATTGTCGGATGAGGCCTGGTCAGCGGTGACATGGAGGTGGGGAAGTTGGTGTAGAAGGTGGGGAACTCGGTGTCGTCCTCCACCAGATGCTCGTACATTTCCTGCGCAACAGCGCCCGCATCCCAGCTGGACTGATATGGAATCTCGTGTTCGTCGCACAGTTTCTGAAGCTCTTCGAGCGGAGTCTCCGGCCCGACCGGGACGCCCAGCTTCTCCGCAACGGCTCCGTGCATGGTCTTGATCGGCCATTCACCGGAGATGTCGACGTCGACCAGTTTGCCGTCCGGTCCGGGTCGTTTGATGATCTCGCGTCCGAAGGCCGCGACGGCTGCGGTCTGGATGAGCTTCCTGCACAGCACCATCATCTGCTCGTAGTCACTGTGGGCCTCGTACGCCTCGAGGATCGTGAACTCCGGGTTGTGCTTGAAGTCGACACCCTCGTTGCGGAAGACCCGTCCGATCTCGTAGACCTTCTCGACGCCGGCGACGCACAACCGCTTGAGGTACAGCTCCGGGGCGATGCGCAGGTACAGATCGAGGTTGTAGGCGTTGATGTGGGTGAGGAACGGGGCTGCGTTGGCGCCGCCGTGGACCTGCTGCAGGATCGGTGTCTCGACTTCGAGATAGCCGCGTCCACTGAGCGAATCACGCAGAGACTTCACGATCGCACTACGTGCTTCCAGCAGTCGACGGGCGTCGGTGTTGATCGCGAGGTCCACGTATCGCTGCCGCACGCGCATCTCGGGGTCGGACATGCCCTTCCACTTGTCGGGCAGTGGGTGCAGGCATTTGCCGGTGATCCGCCATTCGTTGGCGAGCAGGGACAGCTCCCCGCGTCGGCTGAATCCGACGACACCGGACACCTCGAGGAGGTCGCCCAGGTCGAATTCGGTCGAGAACGCACGAATGCGATCGGTGCCCACCCGCGCCTCGTCCACGAGCACCTGGACGTCTCCCGACCAGTCCCGGACCAGCGCGAACACCACGCCGCCGTAGTCGCGGATCCGCAGCAGACGCCCGGCGATGCGCACCGTGGTGCCCTCGGGAGACTCCATCGCGCCACGCACCGTATGAGTGGGCGGGTACGCGACCGGGTACGGATCGATTCCGTCCGCCGCGAGTGCATCGAGCTTGTCGAGGCGGACCCGCACCTGCTCCGGGCGACGTGGCCCAGCCGCGACAACTTCCTTGCCTGCGGGCGCGCTGCCGTCCGCGTTGAGACCTTCGGTGGCCACCAATCCTGCGGGCAGAACCTCGTGGATGCCGGTGTGTTCGGTGACGCCGCGCGACCCGCGTCCGACGCGGGGCAGAATCACGAAGCCTTCCGCGATCGCTGACGCGAATCCCACCCGCAGCAGCTCCCGGTTGTCCTCGAAGCAGATGTAGCGCGGAACCCATTCGGGCTGATACTTCACGTTGGATCGGTAGAGGGCCTCGAGCTGCCACCACCGGGAGAAGAACACTAGGACGGACCGCCAGGCTCGCAGAATCGGGCCGGCGCCGATTCGGCTGCCCTCCTCGAATACCGAACGGAACACCGCGAAGTTCAACGAAACCTTGGTGACACCGAACTGGTTCGACATCATCGCCAGTTCACTCACCATCAGCTCCACGACTCCGTTGGGAGACTTGGGGTTGCGGCGCATGAGGTCGAGGGACACACCGCTCGGGCCCCACGGGACGAGCGACAGCATGCCCTGCACCTCGCCCGATTCGCTGTAGGCCTCGACCAGCAGGCAGTCACCGTCGAGCCGGTCGCCGAGTCGGCCGAGCGCCATCGAGAATCCGCGCTCGGTCTCGGTGTCACGCCAAGTGTCGGCCCGCTCGACGACCTTCGCCATTTCGTCGGCGCTGATGTCGCGGTGCCGCCGGATTCGTACTTCCACTCCGTGGCGTCGTACGCGCGTCACGGCCTGGCGTACCTGGCGCATGTCGCGGCCGCTCAGGCTGAATTCTCTGGTCCGGAGGATCGCTTCGTCACCGAGTTGGAGAGCGGAGAGGCCGGCCTCGGTATAGGCGGTGGCGCCTCGTTCGCTGGCACCCATCACGGCGGGCGCCCAGCCGTACTCGGCGGCGAGCTTCTGCCAGGCCTCGATCGCCTGCGGCCAGGACTCCTCGTCACCGATGGGATCGCCACTGGCCAGGCACACTCCCACCTCGACGCGGTAGGTGATCGCAGCCGTGCCGCCGGGTGCGAACACCACGGCCTTGTCGCGACGAGTGGCGAAGTAGCCGAGGGAATCGTCACCACCGGATTCCTGCAGCAGCCCGCGGATCGCGGATTCGTCGTGCCCGGTGAGGGCATTGGTGGAGCGTTGTGAACGGAAGAGCGTGATCACCGCGCCCAGGAGAGCCAGCGCACCGAAGAGTCCGAGCAGCGTGTTCACGAAGCCGTGTGGACGTCCCGAGAACTCCTCGTTGTCCAGCGCAGAGAGGGCGGTGACCCGGTTGAACGACCACAGCAGCCGCTCACCCGAAGGCAGTGTGCCCGGGAACAACTCGACCAGGCCCCAGCCGATCAACGTTCCGCCGACGAGGCATGCAACCAGCACGCCGAGTGCTTTCCACAACGCTCCGCGCCGCACCCGGGTATAGAACTCGTGCCGAGCCGCGACGAGGAGAGCGAGAACGACCAGGTGCACGACCATCGCCACCGCGGCGCTCACGTCGTGGTCGGTGATCAGGTCGACGAGATTCGAGACGGCGAAAAGGGCGACGTAGAGCGTCAGAAGCCACCAGGCGATGCGTTTTCGGCTCGCCACCGCCGCCGCCAGCAGCGCCACGACGAGAGCCCACGACAGGCTCGTGTCCGGCGCATCGAAGTAGTACGTGTCCACGTACTGGCGGGGAGCATGAACGTAGTAGCGCAGTACGGGGGAGAGGCTCCAGAGGAAGACCGCCACCGAGAAGACGCCGAGAATCAGTCCGGCGATGTGGGGAAATTGGTGGAGGCGTCCACCTTTGGGCTTTCCCTTTGTGGTTTTGGTCTGGGTCTGGATCAACGAACTTCCTCCCTGCGAGACGACGGGACTGTTACCAGTCTGGCCGGTTCGGGTGCTCGATGGGGGGAACAGCGAGAATAGGGGCATGTCCGACATCCATGAGAGCGTCCCCATCCGCGACGAATCCATCCGGTTGGGTCAGTTCCTGAAACTGGCCAACCTCATCGAATCGGGTGCGGAGGCCAAGGAAGTGATCGCCGACGGACTCGTGTCCGTGAACGGCGAGGTGGAAGTTCGGCGTGGACGTCAGCTGCGCAACGGCGACGTCGTCGAGATCGGTGGCATGACAGCCCGGGTCGAGACACCCTGACCTGCCGTCATTTCCCACCAACTGCCCCCGACCAATGTCACACCGGTTCGTGTGAGCTGAACGTGTGTGACATTGGTCAGGGGCGGGGGGAGAGAAAATCAGCGGACTACGACGCCGTCCTGGTCGCTGTAGACGGTCTCGCCCGGGTTGAAGGTCACGCCGCCGATCTCGACGGGGACGTTCTTTTCGCCTGATCCGGTCTGGGTGCTCTTGCGGGGATTGCTCCCGAGCGCCTTCACACCGATGTCCAGGGTCTTCAGGATCGCGGAGTCGCGAATCGCGCCGTTGACGATGACTCCGGCCCAGCCGTTGTCGACGCCGCGGCCGGCAATGATGTCGCCGACGAGCGCGGTGTGGATGCTCGCGTCACCGTCGACGACCAGGACGCCGCCGTTGCCGGGCTCGCCCAGCGTCTGCTTGACCAGCAGGTTGTCCTGGAAGCACTTGATGGTGGTGATGGGGCCGGCGAAGACTTCGCGGCCTCCGAACTGGATGAACTGCGTATCGCAGCTTCGGATATCGGGGCCGATTTCGTCGGCCAGGTCAGCTGTCGCTACTGGTTCGGTCATGCCGAGCAGTTTAGTAGCCGACCCTCAGTCGGCTGTGCGCCCGTGGCGCCGCTCGTAATCGGCACGGGTGCGGTCGGCGCGCTTCTGCGCCTTCTCGTTGAGAAGTTCCGGATCGAGTCCGTGGCTGAGTAGGCGGTGACGCCGATAGATGTTCTGCAGCGCGACCGCGAAGTACAGCAACGGCAGGATCAGCAGGGCCATCATCGCGAGCGGAATCCAGATCGGGCCCGGAATGAACAGGAACAGTGCGAGCACCGCGACGGCGGGCAGCGTGAAGCGAAGGACGTAGCGCACGGATGCGCCCGGGCCGACCAGGTCGTCACGAACCCAGTCCTGCATGGATTCCGGCAAGGTCTTGCCGAACAGATACCCGACGTACTGCGAGAAACTGGGGCGCTGCGGTGCGGACATACCTCACAGGATAGGACGCGTGGATGCGCGTCCACGCGCGGGCGCATACTTCGATGAGCGACCGAGCGAGAACGCGCGGCTGACATGAGCGGGCCTACTTCGTCTGCTGCTCGGCGTTCGTGACGATGATGTCGCGCACGTACTGAGCGAGGCCCGGTTCGACGTCGTCGTACGTCTTCGTGAACCGCTCGTCCTGCACGTACATCTCCGCCAGGCACACCTGCATCTCGTAGCCGCAGTCGTAGAACTGCTCGATGCTCGCGCGGTGGTCCTCGGCGAGGGCATTGGCCTCGGTGGAACCGGGGGTGGCACCGCTGGTGAGCCCCTGGGCGAGCTTGGCCATCAAGGCATCCGAGTCTTCCTTGACCTTCTTCCAGTCCTCTTTGGTGAACTCAGCGGTGCGCTGCTGGGACTGCTTCCACTCGTCGGTAGCGCCCCAACGCTGCTCGGCCTCCGCCGCGTACTCCTCAGCCGGCCAGTCGTCGCCGAAAATCTCACGCTGCTCTTCGGGTGTCAGTTGATTACCCATGGTTCTCGCCTCCATCATCTTCTCTACGGCCGCGGCCATCCGATGTAAGCGATCGATTCGGTCGTCGAGCAGTTCGAGTTGACGGCGCAGGTGCGCCATCGCGTCGACGGACGGATCGTCGAGGAGGGTCGCGATCTCCTCGAGTGGAAACCCCAGCTCGCGGTACAGCAGCACCTGGTGCAGACGTTCGACGTCTGCACCCGAGTAACTGCGGTATCCGCTTGCCGTTCGGTCGGATGGCGTGACCAGGCCGATGTCGTCGTAGTGGTGCAGTGTTCGCACACTCACTCCGACGAGCCTGGCGACCACGCCTACCGTGTGTTTCTCGCTCACAGGAACCACCGTGCAGCCTCACGCCGCGTGAGGGTCAAGTCACGTGTAGAGATCTGCGATCTGCAGTCACGTGTAGAGATCTGCGATCTCGTCCGAGAAATTGTCGATCACAACCTTGCGCTTGAGTTTCATGCTGGGGGTGATCTCGCCGGCTTCGACGGTGAGCTCCCGTTCCAGGATGCGGAACTTCTTGACCTGTTCCCAGCGGTTCAGTTCCAGGTTCAGCTCGTCGACATAGCCGCTGATCAGGTCGTGAGTCTTCGGCGCCTGGGAGATCTCGGCGAACGACTGCCCAGCCATTCCGTTGGCCTCGGCCCATTCGGTGATGGCCTCACCGTCGAGGCTGATCAGTGCGACGCAGTAGGACTTGCCTTCACCGTTGACGATGATCTCGCCGACGTACGGGCAGAGGCCCTTGAACGTCGCTGCGACGGCGGACGGTGCGACGTACTTGCCGTTGGACGTCTTGAACATGTCCTTCTTGCGGTCGGTGATGCGCAGGTAGCCCTCCGCGTCCAGCTCGCCGATGTCACCGGTGTGGAACCAGCCGTCCTGGGTCAGAGAATCTGCGGTGGCCTGTGGGTTCTCGTGGTAGCCGGTCATCACGCCGGGTCCCTTGACGAGCACCTCGCCGTCTTCGCCGATGCGAACCTCGGTGCCGGGAACGGCCCAGCCGACCGTCCCGAACCGGTACGCGTACGGACGATTCACGAAGCTCGCGGCACTCGTCTCCGACAGGCCGTAACCCTCAAGCACGACGATTCCCACGGCGTCGAACCACTGTGCGACGTCCTTGTCGAGGGCCGCGGAGCCGGAGATGAAGAAGCGCAGTCGGCCACCGAAACGGTCCCGAACGGTCGAGAACACCAGGCGGTCGGCGATCGCCAGCTGCGCGTTCACCAGGAACGACGGACTCTTGCCTGCTTGGCGTGCGCGGGAAGCTTCGAGGCCCACACCGATGGCCCAGTCGAAGATCTTCTCCTTGATGCCGCCTTCCTCACGGATGGTGGCCGAGACCTTTGCGTATGCCTTCTCGAAGATGCGCGGCGCGGCCCCCATGAAGGTGGGTTTCACGACCGCGAGATTATCGACGATCTTGTCGACTCGGCCGTCCACGGCTGTCGGGAACCCGATCTGCAGCGGCAGGGTGAGCAGCACCTTGCCGAAGACGTGCGACAGCGGCAGCCACAGGTACTGAAGGTCTTCGGAGCCGAGAATGTGGATCGCGTCGATGGCGGCGGCCTCGTATGTCCACGCCGAGTGCGGAAGTCGGACACCCTTGGGCTTGCCCGTCGTCCCGGAGGTGTAGATGAGAGTGGCCAGGTGATCCGGGGTGATTCCGGAGATGCGATCTGCCACCACATCCGGATTCTCGGACAGCTGCTCGGCACCCAGATTCTGCAGGTCGGCGAACGTGATCACCCAGTCGTCGTCCACGTCGGGAGTGCCGTCGACGAGCACCACCTTCTCGACGGCGGAGAGGTCCCCGCGATGCTCGCGAAGCTTCGCGAGCTGCGAAGCGTCCTCGGCGAACACGATTCGGCTGCCCGAGTCGGACACAATGTACGCGACATCGGGCGCAGTGGTGGACGGGTACACGGTGGTGGTCGCCGCTCCGGCGCACATCACGGCGAGGTCCGCGAGGACCCATTCGTAGCGAGTCGACGACGCGAGTGCGATGCGGTCCTCCGCCTGCACCCCCAGGGTGATCAGGCCTGCCGCGAGGGCGCTGACCCGCGTGCCGGTTTCGGCCCACGTGACGCTTGCCCAGCCGCCGCGCTCCGGGAACCGGAACGCCTCGGCGCTCGGAGTGGACCCCACCCGATCGATGAACAAGCGTGCGACCGACGGTGCTCGGTTGTCGATCGCTTCGTTGTCGACTACTTCTTCTGATGCGCGTGCAATCGCCATGGTTCTGATCATCGCACCGGCCGGGCCTTCCGTGTCATCGAAAGTGCTCAGTCGGCGATCCCTTGGTAGGCCTGCACCTTGTCGGAGTGCAGGCGAACCAGGAGTTCGCCCGGTACCCCGTTTCGATCGCCGAACTCGGCGGCGCGGTCCTCGCCCATGTAGCGGGCGCCGATCTTCCCGGCCCAGTGTCGAACCTCGTCCAGGTCCTCGCTCGTGCGGGCCGGGCCCGTCACGACGGCGAACGAGAACGGTGGCCGTTCGTCGTCCACGCACAGCGTGGCGCGGCCGTCGCGCATCAGGTTTCGGCCCTTCACCGTGTCTTTTCCGGTGTTGAAGACGATGTCGTCGCCGTCCAGCACGAACCACACGGGTGCCACGTGCGGGCTCCCGTCGGCGCGGACTGTCGCCAGCTTCGCCGTTCGGGTTCCCTCGGACAGAAACGCACGCCACTGGGCATCGCTCATACGCTCGGCCATGCTGTTCAGGGTAATGGGGAAGGTCCTGGTAGATGGGCTGACTCTGTGAGACGCGCCACCGAACGGGTAGGTTATCTGTAACTCCGTAAACTACTCACCAGTAGGGGTGCTCCGATGCCTGCTCCGTCCTCCGCAACATTCGCGCGACTTGCCGAACTGATCGCGATTCCCGATGCCGCCGATCGTCCGACCCGACCTGTCGTGGAGGCGTTCACCGGCAAGGAGATCGCGACCGTTCCCATCGGCACCGCCGACGACGCGAAGGGGGCAATCGCCCGCGCCCGTGTCGCTCAGGCCGAGTGGGCCAAGCGTCCCGTCTCGGATCGTGCAGAGATCTTCCACAGATACCGCGACCTGGTTCTGAAGAACCGCGACGCCCTCATGGACATGGCGCAGGCAGAGACGGGCAAGTCCCGCGCGGCCGCCCAGGAGGAAGTCCTCGACATCTCGATGACGGCCCGGCACTACGCGCGCGTCGCACCGAAACTGCTGCGCCCGCACCGCGTCAGCGGAATGCTTCCGGTGCTCACGAAGGCGATGGTGCGGTATCACGCCAAGGGTGTCGTCGGTGTCATCTCGCCGTGGAACTACCCGATGACCCTCGCGGTGTCCGACGCCATCGCGGCGATCCTCGCGGGCAACGCGGTGGTGCTGAAGCCGGACAGCCAGACGCCCTACTGCGCTCTCGCGTGTGTCGAGTTGCTGTACGAGGCCGGCCTCCCGCGTGATCTGTTCGCGGTCGTACCCGGCCCCGGGTCGGTCGTCGGCACGACTCTCGTCGAGAACACCGAGTACCTGATGTTCACCGGGTCCACCGCCACCGGCAAGCTCCTCGCCGAGCAGGCCGGCCGTCGTCTCATCGGTTTCTCCGCCGAACTCGGTGGCAAGAACCCCATGATCGTGGCCGCCGGCGCGAACCTGCGCGAGGTCACCGACGCTGCGGTTCGCGCCTGCTTCTCCAACTCGGGGCAGCTGTGCATCTCGATCGAGCGGATCTACGTCGAGGAGTCGATCGCGCCCGAATTCAGCCGCATGCTCGGCGAGCGGGTGCGCAACATGTCGCTCGGCGCCGGTTACGAGTTCGGCATCGAGATGGGCAGCCTCGTATCCGAGGACCAGGTCAAGGCAGTATCCAGTCACGTCGACGATGCAGTCGTCAAGGGTGCGAAGGTATTGGCGGGCGGCAAGGCACGTCCCGACCTCGGCCCCCTGTTCTACGAGCCGACCGTGCTCACCGACGTTCCCGAGGATGCGGAGTGCTTCCGCGAGGAGACGTTCGGCCCGCTCGTGTCCGTGTACCCGGTGAAGAACGTCGACGAGGCGATCGCGCGGGCCAACGACACCGAATACGGGCTCAATGCCAGCGTCTGGGCGGGTACCAAGGCCGAGGGTGAGGCCATCGCTGCTCGGGTTCACGCCGGCACCGTCAACGTCGACGAGGGATACGCCCCGGCCTGGGGCAGCACCGCCGCGCCGATGGGCGGCATGGGCGTCTCCGGCGTGGGTCGTCGTCACGGAGCCGACGGCCTGATCAAGTACACCGAACAGCAGACCGTCGCCACCACGCGCATCCTCAACCTGGGTGGCCCGCGCGGAGTGCCGCCCAAGCTGTGGGCGAAGATCATGCCTCCGTTCGTGAAGGCACTGAAGTGGCTGCCGGGACGGTGACTTCGTGGACTCGGTGAGCATCGAGATCGACGCGCCTACGGCCGACGTCTGGAACCTGGTCACGGACGTGGCGGGGATGGACCGATTCAGCCCGGAGAACACGGGTGCCCGATGGACGTCGGGCACTCCCGCGGCGGTCGGCGCCCGATTCACCGGAACCAACCGTCACGGGTTGATGCGCTGGAGCACGCAATGCGTCGTGGTGGAGTCGGTTCCCCAGGAACTGTTCTCGTTCGAGGTGCACCAGTCGAAGACGCGCTGGACGTATCAGCTCGAGCAGTCCGAGACGGGGACGCTGCTCACGGAAACGCGTGCCAAGTTCGGCAATCCACCGCTGTACGTGCGGCTGATCCAGAAGACGAAGCTGCTCGGACGCGGGCGTGACGAGCTCATGCGAGACGGCATGCAGCAGACTCTGGCACGGATGAAAGTCGAACTCGAGGGCGCCCGCCGGTAGTCACCATCCTCCGTGGCCTGCCGCATCGGGCGAAATGTCACGGTTCCGGTCGACAGTCGATAGTGTCGCGGGGCCGGACGATTCGCCTCCGGACAATGCGGCACAGCGAAAGGCCTTCTCCAAGTGGAACCTGCGGTGGAAGAGAAGCGTGAGATGTGGTCCGGCCGGACCGTCTTCATCCTGGCCGCGATCGGCTCTGCCGTCGGCCTCGGCAACATCTGGCGCTTCCCGTACGTGGCGTACTCGAACGGCGGCGGGTCCTTCATCGTCCCGTACCTGATCGCACTGCTGTCGGCCGGTATTCCTCTGCTCTTCCTCGACTACGCACTGGGGCACAAGTTCCGCGGTTCGCCGCCGCTGGCCTTCCGGCGGTTGAAGAAGCGCACCGAGTTCCTCGGCTGGTGGCAGGTGGGCATCTGCTTCGTCATCGCCGTCTACTACGCGGTCATCATCGCGTGGGCGCTCCGCTATCTGTTCTTCTCGTTCAACGAGGCCTGGGGCGACGACCCGGCCACGTTCTTCAGCTCGGACTTCCTGAAACAGGACAGCAGTGCCAGCTTCGGCCTCGACTTCGTGCCGGGAGTGGTGTTCCCGCTGCTGCTGGTGTGGATCGCGACGCTGGTCATCCTCGGGCTGGGTGTGCAGAAGGGGATCGGCGCCTCGGCCAAGTTCTTCGTTCCGGTGCTCATCACCTTGTTCGCCGTCCTCGTCGTGCGCTCGCTCTTCCTCGAAGGTGCGTCCGTCGGCCTCGACGCCTTCTTCAGCCCCGACTGGTCCGCGCTGACGGACACCAGCGTGTGGATCGCCGCCTACGGCCAGATCTTCTTCTCTTTGTCCGTGGGCTTCGGAATCATGATCACGTACTCGTCGTATCTCAAGCGCAGGACCAATCTCACCGGCTCGGGTCTGGTCGTCGGCTTCACCAACAGCGGCTTCGAAATGCTCGCCGGAATCGGTGTGTTCGCCACCCTCGGATACATGGCCTCGATCTCAGGGGTGCCGGTCGACGAGGTGGTCGAGAGCGGAATCGGGCTCGCCTTCATCGCCTTCCCGACGATCATCTCCTCGATGCCCGGCGGGCCGTTCTTCGGCGTCCTGTTCTTCGCATCCCTGCTGTTCGCGGGCTTCACATCGCTGATCAGCATCGTGCAGGTCTGTGTGGCGGCCGTGCAGGACAAACTCGGCATCGGCCGGGTTCCGGCGGTCGTCGGTGTCGGTGGCGCGATGACGGTCGTGTCGTTGCTGCTCTTCCCGACGGCCACCGGCTTGAACACCCTCGACGTCGTGGACAACTTCGCGAACAACATCGGCATCGTGTCGGTGGCGCTGGTCGCCGTCGTCACGGTCACCTGGGCACTGCGTCGCCTGCCGGAGATGCAGAATCACCTCAACGCCGTGTCGTCCTTCAAAGTCGGCATCGTCTGGCGGGTGTTCCTCGGCGTGATCACGCCTATCGTCCTCGCGTACATGCTGATCAACGAAGTGGTCACCCGTATCAACGACGGCTACAACGATCTGCCGAACGGATTGGTCACCGCATTCGGCTGGGGAGTTCAAGGCCTGATCGTGGTGGCGGCGATCCTGCTGACCTTCACCCCGTGGCGCCGCAGCGCCGAGGACCTCGAACACACTCCGGACACGGACGAAGAGAAGGTTGGTGAGACCGCATGAGCCTCACATCGATCGTGATGATGGTGATCGCCCTCGTCGTGCTGTGGGGTGGACTGGCGCTCAGCCTGATCCACCTCCACAAGCACCCTGACGAGGAGTAGGAATCAGTCCAGGTCGTCGAAGCTGGTGACCTTGGGGGCCGGCGGCAGGGTGACGACAGCACCTGCGTAGCTCAGTCCGGCACCGAAACCGAGGAGGAGGGCGGTCTGGCCGCCCTTCGCCTTGCCGGTGGCCAGCATCTCTTCCATAGCCAGCGGGATCGACGCGGCCGAGGTGTTGCCGGTGTTCTCGATGTCGTTGGCCACGGGGATGTCCTCGGAGAGTCCCAGGTTCTTGGCCATGAGCTCGTTGATCCGCGCGTTGGCCTGGTGGGGAACGAACACCTCGAGCTCGGACTTGTCGATGCCCGCGAGCTCGATGGCCTCACTCAGAGCCTTCGGCAGGGTGATGGCGGCCCAGCGGAAGACCCGCGGGCCCTCCATGGTGACGACCATGCGGCCGACCGGATCGGTGGCGGGGTCGAGGCCCTGCATCTCCTGTGCCCGGTCCATGTAGGCGGGGATGTCGATGTTCTGCCCGATCGCCGAGGCGTTCTCGCCATCGCTGCCCCACACGGTGGGGGAAATGCCGTTCTCCTCGCTCGGGCCGACGACGACAGCGCCCGCGCCGTCACCGAAGATGAAGGCGGTGCCGCGGTCTGTCGGATCCATGACCACCGACATCGTTTCGACACCGACGACCAGCACGTACTCCGCCGAGCCTGCGCGCACGGTGTCGGCAGCAATGCCGAGGGCGTAACCGAAGCCGCCACAGCCAGCTCCGACGTCGTATGCCGGGATGCCGTTCATGCCCAGGTCGTAGGCCACGATGGGAGCGCCGTGCGGGATCTTCGTCTTCCAGCTGCTGCTGGCGAGGATCAGTGCGCCGATCTTCTCCTTGGGGATGCCCGAGTTCTCGATCGCGCGTCGACCTGCAGTTTCGGCGAGGGTGCGAGCCGATTCGTCGCCGCTGATCCAGCGGCGATTGCGGATGCCGCTGCGCTCGTAGATCCATTCGTCCGAAGAGTCGAGAACCTCGCACACCTCGTCGTTACTGACCAGGCGCTTCGGGCGGCATGCACCGATTCCCAACATTGCGACATTGCTGCGTCCGGTGTTGCTTGCGATTGCCATGCTCGACCCCTCGGTTTGCGTCTCGGCGGTGACGTGGGTAACTGTACTTCGCCGTCCAGAGGACCTTACCTGCCGGTCAGATCGCTCCCAGCTCGCGCGCCCGAGCAACGGCGGAGGTTCGCGATTTCACGCCGAGCTTGCCGAAGATGTGGACCAAGTGGGACTTGATGGTGGTTTCGGACAGGAACAGAGTCTTGCCGATCTCGCGGTTCGAACTGCCCGTTGCGACGAGGCGGAGAACCTCGATCTCGCGTGGGCTGAGGCTCGTCTCGGGCTTGCGCACCCGAGTCATCAGCTTGGATGCGATGGCGGGCGACAGGACACTCTCACCGGACGACGCCGCGCGCACGGCGGCCAGGAGTTCGACGGGCGGCGTGTCCTTGAGCAGATACCCACTGGCCCCGGCTTCGACGGCGCTCAGGATGTCGGCGTCGGTGTCGTAGTTGGTCACCACGAGCACGTGGGGCGCGTCGGGAAGCGACTTGAGTGCGCGAGTGGCGTCCACCCCCGACTTGCCCGGACCGAAGCGAAGGTCCATCAACACGAGATCGACGGCAGTGGTGGAGCAGTACGCGATGGCGTCCTCGGCAGTGGGCGCCTCACCGACGACCTCGATGTCGTCCTCCCCGTCGAGGAGGGCGCGCAGCCCGGCTCGAACGATGGCGTGATCGTCCGCGAGAAGCAGGCGGATCATGCGGTCACCTCCTGAAGGGGAAACGACACGGCAACGGCCGTCAGTCCTGGCTCCGATTCGACGTTCATCGTGCCGTGCAACATCTCCACCCGGCGGCGAATGGCATTCAGGCCGAACGATTCTGCGGGACCGCGACTGAGCACATTCACGTCGAATCCGTCGCCGTCGTCCACGATGTCGAGGCTCACCACATCGGGAGCATAGGTGAGAGTCACGGCCATGCGTGAGGCGTTGGCATGCCGTTGCACGTTCGACACCGCGCCCTGCGCAATCCGCACCAGGGCGGCCTCGAGGGGCATGGGCAACCGGACGGCGTCTCCCTCGACGACGGCTTCTGCACGTAGAGACTCGCTGTTCGCGCGTTCGCAGATGCGTCCGAGTGCCTCGGCGAGCGACTGGCCGTCCAGTGCTGCCGGGGTGAGATCGCCGATGAGCTGCCGGGTTTCGGCGAGACTGTCCGCGGCGGTGTCGCGTGCCATGTGGATACGGTCGAGTGCAGGATGGTCGGGCGCAGCCCGTTCGGCGGCGTGCAGCAGCATCTGGATGCTCGACAATCCCTGCGCGACGGTGTCGTGGATTTCCCGCGCCAGCCGTTCACGCTCGGCCAGGACGCCGGCGCTGCGTTCTTGCGCCGCAAGCTCCTCGCGGGTGCTCATCAACTCGTCGATCAGCCGCTTGCGTTCGGCGGATTCGCGTTCTCGTTCTGCCGCTTCCCGATACAGCGCCTGGTATCCGAGTCCGATCGCCACGGCGACGCACGCCCCGATCACCGGGCCGACGACCCCGGCAACAGACCAACCGCGGTGCGCAGCGGTGCCGGCGACGGCAACCACGGTGGCGAAGACGACGCCGATCAGGCTCCACGGCCGCCGCAGCAGGTGCAGATAGAGGAAGAACATGCCGAAGGCGATGTAGGCGGCGTCCGGCGCGAGACACATCAGGGCAAGCCAGACGAGCGTGCCGCCGGCGAGCCACACGTGCATCTTCGTTCCGCGCCAGTGCCGGGTGAGTCCGAACAGGTAGCCCGCGATGAACAGCACCGACAGCACCGCGATCGCGATCGCGTGCGGCGCATCCAGCAGTACCGCCCGCAGGAAGACGACAGCCGTCAGTGCGCCGACGAGCACATGCATGCTCAGCTGCAGGCCGGCGAAGACGGGTGTCAGGGGTGATCGGTGCATCCCGCCCAGCTTAGCCAGGGCCATGCCGTCGGCATCCATCGAAAGTTGTAATCCGGTCACCAACCTTCGATACCGAAAACCCCATCCGACGTGCGATGGAACGGAAGCCGAATCGCGACAGAGTAGGTACCGAAGCCGCACAAGGTTGGTTTCGAACGAAAGGACTACGTCGTGTTTGTCGCATTGAGGGACCTGCGTGCCGCGCGGGGCCGCTTCGCGCTCATCTCGATCGTCGTTCTACTGGTGGCGCTGCTGGTCAGTTTCCTCAGTGGATTGACGGCAGGTTTGGGTCATCAGAACATTTCCGCCATCGAGTCGATCTCGGCAGAGCGACTGGTGCTGTCCGACAACGGTAGCGACCCCTCGTTCGACGAGTCCTCGCTGTCCGCGGAGCAGATCTCCACGTGGCGTGCCAATGCGGACACCGTCGACCCGATCGGCATCGGCCGTGGCAAGGCCGGCCTCGCTGATCAGGCGCAGAAGTCCGTCTCGCTGTTCGGTTCGGACGCCGGGTTCGGGGACCGTACCCCCACCGAGCCGGGCACCGTCGTTCTCAGTGAAGGCGCCGCCAAGGATCTCGGCGCGGCCGCGGGCGACACCGTCGACATCGGAGAAGGACAGTTCGCGGTCAGCGCCGTCACCGGCGACGACTGGTACAGCCACACGCCGGTCGTGTGGATGACTCTGGCGGACTGGCAGCAGAACAACCCCCGCGGTGGTGACGCCACGGCACTCGCCGTCAGCGGTGTGCACGACGAGGCAGCCGCAGACACCGCTGCAGCCACCACGTCGACGAGCGTGAAGGATTCACTGAACGCGATCGGTTCCTACAAGTCCGAGAACGGTTCGCTCACCCTGATGACGCTTATGCTGTTCGCGATCTCTGCCCTGGTGATCGGCGCGTTCTTCACCGTGTGGACCATCCAGCGGATGCCCGACATCGCCACCCTGAAGGCATTGGGCGCCACCACTTCGTCACTGATTCGGGACGCCTTGGGGCAGGCATTGATCGTGCTCCTCGCGGGTGTCGCGGTCGGCATCGGAATCACCGCCGCAGCGGGCAGTCTCATCGGAGACGCCATGCCGTTCGTCCTCGACGCATCCACCACCTTGGTGCCCGCAGCCGCACTGATCGGCCTCGGACTCGTCGGCGCAGCCTTCGCCCTTCGCTTCCTCGCCACCACTGATCCCCTCACCGCACTCGGAGGTTCACGATGATCACCAACAACACCGCATCGAACAAGACCGTTCTCGACATCGACGACGTCACCCTCACCTTCCCCGACGGACAGAGCCGCATCACCGCGCTCGACCACGTGTCGCTCCGCCTCGATCGCGGCGAGATCGCAGCCATCACCGGCCCGTCCGGCTCCGGCAAGTCGACTCTCCTCGCGGTGGCGTCCACGCTGATCCGCCCGGACTCGGGCCGGGTGCTGTTCCGCGGCGAGGACGGTACGACCGATATCGCCGGCCTCAGTCGCGGTGACGCTTCGGAACTGCGCCGCAGCAACATCGGCATCGTCTTCCAGCAGTCGAACATGGTGTCCTCGCTCAGCGCTGTCGAGCAGCTCGAAGCGATGTCGCACCTCGGGCAGCGGATCTTCACGCCGCGCAGCGTGCGCAAGGCGACCCGCGAGAAGGCGATGGAACTGCTGGACGCGGTCGGGTTGGCCGACCATGCGCGCAAGCGCCCGTCGCAGCTGTCCGGCGGTCAGCGCCAGCGGGTGAACATCGCTCGCGCACTCATGAACGACCCGGCGTTGCTGGTGATCGACGAGCCGACATCGGCGCTCGATCAGGAGCGCGGCGCGGCGATCATCGAGCTCATCATCGGCGTGGTTCGCGAACACGACGCCGCAACTCTTCTGGTCACTCACGACCAGGCACATCTGGGTCGCATGGACACCGTCTACCGCGTGGTGGACGGAGTGCTCGGCCTCGACGAACACTCTGCTGCTGCCGCCTGAGGGTTTCCGTAGGGGTTGACGAGCGCGATCGGCGGGTCTAACGTAATCAACGTAAACGTTGATAAAGGAAATGGTTGATTAATGATCTGGGATCCGGAAGCCGAAGACAGACTCGACAGAGCGTTCATGGCCCTGGCGGATCCGGTGCGGCGGCGGATAGTGGCACGACTCAGTCGAGGGCCGGCAACGGTCAACGAACTGGCCGAGCCCTTCGAGATCACCAAGCAAGCCGTTTCCCGGCACATTCACGTGCTCGAGCAGGCCGAGATCGTCACCCGTACACGGGAGGCGCAACGCAGGCCGGTGCATTTGAATGCGTCCCGACTCGAAGACCTCACTGCGTGGATCGACAGATACCGACTCGTCAGAGAGCAGCAGTTTCGCAAACTCGACAACGTGCTGAACGATCTGAAGGAGACAGAGCAATGACTACGTCGACCAACCCCGTGACCATCGAAGCGCCCGAGGGCGTTCCGTTCATCGACATCACCCGCGTCGTGGACGCACCCGTGGCGACAGTGTTCCGCGCCTATTCCGATCCCGACTTGGTCAAGCAGTGGCTCGGCCCCAACGGGTTGGAGATGGAGATCGTGGAATACGAATTCAAGACGGGCGGGCGCTACCGCTATATCCATCGGGACCCGCAAGGCGAGGAGTACGCGTTCAACGGCGTCTACCACGTGGTGCGCGACAACGAGTTCGTGATCCAGACCTTCGAATTCGAGGGATACCCGGACACGGTGAGCATCGAGTCGATGACACTCGTCGACCTGGGAGACGGCCGCACCCGCATCGAGGGGCATTCGGTGTTTCCCAGCGTCGAGGCCCGCGACGGCATGATGGCGAGTGATATGGAAACCGGTGTCCGCGAAGGCTACGAGCGCCTGGACGCTCTCATTGCCAAGGGTCTGTGACGTGCCAGAACGTTTCGAGGTGCAGCGGACGATCGCGGCGCAGCCCGCAGAAATCTTTGCGTTGCTGTGTGATCCGGCCGGACACGTGTCGATCGACAGTTCCGGAATGCTGCAGTCGGCGGAGGGTCGCCCGGTCGAGAAAGCGGGCGACACCTTCGTCGTACACATGGACAGGGAGTCGCTGAACGATCTGCCGATGGGCAAGTACGACGTCGCGGTCATCATCACCGAGTTCGAGCAGGACGCTCGGATCGAGTGGACGATCTCCGGAACCATCCAGCCGCCGATCGAGCATCGCTACGGATACCGGCTCGAGTCCAGCGAGACGGGAACCCTCGTCACCTCGTACTACGACTGGAGTCACATCGCGGAGCGCTACCGGGACAAGGGAATCTTCCCGGTCATTCCGGAAAGCGGATTAAGGGCGACGCTGGGGATCCTGGCACGCACGGTGGAGCGCAGGTAGTTGCTGCTCGTCAGGCGGTGGTGGCCAAGGCGGCAGCCAGTCCGAAGGGCACACCCATTGCGACTACCTCGACGACCGCGCGGCGAAGTGACGCTTCAGCGCTGATGCGGTGGGCAGCAGCGCCTTTCACCCAGGTTTGTCGCCACCACCACGCGAGCCCGAGCAGTGCCACCAGCGTGAGTGTCTTGGCAAGAACGATGCGTCCGTATCCGGTTTCGTAAGCAGCGGTGAGGGATCCGATTTTCACCGCTGCGTCGATCACCCCGGTGACGGTCAGCACCCACACGCATCGCCAGGCGAGTACCGAGTAGCGGGGCAGCCATACTGCCCACGCACCACGTGATTTCAGGGCGAGAGCCAGGGCTGCCAGCACGCCCACCCACGTCGCGGCGGCGAGGGCATGGACGGCGTCGAGGGCCGAACCCAGCACCTGTTGTGACATGTGGCCGGTGACCGGCCGTAGCACCAGTGAAACCGCGGACAGGGCGATCAACGGCATCACCGGTGAGTCGTGTCCGGACCGAAACGCGTACGCCGCCCAGCCTGCGATGGCAACGGTGCACACCACGGAGGCCGCGCCGATCCGGCCGGCAGTGGCACCCGTGAGGAACTCGGTGAACTGAGCGACGGACATGCGAGAGAGGGTGGCGTTCTCGACGGATGCGGCCGTCATCGTCAGCAGTACCGCCTCGCACAGAGCCCAGAGTCCTCCGAGAGCAGCAACAGCGCGCCACAGAGTGTCGGCAGACATGGCCGGTCGGCGGTCGTCTCGGCCCATCCAAGCGAGAACGCCGAGCCCGAAGACCACCGAGCCGATGATCAGCGTCAGTGCGCGGACCACCGTGGCCGCTCCCGGACCGACGGGCCCCGCGAGCGCCCATGCGAGCGCGACACCCAACAATGCCGTGGGTACGGCGAGTAGCAACCACCAGCGACTCGCCGTACCCACGTTCATCAGTTGTCCTCGCGCGGCTTCCGGAGCGCGAACGCGAGCGCGCCCGCGAACACCACGACCCCGGCGACGACGAACACCCAGATCGGCACACCGTCCGATCCGGAGTCACCGGACCCGGAGCTGTCCGCCGCGGGCCCGGGAGTGCCGGCGCCCTCCTCGGTCAGGGTGAAGGTGCGGGTGCCGCTGACCGGGTGCCCGTCGGCGGAGGTGACTCGGAACGCGATCGTGTAGTCGCCCACCGGGCCGAGGTCGCCGACCTCGGTGCTGACGGTCGGACCGTCGACTGCCGCGTCACTGCGCGACCAGAGGTTGCCGTCGGGTCCGACGACGGTGAGGGAAGCGAATCCCTCCTGCAGCGCCTCGTTGAAGGTCACGGACACCTCGGCGGGGCCGGCAGCGACCTGTGTCCCCTCCTCGGGGTTGGACCCGATCACCACGGAGTGCGCCGAAGCAGGACCTGCGGTGAGCATCAGGGCCATCAACGCGAAGAGTCCGACCGCAACCGCGCGGATACGCCTACTCATGAACGGCGACCGCGGATCGTGGCTCCGATGCCGAGGGCGGCACCGAGTGCGCCGAGGACGAGGCCGATGCCGCCGAGCCAACGCGCGGTGTCGTCGGTCGACGAGTCTTCGGACGCTTCGGACGAGTTGTCCGAAGTGGCGTCATGGCTGCCGTGGCTGTGCCCGTCCTCCGAGGCGGCGGCCAGCGTCAGTGACGGAGCGGGCTTCTCGGGTTCGCTGCCGTCGTCGGCGGGCTGCTGATCCCAATTGACGAGCTGACCGTCGCTGTACGTCTGCGCTGCGGCGAACGAAACCTCTTCCTCTTCGGGGAGAGGCCCGGCGGAGAGCACGAACTGCTGGAACTGACCGGGCGCGACACCGACGCCCGGATCTGCCGTCCAGGTGACCCGGTTGGCGAGTTGGGACTGCGGGTCCTTCTCGACGACGGACGTCCAGCCGGGCAGCGGTTCCGTGCGGGCCGACTTCAATCCGGGAAGCTCCACCGAAACCTGAGTGGTGGAGGCGGTGTCGGACTCGGTGGGGACACGGAAGGTAAGGACGGAGTATCCGCCCTGCGCGGCGTCCGGAGCCGCGACGGTGACGTGTGCGGACGCGATACCGGCAGTGAGCAGCATGGCGCTGCCCGCTGCTCCGGCCGTGAAGAGAGCACGCGAAACGAGGGAGTTCATGAATTTGTCCTTCTGGGTATGCGGGATCGAGACGGGGAAGTCAGATCCGTACCGGAGGACCGCGCCGCGAAATGCTGGCGCGTAGCAACTCGTCGACGGGGTCCGAGAGGCTCGGGGTGACGACGAGCTGAGGGGTGTGGGGTGTGGGCGGCGTAGGGCTGCGCAGGATCACGCGCAGCACCCGAACGATGGGCCAGTACAGCTTCTCTGCCGCCGAGACCAGGACGGCACACACCGCGGTGGCTGCGGCGTGCGCGATCAGCATGGCGACCGGCGGAACCGCCGAGTGTGAATGGGCAGTAGCGCTGAGAGCGACGTGCCCCAGTAGCTGTCCGCCGCCGAGAGCTGCGACCAGATACATCCGGGCGTGTCGGTGCGGCGGAAGCGAAGTGACGACGGCGCCGAGACCCGCACACACGATCACCAACAGGACGAGTGCCGACGGTGTCGGCGCATGTCCGCCGCCCATCCCGTGAGCCGCGAACGCGAGGCCTGCGGACAGGGCGCCGACGGCGGTGCCTCGCAGAATCGCGATGGGTTCGGGATGGGCGGCGGACATGTGCTTCTACGACTCGCTGTGTCTACTGGCGGTGAATCAACGCACGCCGAGGCGTGCCAGGAGGTCGGCCTCGACCCCGTCGAGCTCCGCGGAGATCGCGGTGTGAGCCGACTTCCGCCGCGGCGGCGGCATCTGCTCGGCAGCGTGGACCGCAGTGTTGAGGTCGTTCAGCCGATCGTGCGTGGCGGACGCGAACGCCTGGGTCTCGGCATCGTTCGGCCGCTGGGCGAGGACCTTCTTGACGGAAGACTCGGCGCCGACGATGCGGGCGCTCAGCTTTCCGCCGTGCCCGGTGAACTCGCCGAGCTGATCGACTCCCACACCCAACTTGTGCGCACGCTTGGCGTCGACCTGACCGCGTACCGCAGTGGCGGCCCGGTAGGCGATGGGGAGAAGGACGGGCGTCAGCAGCCGCGCGACGCCGAGGTACTTGCGTACCTTCGCCACGCTCAGGCCCTTCTGGGCGGCGGCCTTCTCCTGAGCCTTGAGGCTCGCGACCTGCGCCTTCTCGACCTTCTTCTGCTTCTTGGTCTCGGTCTTGCCGACCTTCTTGAGCGACTTGGCCGCAGCCTTGTCGCGCTTGCGTTCGTTCTTCGCGCTCAGCTTGGCTTCGACCGCAGCCTTGTGCTTGAGCGCCTTCGCCTCCGCTTTGCGGGTAGCTCGGGACGTACGTTTCTTGAACAACGCCATCGAAAAGACCCCTTTTCCTGGTGTTTCAGCGCAGCCCACGCTACCAACTGCATCCGGTGGTTCGGGATCAGCCTAGGGGAGCACATAATCTTCGTCATCGTGTGTTCCAAAAACGGTCGGCAATCAGAACCCGACGTCGGCCTCGAGCGGACGTCGGGAAGTCCTGCGGTGCTGCTCGACCCAGGGGCGCTCACGCGGTGTCGTCATCGGGTTCATCTCGATGCCGCCCATCCCGGTCAGGTGTTCGACGGGCCCGAGGATTCGGGTGTACGTCAGCGACAAGAATCGGCGGCCGCAAAGCGGGCCGAGGTGCGGGACCAGCTCGTTGGCGCCGATCCCGATCGGTGGGTGGTGATCGATCCCGACCTGTCGCGACGGGAGCGGGCGGCCGCGACGCTCGAGGCGTGTGTTGCCGGAGTCGACCGAATCTGGGGCGCGGTACTGCCGGCCGAACGAGACAGCGGGCGCAAAGGGCACTGTGAAATTCTGATGCGGGACGCCTCGCAGGGCGGCTATATCCCGGTGATCGTGGTCAACCACAAAGTGACGGACCCCGGGCGCGGCGCGACCACGTCGGGACTGTTCGAGTGGGAGCCGACCGTCGACGAGAAGCGGAAACCACGTAGCCAGATCCGTGATCAGATGCGGGTGGCGCAGATCTACCGCATGCTCGAGCGGCGGTCGCTCGCCACGCCGGCCCTCGTCGGCGGCGCGATCGGATACGGCGGAGATTGCATCTACGTCCACGATCTCGCCGACATCCTCGACGAGTACGACGAACGGTTTGCCGACCGGATCGCCATTGCCCGCGGCGAGACCGAGACCAAACCCTCGCAGATAGGCGAATGTCGTTCCTGCCCATGGTGGCCGGGCTGCAAATCGGAGCTCGCCGAATCGCGAGACGTGAGCCTGGTGGCCAGTGGATCGCGAGCAGATCTGTTGCGTGAGCGCGGATGTCACACGATCGACGATCTCGCGTCATGGGAGGGCGAACCCATCGAGGAGTGGCCGCACGGTGACTTCGCCGACGCCGTGATCACCGCGAAGGCGTGGCTGGCCGGTGCACCGTTGGTGCGCCGATTCGAGACCGTCCAGGTGACCCGCGCAGACGTCGAGGTGGACGTCGACATGGAGAGCTACCAGGAGCACGGTGCGTACCTGTGGGGAACTCTGCTGAACACCGGCGAGGTCTCCGTCCACCGGCCCTTCGTCACGTGGGAACCGCTGCCCACAGACGACGAAGCGCGGTCGTTCGCCGAATTCTGGACGTGGCTGATGGCCGAGCGTGCGGCGGCAGCGGCAACCGGAAAAACCTTTGCAGCGTATTGCTATTCGCGTGCGGCCGAAGACAAGTGGCTACTCGGTTCGGCGAAGCGTTTCGCGGGTATGCCGGGTATCCCCACAAAGGCCGAAGTGCGCGAGTTCATCGACAGCCCCCAATGGGTCGACATCTACCAAGTGGTGAGCGAGCAGTTCATCTGTCCCAACGGCAAGGGGCTCAAGAAGATTGCTCCCATCGCCGGATTTCGCTGGCGCGACGACGAGGCCGGCGGCGAGGCATCCATGGGCTGGTACCGAGAGGCCGTCGGATACGACGGAGACGTGGTCACCAGCCAGCGCCAGCGAATCCTCGAATACAACGAGGACGACGTCATCGCGACCAAGGTGCTGCGTGAATGGATGAGCGACCGTGCCGTGCAGGAAATTCCGCTGGCTGGGGACTTGTGAGGCGGCTCACTGCTCCTGTCCGGGACCGATCCATTCGGGATACTGGATGGCTACGGGCTGTGTCGGCGCTTTGAAACCACTGGGGATGTCGACCTGACCGGTTTCAGTGTCGAACGGCAAAGTGGGGAATTGGGTATGCCACCAGCGGCCGCACTCGGCCGGTTGCGGTGTATCCGTTTTGAAGACTCTTATCTTCCAGTCTTCGAAGATATTCCAGTCGGGTGGATTGCGCGATCCCGGGTCTTCGATATTCGGATCAGCATCCGGCGTTCCGGGCGTGCCCGCTGACTCACCCACATTCTCTAGCTCGATCCGAGTCTGCCCGAATCGCGGTGCCAGCCTATTATCAGAGTCGTTGGCAAACGTTTCGTAGGTGCAGACTGTCGCCTCTACGGAACGGTCGTTCGAGGACATTTCGGCGATATGTCGAAAATTGGTAGTTGGCAACGGAACTCCGATCGGATCGACCGAACCGACCGAATCCAAGACGTCCGGGTCAAGGGGGCCGATCGGTCCTCCGAGTGCGTCGCGGTAGCCAGGGAATGAATGGTCGATGCCCCTGAAGAACGAGAGGCCTCCTGCCTCATATGTGGCACGTACCAGTTCAGCGCCGCGACTGAACAAGTCCACGGAGGGTTCCGCTGACCAACGGTAGGAGTGGGGGATCGGTGCCGGGGGTTCTGGTTCGAGAGGCGCCGGGTTGGCTCCGTCCGCCCCACACGAAACAGTCAGTGTCACAGCAGCCAGAGCAGCAGCGCGCAGCATTCTCTTATCCGTCATTTCGCACCACATCGTCATATCCTTGGGTGATTCGGGTGCCGTGCCCGTCGTCCTGTCGTCCGGAACGATTGAACATCGTTTCGTAGTCACCGCCCCGTTCCAGGTTGTTGGACAAATTCGTCTGCGCCTGATCCCAGGGCAACAGGTTCCCCTTCTCGTCGAAGGCCCAGTCATAGTTGGCGTCGTTGGCCAATTCGGGAGGGAGGTTCGGGGTGGCAGTGAGAACGCTGTAATAGTGCTTGTTCCAGTCAGGGCCAGACAGTTGTGCCGATTCTGCAGGGCCCGGCGGGCTTCCGATAACTGCTTCCTTCAATGGGTCGCCGCCTGCGCTGATCATCGTGTTGACGAACGCGCCGCCGCGAACGGAGTCGAGGGCGGGGCCACCGAGAGATGTGATGGCTCCGTAAGCCGCCGACTTACGGTCGTACGCTTGTTGGTTCCGCTCTGCCGTGTCGGTGAATTCGTCTGTTGTCGACAAAAGGAGGCCCTTGTCGACCAAGCCCTGTAGTCGGCCAGCTGTGGAGAGCGAATTGGCAGCGTTCGACGCGTAAGGGTCCTGTGCGTACTCACCTTCTTTGGCGAGCATTGCCGCGTAGGCGTTCTTGGTGAATTCGGTTCCAGCCGCTTCGTCCGTGTTCAGCGCAGCGAAAACATTCGACGATCCGGCGAGATGGCCGTTGTTGCTCGGGTCGGCCCACCCGGCGATGTCGAAACCGGGCTTGTCGGGCTGGTCTGCACCGGCAAGATCTGCGGCGTAGGGCGACATGCTGTGGGCGACGGACTGGAGAAGACTCGGATTGATCTGGCCGATGGATTGCTTGTCGGTCTCAGGAACGTTCTTCATGAGTTCCCACGCCTCGTTGGTGCTCATGGACTCCGCGACTGCGGACATGATGCCACCTGTTCGGGTGGCGGTCGCAACGTCATTTGCATTGTTGGGATCCTGGACGCTCGCGTCCAGGTCGCCGAACTGGAACATCGTCGACGCGGCCTTTCCATCGTCGGACCAGTTGTGCGTCATTACGTCGCTGACGAAATCTTTGCCATGGTCGGGGTTGGTGACTGCATCGTGGACGGCGATCTTGTCGTCCCCCACAGCTTGGAAGATGCCTTCTGTGATGTCCGTGTCAGTCGTTCCCCTCCCGTCCACGGTGAAGTAGTGAAGCTTGTTGTCGGGGTTCTGCTCGTGCGCCACCTGCGCATCGAGGTACTGGCGACCGACGTCCATGAGGTGTCGATCCAAACTGCTACCTGCCTTGTATTCGGAATCACCCGCATCGACGATCTTCGCGATCGCCTGGTTGTCGGCGACTCCATTGAGTGCCGTGCTCGGATGTGCCGCGTATCCCGATCTCTCAAACCCTGTGACAACCAGGTCATCCCGTGTCAACGACTCTTTGACCTTTGTAGGCAGCAGCTCGACGCCGCCCTTGGTCGGAACTTCCGAATCGCCCTTGACCGACGCGGTCACCTTCTCGTTCGAGACGAGCTGAAGTGAGTTCGCCACTGCACGTTGAGTATCCGGCGGGAGTTTGTCCATCAACTGCTGAATCTCTTGGGGGCTCTTCCCGTCCATCGAACGACTGAGCTGGTTCAGATACTCCATCTGAGAGGCCGGAATGGTTGCAGTAGAACCATTTTCAAGTGACAAGAGTTGTTCCGGTGTAAGACTGCCGCCGTCGGCCAGTCTCTGAATCTGCTCTGGTGTCAGGGACTCCGGGTGTGCAAGTAGGTCTGCAGTGTCTTTACGTGCCTGGTCCGCACCCAATGTTGCGGCCGATGTGAATTTGGCGCGAAGGTCACCCCGCCCTGTACTCAGCGCGTCCTTTACGCTCCGGTCGGCCTGCTCGGCCGCATTCGCCGAATCGTCGAGCTCGCGCTGCCAGTCTCGCATGGCCTGCACGCGATCACTGTCAGGATCTGCAGTAGCTGGATCGGTCACCGCAAGGTTCTCCGAGACACGGAAGCCGGCACTCTCTGCACCGGAGATCGCGTGGCGCGCACGTTGAAGCGGCGCATCGATTTCGTGAAATCCCTGCTTCGCACGATCCGCCAGCGCCTCGAGTGCATCGACGACCACCACTGCGGTCTTCTTGTCTGCAGTGGCGCGGCCCTGTGCGGCGTCGGCGGTGACACCTTCCCAGTAAGCGTCGTTCACCTTCGTAACGCCGTCGACGTACCGGGTGAACAAGTCTTCCACTTTGGCGCCGAGTGCGATCCATGCGTCGCCGATATCGGTCAGCCCAGTCGGGTTCCACGAACTGATCTGATTGCGAGTAAGGCTCACGGCTGCTCGTTCCAATCGCCGGTTGCATTGGCGTAATTGGTGGCCAGCTTCTCTGCGTTCGATTCGTCTTGGTTCCGGTACTCCTGCGCGGTGTGGATCATTACGTCGCCTGTTTCACCGAGGCGCTCTTTGATTGCAGGCACCAGCGCCCCATCGATCAAGTCGTGCGAGATGCTGGACGCTTCGAGTACTGAACTCATCATGCCGCCGGGACTCGACAGAAACGGGCCCGCAGCGGGCCCCGTCTTGAGCCCGCCTGCCTCCTGCGCAAGGCCGTGAAGCACACCCCCCAGCCCTTCCAGTTTCTCCAGGTCTGCTCTGAACGAACTCAATATTCCCCCCGTGCCCAATGTTGTCCGATCAGCTTAACCGGACACGGCACGCCCCAGGGAGAAGGCTCCGGCGATCTTGGGTGCGGCTTCGTCGTAGAAGTTGTCGACTTCTTGGACCTCGAATCCCGCGTCGGTGAGCAGGGCAGGGATGTCTCGGGTGAGGTGGCAACCGCCGGCGAAAGTCTTCTGAATCGGCTCGAGGCGGTGTTGCCACTTTCGGACGTTCTCGTCAGGGGCGCTCCCGTGTTCGACGAAGTGCAGGGTTCCGCCGGGCCTCAGAACTCGCCGTAGCTCGTGCAGTGCCGTGTCGATGTCGGGGATGGTGCACATCGTCCAGGTGGACAGTGCGGTGTCGAAGGTGTTGTCGGGGAACGGAAGGGACTGGCCGTCCAAGCCCGACCGCTCGATGGGGACGGAGGATGCCGCGACTCGTTCGCTCGCGAGTTTCCAGCCGACATCGGCCGGCTCGACGGCGTTCACGGAAGACACGGCGGCGGGGTAGAACGGAACGTTCAGTCCCGATCCGAACCCGATTTCCACCACCTGGCCGTGGAGTCCGGAGCAGACCCGGCGCCGATGTGCGCCGGTGAGCTTCACTCCGCAGCTGACGTTCACGAGCCGCGGAACGATCTGGTTCGCGTAGAAACCCATGTCATCCTCCAAGCGGGAGCTTCGCTCCCTGTGAGTGGCCGACGAGTCCAGGGACTCGTCGGCCACTCACAGGCGAAGCTTTACCGAGGCGCCATGCGGAGGGCGCCGTCCATACGAATGGTCTCACCGTTGAGGTAGTCGTGCTCGGCGATCATCTGCACGAGCTGTGCGTATTCGCTGGGCTTACCCAGACGCGACGGGAACGGCACGCCGGCCTCGAGGCCCGCGCGGTATTCGTCGGTGACGCCCGCGAGCATCGGGGTGTCGATGATTCCGGGCGCGATCGTGTTGACACGAATGCCGAACTGGGCGAGGTCACGAGCCGCAGGAACGGTCATGCCGTGCACGCCGCCCTTCGATGCGGAGTAGGCGATCTGTCCGATCTGGCCCTCGAACGCGGCCACCGACGCGGTGTTGACGACGACGCCACGCTGCCCCGACTCGTCGACGGTGTCCGTCTTGGAGATGACGTCTGCGGCGAGGCGCATGACGTTGAACGTGCCCAGCAGGTTCACGGTCAGCACCGTGCGGAAGAGCTCGAGGTCGTGCGGCCCCTTCTTGGACAGGATGCGTCCGGCCCAACCGACGCCCGCGCAGTTCACGACGATGCGCAGCGGGACGCCGGCCTCACCGATCTTTTCGAGCGCGGCTTTGACGTCCTCTTCGCTGGTGACATCGGCCGGGATGAGAGTGACGCCCGCGGGGACGTTGTCACCGGCACGCTCGATGGACTGCGCGAGGTCCAGGCCGAATACGGTGGCGCCCGCATCCGCGAGACGCTTGGCGGTCGCAGCACCGAGGCCTGACGCGCCTCCGGTGACCAGTGCAGCGGTTCCCTGAATTTCCACGTTCGCTCCTCTTCTCCGGCGACCTTCTGAACGGTCGACTCTGGTGAATTGCACCATAACGCGAACGGACTGTGACCGGTCACCCAGCGACCGGGAGTCACCCGGCGACCGGGAGTACCAGGGGCCCGGATCCTTCGCTGATCAGAGTGACGGCGGTGGATTCGAGTCCGCCCCGGAAGCTGAGGTCGCCACCGGCCACTTCGAGCCGTATCGAGTGTCCTGTGTCGAAGCGGTGGACGATTCCGGGAAGCGTGACGGGAACCGGCGCGGTCGGATCGGTGATCCGTATCGGCATGACGAGTCCGTTGATCAGAGTGGCGTTGCCGTCGGGGGCCACGTCGTAGAGCTTGGCGAACACCACGGGGTGCCCGGCAGACTGCACCCGCAAGGTGACCTTCGGGATGCCGACGACGTCCACCGGATCGGCGAACGGAACGCTGGTCCACCCCGTTTGGGATCCGGGCAGAGCAATCGCCGGGACCGGGTCCGACGGCGTGAGGTTGGGGGCTTCGAGTCCGGTGGGCAGGCCTGCTGCTCCCGTAGTGATGGTCGCCGCGCCCGGCACGGCTTGGGCGGCAGAATCGACGAGTCGTCCGTCGCCGGAGAGGTGGAATGCGCGGTCGACGCCCACCGGGTACGCGGAGCTGGTGGCATAGGCGGGCTCGGCATTGCCGCTGTAGCCCACCCAGTCGCGGAAGTAGGCGAACTGCGGTCCGGTGTCGCCGGTGCCCTTCAGATAGTGGTCGAACCAGTCGAAGACTCGACCGGTTTCGTATTGGGTTGCGGGATCCGGGGCAGTGAAGCTGAACTCGCCCGGTGCCGGCGTGAGATGGCTGTGCCCCCAGGAATGCCAGATCATTTTCGTCTCGACACCTCGCGCGCGCAGTGCGTCGTAGGTCGCGACCGACTCGTTCAGATCGAAGAGAGTGTCCTGCTGTCCCTGTGCGAGAAGGACGGGCACTCGGATGCGGTCGACGTAGCTGACGACGGAGTCCGCGCGCAGCTGCGCGATGATCGGCGGGCTGAGGGTGCCCAGCACGGCAGCCTCGGAGATCGCGGTGCACATGAAGGGAAGGAAATTGGGGCATTCCGCTGCTCGCGCTGGATCGGCTGCGTAGCCGGCAGCCTGCGGGTTGGTCACGCCACTCGTGAACAAAGCGGACGCGAACAGCACCTTGGCCGCTCCGGGCACGTCACTGGACACGCCGGACGTCACCGAAGTGCCGTTGGGGGTGAGTGAGTACGACAGATCGTTCCAGGTGATCATCGGAATGATCGTGTCGATTCGGGGATCGGTTGCCGCCGCGGCGAATTGAACCCCGCCGCCGTACGAACCGCCCACCATTCCCACGACCGGGTCGTCGACGGACGGGCTTCCGTCGTGATCGTGCGTGTCACGTTCGATCATGGTCGGCGGAGCGAACGGTTGGGTGAGAGCCGGATCGGTGAAGGCGATTCCGTCCGCGCCACCGAGGAAGCTCACGAGCTGCGCGGCCGCGCGGCCGTCGTATTCGGGACTGTCGAGGGATATCTTGCATGCGCTGCCGCCGAAGCCGAGGCCGGAATAGGCCAGTGCTGCATAACCGTTCATCGCGGCCGTTCGGGCGAGTGGGAGCTGCCCCTGGTAGGAGCCGCCGAATCCGTTGGTGGTCAGGACTGCAGGAACTCGGTTGGACTCGGATGCGGAGTGGGGGACGACGAGTTGGCCGATGATGGTGCACTGCTGGGAGTCACCCGGCCCGACGTGCACCGAGAAATACAGGAGCTGTTCGGTGTATCCGGGCGATTGGGCAGTGCCGACAGCCGGAAAGGTTATCGCCGCGGCGACGAACATGACCGATATCAGTACGCGGAGACCATGGCGCACGACGCACCTACCCCTCGAGTCGGTGTAACCACCTGACCTCGAAGAATAGTCTGTACTTGCTGGTGGGGCAGTGTTTTCGCCCGCATTGAACCCAGTCATGAGGTTCAATCATGTGAACATTCCCGTCTGGAGGACTTGATGCCACACCTGAAACGTCTGTGCATTGCTGCGCTCGGTGCGCTGTCGGCGCTGGGAACGACCATGGCGATCGCTGCCCCGGTCGCTGCCGAACCGATCGGCCCGGTGATCGGCCCCGCGCCGATTCCCGTTTACCAGATTCCGGCAACGGGGCTCTGGGTCGACGGACTCCCGGTGCCGGGCGCGTACTCGGGATCGGTGCTGGCCCAGACGTCGCCCGTGCCCGGGGAAACCCGACTCTCGACGGCATTCAGCCCCGACGTGTGCGGAACGACTGCCGGGGGCGCGATGCTGCAGATCAACTTCCAGAACCTCGGCACCGGCGACCACGGCAGCGCGCTGCTCAAGGCGTGCAGCTACTTCCCGGACCAGGCTCCCGTCCACACCACCGTGCGCACGGGGTCGGGGCCGGTCGCGTTCTCTGTCGCCACCACCACAGCCAATCTGGGAGTGAACAAGGGACAGCCGACGTTGCCGGGCACCGGCGGTTTCGTAGCGCCCTGACCCGCGTCTACGGGGCTGGGTATCTGCAGCCTGTCGTTCCACGAACGGACGAGGCCTGGTTGGTGCCGAGGGTGATCTTGTTGCCGTCCTCGCTGTGGAAGGTCACGTCGTGCCGGTCGGGCTGATCGACCTGGACCTCGAGTCGATCCATGCCGGCCTCCGCAGCGATCTTCCCGGCGGCGTCCAGAACAGCGGGCCAGTTCTCGTCGCGGATCGGGAGGTCGGAGCCCAGGAGTTGGGTGGTGACCGACACCCCGTCCGTATTCGCGTACGGGCCGGGGCAACTCCCTTGGCTGCGGTCGTAGCTCCAATTCCATTGGAGTTCGGGCGCGATGGCAGTGGCGGCGTCACCGATCCGAGTGACCGTGTCGGTGACGACCTGTTCGGACTCGGCGAGAGACGGCCACGTATGCATGCGGTCGGCGGCCGCGGTCACCTGGCTGTCATCGAAGTTGTAAGGGTTCTCGCTCACGTCACCACATCCACCCATCAGGATCGCCGTGCTCACCACCACGATCGAAGTTCCTGTCCGTACGAGTCGAGCCATCACCGCACCGCCAGATCCGACAGGCCGGCGATGACCACTGCCATGTTGTAGCCGGAAGTTCGGAGCTCGCCGTTGGCACTGGACCGCGGGTACTCGCTGTGCCCGTTGGAGTCCTCGCGCCGAACCCCGTCCTGAGTGGTGGCTCCGCCGGTCGACAACTGCTCGAGGTCCGTCTGCACCGGATCGGGCCCGAGTTTGCCGAATCCGTCGGCGATGGTGATGGGATCGTCGGGAGCGCGCATCACGAATCCATGCCCTTGCTCCAGCCCCAGATCGGACTCGTCGTCGGCGTTGAACCCCGGCGACCCGTAGAAGACGGCATCGTCCACGGGCTGGCCGGGTGCGGGGTCTTGCAGGGCGAGCCCCTGCGTATACGACCCGTACGAGTGGCCCAGCGCAGTGATGTGAGGATCCGGCTTCTGGGAAGCCGCGTCGAGGCCCTCGTAGAAGGAAGCGAGCTTCGGCGCGCCGGCCGTTGCCCGGTCGGATTGCCAGGAGTCCACGAGCCAGCCACGACCCACATTCTGATCCGTGAACGGCACGTCGAAGTTTCCCGGCCCCGTGGTGGTGGGCGGCTCGTAGCCCAACCATGCGACGGTTGCGACCGTCTCGTCTCCTCGCCCGGCATTGTGCAATTGCTGCTCGGTTTCCGTCTTCAGTGCCTTGCCCTCACTTGTCATGCCCTCGAGCGACTCGACGGTCGTGTTGATCCCGGGCGTGGTCACCGCGATGTGATCGGCG
Organism: Rhodococcus huquni; assembly: GCF_055231055.1. NCBI lineage: Bacteria > Bacillati > Actinomycetota > Actinomycetes > Mycobacteriales > Nocardiaceae > Rhodococcus > Rhodococcus huquni. The sequence goes on from NZ_JBUYWE010000002.1 coordinate 448,461, forward strand.
GTATCCGGATCACCCAGCGCGAACGCCGCCATCGAACGTTCCCCGGACTTCATGTCGAGCAGCATCAGCTTGCCGTCCGGGTTCTTCTCGACCATCTGCTCGAGCTGATCGAGGTCCTTCAGCTTTTGCTCGGTGTACCAGAGCTCCGCATCCTTGTTGCTGAATGCGCCGCCGAACACGTTGTCGTCGAGCTCGCCCTTCAAGCGATCACGATCCGATTCCAGCCTCGTACGCTCGTCGTCGAACTGATTGACGTTCGCCTCGTGCCGCGCGACTGCAGGGATCCCGTCCCGATTGCCCACCCACTCAGGATGTTCGGCGAGTACCTCGGCGCGTTGGTCTTTCGGCAGCGCCTCCCAGTACTCACGATTCCGAGTCGGAGACCCATCCTTCGGCGGAGCCGGGGCCGTGAGTCCACCCTGTTCGGCGCCCTTGGCGCTCGCCTCACCGGTGGTGCGGGCACCACCTGCGTCGATCTTGCCGGCAGCAGCTCGCGCCAACACGCTCGCCGCATCGGCGTCGATGTCCGCTGCCTGCAGTATGAGTGCTCTCGCGCCGGCTTCGAGCTCCGACCTGAGGGCTTCTCGTTGGCCAGGTACGCCGGTCACCCGCCCGGAGTCGTCGATCGCGAATCCATTGGCGGCAGCGAACGAGGTGATTTCACCGAGCTCTGCCTTGACGTGTCGCAGTGCCGCCGCAGATTCCTGGGCACACTGGCGGACCGCTCCGATCGCAGCCGCCTCATCGGTGAGACCGTCGGCCGTAACCCGAAACGATTGCCGTGCGGCATCAGCGGCCGTATCGGACCAGGCGGGCAGCCGCCCGATCTCGGTGATGCGTTGCTGCACGTCGGTGACAGTGGCCAGTCGACCGGACAGCGACTCTTCCAGTTGTTCGAGCACGACGACGTCCCACTCACGAATCATTCTCAGATCCACGATCCCCCCCCAAGGAAACTTCGATGCGCGGTCAATCTATCGGAGTCTGCACGCCTTTGCACCGGGCCTGTGCACAGGCCACGTAAGCTGGCGAGCCGAAGCCGACAGGGGAGGGTCGAGAAGATGACGAATGGACAGGGTGGGGCAGTGCAGGTCGACACAGCAGAATTGCGTGGCGCGGCCGGCAGCATGGATTCGGTGTTTGCCGATGCGAATACAGCTTTGACCGCGACCGATCGAGAAATAGCGGATTCGTCGGCCGCGTGGACCGGTACAGCGGCAGCGGCATTCGAGACGTTCGGCACTTATGTGAACGGCCGGCGTGATGCCCTGCTCGCAGACGTGGCACGGCTGTCGGACAACCTGGTGGCAAGTGCTGCCGGCTACGACGGCACGGACGACGCGAATGCCGAGGCGATCAGCGGTGCCGGACGGGGGATCGAGTAATGGCGGACGCGAACGGAATCCTCGAACTCGATCGCGGATCACTGACTCGCTGCATCGACGCCTGTACGAAGCTCGTCGAGGACATGGATGGACTGATCATCCGTGCCCGCAACGAATTGGCCCCTGCGAACATGGGTTTGGGCGAAGGTCACCTGCCCTCCGCGGCCGCATTCGCCGACAGCGTGCGGGAGAAAGCCGCCACCGCAGTGGCGGTTATCGAATCGAATCGGGCCCGCGCGCTCGAAATGCGCGCAGACTTCGAGAAGACCCTGGCCGCCTATGACGAGCAGGACCGCTCCGCTGCCGAAACCTTCTACGGGACATCACTGTCTGCCGAGGCCGCCTCGAGCAGCTCCCGTGGATGATGGCGGTGGTTGACACGTGGTCGCCTGGCGGGGTCGACGTGGCGTGGCGGTATCCACGCGGTTCTGCCTCTTGATTTGCGTGTGAGCCAGCCGGTTTCGGAGTCGTTTATCAGCGAATGGCACGCGTCGCACGCCAATGCGAGGTTGTCGATGTCGGTGGCGCCGCCACGCTTCCAACCGTGCACGTGATGGACGGCGCACCGAGTAGGAGGCGCGGAACACCCCGGCCGCGTGCAGCCGACATCGGAAGCGATGAGCGCCAGGCGCTGATCCGAGGAAGCCAAGCGGCGACTCCTGCCGAGATGAAGCGGACGGCCGTCGTGGTCGAACAGGGCCAACACAGGGTGTGATCTCTCCGCGAGCTTCAATGCGTCTGCGATGGGCAGCAGGCCTCCGGTTGCGGTGGTGGCAACCCCGCCCGCGGCCTTCTCCAGCTGCGCCAACGTCATCGTGATGATCGTTGTGGCGGGCAGTCCACGGTGACTACCCAGGGCGCCCGAGGACAGCACGCTTCGGAGCATGGCGGCGAGTGCATCGTGATTTCGTTGTCCCGCGGTTCGAGTGTCGCGTGCTGCAGCGGCGACGAGTTGCTCTCGGTCGATGCCGGGCCCCTCACTGTCGCCGGTGGGGGAGTCCGGGTCGGCGGGATTATTCATTCCGGGGCGTGCCCACTTCTCCAACACCGGGTCGAGGAGCGCGCGAGTGATGGGGTCGAGTTCGCCTGAGATCTTCGACATCAGCTGCGAGTCCTGCGCGGAGATGTGGAGATTCCTGCGCCGTGCCCGATCGTGATCATCGGTGAGGCTGCCGTCCGGGTCGAGGTATGCCAGCAGTCTGTGCCCGGCCTGCTCGACGTCCTCTGGCGTACCGCGTCGAGCGCAATCGGCCAGGATCTTCTCGGCCTCTGCGATGGCGGACGGTGAAACGGCGCGTGGCACCTTGCGCAGCGTCTTGCTCACGGCCCGAACGTGATCGTTGCCGATCGCGCCGTCTGCTCGGGCGGCGGCCGTCTCAGGAAGCGCCGCGGGGCGCGGTTCGCCGCCCATTGCGTGCCAGGTGCCCACATCGCGTGCGCGGGTCACACGCGCAGATGCGTCCGACGCCGATACTCGGATCACGTCTACGAGCAGCTTGTTGGGACTGTTGTAGCCGAGACGAGCGGGAATCGACCGCTCCACCGTCTCGACGATCAGGCGATCCGATGCCGCCCCCAACTTCCGGAGGGTGGTCTCGAGCTGACGGATCGACTCGACGACCTCGTGATCGGACAGGTGAGTGAGGTCTCCATCGACGAGGAGGGCAGCGGCATGTTCGACTGCTTCGAGACTTGCTTCGAATCCCACCCCGACCCCCCGATCGAACTTGTGTTCGAAGTCTACCTCTGTGGTCCGACAGATGTGGTGTTTTCGGGGGACCGTCTACGAGACCGTAGAGCGAGGACGACGATGGCTGCGAGTGCCACCACCGCGCCACCGCCGATCATGCCGGCGGCAGTGCCGGGAAAAATTCCGTCGAGTAGCAGCCAAGCCCCGAACATGAAGAACAGAACTGCCGCGCCGACTCGAATCACCTTCTCGGGTAGGTGCTTACCGAGAACTGCACCGACTGCGATGGCGAGGCCGTCTGCCGCCACCATTCCGATGGTCGATCCGATCCACACGCCGACGGTGTCGTGGTCCGTGGCCAACGTGATGGTGGCAAGCATCGTCTTGTCGCCCAGCTCGGCAAGGAAGAAGGCGGAGGTGACGGCAAGCAGTGCCGATCGTGTGGTGCGGCCTGCCTTGTCGGACTCGTCGTCGGTGAGGGAATCACCGCGCAGCGTCCAAGCGCCGAATATCAGGAAGGCGACACCGCCGACGATCGCTATGAGTGTGGTCGGCAGCGCGACGCCAAGCGAATGGCCGACGGCAACGGACACGAGGTGCACGACGGTGGTGGCGATCGTGATTCCGGATATGACCACCCACCAGCGATGACGCAGTGCGAACGTCATCGCCATGAGCTGGGACTTGTCGCCGAGTTCGGCAACGAAGATCACGCCGAAACTGAGCAGAAAAGCGGCGAGCAAGGGCATCCTCCTGACGAAGTCGTAGGTCGGAGGATGGGGTGGCGCCTCCGGCCCGGGCCGCCGCGGGTGCGACTGCCTGGCCGAAGGTCTCGCCCACCGGCACGAGCCGGTCCGCCAGGCCGGGCTCGAATGCGATCTCGAGCCAGTATGTCGACACAGGCGATTGGGGGCTACTCCCCTTCGATGCCAGTAGTTTAGCTCGAGGATTCGCGAAAAACCAAATGAGACAATAAGTTTGGGGACACTGCTCAGTCGGTTTCGGGAACCCGAACGATGCCGGACGGGGCGCCGATCACTGCGCCACCAGAACTACTGCGTCAACAGCATCGCCAATACTGCGGTGTCGGGATCGCTGATCGGGTCGATGCCCACCCGACTCACCATGGATGTCACGGTTCCGTCTGCCTCGGCTTCCACCCAGGCCGCGCGGTGCTCGAGGCCGAGATCCGGCAGCCCGGGCAGCAGCACGCAGCCGGACGCCGCGCCTTCGCATTCGGGGAGGGTCGGGGCCGTTTCGCACGGCGGGTGCAGCATCAGGATGGCCGGCGGCTGATGTGCGCCGTACCGGCCTGGGGACACCGCCGAATCGCCGAGCACCGGGCCGTCGGCGATCACGAGTCCGACGGTTCCGGGGGCGGGTTCGTCCGGTAATTCCTCGCGAGCCCCGAAAACGGTCGAGGTCCGGAGGATGCCGGGCAGTGTCGCGACACGGACGGCGAGGGCGAGTAGTTGCGCCCATTCCTTCGTCGTATCGGGCCAGCGGCCGGAAATGACGAATCCCTGCAGGATTCCTGCAGCCTGAAAGGGCGAGATGCCGACGTTCTGATCGCTGCTGTTCATCTCTGCCTCCTCTTCCAGGATGCGCCGGACCACATCTGGCACACAAGGCCACTCGAGTGCCAGTTTTCCTCAGACGCCCCTCATGATTCCCACAGAATGCACCTACGAATCGTCACCTAGGTTTCGGCGCATGATTTCTGTGCGCGCCGCAGCGGCGACGGTGTTGGTCCTGGCGATCGTGGGCGGGGGAGCGGCAGCGGTCGCTCAGGCCTCGAGTGACGACCGGAGTATCGCCGTCGTCAATTCCGATGCCGGAGCAGTTGTGGAAGGTGAGGACGTGCGGGCCGGGGAACGTATCGCCGAAAGCCTGGGGGAGCAGTCGACCCTCGACTGGGATGTCGTCAGTGCGGAGGAAGCTGCCGATGGAGACTATCTCGCCGTGGTGACGGTCCCGACGGACTTCAGTGAGGCGGTCTCGTCGGTGTGGGGGCCGAAGCCGCGCAAGGCAGCTCTCGACGTTCACATGAACGTCGACGACCCGGCTGTGGTCGACACCGTGAATGCTGCTGTCACGCAGGAGATCGGCGCAGAAGGAATGTCGAGCCTGCTGGGAGACATCGCCGGGAACAGGCTCGAGTTTCAGCAGGCCGGCATGCTTGCCGGGTTCTTGGCGGCGGGCACAGGTGCCGCGGATTCGGCAGCTCAGGATCTCGCCGAAGGCGCCGACGCCCTGTTGCCGTACCTGGAAACGGCGCGGTCGGGCTCCGTCGAACTGCTCGAGGTATCGGACAAGGTCGCGGCGGTGGTCGCTGAAACATCTGGAAGCACGGACGATGTCGCGAACCGGCTCACCGAACTCGGAGCAACGCTCGGTGACGCGACTACCAACACGGAGCGGACGAAGACCGCTGTGGACGAGACCTTGAACATGCTGCGCCACACGCCTGTACCACCGGAGGTCTTCGCCGGTCTCGAGCAGGTGAGTGCCGACCTCGGCCTGCTCCATCGGAACCTCACGGAGGTACCCGAACTGCTCGGCGGCGGCGTGGGGCCGGAATCCGACCTCGGCGATCTGGTCCGTTCGGCGATGGGCCAGGTGAGTGCGGCGAGCGCGCAGTTGTCGGACGGTGCTCGGCAGTTGAACGACGGAATCGTGCCGATCGCGGACCAGGCGCCGGAGATGGTGGATCAGGCGACGACGCAGATCGTCGACGGGTTCACGAAACTGAAGGACCTGTCGACTCAGTTGTCCACGGACCTCGGATCGGGAGCGGCGGCAATTCCAGCCAGAAGTGCTGCCCAACAGAACACTCTCGGCGATGTCCTGGCAGCGCCCGTCGCCGTCAGTACGTCGACCGCGCCCGACTCGTTGATCACCTCCGAGCGTCTGGCGATCGGATTCGGCGTCACCACGGTTCTCCTCGCGATCACCCTGTTGGTGGTCACACGCAGAAGGCGCGCAACAGAACCGGTGAGTTCCGTTGCGCGCCTTCCGCGAGGCGGTTCGAGCTAGACGATCAGACCTGCGGTCTGGGTGCGCGCCTTCTCGAAACGAGCGGCGACGTCGGCCCAGTTGACGATGTTCCAGAATGCCTTGACGTAGTCGCCCTTGACGTTCTGGTAGTCGAGGTAGAAAGCGTGCTCCCACATGTCGAGGAGCAGCAGCGGCGTGAGGCCGATCGGGATGTTGCCCTGCTGATCGTAGAGCTGAACGATGAGCAGACGCTGACCGATGGAGTCCCAGGCCAGGATGGACCAGCCGGAGCCCTGGATGGCGTTGGCGTTGGCCGAGAAGTGGCTACGGAAAGCATCGAAGCTTCCGAACTGATCGTCGATGGCTGCTGCGAGCTCACCTTCGGGCTTGTCGCCGCCGTCCGGGCTCAGGTTGTTCCAGAACACGGAGTGGTTGGTGTGGCCGCCGAGGTGGAAGGCGAGGTTCTTCTCGTGCAGGTTGACCACGGGAGCCAGGCCGTCGGACTCACGCAGCTCGGCCAGCTTCTCGAGGGCGGTGTTCGCGCCGGTGACGTAGGCGGCATGGTGCTTGTCGTGGTGCAGCTCCATGATCTTGGCCGAGATGTGCGGCTCGAGAGCTGCATAGTCGTAGGGGAGTTCCGGCAGCGTGTAAACAGACACGAGCATCCCTTCTTTGTGGGCGTAAGCGCCCATCTATTCGATGAACGTTCTCGGGTGTATACCCAATCTCATTGGTACACCCACCGCAACAGCTGGGGTCCGTAAGTCATTCCCTGAAAGAAAAGTTCGGGTGCCCGAAATGCCCGCCGAACTGCACGGTCGAACCGCCGCGTGATTCGGTACCCGGGTGATCAGCACCTAAACTGTCCCGAGTGTCAGCCCTGCTCCCTTCGTCGACGCCGCGTGATCCCGCGCCACGCGTCGACTTGAAGGGCGCAAATCTTCTGCGGTTTCTGGCGGTCCTCACGGTCCTCTACTCGCATATTTCGTTCTATCTGATCGACGATCTGGGCACCGGCTGGTGGGGTTTGGACCTGGTGTACGAGCTGCTCATCGCGCGTGCCGGGCTCAATCAACACCTGTCGTTCCTCGGTGTCGCCGTGTTCATGACGTTGACGGGTGCGCTGATCACCAGGTCGGCAATCAGGCACAGTCCGCAGAAGTTTCTGCTGAATCGCCTGGGACGTCTGCTGCCTGCCTTCTGGGTGGCCATCGCAGCGGCGATCATTCTGGTTCGACTGGGAATCAACGGAATGTTCAGCGGCCAGGACGGGGTGTCCAACTACGAGGCCGTGTCGAGTTTCTTTCTCGGTAATTTCTTCTTGAAGCCGGAAGTTGCCGTGCTCGGTGTGGCCTGGACTTTGGCCGTGCAGGTGACGTTCTACCTGGCCTGCGTGTTCGCACGGCCCGTTCTGCGTCTGAACCCGATCATCATGCCGCTGGCCGGCGCCGCGATCTGTTCGCTGGTGCTCCTCTACAACCTGTACATCCCGCAGCCGTACTCGGTGCCGATGCTGTCGAAGATCGCGGCCACACTCCCGACTGTCTTCCTGGGGCAGATCATCTACCTCGGCTGGGCGCGGCTCGCCGACTGGCGGCTGATCGTCGTCGCCGCCTTCGCTCAGATCGAGGTCGTGCGCCTGGCGACCGAGTTCCGTGTGTACTGGGCAGGCGACCGCTACCTGTGGACCATCGCGGTCGTGACCGCCTGTGTCGTGTTGATCGGCCGCTACGACGGCGCGCTCAACAACTGGGCGGTCGTCCGCTGGACGGCGCAGCGCAGCTACACGATCTACCTCGTTCACACCCTCGTGCTGTATCGGGTTTACGAAAACACGGTGGGTCATTTCGGTCCGACGGGCGCAATCATCGCGTTCGTCGTCGTGATGGCTGCGGTGGCCGAAGCCCTCTACCGATGGGTGGAGGTGCCTGCGGCACGAAGGATCGCGGCATGGACGGACCGCAGGGTTGCCGCACGTGCGTCCATACCGCCAGGTCGGGTGGCGGCGCCCACACCTTCGCCGCGCGTAGCATCGGGGCATGTCTTGGTACGACGAACTTCTGGGTCGCGCATCAACTGAACGCCCGATGGTCAGCGCCGATCAGGCTCTGCCAGGCCGCAATCAGCCGATACCGGTGCCGGCCGAGCACTATGTCAACGGTCATCCGATCGCTCCGCCGTTCCCGCCGGGCATGCAGACGGCCGTGGTCGCCATGGGATGTTTCTGGGGAGCCGAGAAGAGCTACTGGGAACTCGACGGCGTCTACTCGACCGCTGCCGGCTACGCGGGCGGCTACACGCCGAACCCCACTTACGAGGAAACGTGCTCCGGTCGTACGGGGCACACCGAATCCGTGTTGGTCGTATTCGACCCCGAGGTGATCACGTACGAGCAGATCCTTCAGCATTTCTGGGAGAACCACGATCCCACCCAGGGCATGCGGCAGGGCAACGATCTCGGCACCCAGTACCGCTCGGCGATCTACACGTTCGACGAGGATCAGGTCGAGGTCGCCGAAGCCACGGGTGAGTTGTTCGAGAAGCGCCTCACGACGGCCGGCTTCGGCAAGGTGACCACCGAGATCGCGCCGCTCACGCAGTTCTACTACGCGGAGGACTACCACCAGCAGTACCTCGCGAAGAACCCCGGCGGGTACTGCCCTGTGCATGCCACCGGCGTCAGCTGCCCGGTCGGTGTCTTCAAACAGGACGAGGTGCCGGCGCAGACGGACGTGCTGCCGCCCACCTGAGAAGACGAGCACGAAAGGCAAACCGAAGAGATGTGGAGCAGGTCAGCGAGGCCCGAGCCGTTGGTTCGGCCGGTCGACCGTACTCAGCGGCGCTGCTTTGTCGCGCTGATCGTCCTCGCGATCGCGCTGATCCCCGTTGCGGTGATACTCGGGGTTCGTTCCGCCGGCTCGGGGCTCGAGCTGAGCGAGAAGCAGCAGGCGGAGTTCACCTCGGTGTCGGCAACGGTCGTGGACTCCACGAGCGCACAACCTCAGGCGGAATTCGTCTCCGGACCGGAGACCGCCGACGTCACCTGGAAGTGGGGCGAGCAGGTGCGTCACGGAACCGCTCTGGTGCCGCCCGCCACCGAACCGGGAACCGACATCGACGTGTGGGTGGACGGCGGGGGCGCGTTGTCCGAACCCCCGACGACGCACTCCGCTGCCGTCGTCGGGGGAATCACGCTGGGGGTGTTCACCTGGTTGTCGATCATGGTGTTGGCAACCATCGGCTATCAGCTCGCCAGGATGCGCTGGGACCACCTTCGGTACGAGAAGTGGGACCGTGATCTACGAGCGTTTCTGGATTCCACCACCAGCTATTGACCTGAGGGTCACAGCTGCGACATGACCTCGCCGGCCACCAACTCGAGGTGATCCAGATCGGAGAGGTCGAGGGTCTGCAGGTAGATGCGCTGCGACCCCGCCTCTGCGTAGCGGCCGATCTTGTCCACCAGTTCGGCCGGGCTTCCGGCAAGCCCGTTCTCGCGAAGCTCGTCCACCTCGCGCCCGATGGCGGCAGCGCGCCTCGCGATCTCGTCCTCGGTGCGTCCACAACACAGGACCAGCGCGTTGGAGTACACCAACTCCTGCGGGTTCCGTTCGGCCGCTGAGCACGCAGTGTGTACCCGCTCGAACATCGCCTTCGTGTCCTCGATGGACGCGAACGGGACGTTGAACTCGTCGGCGAACCGCGCGGCGAGTGCGGGCGTGCGCTTCTTGCCGAGACCGCCGATCAGCACCGGGGGCCCGTGCGGGGTGTGCGGCTTCGGGAGCGCCGGAGAATCGGTCAGCTTCAGGTACTTGCCGTCGTGTGAGAACTTCTCACCGACCGGTGTCCGCCACAGCCCGGTGACCACTTCGAGCGTCTCTTCCAGCCGATCGAACCGTTCGCCGAGCGGTGGGAACGGAATGCCGTAGGCCTCGTGCTCGTCCTCGAACCAGCCGGCACCGAGCCCGAGATCGACCCGGCCACCGCTCATCTGATCGACCTGGGCGACCGATACGGCGAGAGGGCCGGGATGGCGGAACGTCGCAGACGTGACGAGCGTGCCCAGCCGAATGGTGGACGTCTCGCGGGCCAGGCCGGCGAGGGTGATCCACGCGTCGGTAGGGCCGGGGAGCCCTTCGGAATTCATCGCCAGGTAGTGATCCGACCTGAAGAAGGCGTCGAATCCCAACCTTTCCGACGTCTGCGCGACGGCGAGGAGTTGGTCGTACGTCGCACCCTGCTGTGGTTCGGTGAAAACTCGTAGCTTCATGCCGACCAGTGTTCCGCAAGCGCGGTAAGTACGCTCGAGACATGGCATTCACACTTCCGAAACCACTGGCAGATCGGCTACCGGAATCCATCGGGGGCCCGGGCGCGGGAGTGGTGCCCGTCGTGAAACTGCAGGGCATGATCGCCTCGGGTGGCGCCGGATTCGGCCGCCAGACGGTGAGTATCGAATCGGCAGAGGAGCCGCTCGAACGCGCCTTCACGACGAATGGCGCGAAAGCCGTCGCTCTGATGATCAACAGCCCAGGTGGCTCACCCACGCAGAGCGAGTACATCGCCCGGCGCATCAGGCAATTGGCCGAAGAGCACGAACTCCCCGTGATCGCCTTCTGCGAGGACGTGGTGGCCTCGGGCGGGTACTGGCTCGCGTGCGCCGCCGACGAAATCTATGCCACGTCCACATCGGTGGTCGGCTCGATCGGCGTCATCTCGTCCGGATTCGGCTTCTCCGAGCTCATCGATCGTCTCGGAATCGAGCGCCGACTCCACTCGGCCGGCGAAGCCAAAGCACGCCTCGACCCGTTCTCTGCGGAGAAGTCGGAAGACATCGTGTGGCTGCGCGAACTTCAGCAGGGCATCCACGACGAATTCGGCGGCTGGGTGCGGTCGCGCCGCGGAGACAGACTGCGCGGCTCCGACGAGGATCTCTTCGACGGCGAAGTGTGGCTCGGCCGCAAGGCCGTGGAACTCGGCATCGTCGACGGAATCGGCACCCTGCGTGAGGTGATCGAGAAGAAGTACCCGGACGCCGAGATCGAGATGACAGGTCCGCGCCGAACCATATTCGCGAAACTGGGACTGCCCGCCGCGAGCTGGGACGGAGCGGCTGCTGCCGTCATGGGCGCGATCAACACCCGCGCCGCCTGGTCGAGGTACGGGATCTGACCGGCCCTATTGCTGCGGCACGACCACGCCGACGGGGCCCATGCCCACGCACAGTGACAGGTCGTTGGTCAGGGTTCGCACCTTGATCTTGTCCCCGCCGCCGGTAAGCCGCACGAACACGTGATTCGGCCCGGTGGTGACGGGCACCGTGGTGGCTTCGCCGTTCTGCATCGCGATCTCGATCTCACCGTCGGCGGACGCCAGATAATTGAGTTGAACGGTCCATTCCCAGTTGGTGAGCGGTCCGTCCAGCGGGATTTCTGTAAAGCTCCGCTGCTCGACGAGATTCCCGCAGTCGGGTACGAGGCCCTGCGTGATCGAACGAACCCAGGTCACGTCGCCGTCGACCACCTGCCCGGAGTCGTCGAGCATGCGTAGTTGCGGTGTGCTGTCGGAGAACTCGGGTCGGTCGGTGAACGGTCCGAGCACTCGGCTGATCAGGTTGTTGGGATACGCCACCGGAAGTAGCACCCAGATGGAGGTGGGCTGCTCGAGCAGCGGCACATCGTCGTGCTCCGCCAGGGAGGCCCGCGCGGTGGCGAGGTAGTCGGTCGTGGGGTTCTCTTCCCAGCTGCGCGAGAAGCTGAAGGTGGAATACAGGCTGCTGATTGCGAATGCGACCGTTGCGGCAACCGCGATCACCTTCGTGCGGTTCGCCGTCGTAGGCGAGGTGGCAGGCAGAGGCACGCGCTTGCGTGCCCGCAGAACGAGTGCCATCGCGATGGTGATGATCGACGCGGTGTCGGTGAAGTACCGCAGGGTCTGTGCAAGCTCGAATGTGGTGTCTGCGCCCCATCTCGTGATGACCATCGCCGTCACCGAGGCCAAGAAGTATGCGGCGACCGCGATCCACACCCAGCCCACCCGTAGTTTCCACCTCATGGTGGCGACCACGGCGACCACGACGGCCACCCACCCGGCGACCACGAGGACGACCGGCGGCGACGACCAGGGCGGACTCGGGATCCAGCGCTCCCAGACCCAGGGCCCGCCGAGCAGTGTCGGGAACAAGCCGAGCGACGTCGCGTGGCTGAACAGTTCCCACGCACGTCCGGGGCCCGCCCATTCGAACTGGGACGAGACGGTCGTGGTGTAGGCGACGGCCCAGGCGGCGATGATTGTCAGGGCTGTGATCCACAGGGCGCGGCCGCGCTGCCAGGCCGTCCTCAGTGGTGAAGATCCGCCGCTGACATGGCAGAGAAGCGCCACGGTCGCGAAGGCGACGAACGGGATCAGCACCGACTTCTCGAAGAACAGCAGGCACATGGCGAACACGAGTGCCCCACTCACCGCGTAGCGCCGCTTGCCGGTACGGCGCAGCCTGATCGCGTCGGCAGTCACCCAGGCCAATCCGATCTGCAGAGGCAACGCGTTGAGCCCCGCCGCCCACCACGTGAACGCGGGCACGGTGAGCGGGGTGAACAGGTAGAACGTCAGCGGAATCAGTAGGACCCGGCGATCGCCGAGGAGCGTCCGCAGCAGGCGCAGGACCGCGAGAGACGCGAGCGCCTGGAGCACGACCAGCATCACGAAAGGCAGCGCCCACTCGTATGGAGCTATCCGGGTGACGATCCCCGCCACCGCGAAGGCGGCAGGCATGAAGTGACCGTCGTGGTCGTAGAGCAGGAGATCGGCGGAGAAGAACGGGAGTTCACTGCCGCGCCCGGCGAGGATGAGGTCGTCCCAATAGAAGTCGCTGCGGGCTGCGACGACGCCGCGAACCACGAGTTGGACGGCGACGAGCGCGATCGCCGACTGCAGGACACGCGTCATAGATTCCACAGATTACAGATCGAAGGGAACCAAACGGGTCCCGGCCGCGTCTGATCAAGTGTCGGACAGTTTCGGTTCGACCAAGCCGGGGGACAGCGGCCGGTCCGGAGTTCTGGAGGGGTAATTCCGGCCCGGGCCGCTGTGGGCCTGGCGTCTGCTCGGCGTCCTGCTCCGCGTCTGCTCGTTGTCACTGTGGACGGTGTGGACCGATCGGTTCCCAACCTGTCGACAACACGCCCGAGGATGCGCTCTGACCTGTGAATACAAACCTCACGGTTTGTTGAAAACTGTGGATGAGGTTGTGGAAACTGTGGATAACTCGGCAGTAAAGGTGGCATAGCTCACAAAAATGGGCCGAATTGGACCTTTCGGTCGGCCTCTGCCACCCGTGGCTCCACATGACACAATCGGCAGTGTGAAGTGGGTTCGCGTATGAGCGTTGTGCAGGTGTGCGCCAGGTGCGCTGCCCGCTGGCCCGTGGTCGGGACGCCGGTGCAGTGGTGCCCGCGCTGCAGCGGAGTGCTGCTCGCACCTATCCAGACGAAGGTCCACCTGCCGCCCGAGCGGCGCGGATTTCGGTGGATCGCGAGAACACCACTTCGGCGGACCGGGTCCAGCGGATCCGCTGCAGATGCCCGGTCGGCCGAGACTCCGCGCTACACCGAGGTTCCGCGGTGGGGATTGCGTGATGCTCCACCGAAGCCGGTGCCCAAGAATGTCGATCGGTTCGAGCAACTCGCAGACCTCGCCGGGTACATGCTGGTACTGACTGCGATCGTGTACGCGGCCGCGGCGGTAGCCGAGCTCGGCCGCTACGTGATCCTCCTCGTGAATCGGGCGACGTTGATCGATCCGATCGTGCTTGCGATCTCCGACATCAGCGTCTTCGTCCTCCAGGCCTCCGGGATGTTCGTGGCTCTGGTTACGGCCGTCACCTCGGTCTTCTGGTTGCTGCGCGCGCGCCGACACGTATTCGAGCGATCCCGGACGGTGGATCCACGCAAACCCGTGGAGATCGCACTCGGCTGCGCGGTACCCATCCTCAATCTGGTGATGCCCGGCGTCTACCTGCTCGAACTCGTCCGCCGCGATCCGCGTGCGGTGCTGCTGATCCGCATCTGGTGGGTCACCTGGGTATGCGGCGCGGCTCTGGTGTGTTTCAACTGGCTGTGGAGGACTCGTATCGGACTGCAGGCGATGGCAGACGGTGTTCTGCTCGCCGCCTTCACGGCCGCCTTCGCTTCGGCTACGGCGGTCCTCACGCTCGTCGTGCTGCGTCGACTCGAGAATCGAACGCTGAGGGGGCGCAGCGCAGATCGCACTCGATGGGTGCTGGCGGCGTGAAACCGACTCGGCGGGGCCCATTGGTAGTCGCGCACCGGGGTGCTTCCGCAGCCCTTCCGGAACACACGCTCGCCGCTTACGAACTCGCCCTCGAGGAGGGCGCCGACGGCCTCGAATGCGACGTCCGACTGACTCGTGACGGGCAACTCGTGTGCATCCACGATCGCGCGATCGACCGAACCTCGAACGGAACGGGCATCGTCAGCGAACTTTCGCTTGCCGAGCTACGCGAGTTCGATTACGGCACTCCCGGGGCCCCAGCCGAGATTCTCACTCTCAGCGAGCTCATCACCCTCGCATTGGACTGGCAGTCGCGTCCGGTCAAATTGTTCGTGGAAACGAAGCACCCGGTGCGCTTCGGCAGCCTCGTCGAGAGCAAGGTCCTCGCCGAACTGCACCGCTTCGGCATCGCTTCGCCGCCGTCGGCGGACTATTCGCGAGCAGTGGTGATGTCCTTCTCGGCGGCTGCGGTATGGCGGATCAGGCGGTCCGCACCTTTGCTCCCCACCGTCCTGCTCGGGGAGTCGGCGCGCTATCTGGGTGGCAGCGCAGCCACGACGGTCGGCGCTACTGCTGTGGGTCCGTCGGTGAAGACACTGCGCGAGCATCCGGACACCGTGGACAGGGCCGCTGCCGCGGGACGGGCCACCTACTGCTGGACGGTGGACGAACAGGCCGACGTCGACCTCTGTCGCGGCCTGGGTGTCGGCTGGGTCGCCACCAACCATCCCGGGCGCACCAAGAACTGGCTGGGTGCCTGACCCGGCCCACTCGGACGTGTAGGTTTTGGCGTCGTGGGTAAGAAGAGCAAGAGAAACAGTGGTCCGAAGCCGGGTGGCGCGCGTGCAGAGAAGCTCGCGCAGCGTAAAGCGGAACGGGAGAGCGTCGACGCTGTCGTGACGCGCCCGTTCGCGGGTGTCGCAGCCGAATGCGACCTGATCGCGATGCGGGAATTCGTACCGTCCGCCACCGCACCCCTGCCCGTTCCGGGTGCCGATCGCGACATCACGTTGGCCACCGTCCTTCCGGGCGCAGTCGCCGCGCTGGCTCGTGAGAACGGCGCCGCTACCGAGTCCTTCGTCGGTGTGCAGGTGCAGGCCTATTCCGAGCACCTCGGTGCCGACCTCGCGGCCTCGGTCGAATGGGTGAAGTCTGCGTCCGCCGGCGACTCACTCCCCGCAGCAGATCCGACCGAGGACACTCCGGAACTGAAGACCGTGATCGACCCCGAGGCGCTCCTCGACATCACCGTCCATCAGACCTTCGACTGGTGGATTCCCGAAGGTGTGGAACCTGCGCCCGAGGTGGCTGCCACGGTGCAGCAGGCGAACGCGGCGATCATGCCGTCGGCGCGGGTGAACGCAGACGGCGTCGTGGCGGCCTGGTGGGTGGATGCAGGCGACAAGGCGCACATTCGCTGGGTTCGCCCCGAGAACGAGGACGACTTGATGCTGGCGCTCGCCCGCGTCCACGCCAAGGGTGGTCTTCACCTGGGTGAGGGCTCGCGCTACGCCGGTTCTTTCCGTACCCACGGATTGCTCGTTCCGGTGTTCGATCTCGATCCCGAGATGCACGCCGACGAGTGGGCCCCGGCCACCGTGGAACTGGGTAACCGGTTGGCCGAGGCCCTCGCCGTGGACGCACCTCTGACCACCGAAGAGCGTCGCGCCCGCGACGGTCTCCGCGGGCGTCAGATCACACTGCGGTAGATCGAATAATCAGATGGTTCCACCGGCTGCGCTCGGCGCGCCGGTGGAATCGCCCACGGCGCTCATCTCGCGGGCGACGAACTCTTCGAGGTCGAACAGGTTGCTGCCGGCGCGATCCGCGATGTTCAGCAGCGTGTTCATGCTGGACACTTCCTCGATCTGCTCCTTGAGGAACCACTGCATGAACTGCTCACCGAGGTAGTCGCCTTCTTCGCGGGCGGTGCTCGCGAGCTGAACGATCTGTTCGGTGACCGTCTTCTCCTGGGTCAGTGCCAGTTCGATCGGCTCGCGGGCGTTCTCGAAGTTCGACTTGGCCTTGTCGACTCCGGTGAGCTCGACCTCCATGTCACGGTCCAGGAAGTACTGGACGATCATCATCGCGTGATTGCGCTCTTCGATGGACTGCTTGTAGAAGTGCTTTGCCAATTGCGGCAGATCTGCATTGTCCAAATAGACGGCAGTCGCAATGTATTGATGGGAAGCATTGAACTCGTTGCGAATTTGATCGTGCAGCAATGCGTGAAATTTTGTGAAGTGGGCATCGGTGGTCATGTGAACCAAGATAATGCAGGTCAGAGCACTTGTCATCCAAGCTCTGCCTAATTGTGGTAAGCGTTCCCAAAGTAAAGTTCGCCTAATCTTCCCGTTTTCGAAATCGAATTCCGAAACGTTTGGAAGGTTAGGCGAACTTTTGATTCGGTGGTTGTGCGAAGGGAAAAATCAGCCGCCTTCGCCGGCCACTGCGGGCTCGGTCGGGTCCGTAGTGGCGGCCGTCCATTCGCGGGCGATGAAATCCTCGATGTTGAACAGGTTGCCGCCGGCGCGATCGACGATGGTGAGCAGCGTGTTCATCTGCGAGACCTCTTCGACCTGTTCCTTGAGGAACCACTGAACGAACTGCTCGCCCAGGTAATCGCCGGTGTCCCGAGCGGTGTGCGCGAGGCGAGTGATCTGTTCGGTCACTTCCTTCTCCTGGCGGAGCGCCAGTTCGACAGGCTCACGGACCGAGGAGAACTCCGTCACCACGTTCTCGACGCCGGGGATCTTCACATCGAGGTCGTTGTCGATGAGGTATCGCACCATCATCATCGCGTGGCGGCGTTCCTCGGTCGCCTGCTCGTAGAAGCGTCCCGCCAGACGGGGCAGATCGTTCGCATCGAAATAGACGGCCACGGCAACGTACTGCTGTGAGGCCGCGAACTCGTTCTTTATCTGTTCGAGCAGCAGCAGGTGGAATTCACTCGGACTCTTCGCAGCCTTGACGTTCATGCACTCGAGGTTACCGGCCGCGGTGGATGGTCAGGGAGTGGTCGTCAGCAGGTCTGGCGGGATCGGCTCGTCGTTCGCGATCGCGCCGAAGAACTGGCTCGCGCGGTCGTGATCCCACATCAGGACGTTGCCCGAACCGTTCGTGTCCTCGAAGCCCGACACCGGAATCGTGGTGGTGGTCATGCCGCCACGCATCGCCCAGGCCAGACGACCGAGATCCCAGATGTGGTCACCGTTGTCGACCTGCAGGGTCTCGACCGTGTCACTGGCGAGCGACCACATCCGGAACGGATTGAGCCAGGTGGCCGGACTGGTTGCCTTCGACAGCAGGGCGGACATGAACTTGCGCTGATTGTTCATGCGGTCCAGGTCGGCGAGCGCCGTCGCACGGCTGCGAACGAACCCGAGAGCCTGGGTACCGGACAGTTCCTGGCAACCCGGTTGCAGGTCGATACCGGCGAGCGGATCGACCATCGGTTGCTCGAGGCACATGTCCACGCCGCCGACCGAGTCGACGATGCCGGCGAAACCGCCGAAGCCGATCTCGGCGTAGTGGTCGATGTGCACGCCGGTGGCTTCTTCGACGGTCTGGGTGAGCAATTGAGGTCCACCGAATGCGAACGACGCGTTGACCTTGTCCTCGCCGTAGCCCGGGATGGAGACGTAGGAGTCGCGGGGGATGCTGACCATCGTCGGATCGCCGCTGTTCGAGATGTGGACGAGGATGATCGTGTCGGTGCGGTCGGATCCGGTTTCGCCGCCCGTCGCCAGCTCCGACTCCTGCTCCGGAGTCAGGCCCGTGCGGCTGTCCGAACCGACGAGCAGCCAGTTGGTGCCGGGGGTGTCACCGAGTCGACCTTCGTAGTCGGCCAGCGCGTCGATGCGGTTGAGCGAACTGTCCAGATAGAAGGTCACTCCGACGAGGCCGAGCACCAAGACGAGGAACAGCAGTCCGATCCCGCGTCCCCAGTGTCGTTTGCGGCGCACCTTCGGAGGGCGACTCGGTTCGGGGGCGCGCCGCTGCGGCCGACGAGGGGGCGCGGGCGGTGGCGGAGAACCCGCGCGGCGAGGATCCTGCCGATACGGCTGGGGGGTCTGCGTCGGGGCGTGCCCCGCGGGAGGCGGATTCTGGGACGCCTGATTTCGAGGCGCCGGCGCCGGGTAGGCGCGCTGCGGCTGCGCCGGCCGATGCTGCGGCGGGTTCCGAGGTGCCTGTGACCAGGCCTGTTGTGACGGGGGAGGGGCGTTGCGTGGGTCCTTGCGAATGACCTGGGTGCCCTCGGGTGGCGGCGGAGCCTGCCGACGCGGCGGCTGTTGCCCGGGTGGCTGCCTGCGTGGGGGCGGCTGCTGCCCTGGTGGCTGCCTGCGCCGCGGGGGAGGTTGGTTGCCGGTCACCCCATGACTTTACTGTCCCGGCCGCTGTGTCACGGAATCCAGCCGACACGCCCTCGTAGAACGGCGTAGCCGACGAAGCTGACTCCGTCGATGAGAGCGTGGGCGATCACGAGCGGCCACAAACGTCCCGCCTTCTGCCAGTAGCGCCCGAACACCAGGCCCATCACCACGTTCCCGAGACCACCGCCGAAGCCCTGATAGAGGTGGTAGCTGCCCCGCAGCAGAGCGGAGGCCAACAGCGAGGAGTTCTCGCTCCAGCCGAGTCGACGCAGCCGCGTGATCAGGTAGGCGACGACGAGAATCTCCTCGGCGCCGGAGTTCGCCGCCGCCCACAGCAGCAGTGCAGGCAGCCGCCACCAGTACTCGTCGATGGTGCTCGGGGCGACGGTCAGATTCGCCCCGACCGCGCGCGCAACCAGGTACAGGCCGAGGCCCGGAATGCCGATGAGTGCTGCCAAGCCGATTCCGTGCGAGGTGTCCGGGCGCCACGTCGGTCGCGCGAATCCGACCGCCTTCGGTCCCACCCCACTGCGCCACAGCAGATACAGCCCCAGCGCACCCCAGGCCGCCAGGCGAAGTACGCCGAGAAGTTGGCGGGCGAGGTCGATGAACTGGTTGTCCGCACGTGAGGTGTTGAGTGCGACCGCCTGATCCGCGAGGCTGCCCGGGGTCGCCAGAGACTCCGCCAACGACAGAACGCTCGACAACCCACTGAGGCCGAAGGTGACGAGAAGGACGATCGTGATCTCGACCCACAGTCCACGCCGCTCGGATGGTGAGAGCGGGGATTCGCTCGACTGCGGGGAGACGGGCTTCAACCACGAACGAACTGTGGCGTCGAGACTTGCGCGTGAGAACACACGCTCGACGTTAGCCCGAACTATTCTCCTGCGGGCCGTTCGGGTCGAGCGACCACATCCGGGGCAACGGTACTTCTGTCGCTCTTGCCGCGATCGCGCGAACGGATGGCGACGATGACCACCGCGGTGGCGGCGACGACGACTATGGCAATGAACGCCATCCACCCCAGAGCAATCCAAACGTAAGTCATATCCACCCGCCGAACTCTATATGCGCGAACAAGTAGGGCAACGGTTCTCGAGGTTTTGTCATCGTCCGTTCACCGGACAGGCCGAAATCCGGGTTCGGGGCCGAATCTCCGTGGTACGGAATTTACTTCGCCACCATCCGTGGTTTGCATTCCTCTGATTCACTCCCATTCTGTTGCCAGAAGGGCGCGCATCCAGGGGAGGAATGCCGACAGTGCACAAACTGACATCCGCGCAGTCTGCGATGCTCTTTCAGCAGCTGTCAGATGCCGACGACATCGGAAACAACGTTGTTGCATCGGTTCTCGTGAGCACCTCCGCTGATGACGCCATGTTCGAGGAGGCACTGCGAAGGGCGTTGAAACGCCACCCACTGCTCACTACGCGAATCGTTTCCGACGACGACGGGTTCGGATACGACTTTGTGCGGGTGACCGAGGGCCGGTCCCTCCCACTCGATGTCTTGCAAGTGCCGGACGTGTTGGACCGCTCCGTACGAGAGAACCTTGCTTGTTCAACCACAATGCCTTTCGCGGTACTGGACGAGCCCCTGGCCAGGTTTCATATCCGCATCGACGGCCGAAAGGCAGCTGTCGTTGCAGTACTGCATCACGCGATGATCGACGTGGTGAGCGCACCATTGGTGCTGACCGAAATGTTCGCCGAACTGCACCCCCTCGAATTCGGGAGGGAAGGATTTCATCTGGTCGCGGGCGCCGACTTCACCGAGTTCGTCGCCCAGGAACAGACGTATCTGGAGTCCGCCGACACCGAGATCGACCGGGAATACTGGGAACAACGGTTGGCGGCATACGAAACGGACCTCACGAGGGCCGTCGGCTCACTGGCCTCGCGCGATACGCCCGTCGATCCACTCGAGTCATGGGTGCGGTTCGAGCTGAATCCTGAAGCGGCCGAATCGATACGCGGGAGATCCGCGAAGGTCGCAGTGTCGCCTGCAGCGGCTTTCCTTGCCGCATACGTTCGAGCACTTGCGGTGGTGGCCGATACCGATGACGTAGCAGTGGGGCTGCCAGTTCTGCGGCGCGACGAGAACTTCGGAACGACACTCGGCAGCTTCACCCACATGTCGGTGGTGCGGGCGCAGGCGACCGACGACATCGATGCCGATCTGGTTGCGGCCGGTCGTGAAATTCAGTCTGCGAAAGCTCACGGTCGCCTGCCGATCACCGAACTCCTCGGGCTCGCCACCTCATCCGGTGAGGTCGTGGAGACGACGTTCCTGTACGAGCCCTCGTACATGGCCCTCGGAACCGCGTTCGTCCTCGGCGACGAGTTCGAACTGGACATGTCGCACTACCTCGCGCATCCGTATCCAGTGCCCGGGCAAGTTGCGCAGTTCCCGTTCCGATTCCAAGCCGGGTATGTACACGGGCGGTACGTCTGTGCTGTGCACTTCGACTCGGAGAACGTCTCGCGAGGCCAGGCACGTCATCTGGCAGAAATGATCGTCGACGAGGTGCGCACGCTGACCGAGGGTCGAGGAAGCATCGAGTTCGTCGCGCCAGGACGGTCGACGGCCGGATGGGTTCACCCGGCAGTCTCGTCGTCGCCGCATGCTCTGCCCGAGCCGGTGATCGAGCGCATTGCGAACGTGGCGCGGCGAAACCCGGACTCACCTGCGGTGCGGTGTCGGACCGAGACTCTGTCTTATGGAGAGCTCTACGCGCGGGCCGCCGCGCTGTCGGTGCGGATCACGCCCTCCAGTGATGGTCCGGTCTGCGTGATGCTTCCCAAGGGCCTCGATGCGATCGTGGCGATTCTGGGCGTGATGCTTGCCGGGCAGCCGTTCGTCGTGGTCGATCCGGCGTACCCGCACGAACGCCGGTCCCGCATGCTCGGATCAGGTGTCTCGGGTGTGGTCACGGACTCCGCCGGCGTGGGCGAGGTGCGCTCGTCGTATGCCGGGCCGGTGTGGTGTGTGGACGACACGGCCGGCGCTCCGGTCATGTCAGCGTTGCCTCCGGTCGATCCCGATGCCATCGCGTATGTGGTTTTCACCTCGGGCACGACCGGGATTCCGAAGCGTGTCGCCGTCACACACGGCGCTCTCGCTCGGTCGACCGGTGCGCGAGATCAGGTATATGCCACTGCACCCGAGCGCTTTCTGCATCTGTCGTCGCTGTCGTTCGACAGTGCGTACGCGGGGTTGTTCTGGACGCTCGCGACCGGTGGTGAACTGGTGCTTCTCGATATGGCGACGTCGCCTTCCGTGGCCGACATCGAGGCCGTGATCAATGAACGGCGGGTCACGCACATGCTGGCGATTCCGTCTCTCTACCTCTCCCTACTCGAGGTCGGCGACGCGGCAGCGCTCGACTCGCTCCGGCAGGTCGTGGTGGCCGGAGAAGAGTGTCCCGCCGTCGTGCGCGACACTCATCGGCGACTACTGTCGAATGTCGCGCTGGCCAACGAATACGGCCCCTCGGAAGCGGCCGTATGGGCGACGTTCGAGCGCCTGGAACGCACGACGGGTGAGATCACCATCGGACGGCCCATCCCCGGTGTGAGGGTCGAGATACTGGACGAGTCCTTCCGCCCGGTGGCTGATGGTGAATCCGGAGAGCTGTACATCGCCGACAATCTCGCGATCGGGTACCTCGGTGGCGCACGCGCGACCGCGTCGGCGTTCGTTCCCGATCCCGAATCGACGGTCGGCGGCAGGCTGTACGCAACGGGAGACCGCGTACGGAGTGACGCCGATGGTCGACTGCAGTTCCTGGGCCGAATAGACGACCAGATCAAGGTGCAGGGATTTCGGGTCGAGCCACGCGAAGTGGAAGCCGTATTCGCCGATGCGACCGGGGCCGTGGCGATCGTGGTGGCACCGCTGCTCGGCGGCCCGGACGGTCGACGTGTTCTCGTTGCGGTCGTCGATCGGCGCACATCGGAGTCCCTGGACGCAGACGGCGTGCGGCGCGAACTGGCCAGACGTCTTCCTCCTTACATGGTGCCCTCGAGATTCGTTGCACTCGAGAACATTCCGCGCACTGCGAACGGGAAGCTCGATCGTGAGCTGATCGCCCAACTCGCCGGTAGGGATTTGGAGGGCGGAACGCCGGAAAGCGATTCGACCGCGCCGGAGCTTCCGGTCCCGGCGGCCCCGAAACACGTGGACGTCGTAGTGGCAGCGGTGACGCGGGCCCTCGGTGGCACGGTGGACGAGACCTCCTCGTTCGTCGATCAGGGTGGCGATTCGATCGCAGCCATGCGGGCGGTCGGCTATCTGCACCGGCGCGGCGTCAAACTCTCGCCTGCTCGATTGCTTTCACAGGAAGCGATCGGAGATATAGCGGCCGACGTGACCGGAGTGCCCGGTGGAGGCCCGAGCCGAATCGCCGAGTCCCTGTCGATGGACTGGACCTCGACAACACGGATTCCGATGACTCGCAACCAACGAGCCATGCTGCTTCACAGCGCTGCGGCTCCCGAGTCCGGCGTCTACGTCGAGCAGTTGGTCCTGGACCTCGCGGGAGTGATCGACAGGCCGCGCCTCGCCGATGCCTGGCGCGAGGTGTTCGCCGCACACCCGACGCTCTTCGCGAACGCCGACCGAGGCCTCGAACACTTGCGAACAGATGGGGAAGCGAGCGTCGTACCCATCTCGGTGGACCCGCTCGAGCTCGCCGGAGCCGACGAGGACGTGTGGAGCGACTGGCTGGCCGGGGACCGCAGCACGGGGTTCCGGGTGGAACGTGATGTGCTGTCGCGAGTCACGCTGGCCGACGGGCCGTCGGGAACCCGTTGTGTTTGGACCCACCACCATGCGATCGCAGACGGCTGGTCACTTCCGATCGTGGTCGGCGACCTGTGCGCCGTCTACAGCGGGCGTGGTGTGCAGTCCGTCCGGTTCGACCATGCGGCGTATGCGGCCCAGCGAACCGAGCTGTCGCCTTCTCGGTCCGATATCACCGTCGACGAAATTCTGCCCGCAGCAGTGCCCCCCGATCGGGCGGCGGCCGAAGGGCGTCGCACGGTCGATCTCGAGCCGACCACCGACCTGGCCGCGATCGCGGAACGGTGCGCCGTCACTCCGGGTGCTGTGGTCAACGCGGCGTGGTCGTTGACGCTGGCCGCGGTGTTCGGCCTTGAACAGGTCGGTCACGGAACGATCGCGAGTGGACGCGACCTCTCGGTGCCCGGAATGGAAGACGCAGTAGGGCTGTTCATCAGGATCGCCGACCTCACCGCCCGCTGGCCTCGAGGTGCGCAGGCGCTCGACGTCGTGCGAACGATCGGCGAGCAACTGGCGAAACAGCTCGGCTCGGATGCGGTGGCGGGTTCGGGCCGGACCGACACCTTGGTGGTGGTGGAGAACTATCCACTGGACCCGAGCGCCTTCGACTTCGGGCCGGACGTCGAACTCGTCCACGCGGACCTGCTCGAGCACACCGAGTTTGCTCTCGTGCTGCAGGTGCGTGAATGGCCGAGCGTGCAGTGGCTACTGCACGTGGACCCACAGCGTGTCGACTCGGCTGTCGCCGAAACCGTTGCGGCCGTGTTCGTTCGTGTCCTCGACGCCTTCGCCACCATCAACGCCACGACATCCGTCGCGGAGCTGGTCGATCCCTCGATGCTTTCCGTCCTCGAATCCGAAGGCGGCGAAGGGGACGACCTCCTGGCGCGGATCGCGCATCAGGCGTCGCGGCGACCGAATGCGAGAGCGGTCGTGTACGAGGGTGAAGTGGTCGACTACGCAACGCTTGATCGGCAAAGACGTTCCAAGGCCGAAGAACTCGTGGCGGCAGGTGTCCGTGCCGGTGACGTCGTCGCGGTTCGGGTCGACCCCGATCACGAACCTGTATCGGCATTGCTCGCGGTGCGTACGATCGGGGCGACCTGGCTGGTGGTCGATCGAGGCACGCCGGCCGCACGCAGCGAGTCCATGCTGCTTGCCTCCCGAGCCCGCTGGTCCATCCGGTTCGATACCCACGGCATGGTGATCGACGGACCGAGCACGGAGAACTCCGGTGGCGGATTCGCATACACAGTCTTCACATCCGGAACAACTGGAGAACCCAAGTGCATCGCAGTCCCGTCCGAGGCGCTGAACGCGCACCTCGAGGCGATCTGCGCCCGGTTCGACTATCGCGAATCCGACACCGTCCTGGTGTTCGGTTCCTTGGCATTCGATGCGTCGCTCGAGCAATTGTTCGGCGGCCTGTACGCGGGCGGCACCACCGTATTTCGCCTACGAACGATGCTGGAACCAGACGCAGTGGCCGACCTCATCGCTGCAGAGGGGGTCACGGTGTTCAACCCGCCGACCGGGTATTGGCGCCGATTCGGGCCCGCAGTCTCCGCGGCCGACACCCGGGTGCGGACAATCCGTACGGTCGTCGTGGGAGGCGAGGCTTTCGCCGGGTGGATGGCGGACGGCTGGCTCCACGAGCGTGTTCGATTCTGGAATGCGTACGGCCCGACCGAAGCCGTCGTGACCGCTCTGACCGAACGCGTAGACGCAAGCGGTGGACTGGTGGGAATCGGCCGCCCCAGCGGCGAACGTTCGGCGTACGTGCTGGGTCCGGATCTCGAACCGGTGGCACGTGGCGTAGTTGGGGACCTCTGGCTGGGCGGCACTTCGCTCGCCACGGGATACGTGGGAGATTCGAGAACGACGGCAGACGTATTCCTTCCTGACTCGCTCACGTACCGGGCCGGGGCGCGCATGTATCGAACCGGGGATCTGGCGCGTGTCGGCCCCGACGGCAGCATCGTCTACCTGGGGCGTTCGGATCGCCAGACCAAGATCCGTGGGTACCGCGTGGATCCCGTGGAAGTCGAGCGGGCTGTTCTCGAGACCGACCGTGTCGCCGCCGCGCGGGTGTTCAGGACCACCTCCGAGGCAGGGGTCGAGGCACGACTCGAGTGTGCAGTCGTGCTGTCCGAGAAGTCCGTGGCTGTCGACGACATCGGGGACCGGCTTCGCCGAGATCTTGCCGAGCGGCTTCCGTCGTACCTCGTGCCCGCCGCGATTCACGAAGTGGAGGCACTACCACTCACACCCAACGGGAAGGTCGACGACGATGCGATTCGATCGTCGGTCGCCACTGTCGCCGCCCCACCCGACATCGTCCGCACCGTAACCAGCGACGTATCTCACTCGGCGGTGGAGGTGATACTTCGTGACGCTCTACGGGCCGTCGTGGGCGACATGGACCGGACGACCGGATTCCTCACCGCAGGAGGCGATTCGCTCCGCGCCCTCGAGGTCACGGCCCGCGCACGTCGACATGGTGTGATCGTGGAAGCGCGAGCTCTCCTCGCCGACGCGAACCTCGGCGCCCTGGTCGACTGCGCACGGGTCGACCCGACCACTACGAGCAGTGGTACCCAGCCTCCGGTCAGTGCATTGCTTCCTCCTGCGGTGCACTGGTTCCGCGAACGCGTGCGCAGAGATCGAATCCCTTTGCGCTGGAACATGGCGGTGCGGATCGATCTCGACAGTCGACCGTCGCTGGGTGAGTTGGAATCCGCGGTGGCGGCAGTCGTTGCGGCACACCCGATGCTCGGCACCCGACTCACAGTGGACGAGGCCGGCGGGTGGTCGTTCGTTCACGCAGACGAGCAGCACCTGGTTCAGGGGTTCGACACGACTTCCGGCGAGATCGAGAACGCGTGCACCTACGTCTTCGGCAAGCTCAGTCGAAGAATCGATGTGTCGCAGGGCATTCCGATCGGATTCGGGCTCGTGAGGGCACTCGACTCCGGTAGGACATCGATCATCGTCGTCGCACATCACTTCGTCATGGACGTGGTGTCGCTGCACATCGTCACGGCCGACTTGTGCGAGGCGTTGACGGACCTGACTGCCGGTGACGCGCCGGCGCTCGAGCCGGAGTACACGAGCGTGCACGAATGGGTGTCATGGCTGATGTCGCTCGCCGGCGGTGACCGGGCGGCCGCGGAGGCTGCAGCCGTTCACCGTGGTGCACCGGTCGACCCGTCGGCCCCGTTGGTGACGGGGACCGAGGGAGAAGCCACGCGCAGGCTCGTCGCGCTCTCTCTCGAACGGGTCGAAGACGCCGCGGCCAGGCTGGGAGCCACCCTCGAAGAAGTGCTGGTGCTGCTGGGCGTCCGGGCCTACGCGACCGTCGAACAGGCACAGCGAGTCGTCGTGGAACTCGAGAGCCACGGTCGGGACCTGGACGTGGAAGATCTCGACCTCACCAGGACTGTCGGCTGGCTTACCGGCCTCGTCGCCTTTTCTGTCGACGAGGCATCTCCAGCTCGGCAGCTCACCGAGGTGCGCGGACGGAGACGGTTCGTAGGTCGATCGGCGCAACGCGTGGCGGCCCTGCGGTACTACGGGGGCCGCGCCGAAGATGCCGGCGGTGCGGACATCGGTGTGAACTTCGTCGGAAGGCTCGATTCGCCGTCGGCGGAGTTCGTGGTCACCCCCTACGGTGCGGGGCGCCTGCGCTCGGGTGAGCTACCTCGTCCGGTGAAGGTGGCGATCGACGCGTGGATCGACGGCTCGGACTTTCACATCGCCGTCGAGCACCACGAGGAACATTCGGCTGCGGAATATGCGTGCGCATTCGCGGCCGCGCTGGACGAGATCGCAGCGGAAACAGAGGCTCCTGTCACCTCGGGTCTGTGCGGCCCGGATCTCGCCGGAAACGACCTCGCGTCGATCGTGCGGACCTTCGGAGCACTCGACCACGTGGCCCCGCTCACCGCGACACAGGAAGCGATGTACCTGCGATCGCTGTCCGACGGCCTGGCCGGCGCGTACATGGAGCAGGTGGTCGTTCGTCTACCAGCGCTGGTCGACTCACGTCGCCTGGGAAAGGCGCTGGAGTCCGCTTCGCGCCGGTACCCGCTTCTTCGGGGCGCAGTCGAATGGGGACTCGGCAGTGAAGCCGTCCTCGTCGTCCCCCGGGACAGGGTCGTCGACATCTCGTATGCAGAGGTGGGGGACGTCGGCGACGCCTCCGCCGAGGTCGCGGCTCTCGGTGCGTCGGAATGCCGGGAACTGTTCCGGGCGCGGATCGTGGGCGGATCCGACCCGACCCTCACGCTTACCTACCACCATCTGGTGACGGACGGCTGGTCGTTGTCGACCATCCTCGGCTACGTCGAGGACGCGTACACCGAGCGCGAACCGGTGGGCGTGGAGCCGGACCGCCGCATGCTCGATCACATGATCGTGTCACGCTCGGCCGGATCCGGTCCCGTGACTCGGGGGACGGCTGATGCCGTCGTGATGCCTCGCTTCGAGGCGATTCCTACCGTCGCCGCAGCGGTGCGGAATGTCGACGTGACGGCGGTACTCCCACGCGAGGGTGCTCAGCGGTTGCGGCGCGTCGCGGCCGCGCACGGTGTCACCTTCGCGGCGGTCGTCCACGCGGCGTGGGCCGTAACGACCCTGTGCGGCGCCGACGGAACCACTGCACGTTTCGGCAGCACGAGCCAATCCCGACCCGCGGGGCACGAGGGTGCGCCCGGCATGTACATCCGCAGTCGTGCACTGGAGATCACCGTCGATCCGGATACCGAACTCGATGTGCTCCTTGCCGGCGTACACGCGGTCCTACAGGACTCGACACCGCTGCCCTCCACGCCGCAGGAGACCGTGGTGTGTACCACCAGCGACGGCGACTATCGATGCGCGCTGATCGTCGACGACGCGAGGGGCTCCAGCGGAGTGACGACCTTTCTCGGCGAACCCGTCGACGTCGTGTCGTCGCGCGAACGTACCGGACTCCCGTTGACGCTCACGGTGATCGACGACGTGGACGGCGCAGGTTCGGTGGAAGTGACCGCCAACTGCGATACCGCACACGTCGACCCGCGTGCAGGGGAGGTGATCGTCGCCCGGTTCGTGGACGTGCTCAGGGCATTTCGTGACGACACCGCGTCGGTCGACGACCTCGTCGCGCCGACCGATCATGCCGTCTCCGGCGGCCGCCAGATCTCGGGAGAATCATGACTTTCGATACCGACCGACGACAGGTCACCGTCCCGACACTCCAGTGCGACGGAGAGTCGGAGAACTGGCTGGAACGCAACCTCGACGAGGTGCGGGGCGCCTACGCGGAGTTCGGCGCGGTCCGTCTGCGAAGACTGGGCGAGGCGGTTTCCCGGTTCGACGACTTCGTCACCGCCATCACCGAGGAAGCCCTTCAGACCTACCAGGGCGGTGCGACGCCTCGTCGGGATCTGGGAGGCAACGTGTATTCGTCGACCGAGTTCGCGGCCGAGTACTCGATCGATCTGCACTCCGAGATGGCCTATTCCAGGACGTGGCCCCGGCACCTGGGCTTCTGCTGTATCGAAGCGTCGAGCACCGGCGGCGCAACTCCGATCGCTCCCACCGACCTTGCCGCCGAACGTATCCCGGACGCCGTATCGGCTGCTCTCGCAGAGAAGGGGGTGCGGTATCGGCGGACATTTCATCCGATGCTCGGTGAGGACTGGCGTGCGGTCTACGAGGTCGACGACGTGAAGGATCTGGAGCAGGCTGTCGCGGTTCGGGGCGAGGTGCTCGAATCGGACTCCGTGGACGCCGTGGCCACCTCGATAGTTCTACCCGCATTCCTCGACGTGGACGGGCGCAGTAGCTGGTTCAACCAGGCCGTCGCCTTCAACAGTCGCACCCTGCCCGCCGACGTGCGGGAGGACCTCGTTGCGGTCCTCGGTGCGGGTGCGGCACCCAAGGATTCCACCTACGGCGACGGACGACCGTTCACGGACTCCGACATCGTGGCGATGCGCGCCGCCGTCGACTCCGTGACCATTGCGAACCCCTGGGAAGCCGGAGATCTGCTGGTGATCGACAACCGCCGTTTCGCGCACGGCCGTGAGCCGTACACGGGCACGCGCGACATTCGAGTGTGCATGACGGGAGCCGGGAATTGGCCGACACCGATCCCGCCCGAGGGCGACACCGATATCGACCGAGGAGCGAACACACTATGAGCAGTCGACGAGTGGCCAGGGCTCTGGCCGGCGCCTGGCTCGAGCACGCCGAAGCGACCTGTGCAATGCAGGTACGCGGTGGTGTGGTCCCGAGAACGGCCCGGCAGGTGGAATCGATTGTCGTGCAGTCACTACTGCCGTTCGTGCTCGGCCCGGGCGAGAGTGAATTGACGGAGCTGGTGACGGTGAAGGTCATTGCGGATCGCGACGGGGCCCCGACCGCCACTTCGCTGATCGACGTCGCTCTGATCGTGGACGGTGCCGCGCCCTCCGGTCGTTCGCTGCGCGAGGTCGTGATTCGTTGCGAGCAATCGGGTTTCGGTTTGGACGACGTCATAGTGCGATCGATGGGTGCCGCGATTGCTCGCGGATTCGGCGCCGAGTCCGAGGAGCTCACGGAGCCGGACGTGGAGCCGAGTGCGGGCTGGAGCCCTCGCGACATCGTCGATCGCATTCTCGATGTGGCGCGAAGCAGCCCGAGTCGACGAGCAATCAGTGGCGACTACGGGGCGGTTGGATACGGGGATCTCGTTCACCGAGCACAACGCCGCGCTGAGGCGTTGGACGCGAGCGGGGCACCGGCCGTCGTCACCGTACTGTACGACCGTTCGGCGGACGCGGTGATCGAGATGCTGGGCGTATTGCTCAGTGGACGTGCGTACGCGCTGCTCGCGCCATCCGACAGCGCCACCTACAACGCAGACCTCGCACGGTGGGTGGGCGCGACGTCGACCGAGGCCGGAGCACTGGCGGCGTACGTGTCCTTGACCTCGGGAACGACCGGGCGGCCGAAGGCGATCGTCGTCGAGCGAGCGCAGCTGTCCGCGTACTGCATGTTTCTCGAGACGGCTGGTATCTGCGGGCCCGAAGTGACGATGCCGGCGCTGAGCGCTCCCGGATTCGATGCGATCGTGAAGCAGATCTGGGGTCAACTGGGCGCGGGCGGCGAGGTACGGCTTCCAGGGACAGACGACCTGATTCTCGAAATCGAGAAGTCCCTGCGTATCGAAGGTGTCGCGATCAACACAGTGCCGACCGTGTGGCGACAGGTACTCGAGACGGTGGCCGAAGTCGACTTTCCACAGTCCGGAACCCTCCTACTGGGTGGCGAGGCTCTCGAGTCGGAGCTCGTGGCGCGTACTCACGAGCTATGGCCGGGCGCTGTGGTTGTGAATCTGTACGGACCATCCGAATGCACCTCCAACGCAACCTGGTTCAGGGGCTGCGAGGCAACACGAGACGTAGTCCCGATCGGTGAGGCGGTAGCGGGATCCCGCACTGCGGTTCTCGGCGACGATCTTGTACCGGTGCCGATAGGCGCGATCGGTGAGCTGCACGTCGCGGGTGATTGTGTGAGCCGGGGCTATCTCGGCGACCCGCGAAGCACAGCGGCGGCGTATCTGCCGGACGCGGGCGACACCACAGGGCGTGGTGGGCGGATGTATGCGACGGGAGATCTCGTTCGCCGAACCGCAGCGGGGCTGGTCCACCTCGGCCGGGTCGATTCCCAGCAGAAGGTGAACGGTGTCCGAGTCGATGTCGAGACGTTGCGCCGTGATCTGCTCTCCGTCGACGGCGTCGACGAAGCAGCGGTGACGGCGGGCAACGGCTCGCTGGACGTGTTCGTCGCACCGGAAGTGGTCGCGAACGAGGTCACGGCGTACGCGAGGCGTCATTGGCGTTCGGAAATAGGTGGTGCGCAGGTTCACGGTGTGGCGGCTCTTCCTCGTACTGCCTCGGGAAAGTTGGATGCGGCCGCCTTGCGGAGAACAATCGAGGACACGGCTCCGGGGGCCGCGGCCGAACACGACACGGACGCCCCCGAGCCACACCGGGTCATGCGTGTCATCTGGAGCAATGTTCTGGGCGATACCTTGCCGCTCACGCGGGCCAGCGCGCTCGTCGACCTGGGTGGCAACTCCATGAAGCGCCTCAAGCTTGTCGCTTTGTACCGTCGAATCCTCCGTGTGGAGGTCTCCCTCGACGACTTCGCCGAGCGTCACACGCTGGGCGACCACGAGGACTTCCTGATCGATCGGGTAGACCGCGATCACCTGGACGAGTTGACCAGAACGCTGGAACCTGCCCGATGACCACTCCACTGTCTGCGGACTCCGAGTTGGCGGCGCTGCTCGAATTCTCCGACGCGGCGAGTCGCTCGTGCGACTCGGAGGCTTCGCGTGCACCGACCCGATTGAGTGAGTATCAGCGTCGAATCTGGGACGGCCACGTGGCGGGACGGAGTTCGGCCTACTCGATTCCATGCGTCGTCGAGGTGTCCGGCGGGATCGAGCTGGACCGCCTTGCGGATGCGGTTCGGGCGGTGGTTGCGGCAAACCCGGTGCTGCACTCGACTGTTCGCAGGACCGGTGACCGTTTGGAGGCCGGGGCACTGGACGGTGATCTGATCGTCGAGCGCATCGCGGGAGTCGACGATCTGGACTCGGCGACGAAGAACGTCGTCACACGCCCTTTCGCATCCGAAGATCCCGGCTGGTTGGTTCGTGCCTGGACGTTGTCCGACCGCGCGGACGTCACGAGGCTGGTCATCGTGTTCCATCACGTAGTCATCGACGGGGCTGCGCTGTCGCTCTTCGTCGCGGATCTTCGCCGCGAGTACGAGTCTCCAGGGGCGGCCGCCGAATTCGATCGCCCTTCGTATCACTCGGTGGCACAGGGGCGTTCCGGTGCCGAGACCGGGTTCCGCTGGTGGTCCGAGCGCTTGCGATCCTGGTCCGACATCGAGATATGGAGCGCCGATGTCACCGGTCGAAGCGCGGCGGGCACTGTTACTCGGGCCGTTCTCGACGAGCCGGCCGAATCGGCCTCCCGTCGCCTCTGCGTATCCGAGGTGTCCGTGTGGGCCGCTGCAACCGCTCTCGCGCTGTCGAGAATGCTGCGCACGTCCGCGCTGTGCTTCTGGATTCCCCTCGTCAACCGGCACGAGCTGGACGAGTTCGAGGTCATGGGTCCGATGGTGGACACGGTGCCGCTCGTCGTCGAGATCGACCAGGACGCGACTCTGTCCGAGCTGACCCGGTGGATGGACGATCAGCTGTCCGCGTCACTGACGAAGACAGGTCGTCCGGTCGCCGACATCATCGACGAACTGCGAGCGGCAGATCCCGGCTACTGGCTGCCGGTCGACGTGTTCTTCAATTTCCAGGACGTGGATCGAACGGCCATCGAGGTCGGGCACGGCGAACTCCGCCCCGTGCCGATGCACACCGGCGACCTCAAGTCGGCGCTCACCGTGAGCGTGCAGTCCCGCGCGTCCTCGGACCACTGTGGAGCCGAGTTGCAGATCGAGTCTGCGGTCGTCGGGTGGGACGAAGACACCCACGACGGCTTTCGTGCGGCGGTGACCGAGTTCGTGTCGCAGCTGGACGCGGCAGGAGATCGCAGGATCGCCGATACGGAGCTCGGTGTCACCGGATGGGCGATCGAGCCCGTCGGTGGAGTTCGAAGCGTGGTCGAGGCGCTGCGTCTGCGGGCGCGGGACCGGCCCGGTGAGGTGGCGATGACGTCGACGGACGGGGCAGTGACCTGGGCAGAACTGGTGGAAAGCATCGACCGACGGGCGGCCGTGTTGGCCGAAACGGGAGTGGCTCGAGGCGACCATGTACTGCTCACGACCGAGCGGGATCTCGCGTTCGTCGCATGGGCGGGGGCGGCGATGGCGCTCGGCGCCGCGTACGTTCCCGTCGATCCGACGGCCCCACTCGAGCGCCTGGCCGAGATCGCTGCCCGAACCGGAGCCGCAGTTGCCGTGTGGGACGACGAGCGCGCCGGCGCTGTTCGGAGTCTCGATCTCGTATTCGTCGACCGGCGTGGAGAAGGGGTCGTCGGGGCGGAAGCGCCGAAGGAGCCGGCCGAGCTCGATGACGTCGCATACGTGCTCTTCACATCCGGAACCACGGGTCGCCCCAAAGGGGTTGCCGTCACGCAGCGGAACGTTCTCGCGCTCGTGGAAGCCACGGAGGGCCTCGTCGAATCCGGCGATGCGGTGTCGTGCCTGCACGCCTTCACCTTCGACTACAGCGTGTGGGAGATCTGGTGTGCGCTCGCTCATGGGGCTCGCGTCCATGTCATGGACGACGAGACCATTCGTGATCCGTTCCTTCTGACCGACGCACTCGTCGCCGCTCGGGTGACCGTGTTGTCTCTCACCAACACTGCGCTCGGGTCTCTGCTCACCGCGTGCAGGCATTCGGCGGAGTCTGCCGCAGCCCTGGGACGAACCGTCCGCCGCGTCGTGCTCGGTGGGGAAGCGGTGACCCCCGCATACGTGACGCTGTGGCGTGAATTGTGCGGGGCGGATTGCGAAGTCGTCGACATGCTCGGCGCGACCGAGACGACCGTGCACAGCACCATGAGAGTTCTGAGCGAGTTCGACGAGGACGCGGAGTCGGTCTCGGTGGGAGCACCGTTGCCCTACTGGGACGTCGTGGTGGTGGACGACGTCGGTCGTGCGCTACCGGCCGGCTGCGACGGCGAGATCACGGTGCGTGGTGCGGGCGTCTCGCTCGGATACCTGGGGCAGAGCCGGTTGACTGCCGACCGTTTCGTACCCGATCCGTTCGGCGGCGACGCGCGCGGTGCGCGCCTGTACCTCTCGGGCGATGTGGGTCGGTGGCAGATCGTGGACGGAGTGCCGATCCTGTTCTGCCACGGCCGCAAAGACGGCCAGATCAAGGTTCGCGGTCACCGCATCGAGGCGACGGGTGTCGAGCGCGTGCTCGAATCGGCAGACGGCGTGTCGCGCAGCTGTGTACTCGTCCACGAGGGCTCTCTCGTCGGCTATGTCGAACTGGTGACGAGTGGCATTCCCACCACCACGCGAGAGCGTCTCGAGGGTGTTCGAGCGTACGCATCTTCGCGTCTGGCGCCATACGAGGTGCCCGATCGATTGCACGCGGTCACCGGATTTCCCTACACGGCCAACGGAAAGCTCGATCGCGACGCAGCGCGCCTCGAGTGCTTTGTTTCGGACGGTGCGACGACGGCCGCCGAGACCGGGCGATTGGACCCGTTCGTGGTGGCGCTGGAATCGGCACTGCCGGGCGGCGAGGTGGACCTTCGCATGTCGTTCCTCGCCAACGGGGGCGATTCGATCACCGCCGTCCAGTTGGTGGGCGAGCTTCGGGCTGCGGGGGTCGGTGTGGGTGTGGGAACGGTGCTCGGCGCGGAGACACTTCTGGAACTGCGGGATTCCGTCTCGCAGGCCGCGGCGGCCGGTGTCGCGGAGGAAACAGACGAGTGGCGCAAGATGCGGACCTTCGAGATGGTGACCGAAGAAGTAGAGGACGCACTGCCTTTCGACGTCGCGGATGCGTATCCGCTGTCGGCCGCAC
Organism: Rhodococcus huquni; assembly: GCF_055231055.1. Taxonomy (NCBI): domain Bacteria; kingdom Bacillati; phylum Actinomycetota; class Actinomycetes; order Mycobacteriales; family Nocardiaceae; genus Rhodococcus; species Rhodococcus huquni. The sequence continues at coordinate 483,543 of NZ_JBUYWE010000002.1, forward strand.
AGCAGGGGATGCTCTATCACATCGGTCTGGATTCCGAGGTCGGCGTCTATCACAACACCGTCAGCGTCAGACTCCGCGGCGCTCTCGACCCCGCGGCCTTCCGGGTGGCGGTCGCAGACGTGGTTCGACGACACGACGTACTGAGGACGGCTGTTCGGGACGACCTCTGGGACGAACCGATCCAGGTGGTCCACCGCGAAGTGGCGACACCCTTTCGCCACGTGGACGCGACCGACGTCGATGATGTGCCGGGCCTGCTCGACGCCCTCGTCCACGAGGAGCGCCGCACCCCGTTCGACCTCGCCGTCGCACCGCTTTTTCGGATCGCCCTCGTCTCGGTGTCCGCGAACGAGAATCAGCTCGTCCTGAGTGACAATCACTTGATCCTGGACGGGTGGAGTTGGACGTCGACGTTGGCCGAGATCATCACGCGGCACAACGCACTCACCTCGCGCGATCCCGACTACGACACGACTCTTGCGCCCGATACGAGGGCTCGATTCGCTGATTTCGTTGCCGCGGAGAGATCGGCCCAGGCGTCGGACACGTCACTCGCAGCGTGGCATGGGCATCTCGACGGCGTCGCACCGAGAGCGCTGGCCGACACGTACGGGTCCGGTCCACGCACCGTGCGGCGATACCCGATCCCGATCGAGGACGCCGCCGCGCAACGTCTGGTTCTCCGGGCCCGCACCGCTCAGGTGTCGCTGCGTCACCTGGCAATGGCGGTGCACTACACGGTGTTGTCCGAGGTTTTCGACGACGACGACATTCTCTCCGGATCGACATCGAACGGCCGACTCGAGCGGCCGGGCGGAATCGACACGCGGGGAATGTTTCTCAACATGATTCCGCTGCGTGTGGAGGTCGGTGAATCGATCGACGAGACGGCTCGTCGTTGTGCTCGCGCGGAGGCGCACATGTCGCCACATCGACGAGTGCCCAATGCGGAGATCACTCGTGCTGTGGGACGCGGCCCACTGTTCGACTTCGGCTTCAACTTCGTTCAATTCCACCGCCTTGCGTCGGTGGAGAAGACCCATACGTTCGGTTCGGGTGACGACCCGCACTATTCCCGGGAGGACACCGATCTTGCCGCGATGGCCACGTTCTCCGTCCACCCGCCGAACCATCGTCTGGCGCTGATGCTCGTACTCGACGAATCGAGAATCGGCTCCGAACGGGTCGAACTTCTCCGCGAGCTGTATTCCGAGGAAATCGCCGAAGCTGCAAGCGAGTCCAACATGAAGGGTGTAGGAGAATGAAAACGCTCCTCAACGTTCTGCTGCGAGGCGGCCAGGCGATGTCGGCCGTCGCCGTCGTTGCCGGAATCGTGACGGGTGTCGCGACCATCGCGATGATCGCGATCATTACCCAATCCGTCGATACGGAGGACGGGGGAGTGCGACTGGCCCTCTTCGTCGGCGCGGCGGTGCTCGTGCTGATGTCGGGCGCGGTCGCCTCGAACGCCTTGGTACGAGTGACCCAGCGTTCGACGGATCGATTGCGTGCCAAGGTCGTGGACGACTTTCTGGCGATGCCGATGCGATCGTTCGAGAAGTACGGCTCCTCGCGGGCCCTCGCCGTTCTGACCGACGACCTCACCGCGGTGGGCCAGGCGGTGCAATCACTCCCGCTGTTGCTCATCAATTCCGTGGTCGTCGCGTGTTCCCTGATCTACGTCGGGGTGCTCTCCGTTCCGGCGCTGATCGTTCTGATCGTGGCTGGAGTTCTCGGTGCGACCGCGTACGGGTGGGCGAACGGTCGCGCCGGCATTCACATGCGGCGCGCACGTGAAGCGCAGGACGACATGCAGGCTTCCTACGCTGCCCTCACACAGGGGATGAAGGATCTCAAGCTCAGCCGGAAACTACGTACAAGTGTTGTCGGAGACGAACTGCGGGCGCACTCCTCGCGCTACGCCGACAGTGTTGTGCGTGGTTCGACCGTCAGCCTGGTCACCGGCTACTGGGGGCAGATGTTGTTCCTGGCCTGCGTCGGCGCGATCGTTTTCGCCGGAGGCTGGCTCGATATCGAGAGCAGCGACCAGTACGCGGTGGCTCTCGCGGTGCTGTACATCAACACACCGTTGGTCACTGTGCTCAACATCGCCCCCGTACTGACGCGGGCGACCGTGGCCCTCGAACGCATCCTCGATGTCGAGAAGTACGGAGTGCCGGACGAAACCGCCCGGACAGAAATCGGTCAGGCGGTATCCAGCGTGACCGACGAGCCCCGCGCTGTGATCCACGACGTCACGCTCGAGAACGTCACCTTCGAATACGAGGGCAGTGACGAGGCATTCGGCGTGGGGCCGGTGTCGCAATCGTTCGCCCGCGGAACGGTGACGTTCCTGATCGGCGGAAACGGCAGCGGCAAGAGCACCGTCGGCAAGGTCCTTGCGGGTCTCTACCCTCCGGCTTCGGGACAGCTCGTGGTCGACGGAGTGGCCCTGGGAAGCAGCGAGCGGGTCACGTACCGGGAACAGGTGAGCGCCTGTTTCGCGGATTCGTACCTGTTCGGTCGGCTGGACGGAGGTCGCCCGGATGTTGTGAAGCGTGCCGAGCGGTGGCTGACCGAACTCGCACTCGACGACCACGTCCGGCTGGTCGGGGATCGTTTCGAGTACGAGGGACTCTCCACCGGTCAGGCGAAACGCCTGGCGTTGGTCGAGATTCTCGCCGACCCCCGCGATGTCGTGATCCTCGACGAGTGGGCAGCCGAGCAGGACCCGGAACTGAGGGCCCGCTTCTACACGGAAATTCTTCCCGAACTTCGGGACGACGGCCGCATCGTCGTGGTCGTCACGCACGATGACAGGTTCTTCCACACCAGCGACGCCGGCGTGAAGCTCGAGCGCGGCGTGCATGTCGGAACTGTCGAAGCTCGCGAGCCCGTGAGCGTAACCGCCCCAACGATGTACCCGAGAGAAAGGCCAGTTCGTTGAGTACGTGGACAGTGGTTCGAAATCATGAGGAGCAGTACTCGGTGTGGCCGGTCGAACGCGAGATTCCGGCCGGTTGGGACGCAGTCGGTTTCGAGGGAAGTCGCGACGAGTGCCTCGATCACATCGAGACCGTGTGGGACGACATCAGACCGCTGTCATTGCGGCGTTCACTCGGGGAGGTGCACGCATGACCGCCGTTGTGGATACTCCGTCGACTGGACTTCGAAGCGAAATCCGGGAACTCGAAGCAACTCTCGTCGGAGACTTCGCTCCGATGCTCGTGGACTTCGCGGCTTCCCGCGGTTCGTACCTGCGTGACGAGATCACCGGGGACGACGTTCTCGACATGGGAATGTTCTTCTCGTCGTCACCGCTCGGGCACAACCCGGATTGCCTGACCACCGAGGACGCCCGCGTCCGCCTGGCAGACGCTGCCCGGATCAAGCCGTCGAACCCGGATTTCGCAAGCCGGATGCTTGCGGACTTCGTTCGAGTCTTCCGGCGGGTGATGATGCCCGAGGACATGCCGCACCTGTTCGTCATCGACGGTGGGGCGTTGGCGGTCGAGAACGCCTTGAAAGTCGCCTTCGACTGGAAGGCGCAGAAGCTGGGCGTGACCGGCACGGACCTCGATCCTCAGCTCACCGTTCTGCATCTCGAGCGTGCCTTTCACGGCCGCAGCGGATACACGATGTCGCTCACCAACACCGATCCGAACAAGATCTCGCTGTTCCCGAAGTTCGAGTGGCCACGGGTCGCGGTGCCCGCACTCGGCGAGGACGGCGGGGAGATCCGAGACGACTCCAGCACCGACCTGTCCGACGCAGAGCGCGAGACGCTCGAGCTGATCGAGGCCGTACTGACCGAACAGGGCAATCGCATAGCGTGTTTCGTCTACGAGCCCATCCAGGGTGAGGGCGGTGACCGCCACATCGGGGCCGCGTTCCTGCGCGCGGTGCAGGACCTGTGTGGCCGCCACGACGTGCTCACCGTCGCCGACGAAGTCCAGATGGGTGGCGGGTTGACGGGTGTGCGCTGGACACACGAGGCGATGGGGCTCACCCCGGATCTGATCTGTTTCGGAAAGAAGACCCAGATCTGTGGCGTGATCGGCGGCCGCAGGGTGGACGAGGTGCCGGACAACGCCTTCGTGGCATCGGGACGGATCAGCTCCACCTGGGGTGGGGCGCTCGTCGACATGGTGCGGTTCGGACTGCTCTACGAGGAGATCGAACGCCGTGATCTGATGAGCCGCGCTGCCGACATGGGCGCCGTGCTCCGGGACGGCCTCGACCATATCGTCGCGGCGTCGAACGGGCTGTGCTCCGCGCCGCGTTCGCGCGGGTTGGTCGGCGCACTGTCCTTCGCGAACACCGAGCTTCGCGACTCGGTGTTGCGGTCCGCAATCGTGGACGAGCGCTGCTTGCTCCTGCCGTGCGGCACCCGGTCCATCCGATGGCGGCCGTCGTTGACCGTCACCGAATCGGAGCTTTCCCGCTCGTTCGAGGTCGTCCAAATCTGCCTCGGTCGGTCCGGTGGGCGAGCGGTGTGACCACCTCTGCGCTGGACCCGAACCCGCTCCTCGACGACGAACACGCCGAGAGTCACCCGCCGTTGCTCGACGAGGTGTGCTTGCAGGCGTTGGCCGATCGCTTCGAGGGGCGGGTCGTCCAACGGTGTGTGGACGAGGATCTCGACGCCTCGTCGATCCTCCAGCGCTGCGAGACAGTGCATTCGATGCTGCGCCGGCAGGGAATCGGCCGGGGGCGCGTCGTTGCGTTGAAGAGCCGCCGAGACTCGTGGTTGCTACCCACGCTGCTCGGCGTACTGCGCTCCGGTGCGGCGTACACGGTGATCCCGTTCAATGCACCGGAACAGGTCGAGCAGCACATCCTGGAGACCATCGAGCCGGCAGCCGTGATCGCCTGGGACACGCTGACTCCGCCGAGTTGGCGCGCATATCCGCGTCACGAGATGGGTGATGGCCCCGGTCTTTCGACCGCGGCCGCCGAACCGCTGGCCCCTGTGACGTCACCGCGAAGGTCCGACGACGTGTGCTACGTCATCAGTACGTCCGGGACCACCGGCACACCGAAGTGCGTCGCGGTGCCACACCGGGCGGCAACGGCATTTCTGGGTGCCGCTCGCGCACTGGTGCATCCGACCCGCGACGACATCGTCGCCGCCCGTTCTTCGGCGGCGTTCGATCTGTCCGTCTGGGAACTTTTCGGATCCCTGGCCGCTGCCGCCACTTCGGTGCTCGTCGTCGAGTCGGTTGCTGCGGACGTGGCGAAATTGCACGCGCTACTCACCGAACAGAGATGCACCGTGCTGTCGACGACACCGTCGGCGGCATACCAATTGGGCTCGCACGATGCCGCGGTCGGAGGCGGGCTCTCCCTGCGCCGGTTGCTCGTGGGTGGTGAGGCCGCGGACGGCCGGCGTTTGCAGGACGTCCTCGCCGCACCGTCGTTCACGAACTGCCGTCTGGACAACTGGTACGGCCCGACCGAGGCAACCGTATCGGTCACCGGCGGCCCGCTCGATGCCGAGCGTCTCGGCAAGGTGGATCTGACGATAGGGGCTCCCTTGCCCGGGGTTCGGTCGTCGGTGATCCGCCGAGAGGGACGCAGCAGGCGCACCCTGCGTGGTGAGCTCGCTGTCGCCGGAGATCAACTCGCACACGGCTACCTCGGTAACCCGCGCGTCACGGCGTCCAGTTTCGTTCCCGACCCGGACGGGCACGGCGGTCGGCGGTACCTCACCGGAGATCTCGTCGAGTTCGATGCGTCCGGCTGGGTGACCTACCGCGGACGGCAGGACAGTCAGGTGCAGTTGCGTGGACACCGCCTCGAGCTCACCGAGGTCGAACGGGTAATCGCTCGCAGCGCCGGTATCCGGTGGGCACACGCCCGCATCGGTGGAACCGAGCAGGATGTTCTCGTCGCCTACTACGCAACCCGTTCGGGCTCGGGCGCCTTGCCGCGCGGCCAATTGTGGAACGAGCTGTACCGCTCGCTTCCCAAGCACGCAGTACCCGCAGCGTTGGTGGAGGTCGACGAGATCCCGATTTCGGTAGGCGAGAAGCTCGCGTCGGATCGGTTGCCCACACCGTCGGCCAGTGATTTTCTCGCCGGCGAGATCGAGATAAGGGAACCCGCCACCACCACCGAATATCGACTACTCGAGATCTGGCAACGGTTGCTCGACATCGAGGACATCGGAACGAACCACCACTTTCTGGCACTCGGTGGCCATTCGCTGCTGGTGGCGCGCCTGTTCACCACCCTGAAGAAGGAATTCGGGGCGGACATCGCACTGGCGGACGTGGTGGAAAGACTGACAATTCGTGATCTCGCAGTGCTGCTGGACGAGCACGAGGCACGGCCGAACACAGAGGGGAAGGACGAACAGTGAACGCAATACTCGAACGCGTGGATGCGGTGGGGAGGTTCAGCTACCGAAAGCGTTGGCTGGTCGTCGTCTCGTGGGTGCTGTTGATTGCGCTGTCCGCAGCCGCGTATCTGCTCGGTGGTGGGCAGTCGCAAACCACGGCGGAGGGATTCGTCGGCGAGGCCGGGGCTGCCGAGCAGCAGGAGACCGGTGTGGACTTCCTGTCTTCCCGTACGGAGACCGTGTTGGTCTCGGCCGGTGACGCACCCTCGGCCGAACGTGCGGCCGCCGAGTTGTCGACCGATCTCGAAGGGGCGGCGCACGTCGACACCGTTGTCGACACAACTCCCTCGGAGGACGGCACATCGCAGTTGGTCAGGGTCCGGCTCACCGATGAAGCATTGTCGCCGTCCACGCACGTGCAGGGCCTCGCGGACGCCATGAACGCGGTGCGAGGTGAGAATCCGGGTGTCGATATCGATGCGACGGGTCCGATCTCGGTGAAGGCCGACGTCACCCAGTCATACGCGGAGCGGTTGTCGCTACTCGAGATGTTGAGCCTACCGATCACGGCCGTGGTTCTGTTCGTCGTGTTCGCCGGTGTGGTCGCTGCTGCGATTCCACTGATAACAGGTCTGTGCGTCGTGCTGCTCGCGATTGCTTGGAGCGGTATCACCTCGTTCGTCGTACCTTCTCACGAGAATCAGTTGAGCCTGATTCTGCTGATGGGTCTGGCACTGGGCGTGGACTATTCGCTGTTCTACGTCCGTCGGATGCGGGAGGAGTTCGCCGCCGGCGCCGACGTCGACGCCGCCGGTCGAGTTGCGATCTCCGCAACGTCGCGGTCCGTGTTCGTGGCGGCCCTGACCACCGGTGTATCGGTGATCGCCACCTTCCTCACGGAATCGCCGATCTTCCATTCCCTGACACTCGGCCTGATCCTGGTGGTGGTCGCTGCCGTTCTCGCCTCGGCCACTCTGCTCCCGGCTCTACTCGGTTTCGGTCGAAAGGGAGTAGTGCGCAGACGCTTCGGGAAACAGCCCACCCGATCCGGTGAGGATGCCGGCGTGTGGGGTCGCCTCACGTCGGCGGTCGTACGTCGTCCGGTGGCCGCGGTCGTCGCCGGTGGGATCGTGCTCGTGGCGCTGGCCGCCCCCACCGCGTTCATGCGCCTCGAGTTGCCGGGCACCGACAGCATGCCGCGTACCTTCGAATCCTTACGCACGCTCGATGCAGTAGCGGACGAGTTCCCGCTGTACGGCGTCAGTCATACCGCGGTCATGGACACGAACGGGGACGTCGCTGCCGCGGAGCGAACCCTCGATGCCGTCGCCGACGATGCGGCGACACGTCAAGGCTTCGCCGAAGATCGTCGTCCCGTCGAGGTGTCGACGGACGGGACCGTCGCCAGGGTCGAAATACCGGTGGAGACACGCGAAATCGAGTCGGAGGAAGCGGAGTCGACGCTCGAGAGCCTGCGGTCCGAGGTGATTCCTTCGGTGGCGGACGGTCGCGATGTGATCGTCGGCGGTGAGACCGCTGTCAGTGTCGACCTGTCGAAGTCCGTGAGCCGAGACCTTCTGATCGTCGTGCCGATCGTCCTGATTCTCTCGCTCTTGATGGTGTGGGCGGCATTCCGCAGTATCGGGCTCGCAGCAATGAGTGTCGCGCTGAACCTGCTGTCGGTCCTGGCCGCGTACGGAATTCTGACCTTGATCTTCCAGGTAGGACTCGGTGCGCCCCTGCTCGGTTCGGAATTCATGGGGCCTGTCGTGACACTGCTGCCGATCATGATGTTCGTGATCCTGTTCGGCCTGTCGACCGACTACCACGTATTCATCCTCACTCGCGTGCAGGAAGCGGTCGCGGGTGGCGGTCGACTCGACGCGGCCATTCGTCGTGGAGTCGTGACGTCGTCGGTACCCGTGACGGCGGCAGCGATGGTGATGGTGGTCGTCTTTGCTTTGTTCGTGGTGTTGCCGACCCCCGAGATGAAACAACTCGGAGTCGGCCTCGCGGCCGCGATCGCGCTCGATGCGACGATTGTTCGCGGTGTCATGGTCCCGGCACTCCTCGCGCTTCTCGGCGACCGTGTATGGCGTCGGTCGACATCCGGACACGGAAGGCAGGGTGCGTCGGAGCAGCGGGTGCCGGAACCGTCCTCGGCCGGCCGCTGAGTCGGGCACTCCGACGAGTTGAGCAGTAGGGTGCCTCGCGTGGGTGGAAGAGCGGGTCGGGTCCGAAAGTCGTCGAGTTCGGTGGCGGTGCTCCTTGCCGTGATGGTCGGTATCGTCACGCTCGGAGCGCCTGCCTCGGCGGCGCGCGAAGAGAACGAACTCGATTCGCAAGCACAGCATTTCGCGAGCGAGTTCGATGTTCCCGGTGTCGCGATCGAGGTGGTGGATCGTCGCGGCGTCGTGGACCAGGGGGTGACCGGCGAGGACGGAGACGGCCGGGCGGTGAGCGACAGCACGCCGTTCGTCTGGGGTTCGGTGTCCAAATCGTTCACGGCGTTCGTGGTGTCCCGCCTGGCAGCAGAGAAGCGGGTCGATCTCGCGGAGCCGGTGGTGTCCGTCCTTCCTGAGATGGAAGGTGTGTTGCCGCCGAGTACGGTAATCTCCGACCTGATCCACCACACCAGCGGTCTCCCACACGATCTCGGCACCACCGACGATTGGGGCCGCCGAGGTTCCGCGTCGGACGCACTCGCGGGAGTGCGCGATCTGCCCCTCGGTGAGGCGGGGAAGTTCCGCTACTCGAGCGTCAACTATCTGCTGCTGCAAGCCGTGGTGGAGAAGGTGACGGGCGAGCCGTACGACGTGGCGGTTCAACGCGAGGTTGCCGAACCGGCCGGAGCGGGTGGGGTCATCTCGACCGCAGACGCATTCGAACAGCAGGTTCCGCCAGGGCATGTCCCGTTCTTCACGGTTCCCAGGAAGATCGACACCGGGGTCGACACAGCCGGCTTCGGCTACGGCTACTTGGCCGGATCGGTCGACGACCTCGGACGTTATGCGTCGCTGCAACTGCGGGATCTCGCCTCGCCGGAGTCCGATGCACAGCAGCGGCGCACGGATCTGGTGGACACGGGTCACGGAACCGAGTACGGGTACGGGTGGTACGTCGAGCAGATGGCCGCCGACGAGGGGGCGTCGACCGAGGTGAGATGGCACTCCGGTGCGGTTCCAGGCTATTTCACCCATGTAGCGCTGATACCGGAGCGTGACATCGCCGTCGTGCTCGTTGCCAACAGCTACGGAGAGATGGAAGCCGACGCGCTGGCCGGTGCTGCCCGCGAGGTGGTGCGCTCTCAGCTCGGCCCCACGGACCCAGCCGATTCCGGGATCGGATTCTACGAAGGAATGCTGGCGGCACTCGTGGCCTTCGCTGCCGGACTCCTCGTGTGGATCACTCGAATCGTGCTCACGTTGGCTCGGCGAGACCTGCGGACCAGACGCACACGTGGCGTAGTGCTCCGTGTGGTGCTTGCCGCAATTGTCGGAGGACTGCTGCTCTTCGCCGGCCTGCTCGGGGTGCCCGCGCTGGTCGGTGCCCCAGTCCAAGTCGTTTCCCTGTGGGCGCCCGATGTCGCGTTGCTGTTCTGGGTGATTCTCGGTGAAGTGTTCCTCGTGTCTGCTCTGCTGGTCCTGCGTGCAGTGCTCGAGCACGAGCGATTCTCGGACGCTCTCGGAGCGCAGCGGTCCACCACCTGATTCGGTCAGTTGCGGGCGCGGAGTCCGTTGACGAACGGGCAGCCGACGAGCAGTCGGATGGCGCGGCTCAGCGACGTCGCGTCGTGAGCGGGCTCCGCGAAGGGAAGTCTGACGTCGCGATCTCCGTCCTCGTTCTCGATCCGGAGATTCAAGCCGAAGCGGTCGATACCGAGTGGACGGACCCGGCCGGTACGCATCGCGGGCGGAAGCTTCCGCGTGAGCAGGTCGATGAGGTCCTGGTGGTCCTCGTCGAGGTGCTGCAGCCAGACGCCTTCCATCTCCCAGAAGGGGTCGGCCGACGCGCCGAGCAGTTGCTCGACCTGGACGGGCTCGGCCCCACTCGAATCCGCCACTACCGCCGAATCGAGGCGAAGCTGAAGAAGCACGGAGGTGTGCCCGACATCGAGCAGTCCTGGATGCGGAAATTCGGCAGCGACCTCGTCGGCGAGTTCCCGCGAATGCGACTCGCAGAGCGAGTGGAGGGTGCCGCGTAGCCACACGAGCGAGCGGACGGGCTCGCGCAGCGACAGCGGGGATTGGTCTGTCAGCTCCAGAACTGCCGGAAGGCCGCCACCGCCGGCGAGCCAGGCCAGCGTCGCTGCCGCCGAGTCGGCCGGTACCGCGACGACGACGTCGCCGCTCGGCAGGAGGTGATGGACTGTCGTGGTCGTGGGCCCGCTGCCTTCGATGGCGAGCACGGCATCTCTCGTGCGGGCACACGAGCTACGAACGCGTTCGGCCGTTGTCGGACCGCTGGGTGTCGTCGTGGTGGCCATCGGGCCCTCCTGCGAGGTCAGTGAATGAGGTAAGCCTAAGTTAATATCGTGTGGCGTAAGTCGCAACCCCTTCGACGAACTACGGTGGACGAGTGTCGATCGATCTCACCCTCGGAATGCCCCGGCCAGCCGGCCCCGAGACGCTGCTGTCCGCTCTGCTGAGCGAGCGCTTCGAGCGAGCCGATTCGGTGCGCGAAACGACCTCCCCGGTGTGCGGTCCGCCCGTCGTCCCGGCGTCGGGACTGCTCGGTGCACAAGGGCACGAACTGGGCCGGATCGTGGTGGATCTCGACGTCGACCCCGCGAAGATTCGCGGCGCGGACCAGGCCGGGTACGAAGCGGTCCGCTATCAGCTGGACTGCTCCGCGGGGGATCTCGACGAGGCGATTGCCTTGCGGGTGCCTTCGCCGCTCGCGATCTATCCGCCCACCGACGACACTGATCTGGAGCTCGCCGATGCGGCCCGTTCTCTGGTCGACGGCGGGAAGATTCCGGGCCTCGGACGTGGGTGTTCGGTGGTGGCCGTCGCGGACTTTCTCGCCGTCCTCGCTCACGCCGATACCGGTTTCGTGGCTCGGGCGGACAGTGCGTCAGAAGCGCTGTCGATCCTGGCAGGCACGGTCGCGGCGTTGCGCGGCGACGACGTGCGTCGAGCCCTCGCCTCCCCGGACTGCGACAGCCTCGCGGCCTTGATACCGGACGCCGCCGCGGCCGTTCGCGAGGTTCTGATCGCGATCGAGGTGCCGGACGCCGCTGGTGTCGGTGCGGAGCTGGCCGCCCTGGGTCTGAAATAGGCCCCTCGAAACTTCACGCACAATCCGCCGGACCTTTTCGTTCGATGCGTAATCTCGTAGGCGTGCCTCGTATCGCTTACTTCGGACCCTCCGGAACCTTCACCGAAATGGCTCTTGCTCAGCTGGAGGCAGACGGTGCCTTCGACGGCGCCGTGGAGCGGGTGTCCGCAGCGAATCCGCCGGCAACCCTGGCGAGGGTGAGGGACGGTTCGGTCGAGGGTGCGGTAGTCCCCATAGAGAGCTCGGTCGAGGGTGGAGTCACTCCGACTCTGGACTCGCTCGCAGCGGGTGACCGCCTGCAGATCGTCGCCGAGACCGAGCTGGACATCGCGTTCTCGATCCTCGCCCGGCCCGGTACTGCGTTGGGGGACGTACGAACCATTCGTGCGTATCCGCACGCGTCGGGGCAGGTACGCGAATGGCTGGCCCGCAACCTGCCGGGCGTAGAGCTGCAGCCGGCGTCCTCCAACGCCGGGGCCGCCGAAGACGTGGCGGCCGGAGTCGCGGACGCCGCGGTGTCGACTGCATTGGCAGGCACGAGGCTCGGCCTCGACACCCTTGCGTCCGGTGTCGCCGACGTCGACAGCGCTCGCACCCGGTTCGTTCTCGTGACTCGTCCGGCACCGCCGCCCAAGCGCACCGGGTACGACCGCACCGCCGCAGTTCTGCTTCCCAACAATGCCCCCGGGTCGCTCGTACGAGTGCTGTCCGAGTTCGCGAGTCGAGGAATCGACCTCACCCGCATCGAGTCACGTCCGCTGCGTACCGGCATGGGCACGTACCGCTTCTTCGTCGACTGCATAGGGCATATCGACGACCCGCTGGTCGGGGAGGCTTTTCGGGCCGTGCATCGGACGTCCGACGTCCTCTTTCTCGGATCCTGGCCCGCAGCCAATCCGAGTGGCCCGCCGCCGTCGTCCGACGAAGAAGCAACGGACTGGATCGAACGGATACGTAGGGGAGACGGCGAATCGTGAGTGGCAGCCTGATCCTGGTCCGCCACGGAGAGACCGAGGCCAACGTCGCCAAGCGTCTGGACACCAGGCTTCCGGGTGCACCGCTGACGCCGGACGGCTTGGCCCAGGCCGAATTGTTCGGACGGAATCTGGCGGCCCGGACGACGCCGGCGGTGTTGGTCTCCTCCTTGGCGCTGCGCGCCCGGCAGACGGCGGGTTTCGTGGAATCGGCATCCGGCGTCGCGGCGCAGCTGCGAGAGGGTATTCACGAGGCGCAAGCGGGCGAGCTCGAGGATCGCACCGATCGTGAATCCCACGAGCTGTTCGTGAAGACGTTCCATCAGTGGCACACCGGTGACCTCAGTGCTCACGTGCCCGGTGGGGAGTCCGGCTACGACGTCCTCGACAGGTACGTGCCTGTACTCACCGCGCTACGCGACGAGTTTCTCGAGGACCCGAACGGCGGAGGTGACGTCGTGGTGGTCAGTCATGGCGCAGCGATTCGTCTGGTCGGCGCACACCTGTCCGGTGTGCCGGGGCTGTTCGCGGCGAACAATCACCTGTCGAACACCCACACCGTCGAGTTGGTTCCCACGCACGGCGGCGGCTGGGAATGCGTGCGCTGGGGTGCGGTGGAACCGCCGTTCGAGCACACGGTGATTCCGGGTGCCGACGACCCCATGGGCTGACCGCAGCCCTTCGTTACTGCAGCCGGTCCGTGAGGGATTCCAGCGCCTGACGCAGGCGCGGGGTGGTGCCGGGGCTGAGCGAAGACCAGGCGACGCCGTGGGCCGACACACTCGACGTCCCCACGATGCGGCCGAGTTCGGTGTCGAACACCGTGACGGGCCCGCCGACCGGGTCGTGCTGGCCGTCGCCGTACGCGATTCCGACGATCTCGGCATGGGTGTCGCACCCGTAGATCGCCCGGCCGAGCGGACCCGCATCCTGAGATGGCACACCGAGCCGCGTAAGCCGGTCCGCGAGGTTGGCGCCGTCGATCCCGTCGTCGAATGCGGCGCTGAGATCGGCGGTGGGAGCGTTGACGTTCTGGAACTTCATCGGCTGGGAATTGCCGAGCGCGTTGACGATCGGAGCGAACAGATCCAGGCCCGCGTCCTGGATCACGAAATCGTCGCCCGCCCGCATCGCGAGCACCGACATGTCGGCACTGTGGGACACGCACAGCCGTGACACCGACCCGGACACGTACCACCGCACCGCGATCTCCCAGGCGGGGCGGGCCAGGATTCTCAGCCGGTCCTCGAGCGCCTGGTCGACGGTTCCGTACTGGAGCAGGTCCCGTTCGGTGAGGCTCTCGGTGGCTTCCCGGAACGCGGCGTCCCTGGCATCGAGAGACTCGTGACGAGGGTTGGCATCGAGCACCACCGGCAGCACGTCCAGCGAGAGCTTGTCGACGAGAAATTCCATCTCGTCGAGGCTCAGGGTGACCGGCGGAAGAGTGGAGGTGCTGGTGCCGAGTGTCGTTCCGAGGTCGATCAACGTCCAGTCTGCTCCGGGTCGGCGCCGATGACGGACGGGATGACCGTCCGACCATCGGAGAAGTGTTCGAAGTTCTTCAGGTACTCGGGAGTGTCGCGCTCGGCGTCGTCGTTCGAGCCGCTGCCGGCACCCATTCCGCGTCCGCCCATCATGGGGCCGGATCCCGAACCGCCGCGTGCGCCGGCAGGGGGAGTGGTTTCCGCGCGCATTTCCCCGACACCCGCAGCGGGGGCTCCGCCACCCGGACGGCCCTGCCCGCCGCCGTCGGCCTTGCCCCAGCCCTCGGGGAGTCCGGCACCGCTGGAAGCGCCGGGAACACCGACACCTCCGGCCGAGGGGACGCGGGCCGATGCTGCCGACGTGGCTGCGCTGCCCGACATGCCGCTGCCGAACATGGGTGCACCGCCCATCATGGGTGCCCCGGAGTTGACGCCACCGGTGGACGCGCTCACCGCGGCGCTGCCGATGTTGCTCGCCGCGGACGTTGCGGTGGACACGGTGGTACTCGCGATGCTGCCGGCTTGAGAAGCCGCGGTGGTCACGCCGGGGTTCTGGCCGAGAGCCATCGCGGCGGCGGTGGCAGCCTTGACGGGGTCCTTCTCGAAATCGCTGATCTCGTCGAAGCTTTCGTAGGACTCGCCGTCCGCCTTCGTGACGATCCGCGGCGGCTGACGGTAGGTGCGCTGCAACGCGAGGATGTTGGAAGCGGCTTCGTACCCCTCCATCACGATCCCCGCGCGAATGTCCATCGCGCGATCCACAGCCTCGGCGGCAGCCGCACTGCCGTTGAGGGCGCCGCCGGTGCTGTACGCCGTGGCCTTGGCCGTCTTCACCGCCACGATTTCGGGGATACTCGGCATGATCAGACGTGCGGTCGTGTACGCGCCCGCTTCGAGGCCGGCCTTCGCGGCCGTGTCGGCGGCCATTTCGGTGCACTCGGCCGTCCAGAGGGCGAACGGGGCGATCTTCGCGATGGCCGAAGCCGAGGCGATGCCCTGCCAGCCTGCGCCCAGCTCTGCCATCACGCGCACGAGCGTCGCGTTCACGTCGAGGAAGGTACCGCTGAGTGCGGTCCAGGCTGCGCTGGCGACGCTGAGCGGCACCGGTCCGGCGCCGGCGTTCAGAGTCGTCGAGTTCACGGTCGCTCCGCGCGGCAACCAGATGACGCCTGTCAGTCCCAAAGTCATGTTGCGTTCTCCCCTGAAGGTTCTGGTGTGCCGAATTACATGATCACGTCGAGGGACGCGCCCCCGGCGAGATCCTGAGCGACATAAGTTGCTGCCTGCTGGCGCAAGGTGGCCGCAGTTGCCTGCATCTCGGCGATCCCCTGGGTGACGGCCGGCAGGAAGGTGTTGGCGACGGTGTTGAAGTAGCCCGCGGCGTGCAGCGAGACCTCTTCGGTACCGGAGGGCAGAACGCGAATGGCTGCAGAATTGGCCGTGACCGAAGTCTGTAGGCGGGCGGCCAACAGATCCAACTCGGCGGCTGCGGCGATGAGAGCTTCGGGGCTGACGGTTAGGGCTGGCACGACGTCGAACTCCTTCTACCTGGTCATGGAGGCAGAGGCCCCCCTGGACGACTGCAAACTACTTATCGAACACGTCCTGGTTTCTTGGACGCTGCAACGTGCTCTTTGGTTCCCCCGTGCCCGAAGTTTCTTCGAGCGTTCGTTCATCCCCAGCCGAGCTCGTGCAGACGATCTTCTTCTATCCCGAAGTAGTGCGCAACCTCATGTATCACGGTCACAGCTACCTCATGTACCACTTCTGTCTCTGAACTGCACATATCCAGAAGTGCGTCGCGATACACCGTAATCGTATCGGGCAGCGACCCACCGTAATGACTGTCCCGTTCCGTCAGCGCGACGCCGTGGTAGAGCCCCAGTAGGGTGGGCTCCTCGTCGTTGCGGTCGTCGACGAGGATGACGACGTTGTCCAGAGCCGCCGTGAGCTGCGGCGGAATGAGGTCGAGTGCGTCACCCACCAATTCCTCGAAGCGCTCCGGTGTCATGTGCACCGACACGTCAGTTCCCTTCGGGGGGCGTGGCGCCGGGCAGCGGAATCGGAAGCGAACGTCCGTCGGGTACGGGCGGCGGCGGTACGGGGGCGGCGCCGTCGATGAGGATGTCACCCTTCGCGGTGCCGGTGACGGCAGCGAACCCGCCGGTGTCGACTTCCTTGCCCACCGAGCAGTTGATCTTGCGGCTGCCGGCGAGCCAGCTGTCGAGGTCGAGGTTGTCCCAGAACAGGGTGAGGGTCTTGTCGCGCAGTGCGTCCGCCGAGCCGAGATACTCGTTGGACGACTGGGTGCAGACACCTTCGAGGTACCTGTCCTGGTCTTCGACGGAGGGCATCGCCCCCGGGAACTGGCCGCTGAGATCGACCGCGGCGATGACCTCGAACGCGTGTGGTTGCGCGCAGTCGACGGGGTCGGCCGGCACGTTCTGATTGATGCCGATGCAGGTTCCGGTATCCCATACGTTCGACTGGTCCTGGCCGGCGACAGCGCCCGCGAAGGGAAGCAGGGTGCCTGCGGTACTCGACAGCTGAATGCCGCAGCGCAAGGTGCGGTCCCCG
Organism: Rhodococcus huquni; assembly: GCF_055231055.1. Taxonomy (NCBI): domain Bacteria; kingdom Bacillati; phylum Actinomycetota; class Actinomycetes; order Mycobacteriales; family Nocardiaceae; genus Rhodococcus; species Rhodococcus huquni. The sequence continues at coordinate 500,201 of NZ_JBUYWE010000002.1, forward strand.
TCCGCCCAGGCCGGCTCGCTGGGGAACATCAGTCCGGCGCTGAACTTGCCGAAGGGGTCGAACTTGGCGCCGAGGTAGGAGTTCACTGCGGAGACGCAGTGTTCGTCGCGCAGCGAGGCGAAACGGAGGGCGCCCGGGTAGCGCGCGCCCGGGCCGAACTCGGCCCCCGGGTAGACGCTCAGGTCGAGTGGTGCGGCCACCTCGAAGCGGTGCTCCTCGGCGCAGTCCACCCGCGCGACGTCCTGACGGTCTTCCTCCGGGTTCTCCGATTGGGTCCAGTCGAGGCAGTCTCCGGTGGTCGCGGCATCGAACTCGCCCGGCTCGGAAGACTGGGAATGGTTCCCCGCCGCATTGGCGTGTGTGGGCAGCCGGTCACTTCGATTGAACCCGCCGGATATGGCGAAGGTCGCGATCGCAGCCACGACGGCGCCCACCGCGACGGCGAGAAGGGCACGTCGCGTCGTGGACGCGGACATGGTTCGTGTCTGCGGGGGTCGCCACTTCTTGCTCCCGCGCGACTCCGGATCCTTGGGTTCGGGCTGCTCTTCGGACATCGCCGTCCATCATGCCTGCTCCCGTGCGCCTTGCCGAACAACTCGGTCGAATCGTGCCGCGGCGTGTGGTTGCAGGCGCCGCTGCCGACTAGTTTCGAACGGCATGAGCGAAGAACCACGGTCCGGCGAAGACATCGATCCACAGTTGCAAGAACTCGCGGGTCGAGTGTTCGACAGTGCGCGGACCGGCGATGCCGCCACCCTGGCCACCTACGTCGATGCCGGAGTGCCGGTGAACCTCACCAACGAGAAGGGCGACACCCTCGTCATGCTTGCGGCCTATCACGGTCACTCGGTTGCGGTGCAGGCCTTGATCGACCGCGGCGCGGACGTCGATCGACTCAACGACAGGGGACAGTCGCCGCTGGCAGGGGCGCTCTTCAAAGGGGAAGACGCGGTGGTGCGCGCACTGGTCGCGGGCGGGGCGAGCGCCACGACCGGCCACCCCACCGCGATCGATGCGGCCCGGATGTTCGGCCGCGAGGATCTGCTCGAACTCCTCGAACCGAAACCCGAATAATCGCCGCTCACACGCCCGGTAGGGTTTGGAGTCGTGATTGACCTGAAATTCGTCCGTGAGAACCCCGACGCCGTACGGCAGTCGCAGCGAACCCGAGGCGAGGATCCGTCTCTGGTCGACGCACTGCTCGAGGCGGACGCCTCCCGTCGTGCCGCGGTCTTGGCAGGCGACACCCTGCGCGCCGAGCAGAAGGCGTTCGGAAAGAAGGTCGGCCAGGCTTCTCCGGAGGAACGGCCCGCCCTGCTCGAGGGTTCGAAGGAACTCGCAGCGAAGGTGAAGCAGGCCGAGGCCGCTCAGAACGAGGCCGATGCTGCGCTCGACACCGCGCACCGCGCCATCTCCAACATCGTGCAGGACGGCGCACCTGCCGGTGGCGAGGACGACTTCGTGCTGCTCGAGACGGTCGGCGACGTTCCGGACTTCGATTTCGAGGCGAAGGATCACCTCGAGCTCGGCGAATCGCTCGGTCTGATCGACATGGAACGTGGCGCCAAGGTGTCGGGTGCCCGGTTCTACTTCCTCACCGGCTTCGGTGCGATGCTGCAACTGGGAATGCTCCAGTTGGCTGCGCAGAAGGCGATGGCCAACGGATTCCAGATGATGATCCCACCGGTGCTCGTGCGCCCGGAGATCATGGCGGGCACCGGTTTCCTCGGTGCACACTCGGACGAGATCTACCACCTCGAAGACGACGACCTGTACCTCGTCGGCACCTCGGAGGTTCCGCTGGCGGGTTACCACTCGGGCGAGATTCTCGACCTGAACGGTGGCCCCAAGCGCTATGCCGGGTGGTCCTCGTGCTTCCGCCGCGAAGCGGGCAGCTACGGCAAGGACACCCGCGGCATCATTCGCGTGCACCAGTTCGACAAGGTCGAGATGTTCACCTACTGCAAGCCGGAGGATGCCGACGCCGAGCATCAGCGGCTGTTGGCTTGGGAGCGCGAGATGCTGGCCGCCATCGAGGTGCCGTACCGCGTCATCGACGTGGCAGGCGGCGATCTCGGGTCGTCGGCGGCCCGCAAGTTCGACTGCGAGGCCTGGGTTCCGACGCAGAAGGCGTACCGGGAGTTGACGTCGACGTCCAACTGCACCACCTTCCAGGGGCGCCGTCTGTCCGTGCGTTACCGCGACGAGAACGGCAAGCCGCAGACCGCCGCCACCCTCAACGGAACACTCGCGACCACCCGCTGGCTCGTTGCGATCCTCGAGAATCACCAGCAGGCGGACGGTTCCGTTCGGGTGCCGGCGGCCCTGGTTCCGTTCGTGGGAACGGACGTTCTGCGCAAACCCTGAGCGCCTGTCGACCTCTCAGAGAATTCCGGTCATGGGTTTGCCGGTCTCGATGAGGGTCTTCATGCTGGCCAGGACCCACGGCCAGCCGCCGCCTCCGGTTGCCGGGTCCGCACCGCCCGCAGTCTGACGGTCCGTCTCGGGCGCGCCGGTCACGTCGTGGGTGAGCGTGAGCTGGCACGGTCCGTTGCTGAACTCGGTGATTTCCCAAGTCAACGTGGTGGCGGGGTCTTCGAGCCAGACCGGGTTCCACTTCTGCACGAGACGCTTCGGCGGGTCTGCCTCGATCACCTCGCCGTTCACGACGATGTCGGGCATGTTCATCGCCTTCATCTCGTCGCTGGCGTACGCGGTGTACTTGCCGCCGGGGACGAGGTCGAACTCGACCGGGCCGGCGTACCCGTACTTGGAGGTGTACTCGGACGAGGTGATGGCGTCCCAGATCTTCTGGGCAGGGGCATCGATATAGATGCTGTACACGCGATTGTCGGTCATGGTCCTACTCCTCGGTGTCGTCGACGCCGTCCTCCAGGCCACGTTTGAGACCCAGCAGGGACGTCGCAATGTGTTCGGTGTGACGGGTGTACTTGCCGATCCAACGCTCGTGAATCGACTGGATCGGGACGGCATTCAGGTAGTGGAGCTTGGCCCGACCTTCTTTGCGTGAGCTGACCAGACCGGCCTCTTCCAGCACCTTGAGGTGCTTCGCGACTCCGAACCGGGTCATCTCGGTGGTGCCGTTGACGACTTCCTCGAGCTCTCCGAGCGAGCGGCCGTCCCGCTCGAACAGCGCGTCCAACAGCACGCGGCGGATCGGGTCCGCCAACGCCTTGAACACGAGGTCTTCGTCCTGCACGGTTTCGACAATAGGTGACCAAATAGTCACCTGTCAACGGATTGGGCAGGCTACCCTTGCAAAGTGCCGGGAATGATGTAACCCTTACCTAATCGAAATGGTCGCGAGGGAGTTCCACATGTTCGTCTGCATCTGCAAGGCCGTCACCGAGGACGAGGTGCACCAGCACTTCGACGACGGTGCGGGCGACGCGGACGCGATCGGCGAACGGTGTGGAGCCGGATGGGGATGTGGTACCTGCGTCGAACGTCTGAACGAGATCCTCTGCTCTCGTTCGATCGGCAGCTCGACGGCTGCCTGACAACCTGATCCCGAACCACTGCATTCTCGAACGGCTGCGGTTCGGGGACGACACTTGATACGGTCGCTCTTGTTCCGGCGACCGGAGGTTGTAATGCGTGGCGACGACGAAGTTATCGCTCTACTCAACGAACAGCTGACCAGTGAACTGACCGCGATCAACCAGTACTTTCTGCACTCGAAGATGCAGGCCAACTGGGGATTCACCAAACTGGCCGCGAAAACCCGCGAAGAATCGATCGAAGAGATGATTCATGCGGAGAAGCTGACGGATCGAATTCTGCTGCTCGAGGGTCTGCCCAACTATCAGCGCCTCTTGCCGCTGCGTATCGGCCAGGATCTGCGGGAGCAGTTCCACTCGGACCTCGCTATCGAGGTGGAGGTCGTCGAGCGGCTACGTCCGGGCGTGCAGATGGTCCGTTCCAAAGGCGATGCCACGTCGGCAGGTCTCCTCGAACAGATCCTCCGCGAGGAAGAAGACCACGTCGACTACCTCGAAACGCAGATCGAGCTGATGGACAAGATGGGCGACCAGCTCTACATGGCCCAGCTCGTCGATCAGCCGCCCACTGCCGGCTGAGGCTCTGCTCTAGAGCTTCTTCGCTCGTAGTTCGTGACCCTTCGAGGTCTTGCATCGGCCCGTCTCGAGATCCCACTGCCAACCGTGCAGGTTGCAGGTGAGATTGGTGCCCTCCACGACGCCGAACTTCGAGAGATCGGCCTTGAGGTGCGGGCAACGCCGCTGGATCTCGTACCCGCCGACCTCGATCGACGCGTCGTCGTCGTGCGCCTCGGAGAACCAGCCGTCGGCGTACGCGATGCGCTCGTCCGTGAGGCACTTGAAGAACGTGTAGAGAAACTCGTTGTAGCCGCCGATGCGCCACGCCTCGAAGCGGGTCGACAAGAAGATGCTGTTCACCCAGTCGGGCTCGTCGTCTCGCAGGACCGTGCGGACCAGTTCCGGGGGGATACGGAATCCGTACCGGTACTTGCCGTCCTTCTCACCCTTGGGGCGCACGATGCGTTGCGGGAAGTCCAGCACCACGGTCTCGTCGCCCATCACGAGTCCGACCGGGTAGCCGATCCCGTCGCAGATGAGATCGGACTGTCGCATGATCGGCTCGAACTTCGCCTTCAGTCCTTCGAAGAGCGACTCGCCTTCGGCAGGCGCCCAGGTGGCCTTCTCTGCCGCGAGAACCGGTGCCATCCGCTGCGCCATGTCCTCGATGTAGGCGGCTTTCTCGCTGAAGATCTTGTCGACCTCGGCGTCGGGAATCGGGTGCGTCAGCCCCAGGTCGCTGCCGTGAACCTCGGCGGTCGAGCCCGGGATCATGAGGATGCCGCCGTTGTTGCCGTGGATGCGCATCTGTTCCAGGAAGGTGATCTGGTCCGGGAAGATGTTGCCTTCGTCACCGTGATCGTCGTTGAGGTAGCGCAGTTCGTCGTCGAGGAACACCGGCGGACCGGCGGACGGCACGACCCAGGTGGCGCCCACCTGCTCGATGTAGCTGCGGCAGCGGTCCATTCCGCGTTGGCGCTTCTGCTTCCCGAAGTTGGCCTTCGTCTTCTTCGGAATGTCGTAGACCATCGGGTACCAGATCGCGCCTGAGTACTGCAGGAGGTGAATGTCGATCTTGCCGAACTGCTGCAACACGTCCATGTCGACGGGGCGTGCGTCGTTCATGTTGAAACAGGTGCTCTCGCCGTCCGAGACCACGAGGCCGGAGTCGCCGATCGGCCCGTCCGCCGGGGCGCGCAGGGCGATGATCATGATGTCGAGATCGCCTTTGGGTCCCGTGAGCTTGTGCTTGACCGAGTCCTCGGTCTCGAAGAACTTGTGGAAGCCGAGCGCCTCGAGCTCACGGCGCAGGTCCGGCACCGGGTAGTCGGGCAGTAGAACCGTCGCGTCCTTGTTGACGTGTTTGGTCAGCGTCTGCGGATCGAAGTGGTCCTTGTGCAGGTGCGACACGTACAGGTAGTCGCAGTCACCCAGAGCATCCCAGTCGAGGCCGGTGTTGTCGGGAAACGGAAACCACGACGCGAAATAAGCAGGATTGACCCATGGATCGCACAGGATCGAGCCTGCGTCCGTCTGGATGTGGAAGCCGGCGTGTCCGACACTGGTGACCTGCACTGGTTCTGCCTCCTGAAAAGCTGAGCGACCACACCAGGGTATGCGAATGGCTGCGGTCGACCCACTCGGACCGCTCGGTGTCCGTCGACAGTGAGCCGGACCACGAAGTACGGGCTACGCTGATCGACTGTGGAACCTGTCTACCGAACCATAATCGGACTCGCCCGCACGATCTTCGCGTTCGAGGGGTTGAAGTTCACCGTCCACGGCGCCGAGAACATTCCCGCCGAGGGCGGCGCGGTGATCGCCGTCAACCACACCGGGTACATGGATTTCACCTACGCAGGCCTGCCCGTGCGCAGTGTGAAGCGGTACATCCGGTTCATGGCGAAGAAGGACGTGTTCGACAACAAGATCTCCGGCCCGATCATGCGGAGCCTCAAGCACATTCCCGTCGATCGCGCGGCCGGCTCCGATTCGTACAAGGCTGCCGTCGAGTATCTGCAGCGCGGCGAACTCGTCGGCGTGTACCCGGAAGCCACCATCAGTCGTAGCTTCGAGATCAAGGAGTTCAAGTCCGGCGCGGCGCGCATGGCCGTGGAAGCGGACGTGCCGATCATCCCGCTCGTTATCTGGGGTGCGCAGCGCGTGTGGACGAAGGGCTACCCGAAGCGGTTGGGCCGCACGAACACCCCGATCTCGATCAGTGTCGGCAAGCCGATCTCCCCGTACGAACCGGTCGCGGACCTCACGGCCGAACTCCGGTCGTCGATGCAGCAGCAGCTGCTCGAACTGCAGAAGAACTACGAGCACCCGGCCGGCGAGTACTGGGTGCCCTCCCGTCTCGGCGGCGGTGCCCCCACCCTCGAAGAAGCCGACAAGATGGACGCGGACGACGCGGCCGCGAAAGCCGCATCACGTAAGTCCCGCGAGGCCTGATCCCCACCCCGACCACTGACCAATGTCACACACGTTCAGCTCACGACCACCGGTGTGACATTCGTCGGGGGGTGGGCGGGGATAGATCGGCCGGGGGTGGGCGGCAGGCACAATGGGCGGGTGAGCTCATACCCGACGTCCCCATCCCTGACGTCCGCATCGAATCGCCCGAGCATCGTCGCCTCCGACGTGGACGGCACCTTGATCGGTCACGACGAGCGGGTGAGCGCGCGGACGCGTGAGGCTGTGACCGCAGTGGTCGAATCGGGGACTCCGTTCGTGCTGGCCACCGGCCGACCGCCACGGTGGATCCCACCGGTCGTCGAGGGGCTCGGATTCGCGCCGCTCGCCGTGTGCGCAAACGGTGCGGTGATCTACGACAGCGCGACCGATCGGGTCCTGAGCGCGGCGACCCTCGGGGTGGATCTGCTCGAATGGCTTGCCGATCTGGCCGCGACGGTACTGCCCGGGTCCGGTCTTGCTGCCGAACGGGTCGGGGCGAGCGCGCACGATGCGGCGACTCCGCAGTTCGTCAGTGAACCCGGCTACGAACATGCCTGGCTCAACCCGGACAACACGGAACTGTCCGGTATGGAACTGCTGTCGGCACCAGCTGTGAAGCTGCTCGTCCGACTTCCCGGCGCGAGTAGTCAGTCGATGGTCGAGGCGTTGGCGCCGCACGTTGCGGGTAACGCGGATCTGACGTATTCGACCGACAACGGCCTCGTCGAACTCTCCGCCGCCGGCATCACCAAGGCGTCGGGCCTCGTGTATCTGGCCGAGTATCTGCACGTCGATCCGGCATTCGCCGTCGCGTTCGGGGACATGCCGAACGACATCCCGATGCTGTCGCTCGCCGGCACCGGCGTGGCGATGGAGAACGCGCACCCGGATGCGAAGGCTGCCGCGGACGAGGTCACCACCACCAACGTCGACGACGGGGTCGCGAAAGTACTCGAGCGCTGGTGGTCCTGAGACCACCAGCGCTCGAGCGCGTTACGAGATTCAGCCGACGGGTGCCGGTGCTGCTTCGGGCGCCGGAGCGGGAGCCGGTTCCGGTGCTGGAGCCGCCTCAGGAGCAGGCGCGGGGGCCGGAGCCGGAGCAGGTGCAGCGGCCTCGACCTTGGCGCCGTTCGAGTACGTCTCCTGGTACGTGTCGTTGTAGGTCTTCAAGACCTTCGTGACCAGACCGGACAGCTCGTTGAAGACCAGCGAACCGTTCTCGAAGTCGGTTCGGAAGCCGCCCGGGACCGCGTACTCGTCCGAGGTGGGCAGTCCGAGTTCGCCGTTGTCGAGTCCGAGACTCTCCCACGTCTTGAAGATCTCGCCGAGCACCGTCCACACGCCGCCGTTGGGTGCGCTGTAGATGGCACCGTTGACGAATTGCGCGCCGGTGTTTCCGGCCTTCGCCTGAAGCAGCCCGGTGAGGGCCTGGCCCAGACGACCGGCATCTCCGCCCTGTGCCATCCACTTCTGGACGACGGGCGACTGATCGGCCATGCGTGCGAGTTCGCTGACGAGAGCCGGAACCTGACCGGCGGCATCGGCGCTGGCGTTGGTACCGGGCGAATTGCCGGGCGTGTCGCCCTGCGGTGCGGACGCCTGGATACCGGCATCCGATCCCGCGACGTTGGCTGCGGCGATATCGCGGATCTCGTCCATGTGGGCGTATGCGGCATCACCCGGGCACGTCGTGTTGCCGACGTCGCGGTGGGCGAAGATGATCGGCAGATCGACCGCCTGGCCCTGGGCGTACGGCGTGAACTCGGTGCCCTCGGAGTACATGGTGGTCTGGCCCTTGGGGTCCAGGCCGGCTTTGCCGAGACGCCAGCCGAGGAACTTGCCCACGGCGTCGAGGCTCTCCTGAGTCGGCTCGACGGAGGAGTAGTCACCCATCATGGCGATGCCCATGGTGTTCTCGTTGAATCCGCCGGCGTGGGCGCCCTGGACGGGCTTGTCGAGACCGCCTGCGCGACCCTCGAACACCTGGCCGTACTTGTCGACGAGCGCGTTGTATCCGACGTCGCACCACCCGAGGGTCTGTGCGTGGTAGGCGTAGATGCCGCGGACGATCTCTGCGGACTCGGCCTTGGAGTAGTCGTTGCTACCGGCCGTGTGGTGCACGGTTGCGCCACCGAGGAAGTCGTCGTAAGTCGGTTCCTCGCAACGGATCGACTCGTCGGCACCCCACTGATCGCGGGTGATCACGTTGGGTCCGCCGGCGGATGCCGGTGTCGCGATATCGCCGAGGTTGCCGTCGGACGGGCCCGATCCGGGCTCGATGAGAACGGCGGTGACGTCCTCCGCTCCGGTGTGAGCAGGTGCCGGCTGTTCGTGCAGCGGCTTGCTCACCGACGCGGGGGTGTAGCCGAGCGGAGCGTCACCCTGCGGCGCCGGTTCGGCGGGCGTGAGGGTTTCCGGAGCGGGTGCTGCTTCGGGAGCCGGTGCTGCCTCGGGCGCGGGTGCTGCTTCGGGCGCCGGGGCAGGTGCAGGTGCCGCAACTTCCGTCGGAATGGACGGCGTCAGGATCTGGACGGCCTTGGTGAGCCCGACGAAGATCGGCTCGGTGGCGACGGTGCCGTCGAATCGGGTGTTGTCGGTGGCCCGGCTGTCGACCATTCCGGGTGTGATCCAGGGACCCCAGGAGCCGTCCTCCTGCATCGCGCGAACCTTGGATTCGGCGGAGGCGACGGTGTTGGAAGTCAGGGCGACCATGCTGAACGGTGTGTCCTGGCCGAGTTCCTTGACGACCGCGCCGGGCTGTTGGTCCTCGGGCGGCGCGACGGAGGGGTCGGAGATATCACCGGGGGTGGGGAGTTGGAGCGGAATCTCCAGGTTGCTGGGGATTTTCAGACCGCGCGGCAGCTGAATCCCGTCGGGGATCTGGATGCTCGACGGAATGGGGAGATTGCGGAGCTGTCCGATGTTGACGTCGGGGACGTTCAGGCCGGTCAGGTCCTTCACCGGGATGACGATGTCGGGTACCTGCTCGAGTGCCACCTTGGCGATATCGGTGGACACGACGGTGTTCGACGATTCGTTGGCGGACTGGACGCCGGAGGGCGCGCTGGTGATGCCGAAGACCGCGAGAGGACTTGCGACAGCCAGGACGGCTACGGCCCCCAGGACGAGCGAGGGCTTCGGTCGACGGTGCGGCAAGGGGACTCCTCAGTTGTAGGTTCCAGCGTTCGACCAGGGCCGATGTCCGTGGTCCGGACGCGTATGTCTGCAACTTGCGATGGTGCTGTGACAGGCGTGTCGGATATTGCCAACTCCAGTCACTCTTGCCACACTAGTCACACAAGTGTGTAAGGCTCAACCTTAGATTGAGACTTTATCGGAAATCTTTCACCCACGCTCACCGGACCCCACTCGGCCGGTTCTGCGACGAGGAGTGCGTCAATGGCGAGTTCTCTCAGGAAGCGCTACATCGCGGGAGGTCCGCGCCGCGCAGGCTGGCGCAACACCGTACTTCGGGCAAGCGCTCTGGGTATCGCACCGGCCTTGGCGCTCGGTGCGGCCGCCGGCGGCGTGTACCTCGCGAAAACCACCTCCGACGACCAGGTGACCTCGGTTGTTGCATCCGACACGCCGTTCACGATCACGGGTCACGGCAACGGTCACGGACGCGGCATGGGCCAGTGGGGTGCCTATGGGTATGCCAAGGATCAGGGCTGGGCCGCCGAGCGAATCCTCGGTCACTACTACGGCGGCACCACTCTCGGTCATCTCGAGGACGCACAGATCAGCGTGCGAATTCAGGGCCACGACGACAAGCCGCTCGACGTGTACTCGGACGCCGGCGCGGTCGTCGCGGGCAAGCAGGTCGCGCCGGGGGAGGGTGTGCACCTCACTCCGATCCCCGGCGGCGGCGCCAACGTGGTGGTCACCGCGGGATGCTCCGGTGACGTGCTGTGGCAGGACGTCACGGATCACCCGTGGGTCGACCCGATCGATCTGGCCCCGGACCGGCCCACGAACGAACACCTGAAATTCTGTGCCGGTGACGCTCCCTATCGCGGTTCGCTCGGGGTCGCTCTCGACGGCACGGCACCGCGCACCGTGAACGTGGTGAACATCGACGACTATCTGCTCGGTGTCGTCCCCGCCGAGTCGCGGGCGGACTGGGCGGACACCGGTGGCGCTGAGGCGTTGCGCGCACAGGCCGTGGCGGCGCGCTCGTATGCGGCGGCCGAGAACCGGGAAACATATGCGCGCACCTGCGACACGCAGAGCTGCCAGGTGTACACCGGATCTGCCAAGGAGGACCCGCGGACTTCGGACGCGGTGCGGTCCACCACGGGCACGGTCTTGACGAAGGACAATGAGGTCGTGGCCGCCGAGTTCTCCTCTTCCACGGGCGGATACACCACGGGCGGCGAGTTCCCGGCCGTCGAGGACCAGGGTGATTCCGCGTCGCCGCACCACGACTGGAACGTCACGATGTCGGCCGGCGACATCGGATCGGCCTTCGGGGTCGGCGAACTGCAGTCGATCGACGTGACGTCGCGCAACAACTTCGGAGCCGACGGCGGCCGCGCGACTGCAGTGAAGGTCGTCGGTACGACGGGTACGGCCGAGGTCACCGGCGCGCAGGCGCGAACCAAGCTGAAGCTGAAGTCCGATTGGTTCACCGTCGCCGAAGGCGTGACCGTGCCCGACGCGCCGAAACACGATCCCGGTCAGGTGGATCCGGACGATCCGATCGGAACGACTCCCGGCTCGCCGATCGACGAGAAGTATCGCGAAATCGGCGGTCCGGACAGCACTGTCGGTGCCCCGATCGGACCCGAGATGATGCTGCCGAGCGAGGCGGGCAAGTTCCGCATGTACGAGAAGGGCACGATCGTGTGGACCGAGACTCTCGGTGCGCAGGTCATCGACGGCAACGTCATCAAAGAGGTGTTGCCCGACAGTGGAAGCAGCGACAAGCCCGTCAGATGACGTGTCGGTGATTGCGGAGGCGCCGGCGCATGTCGAAAAGATAGAGATGCGCGGGCGCCCACCGAATCGGCTTGGGAACGAGCTTGTACACGATGGGGAGTAGTCGCATCAGCGCATCGAATCGGCGCTGATCGCGAGGATCCCACGGAAGCTCGAACTTCTCCCGCATGGTCTGGGGTAGCAGGCCGACGGTGACGAATCGGTTGAGAGGGAGAAGAACTCGGGCGGCGAGCGGGACGTCACCGCCGCCGAGAAGTGCGTGTACGTATTTACGCACCTGATCGTCCACCTCGGTGTGTTCGATCATGTGATCCCAGTACTTGTCGAATGCTTCCCGACTCTCCGGCCACGAGCTCTCGTCGACCTGGAGTGCCGTGCCGTATACCGCCGACTGTTGATAGATCCGTTCGGCCGTCTCGTCGTCGAGCTTCCCGAAGAAGCGTTCGTAGAGGTCCGAGCCGTTCTTGTACAGAGTCGCAGCGACCCAGAGTTGCAGGTCCGGATCGAAAGCGTTGTAGGTGTCGGACCGGACGGGGACGTGCGCCTTGTTGACCAGTCGAACGATCGCTTGTTTCTCTTCAGGAGTGCCCAGCGTGACGGCGTAGACGAACGTCATCGTGGTGCGTAGTCGGTCGAGCGGCCTGACCAGAGTGGTGCTGTGGTCGGCGACTCCGTGCCCCACCCCGGGGCTCGCCAGTTGCAGCAGGACCGTCGAACCCGCCCCGAGGAAGAGGAAACTCTCGCCGACGAAATCTGTCAGGTCGAGTCGGTCCTCCCGCAGTGTCGGGCCGCGGCGTTCCGTCAGGCGAGTGCTCATGTCGCTCCCATGCGTCGAGGGCAGATGCAACGTAATTACGATTACTGTTGCATGGTTGCGCAATGGTGGCAATGGGTGGTGGCAGATCGGCTAGATTCGACGGTGATGACCACCGACCTGCTGTCCGCGCTTTTCGGCGATGACAGCCACTCCGACATCGACGCTCGCATCCTGGAGGCGGCGCTCGAACAGTTCGCCCTGACCGGTGTGCGGCGCACGAGTACGGACGACATCGCGCGTCGTGCCGGCGTCAACCGCGCGACTCTCTATCGCCGCCTCGGGCCGAAGGACGACATCGTCTCCGCGGCGTACCTGTACGAGGCTGCGCGTGTGCTGTCGCACATCGAGAACGAACTGGCCGGGGTCGACGACGTGGACGAGTATGTCGTCCGGATGTTCACCGTCACGATCACTGCCCTGCGCGGCAACCGCCTGCTCGAACAGATGTTGCAGGTGGACCGGGACGAGACTCTGCACAGTCTGACGGTCGCTGCGGGCAGTGTTCTCGAACTGGCTTCGCAGTTCCTCGCACCGCGGATTCGAGACCTCCGCGAACGGGCGGGCACGCTCGGCTCCCCGGACGATCCCACCGCAATCCGCCAGGTGGACGATCTCGCAGCCCTGCTGGCCCGGCTCGCACAATCGTTGTTGCTGACGCCGGACGGCCCGCCGCGCTTGCACACCGAGGACGAGATGCGCAGCTTCGCGGTGTCGGTGCTCGTACCTCTTGTGAGGGGCTAAGCGGGCTGTGCCCAGATCCCGGCGCGGTCGAGATGTGTCATGAGCCGTTCTGCGCCGTCGTCGAACTGTCGGCGGGTCTGCTCGGCGATCTGCTCGAGGTCCCCCGCCCGTAGGGCGACGATCAACTGGTCGTGGCAGTCCACTGCCAATTCTCCCCAGGATCTGTCGGCCGCGTAGAGCCGATGCGGGGTGTAGCGAACGGCGTTGTGCAGGAACCAGGCCAGCTTGCCCGCTCCCGCAACCACATTGAGGTGCCGGTGGAACTCGAACTCACAGTGCGCGATCTCTGCTGCGTCCTGTCGCTCGACCGCCGATCGAAGACCGTTTCCGAAGTTCTCGAGTTCGTCGATCTCGTCACCGGTGATGACACGCGCTGCTCGGAGGGCGAGTTCGACTGCGATGACGCCCTGTAGCCAGAAGATGTCGCGGACGTCGTCGCGGCTCAGCGGCGACACCACGTACCCGCGATGCGGAACGAGCTCGACCATGCCTTCGCCGCGAAGGGTGAGGAGCGCCTCGCGAACCGGAGTCACGCTCACGCCCAGCTCCGCCGCAGTTTCGTCGAGCCGAACGAAGTCTCCCGGCCGGATTTCGCCGGACATGATGAGACCTCGTACGTGGTCGGCGACGTCCTCGGACAGCTGCGGGCGTCGCCTCAGCGCGGGGGCAGGTGTTCGTGTGGCCATCGCGCTCTCCTCACAAGCCGTACGTCTTGCCGATGATGTCTCGCTGGATCTCGTTGGTGCCGCCGTATATCGACGAGACCAGCGTGGTTCGCACATGGCGTTCCATGTCGAACTCGGTCGCGTAACCGTATCCGCCCATCATCTGCATTCCCTCGAGAGCCACCTTCTTCGCGGTCTCGGTGAGTTTCAGCTTCGCCATCGATGCCTCGCGCGGGAACATCTTGGTGGGATTCTCGTCCACCTTGCGTGCCACGTCGTACACCAGTAGGCGTCCGCACTCGATTTCGGTTGCGAGATCGGCGATTCGGTGCCGGATGGCCTGGAACGTGCCGACCGGGCGACCGAACTGCTTGCGTTGGGTGACGAACTCGAGGGCGTCCGCGAAAGCGCGTTCTGCGGTGCCGAGCATCATGGCCGCCAGGATCAGCCGTTCGATGTTCAGGCCCGTCATCAACTGCGTCCAGCCCGCGCCCACCTCTCCTACTACCGCATCGGCGGGCAGGTGGCAGTCGGTGAAGTAGAGATCGTTGACCTCCCGGCCGCCCATCGTGTCGATGCCACTGATGTTCAGTCCTTCGGTATTCGCCGGGACGTGGAACATGGTGAGTCCCTCGTGCTTGGAGTCGCCGCGTGAGGTCCGGGCCACCAGCAGGATGTTCTCGGCGAAGTGCGCATTGGAACACCAGGTCTTCTGCCCGTTGATCAGCCATCCGGAGTCGGCCTTCTCGGCCCGGCAGGACAGGTTGCCCACATCGGAGCCCGCCTCGGGCTCGGACATCGAGATCGACTGAGAATCCCCGCGGACGATGCCGCCGAGCACGGCCTCCTTCTGCTGCGGCGTTCCGAAGTTCGCGTAGGCCGCGCCGGTGATGAGCGTCGGACCGATGCCACCGATCGGCAGCATCCCCCTGGCGGACTCTTCGAGGAGGATGCACATGTCCACGGTGGTGCCGGCCGAACCGCCGAACTCCTCTGCCGTCGTGATGCCGAGCCATCCGAGTTCGGCCATCTTCGTGTAGACGGCCTGGTTGTGGGTGTGCTGCCCGTGTCCGGTGAGGGTGTCACGCTGTTCACGGGTGCCTGCTTCGCGCTTGCAGAAGCCGGCCACTGCCTTCGCGAAGTCCGCCTGTTCCTGGGTGAAGCTGCTGGTCATCGGTCGACTCCTGAGAGGGGTTGTCGGCTTTGCGAAGTCCGCATAGTGTGAGTTTCACAACAGTAGATCACATCAAATATATGTGATGCGTGGCCAACGCCGAAGGATGTCTCGATGACCGATCAGCTGACCCCGTTCGATGCCGACCGTGAAAGCGACACCGGTGCCGGAGTGTTCGACAGCCTCGACCCTCGAAACGGCGACGTGATCGCCACCCATCCGCTGCAGGGGATCGCCGACGTGGATGCGGCTGTCGCCAAGGCACACAGAGCTGCCCGGTGGTGGGATGTGCAGGGGTTTCGAGGACGTCGCAACTGGCTCCTCGAGTTCAAGCGGGCGGTGGCCGCGGATGCGGACGGCCTCGCCGCCGTCATCTCGCGGGAGAGCGGTAAGCCCGCCGAAGATGCGCTCCTCGAGGTCATGCTGGCGGTAGAGCATCTCGACTGGGCGGCCAAGCACGCGAAGAAAATTCTGAAGCAGCGCAAGGTCGGTTCCGGACTCGTGAGTGCGAACCAGGCTGCCTACGTGGGCTATCGGCCCTATGGCGTGGTGGGCGTGATCGGTCCGTGGAACTACCCGGTCTACACGCCGATGGGGTCGATCGCCTACGCGTTGGCTGCCGGCAATGCGGTGGTGTTCAAGCCCAGCGAACTCACGCCGGGGGTGGGGATGTGGCTTGCCGACAAGTGGCAGTCGATCGCGCCGAGTCAGCCGGTGTTGCAGACGATCACGGGCGACGGCTCGACCGGTGCCGCTCTGTGTCGGGCCGACGTGAACAAGATCGCCTTCACCGGTTCGACCGCCACCGCGAAAAAGGTGATGGCCACCTGCGCGGAGAACCTCGTGCCGATCGTCGCAGAGTGCGGAGGTAAGGACGCGATGCTGGTCGCCGAGGATGCCGACCTCGACGCGGCGGTCGAGTTCGCTTCATTCGGTGCGTTGGGCAACGCGGGTCAGACCTGCGCTGGTGTCGAGCGGATCTACGTCGTGAAGCCCGTGTATCAGCAGTTCCTCGACAAACTGGCAGCAAAGGCCGCAGCCGTCGCTCCGGGTGGTGAACCGGATTCCACCTACGGTCCGATGACGCTCGGAAAGCAGATCGGCATCGTCCGCGATCAGATCGAGGACGCCCTGTCGAAGGGTGGGCGAGCGGTCGTCGGTGGCGTCGATTCCGTGAAGGAACGCTACGTCGAGCCCGTCGTGCTCACCGGTGTCCCCGAGGAGAGCACCGCGATCACGGAAGAGACGTTCGGACCGACGGTTGTGGTCAACGAGGTCGCCGACCTGGACGAAGGTGTCGAGCGGGCCAACGCATCCAAGTACGGGCTGGGCGCATCGGTGTTCACGAAGAACAAGGCCAAGGGCAAGCAGATCGCGGAACGCCTGCAGTCGGGGGTCGTCACCGTCAATTCGGTGCTCGGGTTCGCCGGAGTGCCCGCGCTTCCGTTCGGCGGCGTCGGCGATTCCGGGTTCGGACGCATTCACGGCGCGGACGGCCTCCGCGAATTCAGCACGGTGAAATCGATGACGGTGCAACAGTTCAACGCCCCACTGAATCTGTTGACGCTCGAGCGGAAGGCGCGGGACATGAAGATCTCGGCGTGGATACTAGCGAAGCGACATGGGTGATTCGGATGAATCTTCTGACTGCCCCGAGCAGCGCCGGCCACGGGCGATACGGAACTCTGCAGCGCATTCGGCAGCTCGATCCGGTGACGGACAACCATGAAATACACCGTCTGACAGCAGGGTTCGAGTTCCCGTGGGACTACCAGCGTTCGCTCGAGTTCGCGTTGTTCCGAACGTACTGCGTTCCGACGGTGTCAGCCCTCCTGCAGAAGACGGGGGAGTTCGAGAACAAACCGCAGAAGCGCTACGACGACACGGCGTTGTTGATGGCCGAGATGGTGGAACACGGATACGACTCGCCGCGTGGACGGGAGTCGCTGCGCGTCGTGAACCGTATGCACGGCAAGTACGACATCGACAACGACGACATGCTGTATGTGCTGTCCACCTTCGTATACGACCCGCTCGACTGGATAGACAAGTACGGGTGGCGCCGGCTGGACCCGAAAGAGCGACTGGCCGCGTTCCACTTCTACCGTGCGGTGGGAACGCGGATGGGCATCAAACGCATTCCCGAGTCCTTCCAGGAGTTTCACGCGTTCAAGCTCGACTACGAACGTGAACAGTTTCGGTACACCGACGACAATCACAAGGTGGGCGGGTACACGCTTAACCTGTTCACCAGTTGGTTTCCCGCGTTCACGAGGCCGATCGCCCGCCGTGGGGTGTACGCGATGATGGACCCACAGATGTCCATGGCATTCGGATTCCCCTCGGGCTCGACGCGATTGAGATCAGTGCTCGATGCTGCGCTGTATGCCCGGGCACGAATGGAGCGCTTCATGCCGGCACGAACTGCATCGAAATCGTCGAAGGACCCGCACAACCGGACCTACCCCGGCTACCCGGTCGGGTACAGCCCCAAAGATCTCGGCGCGGACAATGAGCTCGGTGCGGACGATCAGTGCCCCGCGATTGCTACTGCGGCCGGTCGGCAAGCCGGAGTTCGTCGATCACAGCGGTGACGCGTGTCCGTTGTTCCTCGTCCAGCCCCTGGATGGGCAGTGGCAGCGATGAGGCGGCAGCAAGCCCGAGGTGCTCTGCAATTGCGGCAATCACTCGCAAGCTTCCACCGAACTGCGTGAACAACGACCAAAGTGGTTCGAGACGAGCGGATTCCGCGATGGCATCGGCCTGGCGGCCCTCACGTGCAGCACGCGCGATCTTCACGGCCGTCCTGGGGATCGTTCCGCCGATCACGGAGTACCAGGCCTCGCAGCCCGCATTCAACCCGGTGGCCGCCGACGCATCCCCGGACACGCCGATGGTGATGTGATTTGGCACGACCGCCCGAATCGCTGCGACATGATCCTTCGCTTCGTCGGGTTCGGCTGGGACGCCGGGGATCTTGATCGATGCGATCCTGGGCAGTTCGGCGATGCCTGCGTAGAGATCGAGCGTGAACGCGAAATGGGTGGTGCCGGGGTTGTCGTACACGATGATCGGCAGATCCGCGTGCTCGGACGCAGTTCGGAAGAGTTCGAAAACGTCGTTCTCCGTGAGGGATTGGTACGTCATCGGGGCAAGGAGAACACCCTGCGCCCCAACTGCTTCGGCGTCTTCGATGTTCGCCAGTACCTGTGACGTCCGCAATGCTCCGACGCCTACGAATACCGGAGTATCCATCGAGTGATCGACGGCGAGTCGAGCAACCCGCGTCCGTTCCTGCGAGGTGAGGTACGCATAGGACCCGGTTGAACCGAGAGCGGTGATCGAGTCCACCTCGGCCTCGACCAGGCGCTTGACGATCCCGACAAATGCTTCCTCGTCTACCGAGTCGTCGGCAATGGGAGTCAGGGGGAAGGCGCTCAGGCCAACGAAGTGGCTCGAATCGATTTTCTGTTCGTTGTTCATGAGTCCAGCAGGGTAGCCAGCATGAGGGCTTTCACTCGCGCGGGTCCACCCGATTCGGCGTCGAAGCGCAGCATGCTGCCGATGTCGAGCACCAATCCGAGAGTTGCGTGTACCAGAAACCGCGACTCGGAGATGGAGAGGTTCGGACGGGTGTCCCGGAGAAGCTGCGACCACTCGTCCACGTTGAGGCGCTGCACGTTTCGGAGGGCTCTTCGTTCACCGGTCGGCAAGCTGAGTATTTCCGCGTAATACACGGAAATGAGCTCGTGGTGCCGGAAGGCGAGGTCGACGTAGACCTCGACGAGGCCCGTGAGCGCCTCCCGGGGCGTGGTGGCGTGTTCGAGTGCAGAACCGAGCGCGACGGCAAGGCGGTCGCCGGCGCGATGGAAGGTGGTCGCGAGTAGCTCCGTCTTGCCGGAAAAGTATCGGTACACCCCGGAGGCGTTCATGCCTGCGGCAGTTGCGATCTCTTCGATGCTCACTTCGTGGTACCCGCTGCGATAGAACAGGTGTAGCGATTCAGCCAGGAGCAGTTCGCGTTTCGATGCGGCGAGCATTCCGCGGTTCGGTTCGGTGACGGGGCCTTTCGCGGGCGCCTGCAAGTGGGGGAGTTCGCACTGCACGACGGCGATTGCGGTGGCGAGGAGAAGGGACTCGATTCTCTTCGTGGACAAGGAAGCCCGGTGCGCCGTGATGCTTCCGATGACGCTCAGTGCAGCAGCACTCAGAGTGGCGGCGTCGTAGGAGCTCAGTTCGGGCCGAATGCGTGTCAACGGGGCGGCGATCGCGAGGTTGATCGATTCGATCCGATTGCGCAGGCGAGCCCGGTCCTCGGGCTGAAGGTACCGGTTCTCCCAGCGATACAAGCCGCCGGTTCGGCGGTTCTCGATCGTGGTCTCGACGACGCTTGTCAGAACGGCCTCGAGCTGTGCGGACGCGTCGTCGTTCTCCGGAACCGCCGTGACGGACTCGTGCAGGGCGTCGGCCAAGCCCAGTGCGGCGTCGACGAACAGGGCGTATTTGTTCGAGAAGTGGCGGTAGAGGGCGGGACCCGAGATGCCTACCTCGGCGGCGATATCGTCGATTCCCACCGCGTGATACCCACGTTCGCTGAAGGCGGCTGCGGCAACCGAGGCGATCTGGGCCTTGCGATTCTTCGGCCGCCGAACGGGGGTTCGTTCGGCGGCAACGGCCTGCGCTCGGTCGGTCACGACATCTCCTGAATGTGGCTGATCGGAACCCATGTTAGTCGGGCAAGCCAATCTAGTGATCTTCGGTTATCAGACCAGATGCTCATCCGCGGCGTCGCGACTTCACTCGAATCCCAGATCAACGTCATTGATCAGACGTAGCCTCTCTTGGAATGTTAACGGCAGTTCTCGGGCTGCCGACTTTCTCCGACCGACTGGGAGTACGCGCATGGTTGACGGACTGGACGACCGGAGTCGAGGCATTGTCCGGCAGGGGATCCGCGGCGAGCTCGAGGAAGGAGTCCTTCGGATCACGATCGTTCGGCCCGAACGCATGAATGCGTTGGACGACTCGGCAGCGCAGGAACTGATTCGTGTGCTCACCGAGGATGCGCGCGACGAGCGGGTTCGTGTCGTGGTGCTCACCGGTGACGGAGCCGCGTTCTGTACCGGCGCGGACATCGCTGCGATGGCAGCCTCGCCGGCGGGTACGCCCGAAGATTCCGATGCGCTTGCGAGGCGCACGATGGAGACGGCAGCCGCATTGGTCAGGGCGATAGTGGATCTCCCGGTTCCGGTGATC
This sequence comes from Rhodococcus huquni, assembly GCF_055231055.1. Classification (NCBI taxonomy): domain Bacteria; kingdom Bacillati; phylum Actinomycetota; class Actinomycetes; order Mycobacteriales; family Nocardiaceae; genus Rhodococcus; species Rhodococcus huquni. Next base: position 520,331 of record NZ_JBUYWE010000002.1, read on the forward strand.
GCTTCGGTGAACGGTCCGGCCGTGGGACTGGGTGTGTCGCTCGCACTAGCGGCGGATCTGGTCTACGCATCGCCGGACGCATACTTTCTGCTCGCCTTCACAAACGTGGGATTGATGCCCGACGGCGGCAGCAGCCTCCTGGTTGCGGCGGCTGTGGGTCGTGCTCGGGCGAACGCGATGGCGTTGTTGGGTGAGCGTCTCGACGCTCGAACTGCTCGGGACATCGGATTGATCAACGAGGTGGTCGAGGCGCCGGGCCTGGACGAACGAGTGGCGAAGGTGGCTCGTAGATGCACTCGTGGCCCGCGCCGCGCGCTGGAGTTGACCAAGAACGCGATGAACGCCGTGACGTTGACGCTTCTCGAAGACGCTCTGCAGCGCGAGTCCGCAGGGCAGCAAGAGCTGCTTCAGGCTCCCGACTTTGCGACGGGCATCTCCGCGATCCTCTCCGGCGCTCGCCCTCGCTTCGAATGAGTCGACGCGAACAGACAACCACTTAAATCGTTCGTCTACCTACGAACTTCCCAGTCAGAGGGTTCGGGCTCGGAGAAGTCACGTCGCGCACTCGAGAATCATCGTTAACAAAACCTGGTCCGGAAGCGCGTAGTCATGTAATACTCGTCACAATCTTCCGGTGGGGGCATCGTGCCCGACCGGGGACCCTCAGGAGGGGATTTCATGACTTCAGCGCCCGAGCCGGTTCGTTCCCGCCGAAATCACTGGAACAACCAGGTCGCAACCCACGCACTCATGAAGCCCCACCACACCGCACTCCGATTCGAAGGCCGATCCCTGTCCTGGAAGGAGCTTTCGGAAAGAACCGAGCGTCTGGCCGATGCGTTCGGGCGCCGTGGCGTCGAGTTCGGTGACCGCGTCCTCATCGTCATGCTGAATCGCCCGGAGTACCTCGAGACGGTGCTTGCGATCAATGCGCTGGGCGCCATCGCGGTCCCGGTCAACTTTCGGATGAGTCCGCCCGAGGTCGCCTACCTCGCCGAGGACAGTGGCGCACGTGCCGTCGTCGCCGAGGCCGCCCTCGCACCGCTGGTGTCGAAGGTGCGCGAGTCGGTGACCTCACTGGAATCGACGGTGATCGTCGGCGGCGACACCGACGTGGCGGCCGGAAATCATGCTTACGAGGATCTTCTTGCGGAGAAAGGGGAATCCGCGCAGCGGCCCGACGTCCCGGACGACACGCCTGCGCTGATCATGTACACGTCGGGAACCACAGGGCGGCCCAAGGGCGCCGTTCTCTCGCATGCCAATCTGCAGGCGCAGGCCCTGACATGTATTCGGGCACTTCGTATGCAAGCGGGTGACGAGATCGGCTTCTGCGCCTCGCCCATGTTTCACATCGCTGCCCTCGGCAGCATTGCTCCGTCCCTCGTTCTGGGCCTGACCACCGTGATTCACCCGACAGGCGCCTTCGATCCGGGCGCTCTACTCGACGCGCTCGAGGCGGAGGATGTCACCACACTGTTCCTGGTCCCCGTGCAATGGCAGGCAGTGTGTGCGGCGCAGCAGGCGAACCCCAGAAAGCTTGCCCTCCGAGTGATCTCGTGGGGCGCTGCGCCTGCTTCGGACACGGTTCTCCGAGCCATGGCAGAAACTTTTCCGGACGCCGCGAATGTGGCGGTGTTCGGGCAGACGGAGATGTCGCCCATCACCTGCGTGCTGGACGGCGACGACGCGCTGCGCAAACTGGGGTCGGTGGGCCGAGTGATTCCCACCATCGCGGCGCGGATCGTGGACGAGGAGAACAACGACGTCGCCCCGGGAGAAATCGGTGAAATCGTCTACCGCGGTCCCACCCTGATGGAAGGGTACTGGCGCAACCCACAGGCCACCGCAGACTCGTTCTCGGGAGGGTGGTTTCACTCGGGCGACCTGGTTCGGCAGGACGAGGAAGGTTTCGTCTTCGTCGTCGATCGCAAGAAGGACATGATCATCTCCGGTGGCGAGAACGTGTACTGCGCAGAAGTGGAGAACGTCCTCTACGGGTATCCGAGTGTTGCGGAGGTCGCGGTCGTCGGCCGGCCGGACGCGAAATGGGGTGAGGTACCGGTCGCCGTCGTCGCCCTGAAACCGGAGGCGCCCGAGCCCACGATCGGCGAAGTCGTGACCTGGCTCGACGAACGCCTCGCACGGTTCAAGCATCCCAAGGAACTGGTGATCGTGGACGCATTGCCGCGCAATGCGAGCGGCAAGGTGGTCAAGGGATCGCTGCGCGACTCCTACGGGGCGACTTCGGGTGTCGTCACCGGCGCCTGAATGAGCTTCGAACTTCCCGCAGCGAAGGGGCCGGCGCGGGATCTTGCCAACCAGGTCGGGGCTCTCGTCGGGTTCTCGCTGAACGCGATGTTCCAGACCGGGCGGACGTTGGTGCTGCGGCGACTGTCGCTCGAGGAGACACTGCGGCAGACGTTGTTCATCGCGAAAGTATGCAGTGGTCCTGCGCTGCTGCTCATGCTTCCGATCGGAGTCCTGATCGCCGTATCCGTGGGTTCACTCGCGGGGCAACTCGGTGCGGGCGGCTACTCGGGGGCCGTGGTGGCGTTCGTGGTGGTGGGGCAGGCGGCTGCCCTCGTGTGCGCCCTCATGCTCGCCGGTGTCGGCGGGTCGGCGATCTGCGCAGACCTGGGCTCGCGCACCATCCGTGAGGAGATCGAGGCGATGGAGGTGATGGGTCTCGACGTCGTCTCGCGACTCGTCGTTCCACGTCTTCTGGCGTCCGTTCTGGTGTCGCTCTTACTCTGTGCGCTCGTGACCCTCATGGGCATCACGGCCTGCCTGTTGTTCGAGGTGTACGTGCAACATCAGTCTTCGGGTGCGTTTCTGGCGACGCTCAGTGAGTACGGGCGGCTCTCCGACTTCACCATGGCGATGATCAAGTCGGTGTGTTTCGCGATCACCTCGGCCTTGATCGCGTCGTTCAAGGGGCTCCATGCGAAGGGCGGCCCGAGCGGCGTCGCCGATGCTGTGAACGAAGCAGTGGTGCTCGCCTTCGTGATGGTCTTCGTCGTCAATACCGTTCTCTCGCAGCTGTACACGGTGATCGTTCCTGCAGTGGGCGCGTACTGATGATCGGCCTCGCCAATGTCGAACGCGCCCGTCGGCTCGGGCGTCCGCTCGTCGCGGTGGGGCGGGGCCTCGAAGAGGTCGGTGTTCATGTCACCTTCGCGGTGTCCACGATCGCGTCGATACCCTTCGCGATCAGGAGATACTGGCGACAGATACTGAAGCAGATCGGTGAGGTCAGTTTCGGGTACGCATCACTGCTTGCCGGCGGTGGGACCCTGGGAATCGTCTTCGCGATGTCCGCGGTCGCAGCGATGATGGTGGGGGTCGAGACCTATCGTGGCCTCGATCTCATCGGCATGACGTCGCTGTCGGGGATGTTGTCCGCCATCGCGAACACTCGTGAACTCGCTCCCGTGGTCGCGAGCATCGCCCTCGCTGCGAAGGTGGGGACCGGGTTCACCGCGCAGTTGGGTGCCATGCGCATCTCGGACGAGATCGATGCACTCGACGCGATGGCCGTGCGGTCGATCCCGTTCCTCGCGGCAACGCGGTTGGTGGCCTCCGTGGTGTGCATCATTCCGCTCTACATGGTCGGGCTGCTCTCGGCGTTCATCGCGACCCGGGTGGTGATCGTGAACGTCAGCGGCAGTTCCGCGGGAACTTACGACTACTACTTCCATCTTGCACTCGGCCCGAGCGACCTGTTGTATTCGCTCACCAAGGCAGTGGTGTTCGCCATCGTGATAGCACTCGTTCACTGCTCGTACGGGTTTCACGCCAGCGGTGGGCCCGAGGGCGTGGGCCGTGCAGCCGGTAGGGCGCTTCGAACGAGCATCCTCGCAGTGGGAATCCTCGACGTGCTTCTCACCTTCGCGCTGTGGGGTCTGGTGCCGTCCGTGCCCGGAGTCGCGACGTGAGACGCATTCGGTTCTACACCCGTGGCGGTCCTTCGAGGCGCGCGCTGACCGTGCGTGGACTCGCTGCGACCGTTGTCGCCGTGGCGGCGGGCGGCCTGCTCGTTGCGTACGGCGGGGGTGCATTCGACCGGGATCCGGCCGTGTACGCAGAGCTCCCGGCGGAAGCGGGTCTCGTGACAGGCAACCCCTCGGTCAGATATCACGGGGTGGATATCGGCGACGTGACGCAGATCGAGAGCGGCACCGAGTCCTCGAAGATCACGATGCGGCTGTCGGCGGACGAGATGCCGCGGGTTCCCCGTTCGGTGCTCGTCCGGCTGGTACCCCGCACCCTGTTCGGTGACGTGTACGTGGATCTGGTGGAGCCGGAGGGCAGTTCACGCCAAGAAGGGTCGACCGACACGGGGCTGAATGGCGGTGACGTGCTGCGGGTCGACACGTCGACCGAAGCGGTGCAACTGTATTCGTTGTACTCCGAAGTCAGCACTCTGATCGACAGGCTCGAACCGCAGAAGGCGCAGCAGGCACTCACCGCGCTGAGCGACGCGCTGCGCGGCCGAGGCGACGACATCGGGCGGATGGTCGATCAGTCCGTGCACCTGACCGAAGTGTTGAGCCCGCTCGTGGACTCTGCGCTGGCGTCGACAGGGCAGGTGGCGCGTCTCGCGGACAACCTTGCCGCTGCCACCCCAGACGTCCTGGCGGGTATCGATGCGGCGACGCGCATCTCACGTACCGTTCTCGGTCACCGGGAGGGGCTCGAATCCATCCTCACCGCATCGGTGGGGCTCACCGACAGCGGGAACGTCTTCCTGCACGACAACCGCGAGCGAATCGTCTCGGTGGTGAACAGCGGTGGGTCGGTGTTGGGCACCGTCGCAGACAGGCGTGACGGTCTCTCGCGCAGCCTCGAAGGGCTCGACGACTTCGGCGCCGCCGGCGCCCGCATCTTCCAGACCGGAAAGTTCAGCATCACCGCGGTGCCGAGCTTTGCCGATCCGCTGCCGTACACGGCCGCGGACTGCCCGCGCTATCCCGGGATGGACGGTGCCAACTGCGGCTCGGTGGTGACCAGCGGAGGCGAAGACGAGCAGCAGGCATTGTCGGTCGTCGAACGGGCGGCCACCGGAGTCGATCCGGCATCGAACTCCTCGAATCCGGCCACCGGAATGCTGCTCGGTCCGTTGCTGCGGGGAACGGAGGTGCGGGTCGGTGAATAGTCGTGGGAGTTCACTGCGTGGTCCGGCGCTGCGGCTCGCGGTCCTGCTCGGGATCGGGGTGCTCGCAGCTGTGGTGGTCGCCAATACCCTCACCGTCCCGGTGCCGGGCTCCACGCAGACCTACTCTGCACGCTTCACGAACGTCGAGGGACTTGCGCCCGGCAACGACGTCACTCTTGCGGGAGTTCGGGTGGGACGGGTCGATTCGGTGCGGTTCGAGCCGGCGGGAAATGGTCGAGCGGAGGCGTTCGTGGAGTTCGAGGTCGAAGAAGACCGTGTGCTGACATCGAACGTCGAGGCAGCCGTGCGGTACGGCGACATGCTCGGTGTCCGCTACCTCGCCCTGGCCAACCCGGTGACGGCAGACGTATCCGACGTCGGTGACCGTATGCAGCCGAACTCGACCATCCCCACCTCCCGCACCACTCCGCCTGTCGATCTCACTGCGCTGATCAACGGTTTCGAGCCGTTGTTCGATGCCATCGACCCTGCGGATGTCAACGAACTCGCGCGGACCGTCGTGGATGCGTTCGAGGGGCAAGGGAGCACCATCGAGTCTCTCCTCGTCCGAGTCGCGGAGGTCGCAGGCAACCTGCAGGACCACGAGGCCGTGTTCACGCAGTTGGTGGCGAACCTGGAGAACCTGCTCGGCGCCGTCGACGAACGCGGGGCCGAAGTCGAGCGCTTGATATCCGGGCTCACCGATCTGAGTGCAACCGCTGCGGGACGCAACGACCAATTGATCGCCCTTCTGGGCGACGGCAGTTCCGCAGTGAGTTCCGCTGTCGCGCTGATGGCCGGCTCGCTGGAACCGGCCGATCGCGCACTCGATCAGCTGAACTCCACCACCGACGCGTGGATACCGAACACCGCAGCGTTCGAGACGAGCATGACCGAACTGCCCCGATTCGCGGGCTCCATCAACCGGATCGCCGACCACGGCGGCTGGCTCAACCTGTACATGTGCAATTTCACGCTGACGGCCGGTGACGCGGAGGTCAACATATTCGGCGCCGCGCACTCGGAGGTGTGCCGATGAGCATGCTCCGTTCCTTTCTCGGCATGATCGTCGATCCCCGTCGGAATCGGGTGAATCCCTTGCTGCTCGGGGTGATCGGACTCGTTCTCGTCGCGGCAGTGTTGATTGCGGCCGTGGCACTTCCGCGTGCCTGGTATCTGCTGCGCACGGACGACTATTCCGCAGAGTTCGCCAACGCAGCCGGACTGTCGACGTCCGACCCGGTGTACGTGGCGGGTGTCCCTGCGGGCCGCGTCGAGAGTGTGGAACTCGCAGGCGATCGGGTGCGAGTGAAGTTTCGGCTCGATCATGGTCAGCCACTCGGTGACGCTACGACGGCGGCGATCAAGTTCCGCACCGTGCTCGGAAAGTTGTACCTCGACGTGGCGCCGGGTGGGCGCGGCGAGGTCGGTGACGACGACACGATTCCGGTGGAACGGACCACCGTTCCCTACAGTCTCGACGAGGTGGCGACCGACACCCTGCGCACCGCGTCGGAACTGGACGTTCCTGCTCTGGAAGACATGATGTCGACCCTCGGAGACGTGCTCCCGGAGTCTGATCGCACGCGCGATGCTCTCACCGGGGTCAGCGCGGTAGCCGGCACGATCTCGCGGAACGGCGAGCAGATCTCGCAGTTGCTGGAGACGTCGCGGTCGGTGTCCGGTCTCGTGGCGGCGCAGAGCGATTCGCTCGTGATGCTTCTGGACAACGCGCAGATCGTTCTCGGGACGGTGGCGCAGCGGCGGGAGGCGCTGGTGCAGCTGACCGAGGACCTGAACGTGCTGGTGGACCACGCATCGCAGTTCCTGGTGGACAACGACGATGCGATGAATCGACTGATCACGAACATGCGCTCGGTGATGGAGACTCTCGCCGCGAATACCGCAGAGATCGACCAGTTGATGACGAGATTGCCGCCGGCACTGAGGGCCGCGACGGACGCGTCGGGCAACGGCACCTGGATGGACGTGTCCGCACCGGCCGGGCCGGTTCCCGACAACCTGCTGTGCGTCCTGCAGGTCATGCAGGGATGTGGGTGAGGGCATGGCCAACCGCAATACGGTCGTACGTGTGGTGTCCGGCGTGTGCGTGCTTGCTCTCGTTCTGGCCGGTGCCTGGTACGTGTTCGGTGGTGACGGAAACAAGCGAATCACCGCGGAGTTCGCGTATGTGAACGGAATTTTCGCCGGCAGCAAGGTGTCGGTACTCGGTGTTCCCGTCGGCACCGTCGAATCGGTGGAGCCCGCCGGAACCGTGGTTCGGGTGGTCATGTCGGTGCCCGAAGACCTACAACTGCCGGACACGGTGCAGTCGTTCGTGATGAACCCCAGCGTCATCAGCGACAGGTCCGTCGAACTCGGGCCGGCATACGCCGGTGGACCGACAATCGCCGACGGCGCCGTGATTCCCGTGGAACGAAACCACTCGCCGATCAACTGGGACGAGTTGATGTCCAGCGTGAACACACTGGCGGCGGCCCTCGGTCCGGAGGGTGGAAATATCGGCGAAACCCTTGACATCACAGCGCATTCGGTGGAGGGGCTCGGCCCCGAAATTCGTACCGCCATCCGCAATCTGTCACAGGCGACGTCGGTGGTCGCAGGCAAGGACGACGACATCGGCGCCCTGATCGAGAATCTCGACCGAGTGACCGCAGCCTTCGCCGATCGCCAGCAGACGCTGGATTCGGTGGCCACGTCCATGTCCAGGATCGGGGAGGCCGTCACCGAGAACGACCTCGACATCGGCAGCACGATCAGCCGACTCACGGTGATGTTCGACCAGATCGACGCGCTGGTGACGGAGCGCGGGGGTGACATCGGCCGAGTGCTCGCAGATTCACGGACGGTGACGGATCAGTTCGCGCGACACGAGGGGGACTTCGCGGAGTTCGTGGATCTGGTTCCGCTCCTGATGCAGAACATCGATCGGATGATCACCCCGGATCAGCGTGCGCGTATTCGCCTCGACTTGTCGACCACGCTCACGCAGTTCGAGGTGACGAAGCCGCTGTGTGACCGGCACGTCGTTCCCATGTGTGAGGGGGCCGGTATGACCAACCCGATCTCGGTGCCCATCAGTACTTCCGATCCTTTGGGTCTGGCCACCTTCATGCAGGGAGGGCGATGATGCGCGCGTCGATCCGAGTTCTCTCCGTCTGCACCGCGCTGTCCACTGCTGGATGTGGCCTGGGTCTGCAGCAACTGCCGGTGGGGCACACCGCGGAAGGTGACGACTACCGGGTCACGGTCGATCTGGCATCTGCCGACAACCTGATGCAAGGCAGTGAGGTGCGTCTCGGTCAACAGGTGATCGGCCGGGTTCACGATCTCGATACGGACGGGCGAAGCGCCGCGGTCGAGTTGAGTCTCCAGCGTGCGGTCGAGCTACCCGACAACGTGGCGGTGCGCGTGGAATTGCCGTCTGCGCTGGGTGATCCGTTCCTTCGGGTGCTGCCGCCACCCGACCCTTCGAGGGTAGTTCTCGCGGACGACGGCACGATTCCCAGAGAGCGCACCGAGATGGGACCGGAACTGGAGTCCACGCTGGCGGCCTTGGGTGTCGTCTTGAACGGTAGCGGTCTCGATCAGCTGAGTACGGTTGCGGCAGAGACGAACCGCGCCTTCGGGGGCCGCGGCGAGCAGATTCAGTACCTCACCGACAGTCTCGAACGGACCCTCGGCACGGTCTCCGCGCACCAGGGTGACCTCGACCGAGCGCTCGTTGCCGCGAACACCGTGGCGCTGGCACTCGTCGATCAGCGGCAGGTCCTCGACAGTGGCCTCGACGCGATGGGGCCCACTCTCGATCTGCTGATCGAACAGCGAGACAAGATCACCACCCTCGTCGACAACACTTCGATTCTCGTTCGCAACGCCGACGAGATGCTGAATTCCACGGGCGAGAAGGTCGCCACCGGACTCGGCGATTCCACCCAGGTCCTGGATGCCATGGCTGGGTTCAACGCCGAGGTCGGCCCCGCTCTGAACAACATGAACACCTTCATCAGCAGGTTCAGCGGCGCGGTGCGTGGCGACTACCTCGTCTTCGACGGTGCTCTCGATGTTCCAGGGTCCATAGCGAAGCTCCTGAGCGGCGGTCGGCCGGAAACAGTGGTCCCGGATCTCGAGGCGCTCATGGGAGGCGGTGCTCGATGAGCAGGGCAGTGGTGGTGCAGATGGTGATGTTCGTGGTCACGGCGCTCGTCGCTGTCACAGCCGGAGCCTGGTACGTGCTCGGGCCGCAGTCCCTCGGCGGGGCTATCCACGTGAACGCCCGCACGTCCGACGCGTTCGGGCTGAGCGAAGGCAGTGCTGTCACCTACCGGGGTATGCAGGTGGGGAAGATCGAAGGGGTGTCGGTGGCGCCGGGCGGTGACGGCGCGGACCTGCGCATCGCCCTCGACCCGGGCACTCGTATTCCGGTGGGGAGCCCTGCAAAAGTCACGACCACAACAGCTCTCGGATTTCAGTCTCTCGACATCACGCCGGGCACCGAAGCGGGACCGTATCTCGAGGCAGGCGGATCGCTGGTCGTTCGGGACGAGGATCAGCCCGCCGAACTCGGTGACCTGCTCGTACGTATGTCCGATCTGGTCTCGGAAGTCGATCCGGAGTCGATCAGCATTCTGTCGGAGACCTTCGGTACCGGATTGGACGGTGCGGGTCCGCAGCTGCAACAACTGATCGAGGACGCCGGTCGGCTGTCCGACATGTTGTCGGCCCGAGCTCCCGCGGTCGCACGGCTCGTGAACAACGGCGTTCCGCTGCTGGAAACCCTTGCCGGCAACAGCGACTCCCTTCCCGCTGCCGCAGATGCCTTCCGTGACGTCTCGCAACAACTCGTCGCCAACGAGCCGTCGCTCGTCTATCTCGTGGATCGTTCGCCGGACGCGCTGGCGCGAGCACAGGAGATGTTCGACGCCAATCGCGACTCGGTGGGTGGTCTGCTCACCAACCTCGTCACGGTCGGTGGCGCTCTCGACAACAGGCGGCCGGCCTTGGCGGCCGGACTCGTGTCCATTCCCGACGCCCTCGATTCCCTCGGTTCGGTAGTACATGGCGACCGCGCCGATTTCACGCTCGTCGGCACGCAGGGGCCGGTCTGCTACTACGACACGCCACGCCGAATCGTGGGGGACGTGAGCCCACGTGATCCCAACCTGGCGCTCTACTGCCCGCCCGGTGAGGATCTCGAACAACGCGGATCACGAAACGCGCCGCGCCCGGACGCCGTCGGGCTGGGGGCCGCGACCGTCCCGGGGCAGCGAACCGGCCCGCCGATGGTCGAGGATCCGGTGCTCATCCCCACCGGAGTGCAGGCACTCGACTACTGGAAGCAACTGCTGGAAGGAATCCGAAATGGCACCCTCGAGTGAAGAGTCCGCCGCTGGAACGGGTTTGCGGCGCGGTGCGGTGTGGACTCTGATTGTGGTGTTGGCCGCCGCTGCAGCGTTCTTCGGATACGAGTACTACCGGCACAGTCGGCTCGAGGGTCTGCGAACGAGCGCCGTGGACGCGGCCACCAGGTATACGGTCGATCTCGCCACCTACGACTACAACCAGAAGGACGCGAACCTCGATACCGTTGCGGCGCAGTCGACTCCCCAGTTCGGTGAGAAGTATCGTGACGTCGCCTCGCAACTGCAGGGGATATTGGCTCAGGGAGAGGGCGTCGCCGAAGGGACCGTGCCGTACGCGGGTCTCGTGTCCCTGGACGACGAGCGGGCCGTGGTGGCAGTGTTCCTCGACCAGAAGGTGCACAACGTGATGGTGCCCGAAGGCCGCACCGACGTCAGTCGGATGGTCGTCACGCTCGTTCGATCCGACGATCGGTGGCTGCTGGACGCCGCCGACACGAAGTGAGTGATGTCGGCTAGTCGGCTGTGAGGACCTTCAGCATTCCGTCCACCGAGGCGGCCCAGCCGAACTTCTCCGCGCGAGTTCTCGACGACTGCCGCCTGGCGGGTACTTCGAGCACGGTGCTCACCGCGTCCGCGAATGCCGAACCTCGGTTACGTGCCACGGCGCCGCAGTCGGACGTGATGATCTCCGTCAGCGCCGACGACTTCGACGCGACCACCGGAGTTCCGGCGGCCAGCGACTCGAGAGCCGACAGGCAGAAGGTTTCGTGCGGGCCGGGCGCGAGTGAGACGTCCGCGGTGGCGAACAGCGCGGCCAGTCGATCCTTGTCGTGGATGAATCCGGTGAACTGCACCGGCAGTCCGCGCGCCTTGTGTTCGAGTGCCTCACGCCGTGGCCCGTCTCCCGCAATCACCAACCGAGTGTCGTGGCCCTGGCGCACCAGTCTGCGCACCGTGGCAATGCTTCGGTCGACCTGCTTCTCCACGGACAGTCGACCGCAATGCAGAAGGAGTCGTTGCGAAGGGTCGGCGTATTCGTCTCGCACCGACTCGTCGTGTTTGCCAGGGTGGAACATTTGCAGATCGACACCCAACGGCACGCGGAACAGGTTCTGCGCACCGATCCTGGTGAACTCCTCGCTCGCGAACTCGGTGGTGCAGACGACGGCGTCGTAATGCCGAGCCATCCTGCGATTCGCGAAGTCCGCCCAGTTCGTCGCCACTCGGCGCGGGGCCAGCTGGCCGATCAGTCGGTCGAGCCGTTCGTGGGACACGACCACACTGCGGATACCCCGCTTGTGCGCCCACTCGCCGAATCCACGAAGGGTGAGCCGGTCGGACACCTCCAGGACGTCGGGGCGCAGTCCCGCGGCCACGTCCGCGACGCGGCGAGGGTTGATCACCCGGTAGCCGCCCGTGCCGGGAACGGTGGGAGTGCGGCGCGTGATCCGCACGACGCCGCTCGGCATCACTTCCTCCGTGTCGCGGGACCCGGGAACCACCAGAACCACCTCGTGACCGCGAGCCACGTAGCCCGCACCCCAGTTGTGCAGGGCAGTTCTCAACCCGCCGGAGCGGGGACCGTAGAAATTCGCGAGCTGGACGATGCGCACTGCTCAATGGAGGTCTGTCTCGGTGGCAAACGGCACAACCCGGTGCGTCGTCGCGGTGAACTCCCGCCCAACCCTCGACTTCCGCGGAAGACATTCGTGCGGGTTGGACTACCGGAAACGCGAACACGGGATGCTGTCGCCTACCCTGGTTGCTCGTGACCGCTGCAACAACAGAGACCACCGCCTCCAGGTACGACCTCGTCGTCGTCGGTTCCGGCTTCTTCGGCCTGACCGTCGCAGAACGCGCTGCCACTCAGCTCGGCAAGCGTGTACTCGTGCTCGACCGTCGTCACCACCTGGGAGGAAACGCCTACTCGGAGGCCGAGCCGGAGACCGGCATCGAGATCCACAAGTACGGCGCGCACCTCTTCCACACGTCCAACAAGCGGGTGTGGGACTACGTCACACAGTTCACCGAGTTCACGAACTACCAGCACCGTGTGTTCGCGCTGCACGACGGCCAGTCGTACCAGTTCCCGATGGGCCTCGGTCTCATCTCGCAGTTCTTCGGCAAGTACTACAGCCCCGAGCAGGCGCGTGCGCTGATCCAGGAGCAGTCGTCCGAGTTCGACTCCAAGGACGCGGCCAACTTCGAGGAGAAGGCGATCTCCCTGATCGGTCGCCCCCTGTACGAGGCGTTCATCAAGGCCTACACGGCCAAGCAGTGGCAGACCGATCCCAAGAACCTCCCGGCCGGCAACATCACCCGGCTTCCCGTTCGGTACACCTTCGACAACCGCTACTTCAACGACACGTACGAGGGGCTGCCCGTCGACGGGTACACCGCGTGGCTCGAGAACATGACGAAGGACGAGCGCATCGACGTGCGTCTGGACACGGACTGGTTCGACGTGCGCGACGAGATTCGCGCCGCTAACCCGGACGCTCCCGTCGTGTACACCGGGCCGCTGGATCGCTACTTCGACTACGCGGACGGCGAACTGGGATGGCGCACGATCGACTTCGAGACCGAAGTGCTCGAGACCGGTGACTTCCAGGGCACGCCAGTCATGAACTACAACGACGACGACGTTCCGTTCATCCGGATCCACGAGTTCCGGCACTTCCACCCGGAGCGGGACTACCCGAAGGACAAGACGGTCATCATGCGGGAGTTCTCCCGCTTCGCGAAGAGCGGCGACGAGCCGTACTACCCGATCAACACTCCCGACGACCGCGAGAAGCTCGCTGCCTACCGTGGCCGCGCGAAGACCGAGACCTCGGAGAACAAGGTGCTGTTCGGTGGGCGTCTCGGCACCTACCAGTACCTCGACATGCACATGGCGATCGCAAGTGCGCTGTCGATGTTCGACAACTCGTTGCGACCGCATTTCGAGACCGGCGCAGACCTTGCAGGAGAAACCGAATGAGCGCACGGCATCTGCTGGACGCGGACGAGCAAGGCTACGAACTCGAGTACAAGGGCAAGGCGCTGCTTCAGCGAGTACTGCTCGCCCGCGCTGGTGAGCCGCTCGACGTGCGCACGCTGTACCTGGAGGAGTCCAGGACGAACAGCCGTCGCGCGCACTCGCTGTCCCGGACGTCGCTGTCGATCGGCGCCGAGTCCGAGGTCTCCTTCTGCTCGTACTTCAACGCCTTTCCCGCCAGCTACTGGCGTCGATGGACCACCCTCGAATCGGTGGTCCTACGTCTCGCTCTGACCGGCCACTGCCGCGTGGACGTCTACCGCTCCAAGGCCGACGGCTCCCGCATCCACGTCGAGGGTCGTGAGTTCGAGGACGGCGACGTCGACATCGAGTTCGAGGTCGGCCTGCAGCCGTTCGAGGACGGCGGCTGGATCTGGTTCGACATCACCACCGATTCCGAGGTCGTTCTCGAGAGTGCGGGTTGGTTCGCACCCGTCGAGGCTCCCGGTGAGGGGCGCGTCGCGCTCGGCATCCCCACGTTCAACCGCCCCACCGATGCGGTGAAGGCGTTGACGGCTCTGGCATCGGACGAGCTGGTCCTGGGTGTCCTCGACGCCGTGATCATGCCCGACCAGGGCACTCGCAAGGTGAAGGACGAGCCCGGCTACGCGGAGGCCGCCGAGGCGCTCGGCGATCGGCTCGCCATCCACGACCAGCCCAACATCGGCGGGTCCGGCGGGTACAGCCGCATCATGTACGAGGCACTGAAGACCACCGACAGCCCGTACATCCTCTTCATGGACGACGACATCGAGATCGAGCCGGACTCGATCCTGCGCGCCCTCGCGCTGTCGCGATTCGCGAAGTCTCCGATGCTCGTCGGTGGCCAGATGCTGAACCTGCAGGAACGCAGCCACCTGCACACGATGGGTGAGGTCGTCGACGGCTCCATCGTCATGTGGACCGGTGCACCGAAGGCCGAGTACGACCACGACTTCGCCAAGTATCCGCTCAGCGATCGCGAGTACTCGAAGAACCTGCACCGCCGCATCGACGTCGACGGCAACGGCTGGTGGATGTGCATGATCCCGCGCGTCTGTGCAGAGGAGATCGGCCTCCCGATGCCGCTCTTCATCAAGTGGGACGACTGGGAGTACGCGCTGCGCGCCAAGGCGGCCGGCTACTCGACCGCCACCATCCCGGGCATCGCGATCTGGCACATGGCGTGGAGCGACAAGGACGACGCCATCGACTGGCAGGCGTACTTCCACCTGCGCAACCGCCTCGTCGTCACGGCTCTGCACTTCCCCGGCAGCGTCAAGGGCGTCGCAATCAGCAGCACCAAGGCGACCGTCAAGCACCTGATGTGCCTCGAGTACTCCACGGTGGCCATTCAGAACAAGGCGATCGAGGACTTCCTCGCAGGGCCCGAGCACATCGCGGACCAGCTCGCCACGGCGCTCGGCGACGTCCACTCGATGCGCAGGGAGTTCCCGGACGCGGTCGTCCTGCCGTCGTCGACGGATCTGCCGCTGCCCTCGGGCGCGGGTGTCGGCGCGGTGTCGCTGCCCACCAACCCGCTGACGAAGATCGTGCGGCTGGTCAAGGGCATCGTCCACAACGTCAAGCCCGCCAACGAGGAGCACCACGAGCGTCCGCAGCTCAACGTGCCGACTCTCGACGCGCGCTGGTTCCTGCTGTCCCAGGTCGACGGTGTCACCGTCACCACCGCGGACGGCCGGGGCGTCGTGTACCGCAAGCGCAACCCCAAGCAGGCCTACGCACTGTTCAAGCGAGCGACGGAACTGCGCCGTGAACTGATAAGCAGGTTCCCGGAGCTCGCTGCCGACTACCGGAGTGCCGCACCCACACTGACCAGCAAGGAGAGGTGGGAGAGTGTCTTCGGTATTCGATAGGACGTCGCGCAGGGAGGTGGCGATCCTGAACTCGGTGCAATCGACGATTGCCACCAAACCCGGAGTGATCTCGGCCGCCCGCGGCATGTCTCACTTCGGTGAGCACGCGCTCGGCTGGATCGCGATCGCCGGTGTGGGAGCTGCGCTGGACAAGCCGCGCCGCCGCCAGTGGGCAGGCGTGGCAGTCGGGGCGGTAGGCGCGCACGCCGCGTCCATCGTCATCAAACGCATCGTGCGTCGCCCACGCCCGAACGACCCGTCGATCCAGGTCAACGTGTCGACGCCCAGCAAATTGAGCTTCCCGTCCTCGCACGCGACGTCCACAACGGCGGCGGCTGTTCTGATCGGCAAACTCACCGGGCTACCCTTGCCTGCGATGTTGGTGCCGCCGATGCTGCTTTCCAGGCTCGTCCTGGGAGTGCACTACCCGACCGACGTGCTCGCCGGTTCGGCACTGGGAGCTGTGTCCGCGGCGGCCGTGTTGAAGGCCGACCAGAAGTTTGGAGAAAAATGAGCGAGGAACCGGCTGCTGTCAGCGGGCCCCCGAAGTCTCTGGCCGGCGGCGTCGTCAAGGCGATGCGTCCCCGCCAATGGGTGAAGAACGTTCTGGTCCTCGCGGCCCCGGTTGCGGCAGGTACGGCTACCCAGACCGACGTGTTGTTGCCCGTCGCCCTGGCGTTCGTGGTCTTCTGCCTGGGAGCGTCGGGCATCTACCTGGTCAACGACGCGTTGGACGTCGAGGCCGACCGCGCGCACCCCACCAAGCGCTTCCGTCCGATCGCTGCGGGCATCCTGCCCGTGAAGTTGGCGTACGTGATGTCGGCGGTGTTGATCGCCCTGTCGATCGGACTGTCGTTCATCGCGAACTGGCAGCTGGCCGTCGTCATGGCCGTGTACATCGGCATCCAGCTGGCGTACTGCTTCGGTCTCAAGCATCAGGCCGTCCTCGACATCTGCATCGTGTCCTCGGGCTTCCTGCTCCGCGCCATTGCCGGCGGTGTTGCAGCCGAGATCGTGCTTTCGCAGTGGTTCTTGCTGGTCATGGCCTTCGGTTCGCTGTTCATGGCCGCCGGTAAGCGGTACGCGGAGCTCCAGCTCGCCGAGAACACCGGCGCCAAGATCCGCAAGTCGCTCGAGAACTACACGACCACCTACCTGCGCTTCGTCTGGACGCTGAGCGCAACAGCGGTCGTGCTCTGCTACGGACTGTGGGCGTTCGAACAGGACGCACTCAAGGAGACCAACTGGTACGCGATCTCCATGGTTCCGTTCACGATCGCGATCCTGCGATACGCGGTGGACGTCGATGGGGGTCAGGCAGGTGAGCCTGAGGAGATCGCACTCGGAGACAGGGTGCTCCAACTCCTCGCGATAGCGTGGATCGGAGTAGTCGGTGTCGCTGTCTACCTCGTCTGACGCACTGGGAGATGTAGAAGGCGTGGACGCGCCGACTCGGAAGCCGGACCGAAGCGACGAGAGGCCCGCTCTGTCACGAGCGGTCTTCCTCGTCGGCGTCGGCGTGGCTTCGCTTCTCATGTTCCTCGGCGCCTGGGAGCGCCGCTGGATCGCCGACGACGGTCTGATCGTGCTCCGCACCGTCCGCAACCTCATTGCGGGAAACGGGCCGGTCTTCAACGCGGGCGAGCGCGTGGAGACCAACACCAGTACCGCGTGGACGTTCATCGTCTACGCGTTCAGCTGGCTCACCCAGCTTCGACTCGAGTACGTCGTACTCACCATCGCGCTCGTGCTGTCGACCGCCGCGATCGCTCTGGCGATGTTCGGCACCGCCCGGCTCTACCGCGGGACCGCTTTCGGCTCGGGTGGGACGCTGCTTCTGCTCCCCGCCGGAGTGCTGGTGTACATCGCGGTGCCGCCCGCCCGCGACTTCGCCACGTCGGGACTCGAGACGTGTCTCGTCATCTTCTGGATCGCCTTGCTGTGGTGGCTGCTCGTCCGGTGGGCGGAGCCGGTGAAGCCTTCCACCGCATCGATACTGACTTTGTCGTTCGCTGCCGGTCTCGGCCCTCTGGTTCGGCCCGAGTTGGCGATTCTGTCCGCGCTCGCGCTGGCCATGATCTTCGTGGCGCCGGGGGCGAGCTGGAAGATACGGACCCTGATGGTCGTCGTCGCGGGTCTGATTCCGGTCGCCTATCAGATCTGGCGCATGGGCTACTACGCCCTGCCGTACCCCAACACCGCAGTGTCCAAGGACGCCGGCGGAGCCAAATGGTCGCAGGGATTCGCCTACATGTGGAATCTTGTCGGCCCCTACCTGTTGTGGCTGCCGTTGCTGCTCCTTCTCGTCGGCGCGATCATCGCCTGGCAGGTTCGGGCGCCCAAGGTCGTCTCCGACGCTCCGGGGAAGGTCGAAGGCCCGCTGTGGGCATCACGCCGCGCGTGGCTGCGCACCCCGGCGGCCGTACTCACCTTCATCCTCGCGAGCGGTGTGATCCTCTGCCTGTACTCGCTGCGGGTGGGCGGGGACTTCATGCACGGGCGAGTGCTCCTCCCGACTCTGTTCTGCCTGCTGATCCCGGTCGCCGTGATTCCGCTCCGGGTGCCGTCGTTCGGGCGCAATCGGGGCACGTTCGCTTTCGCCGGTCTCGCGGTCGTGTGGGTGGGCACGGTCGTGTGGGCGGCGTTCGCCTCGAACACGACGGGTATGCCGGAGGGTGCCGTGGTCGGCCGTTCGGGAATCGTCGACGAGCGTGCCTTCTACGTCCTCAACACCGGTCACGCACACCCGATCCGGGCCGACGACTACCTCGACTACCCGCGAATGCGCGCCATGGCGGAGACCATTGCGAACACTCCGGACGGTGGGCTGCTGCTGCCGTCCGCGGACTACAACTTCTGGTACGTCGCACCGCCGCCACTGCCGATTCCGGAAGGCGGCGCGGAGCACATCGTCTACTTCCTGAACCTCGGCATGACCAGCATGAACGTCGGACTGGACGTACGCGTGCTCGATCAGATGGGGCTCGCATACCCCCTCGCCGCGCATACCGAGCGCTTGGACGACGGCCGTATCGGACACGACAAGAACCTCTACCCGGACTGGGTCGTGGTCGACACCGGCATGGTGGATCGCCATCCGTGGATGCCGTTCTTCCTGGACGAGGATTGGGTCGACGAGGCGCGGGTGGCGATCGGCTGCCCCGCCACCCAGGAACTGCTCACGTCGTATCGGGCCGATCTGACCTGGCCGCGATTCAAACAGAACTTCCGGCAGGCGCTGGATCTGGCGAGCTATCGCTTCGAGCGAGTGCCGGACTACGAGATCCAGCGGTGTGGCCTGCAGCCGCCGCATCCGGAACCGAAGTGACGCTCCGCTTTCGGGGTGTTGTGAATCACAATCGGCGCCGAGTATGTGACGGATCTCGAGACCGTGATGAAAGCTGAAATATGGTCTCGTTTGTGTAACGGTGGGATCGTTCGGCACGATGTACCCCGATGATGGGTCGTCGGTGGCGAAGGCCGCCGGTGTCTCGGAAGTGTTCAACGGCTTTGCCAGTGCTCGGGGGCGGATCAGTCCGACGCGCAGTGTGTGCCGCAGACGAAGAGAGAGAAGTTTTCATGCGTTTTGCCAGACCGAGGTTGTCTGAACGCTTCAAGCAGCGGTTGATCGGTGTCGGTGCTGCGGCACTCGTCCTTCCCGTTGTCGGTGGCATCGCGGGCGGCGCTGCGGCGACAGCCGCACCTGCGCACACGGCCCCTGCGGGTGGCTACCAGGAACTGTGGGTTCCTTCCTCGATGGGCAACATCAAGGTTCAGGTTCAGTGGGCAGCGCGTGGCGGCAACGCGGCGCTCTACCTCCTCGACGGCCTGCGGGCTCGTAACGACGCCAACGCGTGGTCCTTCGAGACCAATGCTCAGCAGCAGTACGGCGGCGACAACGTCACCCTCGTCATGCCCGTCGGCGGTGAGTCGAGCTTCTACAGCGACTGGTACTCACCGAGCAATTTCAACGGCCAGGACATCACCTACAAGTGGGAGACGTTCCTGACGCAGGAGCTTCCGGACTACTTGGCCGGCTTCGGTGTGGCACGTGACAACAACGCCGTGCTCGGTCTGTCGATGGGTGGCAGCGCAGCCCTGACGCTCGCGGCCTACCACCGCGATCAGTTCAAGTTCGCCGGTTCGCTGTCGGGCTACCTGAACATCTCGGCTCCCGGCATGCGTGAAGCCATTCGTATCGCGATGCTCGACGCCGGTCGCTACAACGTCGACGCGATGTGGGGCCCGCCGTGGAACCCGGCGTGGCTGCGCAACGACCCGTTCGTGTTCGCACCCCGATTGCAGGGTCTGCCGATGTTCATCTCGGCGGCCAGTGGTCTTCCGGGTCCGCACGACAATCCGTCGTCGTTGATCGACTACTACAACACCGCCAACGGCATGGGGCTCGAGGCGCTGGCCCTGGCAAACACCCGTGCGTTCCAGGTTCGCCTTGCCACGCTGGGCATTCAGGCCAACTTCGACTTCCCGGGTCAGGGCACGCATTCATGGAGCTACTGGCAGGACGAGCTGTGGAAGGCACGCCCGCAAATCCTGGATTCCTTGAACGCGTGGTGAATCCCCACAATCTGGACACCACATTCTGGACACCTGGGATTGCAATGAACTGAACAGTCGGTAAGGTAACCCCGTCAAGACGCCACCCGCGCAGCCTGGCTGCGCGGGTGGCGTCTGTACTGAGAATTTCTTGCGCCCGCGGGCGCGTCCGGAGTATGCCCAGTAACGCCGCTCGCCGCGGCAGACCGACCTAGCGGGAAGACAAGGATTCACATGCGAGTTGGGGGTTCCACAAGAACAGGCGGATGGCTCAGACGAGTCGCAGCCGCCGTCGCAGTGGCCGTCGCGATGCCACTCGGTGTCACGCTCATCGGAGGCGGCGCCACGGCGTCCGCAGCCTTCGATCCGGCTGCCCAGGACTTCTGGGTCGATTCCGACATGGGGCCCGTCAAGAGCCGCATCTGGCGCGCTGCCGACGGAAACACCGATCGGGTCGTCTACCTGCTCGACGGTCTGCGTGCGCAGGACGACCTGAGCGGCTGGGAGATCAACACCGACGCAGGCCCGTTCCTCGCCGGTCAGAACATCAACGTCGTCCAGCCGGTCGGTGGCCAGTCCAGCTTCTACTCCGACTGGGTTGCCAAGTCGACGTTCAACAAGCAGGACCGTGCCTACACCTGGGAGACGTTCCTCACCGAGAACCTTCCCAATGCCCTCGGCAACGAGCTGGGCTTCTCGCAGACCAACAACGGCATCATCGGTCTGTCGATGGGCGGCAGCGCGGCTCTGACGCTGGCGGCGTACCACCCGGACCAGTTCAACTACGCCGGTTCGCTGTCGGGCTACCTGAACATCTCGGCTCCCGGCATGCGTGAAGCCATCCGTGTCGCGATGCTCGATGCCGGCGGCTACAACGTCGACGCGATGTGGGGCCCGCCGTGGAACCCGGCGTGGCTGCGCAACGACCCGTTCGTGTTCGCCAATCGTCTTCGCGACAACGGCACCCGCGTGTTCGTCTCGGCCGCGAGCGGTATCCCGGCCAAGGGTGGCGCTGCACCGAAGAGTGCACTCGACGTCTTCAACGCCAGCACCGGTGCCGGCCTCGAGACCATGGCTCTCGCGAACTCTCGCGCGTTCCAGGTGAAGATGGCGGCGATCGGCGCGAAGAACGTCACCTACAACTTCCCGGCGCGCGGTATTCACACCTGGCGCTACTGGGAGCAGCAGATCCACGAGCTGGCCGGCGATCTCGGCAACACCATCGGCTAGGGACGTTTCACAACAAATGCATCAGTAGTAACAGCGCGGCAACTCCACTCTGCGGGCTTTTGCGTGTAAAAAGAACCCGAACGTGAGGTCTCGGTCGAGTATTCGACGACCTCTACGCGCTGGTCGCGCTCCTGCGACCGCCGTGTGCAGAAAGAGAGTGGAAATTTGATGCGGCACCTTCGAAGTCGGGCACTCGCCTCTCTCGCAGCTGTGCTGGTGCTTCCGGTGGCGGTCGGCCTCACGTCGACCGCCACCGCTTCGGCCGTTCCGGCGGCCCACGCGGCCCCGGCCGCAGTGCAGGCGCCGGCCGGTGTGAGCATCCATCACATCGATTGGTTGTCCGACCGCCGAGTCGCGCTGTGGATCAACTCGCCGTCGATGGGCGTGCCGATCCAGGTCCAGATGCTGTTGGCGCGGGACTGGAATGCGAAGCCGGACGCGAAATTCCCGTCCGTGTTCATGCTCGACGGTCTGCGTGCGCAGGACGACCAGAGCGGCTGGACGCTCGAGACCGACGCGGAAGCTTTCTTCGCCGACAAGAACGTCAACGTCGTGCTCCCCGTGGGTGGACAGTCCAGCTTCTACTCGGACTGGGTCGACCAGGACAACGGCCAGAACTACCAGTGGGAAACGTTCCTGACGAAGGAACTTCCCCCCATTCTCGAAAGCGACTGGCGCAGCACCAAGGAGCGCGGGGTCGTCGGCCTCTCGATGGGTGGCACCGCCGCCATGTTCCTCGCCGCCAGGAACGAGGGCTTCTTCAAGTTCGCAGGCTCGCTGTCCGGCATGCTGACCACCACGTCTCTCGGAATGCCGCAGGCCGTCCAGTACGCGATGATGGACGCTGGCGGATTCGATTCGGGTGCCATGTGGGGACCGCCGTCGAGCCCGGCCTGGGAAGAACACGATCCGTACCTGCTCGCCGAGCATCTCAAGGGCGTCAGCCTCTACATCTCGAGCGGTAGCGGAACCACAGGTCCGTACGATCAGCCCTCCGGTATTCCGGGTGTGAGTACCAACTACGCGGGCATGGGCCTCGAGATCCTTTCGCGCCTCACGTCGCAGGCCTTCGCGACCAAGATCAACAAGCTGGGTATCCCCGCACAGGTCAACTACCGCCCGTCGGGAACGCACTCGTGGCCGTACTGGCAGTTCGAGTTGCATCAGCTGTGGCCCCAGCTGGCCAACACTCTGGGCGTGGAGGTCGACAAGCCGGCGTGCAACGTGGGCGGTCCGATCGGTGACGTCGCGGGTGCGAACCAGTGGATCGGTGACTGTGTCACTGGCGAATACAACGTCGCCGGCGGCACGGTGCAGGACTTCCGGTTCGGCCGCATCTTCACCAAGGACGGCAAGACTCAGCCGGTGGCCGGACGAGTCGGTGGCGCGTACCAGGCCGCAGGCGGGCCTGCCGGGCCGCTCGGTTTCCCGTCCACCCCCGAGCTGGGTACCCCGGACGGACGTGGCCGTTTCAACCACTTCGAGCACGGCTCGATCTACTGGACGCCGCAGACGGGCGGCCACGCGATTCGCGGTGCGATCCGTGACGAGTGGGCGCGTCAGGGCTGGGAAGCCGGACCGCTCGGCTACCCCGTCGCCGACGAGGCCGCCACCCCGGACAAGCCGGGCGCGGTTCAGGGCTTCGAGATCGGCGCCATGTACTTCAGTCCCGAGAACGGCACCCACGCGGTGCAGGGAATGATCATGGGCAAGTACGCCGAACTCGGTTACGAGGGCGGATGGCTCGGCTTCCCGAAGACGAGTGAGATCCCCGTCCGTGACATGGGCCGGTTCAACGAGTTCGACGGCGGCAACATCTACTGGAGCCCGCTCTCCGGATCGTGGGCGATCGAGAACGGCCCGATCTTCGACGCCTGGAAGAGCGTCGGCTACGAGGCGGGACGGATCGGATACCCGATCAGCGACAAGTTCGCCATCCCGGGCGGTGTGCAACAGAACTTCCAGTTCGGGTACATCACTGTGATGGGCGACAAGGCAGAGGTTCACTAGTTTCGAACCGAGCAGTGCGGGCGGCAGCGTAAAGGCTGCCGCCCGCACTGCGTCTGTATCCTGTTGATCGACAACGACTTGGACGCAAGGACGGAAATTCATGCCGCAGTTCTCTCGCACCCGCAAGACCTTCACCCGCGCACTCGCCGTGGGTGCTCTCACCGCTGCGGTGGGAGGGTCGTTGGTTGCGTGTGGAAGCGACGACTCCACCGCGTCGTCCACCCCCGAGCCCACGACGTCCGCAGCAGAGGCTTCGTCGAGCGCCGCTCCTTCGTCCAAGGCCGAAGAGAAGTCGTCGTCCCCCGTCACGAGCCCCGGTGAAGCAGCCACGGCGCCACCGGAGACCCCGGAAGAACAGCCGAGCGACTTCCCCGGCCCCACCGAGGTGCCGGTCAGTGCAGAGGGGCAGAAGTTCCTCGACGAGCTCGGGAACCGGGGCATCACGCCCGCCGGTGACGGTGCCATCGCACTGAGCGCCGGTGACTTCATCTGCGCCTCGAAGGAGCAGGGCAAGCCCGACGCCGAGACCCTCGTGTTCCTGACCCCGATGGTCGGCAGCGACGCTGCCGCAGCGGGCAAGGAGTTGTCGACGGTGGACGCCGCCGCGCAGGCCCAGACCTACATCGATGCCGCCGACGCGGTGTACTGCAAGTAGGCGGTAGACGATGTCGTGGTCCGGGCGCGGAACGCGTAAGAAGCGAGGCGGAATCCTGCGCAAGCTGGTGATCGCCGTGGCGATCTTCCTTGTGCTGGTACTGATCGCGATCGTGCTCTGGTACATCCTGGCCGGTCGTGGCACCAAGATCACGCCCACCCCGCCCGGACCCGAACGTCCCTCGGCGCAACCCGCGAGTTGCCCGGACGTGCAGGTCCTGTCCGTTCCGGGGACCTGGGAGTCCTCGTCGACGGACGACCCGTACAACCCGACCGCGAACCCGGCATCGCTGATGCTGAACATCACTCAGCCGTTGCAGGCGCAGTTCGATCCGTCGCGTGCCGATGTCTACACGGTTCCGTACGTCGCCCAGTTCTCGAACCCGGTCGCCATACCGCCGGACGGGCAGGAGTCGTACAACAACAGTCGTGGCGAGGGGACGCAGCGCGCCACGGACCTGCTCGCCAGTAGGCACGAGGAGTGCCCGCTGACCAACTACCTGCTCGTCGGCTTCTCGCAGGGTGCCGTCATCGCCGGAGACATCGCCGCCTCCATCGGCGCTGGCGACGGCCCGGTGCCCGCAGACCAGGTGCTCGGTGTCGGTCTCATCGCGGACGGCCGTCGTGATCCGGCTGCGGCTACCAACGTTGGTCAGCCGGTCGCGGGAGTGGGCGCCGAGCTGTCGCTCGCCGGCCTGAAGGTTCCCGGCATCTCGATGACCGGTCCGCGTGAAGGCGGGTTCGGTGAACTCGGAGATCGCGCCGTCGAGATCTGCGCGCCCTCGGACGGAATCTGCGATGCCCCGCCCGGAGCGTTCAAGCCGGGGAACTGGCTGGCGAGTGCGTCACGGCTGCTCGAGTACTTCAACAACCCGGTGCACGCGATGTACAACAGCTACGTCGTCGACGAGTCGGGGACCACTTCGACGCAGTGGATCACGAACTGGGCGAGCGAGAAGATCGAGGCTGCTCCGACGCCCCCACATGAGTGATAGCCACAAACTGTATTTGTGAGATGCTCCAAAGGTGTGCTCGTCGCCACTACTCGCCGGTAGAGTGCGTTCTCCGTCCCTTGTAGAGTGCGATTCGGTAAACCGGGCGCCGTCACCACAGGAGAAGCAATACATATGAGTTCCGCCGAGGGCAGTTCGCTGCGCAAGTTCCGATTCGCAGCCGGTGGAGAGGGCAACGCCGACGAAGGCGGAGCACGCCGGTTCGTCAAGCTCGCACAGAAGGCCGAGGAACTCGGCTTCGACAGCTTCATGATTCCGGATCACCTCGGCAACCAGGTCGGCCCGATCGCGGCGCTCGGCGCACTCGCTGTCGCCACGGACAAGATTCGTCTCGGGACGGCGGTTCTGGCCAACGGCTTCCGGCACCCGGCCATCCTGGCCAAGGATGCCGCCACGATCGACGTACTGTCCGGCGGGCGTCTCGAGCTCGGCATCGGCGCGGGCTGGATGAAGGAAGAGTTCGACAAGGGCGGCATCGACTACGAGCGTCCCGGCGTTCGGATCGCCAAGCTCGAGGAGTCTCTCCAGATCCTCGACACCTTGCTGCGCGGTCAGGAGTGCAACTTCGACGGCGAGTACTACCAGATCAAGGGACTCACCGGCAGCCCGCGCCCGCGTCAGGGCCCGCGTCCGCCCATCGCCGTCGGCGGCGGCGGCCCCAAGATGCTGGCTCTCGCGGCCAAGTACGCCGACATCATTTCGGTGGCGACCCCGACGAGCAAGGAAGGCAAGCTGCTGCTGTCGGGTATCACCCTCGAGAAGACGATGGAGCGCGTCGACCGGATCCGCGAAGCAGCGGGTGACCGGTTCGACGACATCGAACTCAACTGGACGATCACCACCATCGTCATCACCGACGACCGTGAGCAGACTGCAGAGATGGCGCTCGGCGCGATCGATCAGGGGTTCCCGCCCAACATCGAGGCGGACGTGAAGTTGTCGGTCGACGAAATTCTCAACTCCCCGTACCTGGCCATCGGCTCCTTCGAGGAGATCGCCGACCAGATTCGGATGGTGCGGGAGAAGACGTCCATGTCGTACGTGGGTGTGTTCCCGACCCAGATGGACGCCTTCGCGCCGATCATCTCTCAACTGTCCGGCGAATAGTGACCGATGCGGATCTGTAACATATCGGGGGTTTCGAACCGATAGTTCGGTTCGGGGCACGTGTGCTGTCGGCACGGAGCCCATAGTTGATTGATTGACAAGATCCGATTCAGCGAAGGAAGTCAGGGGCGCGAGGCAGACACCACGGTGTGTGCTTGTGTGATCGCTTCGGAGGAGAAGGAATGAACGCGAAGTTCGACGATTTCATCGACGAGACGGGCCAAATTCGGCTCACACCGGGAAATACCCTGGTGGACTACGTCGAGCGCCACACCCGCGAGAACGCGGACGAACTGGCGTACCGCTACATCGACTACTCGCGTGAGCGTGACGGCGAGGCGCACGAGCTCAACTGGGAGCAGTTCGGCTACCGTCTGCGCGCTGTCGCGGCTCGTCTCCAGCAGGTCACAGAGCCCGGCGATCGGGTCGCCATTCTCGCGCCGCAGGGTCTCGACTACGTCATCTCCTTCTTCGCCGCCATCTTCGCCGGAACCATCTCCGTGCCGCTGTTCGATCCGGACGAGCCCGGTCACGGCGATCGTCTGCACGCGGTTCTCGGGGACTGCAAGCCCACGGCGATCCTCACGGCGACCTCGTCCGCGGCGGGTGTTCGCCAGTTCTTCCGCGCCCTGCCCGCAGCCGAGCGTCCGCGTGTGATCGCCGTCGACGCCATCCCGGACAGCGTCGGCGAGACGTGGACCCGTCCGCCCACCGATCTCGACGACATCGCGTACCTGCAGTACACGTCGGGTTCCACCCGCACCCCCGCAGGCGTGGAGATCACCCACCGCGCCGTGGGTACCAATGTTCTGCAGATGGTCGACTCGATCGAGCTGAACGAGAACTCGCGCGGCGTCACCTGGCTCCCGCTGTTCCACGACATGGGCCTGCTCACGGTGATCCTGCCCGCGCTCGGCGGCAAGTACATCACCATCATGAGTCCGCGCGCGTTCGTGCAGCGGCCCTACCGGTGGATCAAGGAACTGGCCGCCGTCTCCGACGGTGCAGGCACGTTCGCCGCTGCCCCCAACTTCGCGTTCGAGCATGCCGCGGCGCGTGGCCTGCCCAAGAACGGCGAGACGCTCGATCTGAGCAACGTCATCGGCCTCATCAACGGCAGCGAGCCGGTCACCACCTCGTCGATGCGCAAGTTCAACGAGGCCTTCGCGCCGTACGGACTGCCCAAGACGGCGATCAAGCCCTGCTACGGCATGGCCGAGGCCACGCTGTTCGTCTCCGCGACCAAGCACTCCGACGAAGCCCGCGTCATCTACGTGGACCGAAACGAGCTGAACGCCGGTCGCGTCGTCAAGGTCGACAAGGACGCAGAGCATGCGATCCCGCAGGTCGCCTGCGGTTACGTCGCGCGGAGCCAGTGGGCGACCATCGTCGACCCCGAGACCCGCACCGAGCGTCCCGACAACGAGGTCGGCGAGATCTGGCTGCACGGCAAGAACATCGGTATCGGCTACTGGGGTCGCAAGGACGAGACCGAGGCGACGTTCCACAACAAGCTCGCGACCCCGCTTTCCAAGGACAGCCATGCCGAGGGAACGGCCGAGGACGCGAACTGGATGCGTACCGGCGACTACGGCGTGTACGTCGACGGCGAGCTCTACATCACCGGTCGCGTGAAGGACCTCGTCATCGTCGACGGGCGCAATCACTACCCGCAGGATCTCGAGGCTTCGGCTCAGGAAGCCAGCGACGCGCTGCGTCCCGGATTCGTGGCGGCGTTCTCGGTGCCGGCCAACCAGCTACCGCCGGTGGTCTTCGAGAACACCCATTCGGGCCTGTCGTTCGACGCGGACGATTCCTCCGAGCAGCTGGTCCTCGTCGCCGAGCGTGCGCCGGGTGCCGGCAAGGCAGATCCGCAGCCGATCGCCGACACGGTGCGCGGTGCCATTTCGGTCCGCCACGGTGTGACGGCTCGCGACGTCCTTCTGGTCCCCGCCGGCTCGATCCCGCGTACGTCGAGCGGCAAGATCGCTCACCGTGCCTGCCGGGCGGCCTACATCGAGGGGACTCTGCGTGGCGGACACACGCAGACGGCGTTCCCCGACAGCGTGTCCGAATAGTCCTCCATGACGGGTAGCTTGGTGTATTGATGGCTGAAAATGTTGACGACCGGACCGCTTCTGATGCCGCGACGGGGGATATGACCGTCGCGCAGCTGCGTGACTGGTTGCGCGGATGGATTGCCGACGCGACCGGTCAGCCGGTCACCGCAATCACCGACGATCGTCCGATGGAAGAGTTCGGGCTCTCGTCGCGGGATGCCGTGGCACTCAGTGGTGAGATCGAGGAACTGGTGGGGGTCACCCTCACCGCCACGGTCGCGTACCAGCATCCGACCATCGCGTCGCTGGCCACCCGCATCATCGAGGGCGAACCCGAGCTGCCCGACAGCGCGGGGGACGAGGCTTTCTACACGTCCGGCGCGGTGTCGGATTCGCACGACATCGCGATCGTCGGCATGGCATCACGCTTCCCCGGCTCGGGGGTCACTCCCGCCCAGATGTGGGAGCAGCTGATCGAGGGCCGCGACGGCATCTCGGAACTCCCCGAAGGCCGCTGGGAGGAGTTCACCTCCGACCCGGCCATCAAGGCGGCCGTCGAGAAGGCCAACACACAGGGCGGCTACCTCGACGACGTCGCAGGTTTCGACGCCGAGTTCTTCGCCATGTCGCCGCTCGAGGTCGCGAACGTCGATCCGCAGCAGCGGCTCGCGATGGAGCTGACGTGGGAGGCGCTCGAACACGCTCGCATTCCCGCGAACCAGCTCAAGGGCGAACAGGTCGGCGTCTTCGTCGGAAGTTCGGCCAACGATTATCAGTTGCTGGCGGTCAGCGACCCGGTCACGGCGCACCCCTACGCGCTGACCGGTACGTCCACTTCCATCGTCGCGAACCGCGTGTCGTACTTCTACGACTTCCGTGGCCCCTCGATTGCGGTGGACACTGCGTGCTCGTCGTCGCTCGTCGCCGTTCACCAGGCTGCCCGTTCGTTGCGCTCCGGCGAGTCGAACGTCGCGCTGGCCGGTGGCGTCAACATGCTGGTGGCCCCGGCGGCCACCCTCGGATTCGATCAGCTCGGCGTGATGGCCCCGAACGGTCGCATCAAGGCGTTCTCCTCCGACGCGGACGGCATGATTCGTGCCGAGGGCGGCGGACTCGTCGTCTTGAAGCGTCTCGAGGACGCCGAGCGGGACGGCGACAAGGTGCTTGCAGTGATTGCGGGCAGCGCTGTCAACCAGGACGGACGCTCCAACGGACTCGCTGCTCCCAACCCGGACGCTCAGGCGGACGTGCTGCGACACGCTTACCGTGACGCGGGCATCGTCCCCACCGGCGTCGACTACATCGAGGCGCACGGAACGGGCACCATTCTCGGTGACCCGATCGAGGCGGACGCTCTCGCGCGCGTCGTCGGCCGTGGCCGCGACGAAGACAAGCCCGCGTTGCTCGGCAGCGCGAAGACCAACTTCGGGCACCTCGAGGCGGCGGCCGGCGCGGCCGGGCTCATCAAGGTCGTCCTGGCGATGCAGGAGAACAAGCTCCCCGCCTCGCTCAACTACGCGGGCCCCAATCCGTACATCCCGTTCGACAAGGCGCACCTCGAGGTAATCTCGGGGGTCACCGAGTGGCCCAGGTACACGGGCAAGGCCGTCGCCGGTGTGTCGGGCTTCGGTTTCGGTGGTACCAACGCGCACGTCGTCGTCCGCGAGTACGTCCCCGCCGAGTCGGAGGAGCAGGACGCCGCTCCGGTCGCCGAGGCTCCCGCCGAAGACGTGACCGTGGTGCTCCCGGTGTCGGGCGCTCTGCCGTCCCGCCGTCGCAGGGCAGCCGCAGACCTCGCGGACTGGCTCGAGACCGAGGTGGGCAGCCAGACTCCGCTCACCGATGTCGCCCGCAGTCTCGCTCGGCGCAACCACGCGCGTTCGCGTGCCGTGGTCCTGGCCAAGACACGCGCGGAAGCCATCACGGGTCTGCGCGCCGTCGCGGCCGGCAAGCCCGGCCAGGGTGTCTTCTCGGCCGATTCGCCGTCCTCGAAGGGCGCGGTCTGGGTGCTGTCGGGCTTCGGTTCGCAGCACCGCAAGATGGCCAAGCAGCTGTACCAGGAGAACCAGGTCTTCGCGAAGGCGATCGACGAGGTCGACGTGCTCATCGAGGACGAGGCCGGCTACTCGATGCGCGAGAAGTTCCTCGACGACGCGATCGACTACGACGTCGAGACCTCACAGGTCGGAATCTTCACGATCCAGATCGGTCTCGCCGCGCTGCTGCGCCACCACGGCGCCGATGCCGAAGCGGTCGTCGGTCACTCGATGGGCGAGGCGGCTGCCGCGTACCTGTCGGGTGGACTGTCGCTCGAGGACGCGGTCCGCGTCATCTGCTCGCGTTCGCGTCTGATGGGCGAGGGCGAGTCGACGCTGCAGGGCGACGACATCCGACTCATGGCGCTGCTCGAGTACAGCTCCACGGAGATCGAAGCGCTACTGCCCAAGTACCCGAAGCTCGAAGTGTGCGTGTACGCGGCGCCGACCCACACGGTCATCGGTGGTCCGCAGTCGGACATCGAGGCCATCGTCGCCCACGCCGAGGGCGAAGAGAAGATGGCACGCGTCCTGCAGACCAAGGGCGCGAGCCACACGTCCCAGGTCGATCCGATCCTCGGCGAGTTCGCTGCCGAGCTCGCCGGAATCGAACCGACCAAGCTGAAGCGCGGCGTCTACTCGTCGGTCGATCAGGAGACGTACTACCGGGCGGGCCACGATGCGGTTCACAACGAGGCGTACTGGGTGAAGGGCATGCGGCACAGCGTGTACTTCACGCAGGCCGTGCGGCTCGCTGTCGGCAACGGCCACACCACGTTCGTCGAGCTCGCACCCAACCCGGTCGCGCTCATGTCGGTGGCCGCCACCGCATTCGACGCCGGACTCCACGACGTTCAGCTCATCCAGACACTCAAGCGCAAGGAAGACGAGCCGCTCGGCGTGCTCGCGGCCCTGGCCCAGCTGTACGTACACGGTCATGCCGTCGACCTGAATTCGCTGCTACCCGAGGGCGAGTACGCGGACGTTCCGCGTACCGCATGGACTCGCAAGCGCTACTGGCTCGACAATCGGATCAACTCGAGCGGCAACACGCGGGCCCCCGGTTCGCACGTTGCACTACCCGACGGTCGCCACGTGTGGGAGGTGCAGGCGGGCAACATCACCGAGTTGCCGGCGCTCGTCACGGCTGCGGCGTCCCAGGTGCTGTCGGACGTCACCCTCACCGCGTCGATTCCGCACGCAGCGGTACCGACCGCGGGCACGCTGACCACCACGCTCAATCCGCATCCGGGTGGAGCATCGATCCAGGTCCACGCCAAGGACGGGTCGGCTTTCACCCTGCTGTTCGACGCGGTCGTCACGTCCGGTGAGGCGCTGTCGGAGCCGGTCACCGCGCCGATCGCCGCGCCAGCCGTCGAGCAGAGCACCGGACCGGTCGAGACGTTGCCCGAGGTCGTCGAGGACATCGGCGACCGGTGGGATCCGAACGGGTCGCAGTCGATGGACGACCGTCTGGCGTTCATCGTCGCGGAGTCCATGGGCTACGCGCCGGAGGATCTGCCCGCCGAGATCCCGCTGATCGAGCTGGGACTCGACTCGCTGATGGCAGTGCGCATCAAGAACCGCGTGGAGTACGAGTTCGACATTCCTCAGCTGCAACTGCAGGCCGTGCGCGACGCCAATCTCCTCGAGGTGGGCAAGTACCTGCGCTACGCGATCGAGAATCGCGAAGAGGTGCAGGCGCTCGCCGACAAGCAGAAGGCGGAGAAGGAAGCAGAAGAGGCAGCCGAAGCAGCGGGCGCCACGGGGGCAGCCGGCGTCACGGAGACCGAGGCGTCCACCGAGCCTGCAGCGCAGGACGAGGTGACGGTTCCCGAAGAGGAGACCGTGATCCCGGAGGTCGGCGAAGACGACGTCCCACCGCGCGACGCCGCAGAACGACTGACCTTCGCGACCTGGGCGGTCGTCACCGGATCGTCCGCGAAGGGCATCTTCAACACTCTCCCGATCCTCACGGACGAGGTGGCGGAGAAGTTGTCCGCTCGTCTGTCCGAGCGTTCGGGCGGTGACGTGACCTTCGACGACGTCCTCGATTCCACCACTGTCGAAGAACTCGCCAACGTGGTGCGCGGATTCCTCGAAGACGGCGGAAAGATCGACGGACTGGTCCGCACGCTGTCGCCGCGCCCGGAAGGTTCCACGGCCACACCGGTGTTCGTGTTCCACCCAGCCGGCGGTTCCACCGTGGCGTACGAGCCGTTGCTGCGTCGTCTGCCCAAGGGCACGCCGATGTTCGGCCTCGAGCGGACGGAAGGCCCGATCGAGACGCGCGCGGCCGAGTACCTGCCGCTCGTGCGTGAGATCCAAGGCGACGGCCCGTACGTGCTGTACGGCTGGTCGCTCGGTGGCGTGCTGGCGTACGCGGTCGGCAAGCTGCTGCGCGAGTCCGGCGCGGACGTTCGCGTCGTCGGCCTGATCGACACCGTGATGGCCGGTGAAGACATGGAAGAGACTCCGGAGGAGAACAAGAAGCGCTGGCAGCGGTACGCGGCGTTCGCGAAGAAGACGTACAACGTCGACTACCCACTGCCATACGACAAGCTTGCGGCCGCGAAGACCGACGAGGAACAGATCAAGATCCTCGGCGAGCTCCTCAAGCTCAGTGGCGCAAAGATTCCCGGTGGCATCATCGAGCATCAGCGGACGTCGTACCTCGACAACCGCGCGCTGCTCACGGCCAAGGCGGAGCAGTACGACGGCGACGTCGTTCTCTACCTGGCCGACAAGTACCACGACGATGCCATCGCACTCGAGCCTGCGTTCAAGACGCGCAAGCCCGACGGCGGCTGGGGTGACGCGGTCGAGAACCTCGAGATCATCCATATCGGAGGCGATCACATCCAGATCGTCGACGAGCCGTACATCTCCAAGATCGGTGCGGATCTCACCAAGAAGCTCGCGGCCATCGATCCCGCGGGAACAGGAGCGACCGAGTGACAACATCGACGACGGCAGAGAAGCTGGCCGAGCTACGCGAAAAGCTCGATTCGGCTGAAGTGCCCGGTTCGGAGCGTGCCCTCGCCAAGCGCAAGGCGAAGGGTATGCCGTCGCCGCGTGAGCGGATCGACATGTTGTTCGACGAAGGTAGCTTCATCGAGACCGGCAAGCTCGCGAAGATGCAGGGTGACGCCTCGAATCCGTACGGCGACGGCGTCGTCACCGGGCACGGTCGCGTGAACGGCCGACCGGTCGCAGTGTTCGCCCACGACCAGACGGTGTTCGGTGGCGCGGCTGGAGAGATGTTCGGCCGCAAGGTCGCAGCGATCATGGAGTTCGCCGCGAAGAACGGCTGCCCGTGCGTCGGCATCAACGAATCGGCTGGTGCCCGTGTGCAGGACGCGGTGACGTCGCTCGCCTGGTACGCGGAGCTCGGTCGCCGTCAGGAACCGTTGTCCGGGATGTGCCCGCAGGTCTCGATGGTGCTCGGCAAGAACGCCGGTGGCGCCGTGTACGCGCCGATCAACACCGATATTGTGGTCGCCACGGACGATTCGTACATGTTCGTCACCGGGCCGGACATCATCAAGTCCGTCACCGGCGAGGACGTCAGTCTCGACGAGCTGGGCGGGGCCCGAAACCAGGCCCAGTACGGCAACATTCACCACGTTGCGCCCGACGAGAAGGCTGCCTTCGAGTGGGTTCGTGAGTACTTGAGCTTTCTCCCGTCGACCTGTCACGAGTTGGCGCCGATCGTCAATCCCGGACTCGAACCCGAGATCACCGACAGCGACCGCGCACTCGATTCGTTCATGCCCAATGCCGACAACGCCGGCTACGACATGCACGACATCCTGCTCGGGATCTTCGACGACGGAACGTTCCACGAGGTCGGTGCTCTGGTCGCGCCCAACATCATCACCGGATTCTCACGTGTCGACGGACGCTCGGTCGGAGTGGTGGCCAACCAGCCCATGTTCCTGTCCGGAGCGCTGGATGCCGCCAGTTCGGACAAGGCTGCGCATTTCGTGCGCCTGTGCGACGCATTCGACATCCCGCTGGTGTTCGTCGTAGACACCCCCGGCTTCCTTCCAGGGCTCGAGCAGGAGAAGGTCGGCGTCATCAAACGCGGTGGCCGCTTCCTCTTCGCATTCGTCGAGGCCACTGTTCCCAAGGTCACCGTCGTGATTCGTAAGGCGTACGGCGGCGGCTGGGCCGTGATGGGTTCCAAGCAGTTGGGCGCGGACATCAATCTCGCGTGGCCGACCGCCCGTATCGCCGTCATGGGTGCCGAGGGCGCCGTGAACATCATGGGCCGCAGGCAGATCGAGGCCGCAGGTGACAACGCGGATGCTGTCCGCCGCGAGCTGGTGAACTTCTACAACGAGAACATCGCCACGCCGTACATCGCAGCCGAACGCGGCTACATCGACGCGGTGATCGAACCGTCGACCACCCGCCTCGAGATCCGCAAGGCACTGACGCTGTTGCGTGACAAGAAGGTCGAGCGCAACCCGCGCAAGCATCACCTTCTCCCGCTCTGATTTTTCCCTCCCCCCTTTCCGACCAATGTCACACCGGTTCAGCTGACGCGAACCGGTGTGACATTGGTCGGGGGTGGTGGGGTAGTTTCGCGCGGTTGTCCACAGGCAGAGGGTTGTCCACTGGCGGGTTCTGCCGGCCATATTGGTCCGCTTCTGTCCGAGTAGGTACTGCATCCTGACCCCATGTTGCGGGGAACCTGGGTGGAGAACCACCACGAAATTGTTGCTGCAAGCTGTGATGGCGTAGTGCGGTCGGCTGCGCTCGAGCAGTTCGAGATCGGCCGGGCCACGGTGTCCTCTCGTTGCCGGCCGGGCGGGCCGTGGCAGCGGATGTTGCCGGGGGTCGTTCTACTCCACAACGGTCCGCCGTCCTGGAATCAGCGGGTGGTCGCAGCTCTCGAATATGGCGGGCCACACGCTTTGCTGTCGGGTCATGCCGGGCTTGCGGCGCTGGGGTATCCGGCGGCATCGTCGATTAATCAGGTGTTGCTGCTGGTTCCGTCGACGCAGCATCGTCGTGACGTCTCGTACGTGACCGTCGAACGCACATGGCGTCAGCCAGAGGCAGTACGGCGCGGGCACCCTGCGTACGGCGCCGGTGGCCCGATGTCTGCTGGATGCGTCGCGGCGCATGTCGAACGCGAACACCTGCCGGGCCCTGCTCACCGAGGCACTACAACGCGGCGACGTGACCGTGAGCGAACTGGTCGGAGAACTGTCGGCGGGCAGCGACCGAGGCAGCCGCGTTCCACGCGCCGTGCTGAGGGAACTGACGGACGACGCGCATTCCGTCGCGGAGGTGCAGGCACAGAAGCTGTACGCGACGAGCGGGTTGCCCCCGATGATTCACAACCGGGATATCGCGGTGGACGGAAAGTGGATAGCTCGGCCCGACGGTTGGCTGGACGGCGTTGCGATGGCGTGGGAGATCGATTCGCTTCGCTATCACCTGTCGGCGCAGCAACACGAGGCGACGATAGTTCGGCGGGCGCGCATGCAGCGCGCCGGAATCGTGGTGGTCACGCACCTGCCCAAGCAGCTGCGCTCGGAACCGGCGACGGTCCTGGCGGACCTTCGTGCGGGTTGGGAGCTGGCCGTGTCACGCCCGCGTCCGGCTGTTCACCTGATCGGTGCCCACTAACCCACCCCGACCAATGTCACACCGGTTCGCGTGAGCTGAACGTGTGTGACATTGGTCGGGGGAGGGGGAGGCTAGTAGACGCGCAGGGTCCCGGGTTTCCACCAGCCCCAACGGGTTTCTTCGGCTGTCTCGACGGTTGCCGGGGTTGCGTCGGGGTAGTGCCTGTCGTACTTCTCGAGTGATCCCCAGTCACGACCCCAGTCGTCGCGCAGATAGGTGGGGATGGTGGTGGCGCCGGCCATCGACTCGGTGAAGCCGAGTGGGCCACCGTTTTCGGCGGCCTGCCAGGTGTCGGTAGAGCTGATGGCGAGCGGCCGGTCCGGGAGGATCCGGTAGTTGGGCATCTCTGCCACGCCGTACTCGTGTGAGAACGGACGCTGGCACGGGAACTGCAGTCCTACAGCCCAGTCCAGCAGCACGGGCTGCTCGCGCCCGACCACGGTGTCGAGATCCTGCATCTGTGGGACGCGCGGGGGAGTGAACGCGAACCACTGGTCGCCAGTCAGGTTCGGGTCGTTGGCGACGATACGCACGGTGTCCGTGTCGGGTGCGAGTTCGTCGATCGGAATGCGCAGGTTGCGCCACGACGGCGCGGGCCCGACGTCCTTGGGCAGGTAGGTGCCTTGCGAGACCACGGTGCCGTCCGGTTGGCGCTTGCCGTATTCCAGCACCAGGGACTGTCCGTAGGTGACGGCCCCGCTGATGTCGACGGACCAGATGCGACCGGCCGCGGAGACGATCACCAGTGGTGCGTCCTCGCTACGCTCCGGCAAGGCGTACCAGCTCGAGGTCAGAGTAGCGGGTTCCTGCACACCCTCCTGATAGCTGCCCATGACCGGCGTGATCTCGGGATCGAGCCCGAATGGAAGTTTCGCGCTGCTGCCGTTGGCGCCGACAGCACCTGTGCCGCCACTCGTACCGGCGCTGGAACCCGTCTCGAAGGTGGGCCCGACGCTCTGATTGTCGGTGTTGCCCATTCCCTGTTTCACCTCGACGAAGTCGGCGGTGAGGTCGGTGGGGATTCCGTTGGGTGAGAAGCCACGTGGACTGTCGCCACCGAGTGGATCGTTCGGATTGGTCAGGACCTGGCCGGGCTCCGGTACCGGCGCGAGGTTGCCGGAGTTGGTGTCGGACTCGACGAGTACGTCCTTCGCCAGCCCACAGGTTTCCCCGGCCAGCGATTGAATGTTGGAGCGCGCCAACGAATACGCCGGGTACTGCGAGACGGCGCCCTTGGCGAGCGACGCCACCTCGAGCAGGACCATCAATCCGGCTATCACCGTGAGCGGAGCGGCAGCGAACTTGCGGATTCGCCTGCCCTTCTGGGTGTTCGACTTCGGCGGCGACGGCGCATAACCCTCACGCATGTACTGCCACGCACCGAGCGCGACAGCGAGTCCGAAGAGGACGAGGAACAGCGTGTTGGATTCGCGGCCACCGAGCGAGATGGTCTTGTCGAACCACGGCACTCCGTAGCTCGACACGTACCAGTAGCCGTTGATACCCGCGAACGTCAGCGCCAGCATCAGGAGCAGGCCGGCGAGGAAGATCGTGCGGTTACGCCGCGAACGAAGTGCCGAAGCGGACACCGCCACGGCAGTCAGTGCGGCAAGCGAACCGGCGATGCCTGCGTACGCACCGAAGTGGTGAGTCCACTTGGTGGGGTTGAACATCATGAAGAAGATGGTTCCGAACACGACGCCGAGCAGGCGCCACGAAGGCCCGATTCCGGCGCCGGGAATCTTCTTGCGCCGCAACAGCACGAACAGTGTCGTGAAGAGGCACAGGATCATCGTCAGGAACGCGAAGCGCCGGGCGACGGAGCCGTCGACGGTGGGGACGAAGAGGTAGTAGTACCGCAGGAAGTCCTTGTACCACTCGAGATTGGGGCCGATCAGGGTGCGGACCCGGGTCGCTTCCATCACGGATGCCAACGTCTGGTCCGCGAACACGACTACGAGAACCAAGGCTCCCGCCGCGAGGATCGGCGCGATCAGCGGCCACGTCCCGACGAGACGGTGTCGTTTGACGACGATGTGGACGAGAGGCCTGGCGCCCGCGAGCAACGCGGCGATACACATGAGGCCGGTCGGCGCCGCCGCAAGTGTGAACGCA
Source organism: Rhodococcus huquni (assembly GCF_055231055.1). Taxonomy (NCBI): domain Bacteria; kingdom Bacillati; phylum Actinomycetota; class Actinomycetes; order Mycobacteriales; family Nocardiaceae; genus Rhodococcus; species Rhodococcus huquni. The sequence continues at coordinate 558,191 of NZ_JBUYWE010000002.1, forward strand.
CCGATGAGCACCGCCGCGGCGGCCGGCAACAACCTGCCTGTCGCAATCGCGCGCTCGATGGAGCACCACGTCAGCAGGGCGCCGAGCGCGACGATGGGCTCGGGGCGAAGCCCGTTGTTGTAGGGCAGCCAGAAGGCGAGGAACACCAGTCCGCCGGTCCACAGCGCAACGCGATTGCCCCGAACCGCTCGTCCGAGGCGCGGCGCGACCTCACGGCTGATCACCAGCCAGCACAGGATTCCGGCGATCAGCGCGGGGAGGCGCATGAACACGCTGGCCGTGGAGATCTTGGTCATTTCGGCGAGGACGTCGTAGTACCAGCCGAACGGCGCCTCGGGGACACCGAACCAGCGGAAGTAGTTGGCCATGTATCCGGCGCCGTCGGAGACTCGGGCCATGGTGAGGAGGTAGCCGTCGTCGGCGGTGTTCGCGCCGATGAAGTGCCAGACGAGCAGAGTGCCCACGATGAGGCCGTCCAGCCCGGTCACCTTCGTCCAGTGTGCGGGGAAGAAGCGGCGGTGGCCGCGGCCGTCGGTGCCGTCGAGACGACCGAGTGCAGCCATGGCGATGAGGGTGAAGAGGACCGCGCCGATCATCGCCACCGTCTTGACGAACGTGGGGCTGGACGAGAACCGTGAGTCGACGTCCACGGTGAACGACAGTCCGTCGGTTGCGGTGCCCTCTGGAAGATCGGTGAAGATGCCGACCACCTGCGGTCGGAGGTCGCCACCGAGCTCGCCGACGACGGGCGCGCCCTCGTCGTTCACCAGGCCGGTGAATTCGGCTCTCGTGCGGTCGATGTCGGAGCTGAGGACGAGGTTCGAGCACTGCCCGGACTGAACCTGGTCACGAGGGGCCGACGCGATCGTCACGTTTCGGTCGAGGACGTCGACCGTGTCGGCGGAAACCCGCACGAACAGCGCATTCAGTGCCGCGCCCTCACCCTGCGGCGGCGCGGTCGCGAGCAGGATTCCGCCACGCTCGTCCATGTCGGCGACCGTGGTGCACGGGATCGTCGCCTCGATGTCGACCGGAGCCTGCGACATCAGTGGCGACTCGAGGTCACCGACCGATCCGTTCTGCGGCCACTGCACCGTGGCAGTCGTCTGCGTGACCGGCATGAACGGCGTCGCGAGCGCGAGCAGAAAGCCGATCAAACCGGTCACGACCGCGATCAGTCGAACGTTTCGATACTCCGAGTGTGGGTCGGATGTGGTGGCAGGAACTGCTGCGACGTCGGGCACGGTTGTCGATCGTATGTCAACGGGTATTTCGGGCGGTGCAGGACGACCGTCACAGGCGAAGGTTCCCTACTGCAGGCGCACCGGCCCCGGGGTCCAAGTGCCCGATCGAGTCTCCTCCGTCGTGTCCACGCGGGCCGGTGGCGCCTCGTCCAGCGGGGCGAACTGCTCGAGCGATCCCCAGTCTCGGTCCCAGTCGTTCGACAGATAGGTCGAGAGGGTGCGCGAGGACAGCAACTGGCCGGTCCAGCCGAGCGGCCCACCGCCGAAGCGGTCCTGCCATGCGTTGGTGGCCTCGGCTCCGCCCCGATCCGGAAGGACTCGGTATTCCGGCACCTCGGCGACGCCGTACCGGTGATCGAACGGGCGTTGGCACGGGAAGGCCAGGCCGACGGCCCAGTCGAGGAGAACGGGCGTCTGCGACCCGACAACCGATTGCAAGGTCTCTGTTCGAGGTACCCGCGGGGGAGTGACGGCGAGCCACTGGGCCGGGTCGAGGCTGGTGTCCGCGGCCACCAGGCGCACCGAGTCGGCGTCGCCGGCCAGTTGATCGAGCGGCACCCGGAGGTTGCGCCACGTCGGTGACGGTCCGATGTCGATGGGGTCGGCGACACCGAGAACCGTGACGTTGCCGTCGGCTTCGGTGCGCCCGTACTCGACCTGCAGGCGGCCACCCGGGGTGACGATGCCGTCCGCGTCCACCGAGTGGATTCGGCCGGCGGCCGCGATGGTCAGCAGGGGCGAGTCGGCACTGCGCTCGGGGAGCGCGTACCACCCCGTCGTGAGGTCGGCCGGCTTCTGCTTGCCGCCCTGGAGGCTGCCGAGGACGGGGACCTGTGCGGGGTCGAGGCCGAACGGCAGTGCGACGTTGCTGCCGTTCACACCGACGGTCTCCGCGGAACCGCCGCCGGTACCGGACCTGGTACCCGGAGTGGTCTCGTCGGTGTCCGTGTCCTTGTCGATGGTGTTGGCGCCGCCGGAGACGAGTTTCTCGGCGTCCGCGGTGAGGTCGTCGGCGACCCCGTTCGGTTCGAAACCGGTGGACTCGGTCGCTCCGAATGCACCCGCGCCGGAACTGTCGGCAGGCGGCGTCCGCAGCGGCAGGACGCCGGCGTTGGGATCGGTCTCGACGAGAACCTCGTCCGCGAGCGCGCAACTACCGGTCAGCGAGTCGATGTTGGCTTTCGCGATGGAGTACGCGGGGTACTGCGCCTGGGCGCCCTTCACCAGTGAGAGCACCTCGAAGAGCACCACTGCGCCGGCGGCGATCGTCAGCGGTGAGGGTGCCAGCAACCGTGCGCGCTTTCCGTTCGGTGGCTTGCTCTTCTCGTACGGTTCGCGGAAGTGGAACCAGGCGGCGAGCAGCAGCGTCAGGACGGTGAGCCCGAGGAACAGGGTGGCGAAGCCCTTGCCCGCGACGGTCGGCGGCTTGTCGAACCACGGGACGCCGTAGCTCGAGACGTACCACCAGCCGTTGGAACCGGTGAAGGCCACGGCGAGAATGAACAGCACACCGGCCGCGAACAGGGTTCTGTTGCGTCTGGACCGGATACTCGCGGCACCCACCCCGACTGCGGCGAGAACGGCGACCGAACCGGCGAGGCCCGCGTACACGCCGAAGTGGTGGGTCCACTTCGTCGGCGTGAAGATCATGAGCAGCAGCGACGCGAAGACGATGCCGAGGATGCGCCTGGACGGCCCGATGGCGGTGCCGGGCACCTTCCCCTTGCGGAGGATCAGCATGACGCAGAGCACGACGCACAGGAGCATCACGAAGACACCGAATCGGCGGCTCAATGCACCGTCCGGGGTGATCGACAGCAGCGCGTCCCAACGAATGCGTTCCTCGAACCACGTCTGGTTGGGGCCCACTGCCGTGCGCACCCGAGTCGATTCGAGGACGGTGGCGAGTGTCTGGTCGGCGAACACCGCGACGAGAACCACGGTTCCCGCCGCGAGAATGGGCGCGATCTGGGAGAAGAAGCCGACCCGGCGTCCTCGTGCCACGAGGATCTGGAAGGCGGGCCGAGCCCCGGCGATGAGTGCGGCGATGCAGATCAGCCCGGACGGTCCCGCCGCGAGGGAGAACGCGGCGATGAGGACGGCGATGGCGGCCGGCAGCAGTCGGCCCGTCGCGATGGCTCGTTCGATGGAGCACCAGGTGAGAAGTGCGCCGAGCGCGATGATCGGTTCGGGGCGCAGCCCGTTGTCGTACGGCAACCAGAACGCCAGGAACACGAGCCCGCCGGTCCAGAGCGCGACCTTGTTGCGCCGCACCGCAACGCCCAAGCGGGGGATCACCTCACGGCTGATCACCATCCAGCACAGGATTCCGGCGATGAGCGCAGGCAGACGCATCCACATGCTCATCGTGCTGACCTTGGCGAATGCTGCCAACACGTCGTAGTACCAGCCGAACGGCGCCTCGGGGACGCCGAACCAGCGGAAGTAGTTCGCCATGTACCCGGCGTGCTCGGAGACGCGGGCCATTCCGAGCAGGTAGCCGTCGTCGGACGTGTTGGCGCCGATGACGTGCCACAGCGCGAGTACACCGATGACGATTCCGTCCACGCCGGTGAATCGCCACCAACGGGCCGGCAGGAAGCGGCGTGCTCGTCGGCCGTCCACGCCGTCGATGCGGTGCAGCGAATACAGCGATACGAGCGTCGCGAGGGCGCACACGATCATGGCGAACAGCTTCAGAAGCGTCGGACTCGACGAGAAGCGGGAATCGAGATCGGCGTGGACGTTCAGCCCCTCGGGCGGCGGGCCCTGCAGATCGGTGAAGATTCCGACCACCTGCGGCCGGAAGTCGCCGGCGAGTGTCTTCGCGGTGAGAGCGTCCTTGTCGGCGGGAGCTCCCACGATCTCGGCCGAGGTCTGTTCGAAGGTGGATGTCACATGGATGGCGCTGCAACCGTCCAGCGCGGCGAGCGGGCCGGAGGCGAGAACGGTGTCACGGACGGCGATTTCCAGTTCCCCGCCGCGGACGGAGGCGCGCATGCCCGCAGAAGGCTGCACAGCCCCGGCGGGGAGGGTGCTGACGAGGGTGCCACCTTCGCTGCCGAGTTCACCCAGCGCGTTGCAGGGGATCGTCATGTCGAGGTCGGTCGGCGTATAGGACACCAGCGGAGCGGTCACGCTCTCGGTCGACTGATTCTGTGGCCAACTGATCGAGGCTGCCTCCTGCTTCACCGGCAGGAACGGAGTGGCAAGTGCCAGGACGAATCCGAGCAACCCGGTGACGATCGCGATGGTGCGAGACGTGCGAACGCGGCGGGCTTCCGACTGGAGTGAAGTCACAGGGGCATCAGGGGGCACAGAATACGATGTTAGGGCACGTGAGTATCTCGGCAATCCGGTCACGACAGTGTCTCGGCCGGACTAATCTGGGTCCGTCACGAACATTCGACGCTTTCCTCGACCCACTCGCACTGTGGGGCCCACTCATCACACTGTGGGGCCCACTCACAAACGGGGTAATCATGGCAGTCGGCACATCAAGACGATTCGGTTCGAACAAACTTGTACGGGTGGCAGTGATCTCTGCGGTCGCCGCCCTCGCGATGGTCACCGGCAACGGGACTGCCTCCGCAGGGATCGACAACGCCAGTTCTGTCACGGACGCCCACGGAAACCGGATCGAGGTCATCCAGGGGGGCACGTTCATCCGAACCGTCCCGCCGCTCGACAGCTCGCCGCTCACCGTCGAGTTCTTTCACGACGGTGTGGCTTCGGTGAACATCACCGGACCGAACGCGGCGGAGTTCAAGGCAACCAGGCTGACGATCGGCTACCAGATCGGATACCCGGTGGCAGTGGCCGGCGCGGTGGTCGTTCTCAACACACCAAACCTCGATTGGGAGGTGGGTACGCAGAACGCCATCATTCTCGGGCTGGTGCCCGATTTCGAGCTCGGACTCGAGGCCGGAAACAATGCCGGAATCGGCGGCTCGATCATTCCCTCACAGGAACTCGACATCGAACTCGCGCCGGGCGGAATCACCACGGTGCCCATTCTCGAGAATCAAGAATTCGACGGACCCATCGCCAGCGTGCGGCTGGCCAATCTGCACGGACACGTGCACGGTGCGATCGGGCCGGTGACCATTCGGCCGTACGCGATGGCAACCACCGCGAACGGTGACACGGTGATGACGTACGGGGTACCGCAAAGGCTTTCGTGAAGGGGGCCTCCGTAAGCCGAGTTCAGGTCAGGCCGCTGACCGCATCTCGTGCTCGCGAGGAGCGGTGAAGCCGCCCCTCGCTGGGATTTTCCAGCTATGAGCCGGCTTTGCTTTGGTGATGGGCAGGCTCACAAGCCACAGCACCACTCCCAGTGCGGGGAGCGCGAGAGCGATCCAGAATCCGCCGTAGATCGCTACCACTCCCGCAACAGTCCATGCGAGTCCGATATGAATCAGATTGACCCCGACGGTCGTTCCGATCAGGTATTCCTCTTTGTCGGACGGTTGTGCACCGCGCATTACCACTCCTGACGCCGACCAGTCGGTTTAGTTTATCCACGGTAATGAACCAAATGGTGGCGTTGTGGCAAACATTCTGTAATCGATCACAAGACGTAGCTCGCCAATTGCGGGTCGATCGGCGCTCTGGTGAGGCGGTTGGCGAACGTAGACATCGTGTAGGTGCCGATACCCAATACGACTTCGAGGGCATTTCGCTCCGAGAACCCGGCTTCCAGAAAAGCTGTCAGGGCCGAATCGGGTACGTCTCCGGCGTGCGACAGAACCTGCAGAACGAATCCGCGTAGGGCTTCGAGTCGTTCGATGCCCAGTGGTTCCTGGGCGCGAAGACTGTCGACGAGGTCGGCCGGCGCCTCGCTGTGTACGAGGTGTGCGGTGTGCAGGGCGACGCACAGGTGGCACGCGTTGTGCGCCGCGACGGTCATCACCAGTACCTCGCGTTCGATCTCGGTGAGGGTCGACTCCGTGAAAAGCGCGTTGGCGCGGACGAAGCCGTGAAGCAACTGCGGTGACGTGGCCATCGCGGCGACCGCGGCGGGGAGGTAGCCGAACTGTTTCTCGATGGCGGTCATGGTGGCCTTGGCGCCCTCGGGTGCGGATCCGATCGTGTGTCGGGTGAACGTCATCGTGAACCTCCAGCGTTAGAATGACAACATGGTTGACCAAATAGTAAATATGGTTGTCTATTTTGGCAAGGGTTCTCGTGCCTGAGGACGACGCACGTGGATATCGGCTGCCGTTCCTGCTCTTCGCGGGCTTCCGGCAATTGATCGACGAGACCCATCGCCGGCTCGCCGAACGCGGACACCCGCAGGTGCGACCCGCGCACGGATTCGCAATGCAGGCGGTGGGGATCGAAGGTGCGAGCGCGACCCTGCTCGGTCGTCGCCTCGGCGTCTCGAAGCAGGCGGCGGGCAAGACCGTCGAACGCCTCGAGGATCTGGGTTACGTGACACGGTTGCCCGATCCGGACGACGCGCGCAGCAAGAAGGTAGTCCTCACCGACCGGGGTCTGGAAGTACTGCGGATCTCGGCGCAGATCTTCGGCGAGATCCGCAGCGAATGGGCGAACGCCATGGGCGCGGACAGCCTGCTCGCGCTCGAGGACGGGCTGTACGCCGTCACGGAGAGCGAGGCCTCTGGACTGGACGCACAGGCCTGGTTCGAGGCCTAGTTCCGCGTGACCACCACGTACGGTCCCGTCTCGGTCACCGTGAACCGTGGATCGTCGAACAGTTCCTTGGGGAAGGTGACGGAGTAGCGGCGAACGTTGGGGTCGTTGGGGTAGACGTCCTCGGCGAGCCTCATGGTGTAGCCGTCCGGGCCCTGGCGGAACACGAATGCATCGGGTGCGCGCCACGGTGTCTTCTCGAGTGCGGCGACCAGTTCGTCGGGTGTGTCGAACTCGCTCCACTCCGAGATGGCCGCAGATCTGCCCTCGTAGTCGGCCAGCGGGTTCGCGTAATGGGACGTGGGGCCCTGGAATCCGAAGTAGGGGTAGAAGCTGAGGAAACCGGTGTCGGCGGCGAGGACGACGGTGTCGTGGCGGTCGCGGCCGGTCTGCTCGGTGATCAGCTTGTCGACTTCTGCGTAGTGTGCCGCCGATCCGGGCGGGCGCATGTCGGCGCGTTCACCGTTGCCGTCGGTGTCCGAGTAGGCCACTGCGATGTCCGGGCCGAGCACCTGCGGAATGTTCTGGACGAAGGACAGCGCGCCGAGGGCGCCGATCGCGAGCAATGATCCCTTCACGCGCGGACTGTCGCTCGTGGCGCGAACTATCCAGCCCGAGAACTCGATGAATCCGAACGTGCCGGCCGCGCACAGCAGGGTCAGCAGTACGGGTTCGAGACGGAAGGCCAGCAGGGTGGTACCGGCGATCGTGGCGGTCATCGAGAGCAGGAACCACAGGTAGACGCACACGACGCCGGCCCCGAGAGCCTGAGCGCGTCTCGACGTGGCAGCCCTCGACACCAGCCACACCGTGCCGAGCAGGCAGAGAGCACCGACGAGCGAGAAATCGATCATCGGGAAGGGGAGTTCTGCGCTGTTCTCGGGCAGGTAGTGCATGGCCGTGCCGGAGGATGCGGGTTTTCCGCGAAGCATCTCGAGCAGGAACGGCAGCCACACGAACAGCGCCACGATCCCGGACACGGCGGCGATCGCGGCGAGGCGAACGAGCGGCGGCACGGCCGCGCGCCATGTCTTGTGTTCGCGTATCGCCAGCCCTGCGGTCAGCAGAGCCAACACGGTGACCACGAACGCCGCGTATCCGAGATAGAGACTGTAGAAGCTGGCGGCGAGACCGAGGAAAAGTCCGGTGCCGACGACGGCGCCCCAGCCACCGGACAGGCCCTTACGGTGCAGGCCGCCCCAGGCCATGAGCAGGGCAGGCGGCATCAGCAGGACGACGACTGCGCCGTACACCTCGGCCGAGCCGTAGGCGAGCGCAGCGGCGGTGGTTGCCAACGACACCACGATCGCCCAGTCCTGACGGATCAGATTGCTCCACAGAACGAGTGCCACCACCGCGGCGACGGCGAGCGATCCGATCGCGTACGGCTTGAACGCTTCCCAGCCGTCCATGCCCAGGATGTTGGCGACGCGTCCGCCGATCCAGAACCAGCCGGCCGGATAGAACGGCGGCAGATCCGCGTAGGTCATGTCGTGCAGGGCCGCCGAGTCGGTGAGCCGCGTGAGATATGCGGTGCGAAACTCCTGGTCGACGGACACGCCGTGCAGATAGAGCTTCGTCGCGCCGAGGGGCAGCCCGAGGGTCACGGTGACGAAGCCGGACAGGCTTGCCCACGAAAGCAGCTTCGCGAACGTGCGGGCGACTTTCCGCCTGATGAGGATGACCGACAGTGCGACGCCGGCGATGGTCACCACCTGGGCAACCGTCGTCACTGCCTGGGTGACGTTCGACGAGTTGAACGACGGCCACTGCACCCGTCCGATGGCGAACAGGCCGACGGCCGCGACCACGACCGCGACGGCCGCTGCCGACAGCATTTCTCCTGCCGCCGACAGCGTCCGCCTGACGGGGGCTATTTCTGCATTCGTCACGAAACAGAAGCCTAGATGGGCAGCTTCCGGAAAATCGGGCGCGGCACGTGCCGCAGACCCATCATCACGAAACGCCACAGGCCGGGCGTCCAGACGATTTCCTTGCCCTTGTCGGAACCGGCGACCGCGAGTGCGGCCACGTCTTCCTTGTTGACGGTGAGCGGAGCTTCCTTCACGTGGGCACTGAACTGCGTGCGCACCATGCCGGGGCGGACGACGGTCACGCGCGGGCCGAACTCCGCGAGTGCCTCGCCAAGACCGAGGTAGAAGCCGTCCAGGCCGGCCTTGGTGGAGCCGTAGACGAAGTTGGCGCGCTTGACGCGCTCACCGGCCACAGACGACATGGCGATGATGCGCCCGGAGCCCTGCGCCTTCATCTTCTCGCCGACGAGAACGCCGACCGAGACGGCGGCGGTGTAGTTGACCTTGGCCGTGAGAACCGCCTTGCGCTGGTTCTGCCACAGTTCTTCGGAGTCGCTGTCGAGGGCGAACGCGACGATGGCGACGTCCACGTCTTCCTTCGACCACGCCTCGTCGATGACCTTCGGGTGGCTGTCGGTGTCGACCGCGTCGAAGTCGACGACGTCGACCTCGGTCGCACCCTTCGCCTTCAGCTGCGCGACGGCGCCGTCACGGCCCGGGTCGCCGGGGAGCGCGGCGAGGATCACGCGTGCGGGTGAACGCGACAGGTAGACCTCGGTGATCGCGAGACCGATCTCGCTCGTTCCGCCGAGTACGAGGATCGTCTTGGGGTTACCGACTGCGTCGATCGTCACAACAATTCCAACCTTCTGGCCATATCGGAGGCGAATACGCCTGTGGGATCTACGGAGCGACGAACCTTGATCCATTCGTCGATCCGGGGGTACATCGCGTGGAAGGTCTCCGCCGTGGTGCGGGAGTCCTTTGCGGTGTAGAGGCGTCCACCGAACTCGAGCACGCGCTTGTCGAGCTCGGTGACCATGTCGTTCAGGCCGTCCTTGATCGGGAAGTCCATCGCCACGTTCCAGCCCGCCATCGGGAAGCTCAGGGGCGCCTGGTTTCCCGGGCCGAACAGCTTGAACACGTTGAGGGCCGAGTAGTGCCCTGACCGCTGGATGAAACGGATGATGTTCTTGAACTCTTCGAGGGCATCCGTGGGGACCAGGAACTGGTACTGCAGGAAGCCCTTGGAGCCGTACGCGCGGTTCCACTCACCGAGCAGATCGAGTGGGTGATAGAACTGCGTCAAGTTCTGCACCTTGCCGGTGTAGTCCTTGCCTCGCCGCCAGTACAGCTCGCCGATCGCACTGGCCGAGAGCTTGTTCATGAGGCCGTTCGGGAAGACGTCCGGCATCGTCAAGAGCTGCGGGGCGTCGAACTTGAGCGGATCCTTCTGCAGCTTCTTGGGGAGCTGATCGAACTTGGCGAGCGAGCCGCGGGTGATGGCGGCGCGGCCGAGCTTCGGGGGTGCGCTCACGATGTCGAACCACGCACTCGAGTACGTGTAGTTGTTCTCGGTGCCGTCCTGGTGGGCAGCGACCGTCTCTTCGAGGCTGTTCGTCTGGATGCCGTCGTTGATGAAGTAGGCGGTTTCGGTCGGGATCATCGCGATGACGACCCGCACGATGATGCCGGTCAGGCCGTTACCGCCGACGGTCGCCCAGAAGATCGCCGAGTTCTCGCCGTCCGGCGTCAGGTGCAGAACCGTTCCTTCCGCGGTGAGCAGATCCATCGCGCGGATGTGGTTGCCGAAGCTGCCCTCGCTGTGATGGTTCTTGCCGTGGATGTCCGAGGCGATGGCGCCGCCGACGGTGACCTGGCGGGTGCCCGGCAGGACCGGGACCCACAGACCGAACGGCAGGGCGGCCTTCATCAGCTGATCGAGGCTGACTCCACCGTCGACCTCGACGAGGTGGGTGTCGCGGTCGATTCGATGAATGCGGTTGAGCGCGGTCATGTCGACGACCAGGCCACCTGCGTTCTGGGCCGGGTCGCCGTACGAGCGGCCGAGGCCGCGGGCGATCACCCCTCGCTGCAGGTAGGAGGGCTTGGACTCGTTCTGCTCCGCAACCTGGGTGACGGCTTTCGCGATCACCTCCACGTCTGGGGTGGAGAGCACCTGCGCCGTGGTCGGCGCGGTGCGTCCCCAGCCGGTGAGGGTGCGGGTCTGTGTGGGGAGCGCCTCGTTCGGCGTCTCTTCTGCTGTCTCGGACATCGGGATAGAGGTTACCTGGAGGTAGAGGGGGTTAGGCTCGTGCGCGTGCCTGCAACGCCCGAAAGTCACGAAGACGTCGCCCGTGAACATGGTGCTCACCACGACGAGCCGCATGTTCCGCTGCCTGTCGAGATCCCGGTCACCGAGAACATCGCGGACGACGCTCCTGACCTGAAAACGCAGATTGTCCGATTCGTGCTGACGGGTGGGTTGTCGGCCGTCGTCGACTTCGGCCTGTACGCGCTTCTGGTGTTCGTGTTCGGTCTCCCGATCGGCGTATCGAAGTCCATCAGCTTCGTCGTCGGTACGACCACGGCCTACCTGATCAACCGGCGATGGACGTTCAAGGCCGAACCCAGCCGGGCACGCTTCGTCGCGGTAGTGGCGCTGTACGCACTCACTTACGCGGTCCAGGTCGGTATCAACGGCTGGCTGTACCACGTGTTTCCCGACGAATGGTGGCGATTCCCACTGGCCTTCGTCATCGCGCAGGGTATCGCGACGGTCATCAATTTCGTGGTCCAGCGAGTCGTGATCTTCAAGATCCGTTAAGCGGACGGCGAGTGCTGCTCTCGTTGAATCTGTAACGAATTGGAGTACTTGGAGACACCGTGCGTCCCCGGCGAATAGCGTTGAACGAACCGCAGTTCAGCGTGGAGCGACGGTGACGGGAGTGTGGGTATGTCGAGTACGCAAGAACCACAGGCCGCGAGTGTCCGGTATCGGACCGGAGCGAGTCTTGCCGGTCCGAGTATCGAGTCGCAGCTTCTGTACCAGGCATGCAGGTGGTTCATCAGGCCCGTGGCCAAGGTCGCCCCCATCAACGCGAGCGCCATCCGCAGGGCCGCGATGCTCGACGTCGCCGCCGGCGTGCGGCCGACCAGGGGAATCACCCGGACCGCTGTGCGCCTGCCCGGATTCGATGCCGAGATAGTTCGTGCGCCGGGCGTCCCTTCCGATCTCGGGCGTGGCGTGATCCTGTACCTGCACGGTGGTGGATTTCTGTGCTGCGGGCTCAATACTCACCGTCCGGTGGTTGCCGCGCTCGCAAAGCGCACGCGACTACCCGTCATGCACGTCGGATATCGGCAGCTACCGGACACCGACATCAACGGCTCGGTCGACGACTGTTTCGTTGCCTACCGGTGGCTTCTCGAGAACGGGGCACGCCCGGACGGGACCGTGTTCGCCGGAGACTCCGCAGGTGGCTTCCTGGTTTTCGCGACGGCGCTGAAGGCGATGACCGAAAAAGTGCCGACCCCGGCGGGTCTCGTCGGACTCTCCCCGTTCCTCGACCTGGATTGCGCGACCAAGCTGGCACATGCCAATGCCGAGCGTGATGCTTTCGCACCTGTGTCGGCTCTCGTCGAGATCGGACGACTGGGTGCGCAGAAAGACGGCGCTCTCGATACGTCGTTGTCGCCGGTCAACGGGAACTTGGCAGGACTGCCGCCGACTCTTCTGTTTGCGTCCGAGTCCGAAGTTCTGCGGTGCGATTCCGAGCTGATGGCGGCCCGCCTCACCGATGCTGGTGTCGACTGTCGCCTACAGATCTGGGACGGACAGATTCACGCCTTCCCGGCCGTGGCGCCCGGGTTGCCGGAGAGCCGTGCGGTGCTGCGCAACGTCGCACGTTTCGTCCTCACCCACACGACGCCGGGTGGACGAGTCAACGAGGCGGTCCCTCTTCGAGCGTGACTTTCTCGTCTCGGGTGGCGCCCTCTCGATCCGTCCAGGTGAAGGCGACGGTATCGCCGGGACCGCGCTGCATCATGAGCGAGGTGAGTTCGCGCGACGAGGTGAGCGGACGTCCGTCGACGGCAGTGACGATGTCGCCCGCCTTCATGCCGGCGTTCTCTGCGGGGCTCCACATCGCCACCCGCAGCACCTCGGCGCCGCGCGCGTGATCTGCGACGGTGACACCGAGAACAGGAGTCGGGCCCACCCGAACCGTGTCGGAACCGACTCCTGAGCGGACCTGGTCGACCACGCCGGTCGCGACATCGATCGGCACCGCGTAGGAACGTGGTGTATCCACCGGCTGTGCGGGATCGGATTCGGCGTTTCCTGCGGTGTTGATACCGATCACGGTGCCGGTGTCGTCGACGAGTGGACCACCCGAATCGCCCGGCCGCACAGCGGCGTTCACCTCGATCATTCCCGAGAGCCGATTCTGCGAGCCGTCCGTGGCGCTGCGTGCGGTCAGGACCTGCTCGAGATCCGTGACGGCGCCACGGGCAGCGATCGGGAGTCCGTCGCCTTCGGCATTTCCGATCGCGGTGATCGCGTCCCCGATTCGCAGGTCCGTGCGGTCTCCGAGCGGTGCCGTCGGCAGCCCGTCGGCGCCGCCGAGACGCAGCACCGCGATGTCCTCGGTCGAGTCGTAGCCGAGCACCTCGGCGTCGAACTGCGTCCCGGTATCGAACGAGCGGGCAGAGACCGTGCGGGCCCCTGAGATCACATGATGATTGGTCACCACCAGTCCGTCGTCACCGATGACGACGCCCGTGCCTGCGGTGGTTGCAGTGACCGCGTCGGCAGTGATCGCCACCGTCCACGAGGACACGGCGAGCTCGATTTGGTCGGGTGCGAGGACCGGCCGCTCCGGTGCGGTGACGACCGGGGCTGCGGGGGTTTCCGGTGGCGGTATCGACGCAGGTTCGAGCGACCGGGCGCCGACGATCATGGTCGCGGCGACCAGCGCCGCGACTGCGGTCAGCCGCATCGGCCGCGCTCTCGTCACGAAGAGAAAGTTACTCGATTCGGGCGTGCCGAAGGGTGGGTTAGGGTCTCTGTGACAGTTCACAGTCTCCGGGGGCCGTGGTTGCGGGAAGTGCCCAGGGTTCGCCTTCGGCTATGGAACTGCGGCGGCGGCAAACATACGCTCTTCGCATCCCTGGACGGCTTCAGGAAGAAAGACCCGGCGTCGCGTACCGCGCTGGAAGACGATTCGCGAACGTTGCGCCGATACGACCGTTGTGTCGGGGCCGCCTCGCAAGGAGGAAACCCCGAACATGAGCATGACCACCGCGGAGCTGCTGACCGATCTGCGCGAGCGACTCGACGCGGCGTTGGAACCGGGGAGCGCAGCCGCCACTGCCCGCCGCAAGGAGAAGGGCCTGCCGAGCCCGCGTGAGCGTATCGGGATGCTCCTCGACCCGGGCACCTTCATCGAGACCGGGCAACTCGCGAAGAATCCGGGGTCGCCCGACAACCCGTACGGCGATGGCGTGGTGACGGGATACGGAACCGTGGACGGGCGCCCGGTCGCGGTGTTCTCCCACGATCAGACCGTCTTCGGTGGCAGTGTCGGCGAGATGTTCGGCCGAAAGGTCTGCGCGGTAATGGAACTCGCAGCGAGGATGGGTTGCCCGATTGTCGGGATCAACGACTCCGGCGGCGCGCGCATCCAGGACGCGGTGGCTTCGCTCGCCTGGTACGCCGAGATGGGCCGCAGGCAGATTCCGTTGTCCGGCGTGTGCCCGCAGATCTCGATCCTGCTGGGGAAGTGCGCGGGCGGCGCGGCGTATCAGCCGATCAACACGGACCTCGTCGTGGCCGTCGACGAGCAGGCCTACATGTTCGTCACGGGGCCGGACGTCATCAAGTCGGTGACGGGTGAGGATGTGACGCTCGACGAACTCGGTGGCGCTCGCACTCAGGCGGAGAACGGCAACGTACATCACGTGGCGCCGAGCGAAGAAGCAGCCTTCGCCTGGGTTCGCGACTACCTCGGGTTCATGCCGACCACTCGGCACGACGCTCCGCCCGTTGTCAATCCCGGTCTCGAACCCGAGGTCACCGCGAACGATCTGAAGCTCGATTCCATCATCCCGGATTCGGACAACCAGTCGTACGACATGCGGGACCTGCTGGTCTACATGTTCGACGACGGCGACTTCCTGGAGATTGCCTCGCAGGCGGCGCAGAACATCGTCACCGGACTGACGCGAGTCGACGGTCGGACGGTCGGTGTCGTCGCAAACCAACCGCTGTTCTACTCGGGTGCTCTGGACCAGGCGAGCGCGGACAAGGCTGCGCGTTTCGTTCGCCTCTGTGACGTGTTCGAGATTCCGCTCGTCTTCGTCGTCGACACACCGGGATTCCTGCCCGGCGTCGAGCAGGAGCGCAACGGAGTGCTTCGTAGCGGTGGTCGATTCCTGCACACCTTCACCTCGGCGACGGTTCCGAAAGTCACTGTGGTGGTGCGCAAGTCCTACGGCGGTGGGTACGCGGTCATGGGGTCGAAGCAGATGGGAGCCGACATCAACTTCGCGTGGCCGACGGCGCGGATTGCCGTGATGGGCGCCGAGGCGGCGATTTCCCTCCTGTACCGGCGCGAGATCGAGGCGGCCGGTGACGACGGCGCCAACCTTCGCCAAACGTTGATCGATACCTACAACGAGAGTGTGGCCACCCCCTACGCGGCGGCAGAACGCGGATACATCGATGCGGTGATCGAGCCGTCCAGTACGCGCCTGGAGATTCGCCATGCTCTGAAGCTTTTGCGTGACAAGCGAACCGAACCCACTACGCACAAACATTATCTGCTGCCCCTCTAGCCTCGACGCAAGGACGTGCAACGTGACCACTCTCGACCCAACGAGTCCGCGGATAATGATGGCCGGCGCCCCGGCGTCCTCTCAGCTCGGTAATCTCCGCTCCATGGCCGTCGACCTCGTCGGACACTTCTCCACCGTGGTTCCCTGCGGAAATCTGCCGCGCGAGGAACTGAGCGGTGACGTCACCAACGTGACCATGAGCTGCCTGCGGTTGGCGATGGAAATGCTCGACCGTCGTACGGTCCCCACCGACGACGACCTGGCCGGATTCCGTGAGTCGACGGCGCAGTGGGCGCGGGAGGGCATACCTCTCGACACCATCCTCGAGGTGCTGCACGAGGGGTTCCGGCTCGGCTGGCTACATCTGGTGAGCAACGCCGGAGACGGCGACGTCGAAGGTATGACGCGCAGCGGGGAACTGCTCATCTCCATGCTCGCTCGGGTGACCGTGTCGGCCACGGAGTCGTACATAGCGGAACTGAAAGTGGTTGCGAGCGAGCACCACACCGCTTCGCACACGTTGGTGACCGCATTGCTCGCCGGCCGAACGTCGCCTGCCATGGTCAGGCAGTTCGGAGTCGAGATCGCCACCGAGTACACGGTGATCGCGTTGCACCTTCCGCGGCATGCGGACGAGGACGATCCCGCGATCGATCCCGCCGTTCCGGCACGTCGCAAGCTGCGTCGTCTGCAGGCCGAACTGGCAAAGATCTGTGGCCGGACCGGCCTGTCCCTGCTGAGTCCCGACGGGGGAACGGTGTTGCTCCCGGGTGCGAACTCCGACAGTTGGATCGACGAGATGATCGGCAAGCTGGGCGCAGCCGCGGAGGTCCCGGTGACCGCGGCGGTCGTGCAGGCGGTGACCGAGGGGGTACCCGAGGCGGCCGAGCGGGCGAACGAGTTGCTCGACCTCGCGCAACGGATGCGGGGCGTGCCGAAGGTGTACCGCATGGCCGATCTGGTGTTCGAGTACCAGATGATGCGCCCAGGTCCCGGTCGTGAACACCTGATCGGCCTGCTGGACCCGCTCGAGAAGTCACCCGATCTGATCACCACGCTGGACGTGCATGTGCGCAACGATCTCAATCGGCAACGGACCGCGCGACAGTTGCACGTGCACACCAACACCGTCGACTATCGACTGAAGCGGATCGCGGAGATCACGGGAATGGACCCGGCTCGCCCCTCCGGTCTGCGTCCACTGCAGGCAGCGCTGGTCGCGCGGAGGCTCGAATCTTCGAGAAAGCGGTCCGGCACCGCACTGTGAGTCTTGGGTGGATCACCGTTCTCGGTGCTGTGAACCCACCCAGTGGTCGAAAGTCTTCAGCGGGCGCGCTCGACCACCTCGACCAACATCGGCATCGCTCCTGCGTGGAGCGTCCTCAGGTATCGCGTGGCCACGAGTAGGAGAATCGAAAAGTGAAGTACGGCAATGTGAAAGGCAGTTCCGGAATCGGTGAGATTGCCCGTCCTCCGAAGCCGGGGCGGGCCGTGCTGGCGGCGCCGACATGGCGCCCTGCGACCCGTGATCTCGGCCGAGGTCCGGCGATAGTCCGCGCTCCGAAGTAAGTCGGGGGTCCTTCCGTCATGGGCTAGCTTCTGCGGTCATGACATGGACCACACCTCAATCAAGGCTCTCCGCTGCATCGACGGTTGCGGGCGCGGCGGCCGCTGCACTCGCGCTGTCCGTTGCGCTTGCGCCCGCTGCGGTAGCAGCACCGACTCAGCCAGGTTCGACAATTGGAATCGGGCTGCCGAGCAACAACTTTCCCGACGCGTTCGCGAAGGGACTGCTCGCCCCGGATGCGGCGCCGGTCGGCACCAACGACTGGAACTGCAAGCCGAGTGATGAACATCCGCAACCGGTGGTTCTGGCTCACGGGACGTGGGAGAACGCCTACAACAACTGGTCCGGCGCGGCACCGATCCTGAAGGACGAGGGCTACTGCCTGTTCGCGCTGAACTACGGGGAGGCTGGACTGGTCGAGAAGGGTGGGGCCGGCACCATCGTTCCGGGCGTCAACGGCGTAGGTGCGATCGAGCAATCGGCCAAGGAGATGGCGGTTTTCGTGGACGCCGTTCTCGCCGCCACCGGCGCACCGAAGGTCGATATCGTCGCCCACTCGCAGGGCGGACTGATGGCACGCCAGTATCTGAAGTTCGAGGGCGGAGCGAACATCGACGACGCGACGAAGAACAAGGTCGACAAGCTCGTCACACTCGGCGCCACCCACCATGGCACCCAACTCATGGGAATCGCCAGCCTCGACCGCGCTATCCGAGATGTGTCCGGCATCGACCTGGATCCCATGCTCGA
Source organism: Rhodococcus huquni (assembly GCF_055231055.1). Classification (NCBI taxonomy): domain Bacteria; kingdom Bacillati; phylum Actinomycetota; class Actinomycetes; order Mycobacteriales; family Nocardiaceae; genus Rhodococcus; species Rhodococcus huquni. The sequence continues at coordinate 576,058 of NZ_JBUYWE010000002.1, forward strand.
CTACATAGTGGGCCAGGCGCCGATGCAGCAGGTGTTCGACTCACCGCTTCTCCTGGCACTGAACGCGGACGGTGACACCGTGCCCGGAATCGACTACACGGTGATCGGCACCCGGTACGACCAGGTCACGAATCCCTACCAGTGGACCTTCCTCGAAGCGGGCCCCGGCGCGAGCGTTCACAACATCACGCTTCAAGACGGCTGCGGAATCGATGTGTCGGACCACTTGAGCATGTCGTACTCGCCGCGAGCGATCGACTGGATCAAGCACGCATTGGATCCGGAGAACTTCACGGAGGACGACGTGCGTTGCGTCGGCAACTCGCCGATCGGCGGTAGCTCGAACGGTGGCCCGCTCGGCACCGGATCCGCGGACGCGGCGACCGGTTCGTCCGACAACTGACCGACACGCCGGTCCCACCCGCTGCAGGCGAGTAATTCATCGAATTACCCCCTAGATCACGAAATGGTCACTATGGTGTTCCGGTAGGTCACGCGTACATTTCGGCCTGGCCGGGTAAGGGGAGGATCGGCGTGTCAACAATCGGTAGTTCGGGGATCGACAATTCGAGTTCGAGAATCATGGTTGCGGGGATGCCCGCATCGTCACAGCTCAGCAATCTGAAGGCTGTCGCAGGAAACTTGGTCGGCCACTTCGCTGCCAATGTCATACCGTGCGGAAATCTGCCTCGCGAGGAACTGAGTGGTGATGTCACCAATGTGACCATGGGGTGCCTCCGCCTTGCCATGGACATGCTGGACAAGCGTCGGGTGCCCACCGACGAAGAACTCGAAGGCTTCCGGGAGTCGGCGGCGCAGTGGGCGCGTGAGGGCATTCCGCTGGAGACGATCCTCGAGGTACTGCACGAGGGTTTCCGGCTCGGTTGGTTGCACGTCGTCAATGGTGCAGAGGGCGCCGACGTCAAGGACATGGCGCAGGGCGGCGAGTTGTTGATCGCGATGCTGGCCCGGGTCACGGTCGCGGCCACCGAGTCGTACATCTCGGAACTCAAGGTGGTGGCGAGCGAGCATCACACGGCGGCGCACACACTGGTGACGGCATTGCTGGCGGGCCGGGCCGGCGCGGCGATGGAGCGTCAGTTCGGAATCGATGTGGCCACCGAGTACGTGGTCCTGGCGGTCTACCTTCCGAAGCATCCCGACGAGACCGATCCCGCCATCAATCCGGTGGTACCCGCTCGCCGCAAGCTGCGCCGCGTGCAGGCGGAGCTCGCCAAGGCGTGCGGTCGCACCGCTCTGTCGCTCCTGAGTCCCGAGGGCGGAACCGTGCTTCTGCCGGGTTCCCCCACGGACGAGTGGGTGGATTCGCTTGTCGCGCAGTTGAGCGCTGTTGCAGAGGTGGACATCATCGCGTCCGCCGTCACCGCCGAGACCGCAGAGGTGCCGCACGCGTCCGAGCGCTCACACGAGCTTCTCGATCTCGCGCAGCTGTTGCACAGCAATCCGAAGGTGTATCGGATGGCGGACCTGGTGTTCGAGTATCAGATGATGCGTCCCGGCGCGGGACGCGAATATCTGGTCGCTCTTCTCGAACCTCTCGAGAAGACCCCAGATCTCATCAACACCCTGGAAGTTCATCTTCGCAACGACCTGAACCGCCAGCGCACTGCGCGGCAGTTGCACGTACACACCAACACCGTCGACTATCGGCTCAAGCGGATCGCCGAACTCACCGGGCTCGACCCGGTTCGACCCTCCGGACTCCGACCGCTACAGGCCGCCCTGGTCGCACGTCGATTGGCGATGTCCGCGCGTTAGCGTTCGTCAGGACATGCGGTGGCGCAGTAGGAAATACACGCCCCGCCTCATGAACGATGTTGCCAGCGCCTTCAGATTTCCGATTCGAACATCCAGTGCCGACAGCAGTGTCGGGTCGGATTCTCGTAACGAGCGGTGGAAGGCGGCCGCCTGGCCGGCTTGTTGCTTCGCCAACCGCACACTCCACTGTCCGGCATTGACGCGGAACGACGCGAGCGGGTGGGGTAATGCGACCACGTCGCCCTGCAGCGCAACGGCAACGTAGGTGGCCTCGTCGATCAGATAGGGATTGGTGTCGTCCCACCATCCGACCTCCTTCAGGGCTGCCCTACGCATCATGACGCAACCGGGCTCGCCGAAGATGTTTGCGCCGGAGGTGACCGCATTGCGGACCATGTCCCGGCCCGTGACGAGTCCGGAGAGACCGGCGAGGCCGCGGGCGGAGATGATCGTTTTTCCTCTGGCATCGACCAAAGTTCTCTGCGAAGCGACCAGCACTGCGGAAGGATGCCGATCGAATGCCGCAACCTGTTCCGCCAGGCTTGTCGGGAAGATGGTGTCGTCACCGCACACCAGTTTGAGGAGCTCGCCGTTAGCAGCCTCGCTCACGCGATCCCAATTCGCCTTGGCGCCACCACCTGCCGGTGTGGTGAGTAACTGGACTCGGTGGTCCTCCGCGTAGCGCGCCAATGCATCCGTGGTTCCATCGGTGGACGAGTGGTCCGCGACGATCAGCTCGAAGTCCTGAAACGTCTGATTCAGGATCGAATCGATCGTCTCCTCGATGTAGTCGGCATTGTTGTAAGCGGGGACGACAACGGAAACACGAGGGGTCATGAGATTCCTGACTGTGTCTTACGGCGGAACGAGAAATCGCGGTATCCGAAGAAGCTTGCGGTTGCCGTGATGGCGGTGATGGCGATCTGCGACGGGATGGGTGGAAAGTGCAACAAGGACACCGCGATCGTCATCAGCGCCATGTTGAGCGCGAAAGCGCCGAAGTTGACCACCACGAATCGCCAGAGATCCCGTAGAAAATGCCCACGCACTTCGAACACGAGGTAGCGGTACATCGCGAAGGCACACGCCACGTTGCAGACGTACCCTGCGACGATCGCGAAGTGATATCCCAGTTGGTCGCCGAGCGCGAGCTGCCACGCTATGAACCACAGTGTGCCGAGGGCGGTGTTGATCCCACCCACCAGGAGAAAAGCGAGTGCCTGGTTCTTGACGATTCGCATGAGTGGGCCGGGACGACCACGCATCCCCGCGGGTGGGGTGACAGACGATTGTTGTGGCTCGCTCACGGCGGTCATCAGCTCTGGGAGGTGCTGTGGTAAATCGGCAGTAGGCCGGAACCGTGTGCCTGTGCGAGGGATGGTGCAGCCGAATCCTTCTCGGACAGTTGAAAGTCCAGGGGTTTACCGTCTCGCCCGGTGACCGGCCACTCGATACCTACGGCGGAGTCCAGTGGGTGGATGCCGTGTTCACGCTTCGGGTCGTAGCCTGACGAGCAGAGATAGACCGCGGTGGAGTCGTCCTCGAGGGAGAGGAAACCGTGTCCCAGCCCCTCGGACAGGAACACGGCCCGGCGATCGACGTCGTCGAGGAGTACGGAATCCCATCGACCGTAGGTGGGAGATCCGACACGAAGGTCGACGACGACATCCAGAATCGCGCCGCGGACACATGTCACGTATTTGGCCTGGCCGGGTGGGACGTCGGCGAAGTGGATTCCGCGCAGCACACCGGCTGCGGATACGGAGCAATTTGCTTGCTGGAGATCCAAGGTGCGTCCGGTGGCCTCGGAGAAGCCGGGTTCACGGAACCACTCGAGAAAGACACCGCGGTTGTCACCGAACTGCTTGGGGGTGAATTCCCACGCCCCAGCGATACTCAGCGCCCTCGATTCCATCACCACTCCTTGCCGCGCTCGAGCAATCCCAAGAGATAGCTGCCGTATCCGGACTTGAGAAGTTGTTCGCCGCGAATGCGGAGTTCGTCGTCAGAGATGAAGCCGTGCCTCCATGCGACCTCTTCGGGTGCCCCGATTTTCAGTCCCTGTCGTTCCTCGATGGTGCGTACGAAGTTCGAGGCATCGAGCAAGGAGTCGAAGGTACCGGTGTCGAGCCATGCAGTTCCCCGAGGTAGTATCTCCACCTGAAGTTCACCGGCCTCGAGGTAGGCGCGGTTGATATCCGTGATCTCGTACTCACCGCGGTCGGACGGTTTCAGGTTCTTGGCGATGGACACCACGTCGTTGTCGTAGAAGTACAGGCCAGGTACCGCGTAGTTCGAGCGCGGGTGCGTCGGCTTCTCCTCCAGTGAGACCGCACGCCCCGACTCGTCGAACTCGATCACACCGTATGCGCTGGGGTCCGAGACCCAGTAGGCGAACACCGCGCCGCCGTCGATGCTCTCGAACCGTTTGAGCTTCGAACCGAGACCGGGGCCGTAGAAGATGTTGTCACCCAACACCAGGGCCGCCGAGTCGGATCCGATGTGGTCCTCGCCGAGCACGAACGCCTGCGCGAGTCCATTCGGCTCGTGTTGTACGCGGTAGGTGAGGTTGACGCCGTACTGGGAGCCGTCGCCGAGGAGACGCTGAAATTGCGGTGCGTCGTCGACGGTCGTGATGATGAGAATGTCGCGGATTCCGGCCAACATCAGGGTCGAAAGTGGGTAGTAGATCATCGGCTTGTCGAACACCGGCACCAGCTGTTTGCTGACCCCGAGGGTGATCGGGTGAAGGCGTGACCCTGTCCCGCCCGCCAGAATGATTCCGCGCATGGGTCGAAGTCTTCCAGTGTTCAAGTGAGAATCAAATTACATCGGCGCGGTATCGTGCGGGTTTCGTAGTCCGCCGGTCCGCCGGTCCGTCGTCATGGAGGCGTTGTGCGAGTACTTGTCACGGGTGGGGCCGGGTTCATCGGGGCGAACTTCGTGCACCAGACAGTGCGCGAACGTGCGGATTCCCAGGTCACGGTGCTCGACGCGCTCACATATGCCGGCAATCAGGCATCACTGAATCCGGTGGCGGATCGGGTCGAGTTCGTCCACGGCGATATCACGGACGCGGCGCTGGTCGACCGATTGGTGGCCGCCTCCGATGTCGTGGTGCATTTCGCTGCGGAGTCGCACAACGACAACTCGCTCGGAGACCCGTGGCCGTTCGTCCACACCAACGTCGTGGGCACCTACACGTTGCTCGAGGCCGTCCGAAAGCACGGCGTGCGCTACCACCACATCTCCACGGACGAGGTGTACGGGGATCTCGAACTGGACGACCCCTCACGATTCACGGAATCCACCGCCTACAACCCGTCCAGCCCGTACTCGTCGTCGAAGGCATCGAGCGACATGTTGGTGCGGGCCTGGACCCGCTCGTTCGGGGTACGTGCCACCCTGTCCAACTGTTCGAACAATTACGGTCCGTATCAGCACATCGAGAAGTTCATACCGCGGCAGATCACGAACGTCCTGTCCGGCATCAGGCCGAAGCTGTACGGCGACGGGCTGAACGTGCGCGACTGGATTCACGTCGATGACCACAACAGCGCCGTGTGGGCGATCATCGACAAGGGGGAGATCGGTCAGACCTATCTCATCGGGGCGGATGGCGAGGTGAACAATCGAACAGTCGTCGAAACGATCCTCGAGGTTCTCGGCGAGAGTCCCGACGCATTCGACTTCGTCACCGACCGTCCCGGCCACGACCGGCGGTACGCAATCGATTCGACGCGGCTGCGAACCGAACTGGGCTGGTCGCCGCGCTACGAGGACTTTCGGAGCGGGTTGGGCGCCACCGTCGAGTGGTACCGGGACAACGAAGCCTGGTGGCGACCCGGGAAGGTGGCCACGGAACAGAAGTATGCCGCGGCGGGCGAGGAGAAAACGGTCTGACGTTTCGGGCCGGTGTCGCCTCAGCGATCGGAGAGCACTCCGTGCCGAATCGACTCGAGGGTGGACGCGATGCCTGCCGGCAACGGCCGGTGGCTGCGCTCGTCGAGTTCTGGCCACACCACGGACCGCAGACGTAGGTCGCGGGATTGCATCGCCGCAAGCGGTGATGCCGCGAGAACCACGTTCGGCTTCCGTTTGAATACGGTGCGGCAAGCCCCGAGAATCGCGCCGATGGTGACGCATTGCCCCGAGCCGTAGATCTTGGTGGTGGTCGGGCCTGTTCCCTTCACCTCGGCGTGGACAAGCGTGTCTGCGACCATTTCGGCGGCGTCGGTCACGTAGAGGTAATCGCGAAGGGTGTCCATCGACACGTAGATCGACACCGGGGCCGCGAGCAGATATCCCCTGCACAGGTGGGATATCAGCCCCTGGGGTTTCGCCAGGTTCTGGCCCGGACCGTAAAGGTTCGCGAACCGACCGATCACGGCGGTGGCCCCGGTCGTCTCGGCGAACTCGGTGACGATTCGTTCCGCAGCTATCTTTGCGCGTCCGTAGTCGCCGAGCGGCACTGTCTCACTCAGTTCCGTGTGAGGCGGTGCAGGCGTTCCCGCATACACGCCCCCTGCAGAGGATGTATGGAAGACGGTGCCGTCGCCGCCGGCGATTGCCAGCACCTCCAGCACAGCCGCGAAGAGGGCGTTCTCGCGTGCGAACTGATCGGCGCTGGTGCCGTTCACGCCGGCGCCGGCACACCAAACCAGGTTCCAGCGACCTCCCGCAGCATCTGCGACGAACCTTCGTGCATCGGCGCACAGGACAGCGCGCGCTGCCAGGTTGTCGCCCCAGGTGACCGTGGATGTACGAACATCGGCGCCTCGCCGATGAAGTTCGTGCGTGAGTGCCCTACCGAGAAGCCCTCCGCTACCGACAACCCAGGTCGGCGCCGTCATGGCCGCCGCTGCTCCGGTTCGCGTCGACCGAGCGGACCACCCGCTGGGTCGCTCACGATGAGATAAGGGGGCTTGCCCATTGCGGTCTTGACGTTGACCCCGACATATTCCGCGATGACGCCGAGCGAGAACAGGGTCGATCCGAACCCGAGCAACATTACGACCATGGTCGATGCCCACCCACGGACCTCGACTCCGGCATCGAAGAACAGGTAGGACATCAGCACGTAGATCATGACGCCGACGCCGCCGACGGCGAACAAGAAGCCGATGAGGCTCACCATGCGTAGGCCCTTGGTTCCACTCGACAGGACCATCCGCCAGAAATGCGACAGGAGCGTGCGCAGGCGGTAGCCGGAGTCCCGGTCCTCCTCGCGCAGAGTCACAGGACTGGTGGTCGAAGATCCCGCTACCCACCCGAGTGCCACATCCAGATAGGCCTCGGACCCGGCATAAGCGGCCACCGACCGACCGATCTCGCCCAGGACCAAACGGAAACTCTGAAAGTTGGAGGAGTTCTCCCCGGACAGCAGATGCGTGATCGTCCACTTCGCGGATCGGGATGCCGAATTTCGGAAGGGGCCGTGCGGCGCGGGGTTGACGGGCTTGGCATAGACGAGAGTCGCCTGCTCGTCGAGTGCGGTGTCGAGGAGCCCGCCGATCGCAGCCGGATCGTGCTGTCCGTCCTCGTCCATCGTGACAACCCATTCGCCGCCACTCGATGCCATGCCGGCCAGCGTTGCCGGATGTTGACCGAAATTCCTACTCAGCCAGATGGGGCGAACGAAGTCGTGCTTGCGGGCAAGGTCGCGAATGACTTCCGCCGAATTGTCGGGACCGTGGTCGAAGACGAGGAGAATTTCCTCGACGACCATCGGCCTACCTGCCGGCGTCGAACTCGCCGTCGTCCACGGCAGAATCTCTCCTACCAGGGCGTCGAGAGTCTTCTCGCCCTGGTAGACCGGCACAACTATGGACAGTCGGTGCGGCTGCGCCGACGATTCGGTGTCATCGGTCTTCACAGGCCCGGAGTTTATACGCAAACCTCACTGCCTCCTCCCAGCCCGGCGCGGGTGGACGCGAGTCGCGCCCCGCGTTCATGATTCGGGTCATATTCTCGAACGTAACTGCACACGGCCTGAGTCGTCCGGCGTTCGTCTACAACGAGTCCGTGATCGTGGTCGAAGTGCCTTCGGCTTCTCGGCGCTCCAAAAATCTCCGACGGTAGTGGAGTCCGGTCAGCACCGCGAGAAGGATGAGGCCGAATGCCATTCCTGCAAATCCCATGCGCCATCCGGGCGGACGGAAGGTGAGTTCGAGTTCAGCGTTCTGCGTACCGGGGGGAACATCGACGTAGACGAAAGTTCCGCCGATCCCCTTGGTGGGAATCGGTTGGCCGTCCAGCGTGGCGGTGTAACCGGGCCACGCGAGCCGTGCGAACACGACGGAACCGCCGGCTGGTGACGTCACCTCGAGCTTTTCGTGGTCGGCGCTGTCCGAGATGGGGCGAACTTCTGCGCCGACGGTGGCCGATACCCGCCCGGGGAGCGTCGAGACGAGTCCAACGTCGCGTTCGAGAACCGCGATCTCGCCCTTCGTGACCGCTGGTGGTGTGATCCAATGCCAGCCGAGAGGTGGCGGAGTCTCGTCCACGTTCGGATACTGCTTCCGCTGGAGAACCACGCGGTCCAGGCGCATCAGGTCGGCGAACGTCCGCTGGGTGTACACGTCGACGGAGAAGACACGTTGGTAAGCGTCGTCGCAGGTGGAGCCATCGAAGCTCATGCACATGATCGAGGTGAAGTCTCTGTGGCCGACCGGGGTGTACGCGTTGACGTAGTCGAGGTCGAGGTCCTTCGCGTAGTTGCCGAACACGAGGGAATGCCAGGGGAGTCGGGGAGTGTCGGCGTCGATCTTCACGAGGCCCCGTGTTCCCAATTGCAAGGTGGTGCCCTCCCAGTTCGGGAACTGGGCCTTTGCCTCCGACTGGCTGGTCGGGAGATACCACTTGTTCAGAGCCTTCGGATATGTCGCGACCTGGTAGAGCGAGATCGGAACGACGGTCACCATCAGCAGCGCGGTGACGACGGTCGGCCCGTACCGGCGCCCGAGGAAGACGATTGCCGCGCCGACCGCCGCGATCACCACTCCCCACATCACGTGCCGCCCGAAGTACTGAGGGCCGGACGAGCTCGCTCGAAGGACCAATACGAATATCAGGATTCCGGCTGCAATCAGGCGCGGGCGCAGCGGCTTCGTCGTGCCGAATCGGCTGATCAAAATTACGAAGAGGATGAGTGCGGTGAGTGCGACGAACGGCAGGAGTCGAGCCGGCCATCGGATCTGGCCGATGTCGCTGGGGCCTGCAGTGAAGAGGAGAGCGAACGACAGCAGCAGCAGTGGTGCGGAGAGTTCGCGTAGCGACGATCGGGCCGCCCGCCAACCGATGAACGCCAGTGCCGGAATCAGGAACCACGCGATGTAGGTGACGGGCGCCGTAGTGGTCTCGCCGGTCCACGATTCGATACTCGACACCGACGACGGGATGCTCGCTGTCAGTGATTCTGACCAGGGGGCCGTGAGGAAGTTGTCGTTGAGGGTGCCTTCGTCGCCGGTGCGCCACGTGACATCGGAGGTGAGCACGCCGGGCAAGAACGCTATTGCTGCCGCCGAGGCCGCCGCGACACCCACCGCCGCCAACTTCACGACGTCGCGCCATTGTCTCCGGAACAGGTATTCGCCGATGACGAGCGCACCGATGGTCACTGCGGCAAGCAGCGCAGCGTGGGCATACCCGACGGTGATCGCCAGGTACAGAAAGACGAACGTGGGAATCGGGCCGGATCGGCCGCGTGCGTATCGCACCCCCGATGCCCAAGCCTGGACCACCCACGCCGTACCGATCAGCGAGGTGACCCACGACGGGTGCTCGAAGTACAAGGTGAACCCGGTGAACGGCGCACTCACCGCGGCAACCGCGGCCCAGCCGGGCCGGGCTCCGTACTCGAGCGCGACGCGGTACACACCCCATGCCAGGACGATCGAGAATCCGAGCTTGACGAGCGTTGCCAGCATCGACATGTCGTCGACGGACGGTGCGGCGTAGTTGATGAGCATCTGGACCGGGTTCCACAGTCCGCCCTGACCCTCGACCGGGTAGTTGCCGGCCATCCACTGGTCGAGGACGAGTGTGGGGAACCACTGTCCCTCTCTCATGAGGTGTCCGAGTTGGATCCAGTTGCCGACTGCTCCCGATTCGGTGTCGTCGACGTAGAAGTAGCGAGAGTCGATCGCCTTTATCGCCGCGAAACCACAAGACACGACCACGGCGACCAGGGCGCCCCACAGCCAGCGTTCCGGGCGAGGGGAACGATCTGCGCGGAACGTCACGAAAACTCCAGAGGTACGAGGATGTGAACAGACAATAACCGACCGACCTGCGTGCGTTCGGAAGTGTTCGGGTGTTCGCGATACCCTGCGAACGAAGACTGTCGGGGAAAAATCGATCGAAGTTGTGGATGGTGTTGAGCGTGCCCGAGAAAACGGACACAGGATTGATGTTGTCGGAACACCGAGCGCCCGGTCGACTCTTGGCCCAGCGTGGGCTGTTCTCCGGAACGTCGCCGATCGTCAACGACGCCTTGTATGCCGTCGTCGAGGGTCGGTCCGACCACACCAGGTTCGATCTGCATCTCGAACAAGATGCGCGCGCACACACCAACACCTACTTCGGGCGTTTCGCCGCCAGTTACTGGCAGCGGTGGACCACCGTGCGGGAAGTGGTCGTCAGTGCCCGCGTGGAAGCCGAGTCACGGTGCAAGGTGCGTCTGGTGGCCTCCGACATCGCCGGGCACCGGCGAATCGTGGGTTCGACCGTCGTACGAGGATCCGACACGATCGAGCTCACCGGGGCCCTCGACAAGTTCGTCGACGGCGGCGCATTGTGGGTCGAGTTCGATGCGGTCGGTGGCGGCGTCGGAATCTCCGAGGTCGAGTGGACGGTGGAGTCGCCGTCGACCGTGCGCCCGGTGGCGATCGCCATCTGTACTTTCAACCGCGCGAAGGATTGCGCCGACACCGTTGCCGCACTCGCGTCCGACGATCGTGTGCTCGCGGCACTGGACGCCGTCTACGTCGTCGATCAGGGCACCGATCTGGTCGAGGATCGGGGGCTGTACCAGGAGGTCGCCCCGCGTTTCGGTGAGAAGCTCCATTACGTGCGTCAGCCCAACCTCGGTGGCGCGGGCGGATTCACCCGCGGCCTCTACGAGGTGTCGGCCGTCAACGAGCACGCCGACGTCATCCTCATGGACGACGACATCCTGTGCGAGCCCGAGACCGTGTTGCGCCTCAACGCCTTCGCCAACGTGACCGTCGAGCCGACGCTCGTCGGCGCGCAGATGCTCTACCTCCTCAACCCCGACTACCTCAACGTCGGCGCAGAAGAGGTCCACCTTCACCGTCTGGCCCACGGTCAGAAGGTCGAGAAGGCGCTCGGCAACACCAGCATGCTGGAGAAGAACCAGGAGCGCCGTGTCGACGCCGGCTACAACGCCTGGTGGACCTGCCTCATCCCCGCCGAGGTCGTGAAGAAGATCGGACTCCCCATTCCGATCTTCTTCCAGTGGGACGACGTCGAGTACGGAATTCGTGCTCGTGAAGCAGGATTCGTCACCGTGACCCTGCCGAATGCGGCGGTGTGGCACGCGGACTTCTACTGGAAGGACCACGACGACTGGGCGCGCTACTTCAGCACCCGCAACTCGCTGATCGTTGCCGCGCTGCACGGAGACGTCGCCACCAAGTTCATCAGGCGCCAGTTCCTGCGTCAGATCAGCGAGTACCTCGTGGCCATGCAGTACGGCCTCGCGGCTACCACGCTGCGCGGCATCGAGGACTTCCTGTCGGGTCCGGATGTGTTGCACGACGGCGGTATCGAGGCGATGGCTGCTATTCGCCGTGAGCGCGCGGAGTACCCCGAGACGGTGGCTCATCCGGCCGCGACCGCACCCGTGCGCGCGGCCGATCTCGCCACGCGTCGGGCTGCGAAGGACCACCCGAGTCGTCCGATGCTCGTGTTGTTCAAGCGTGTCGTGCAGCAGTGGCTCGGAAGGACCCAGCACGGACTCATCGGGGTTCCGCGTGAGGACGCCCACTGGTGGCACGTGTCGCTCTTCGATCACGTCGTCGTCACCGATGCGTCGCAGTCCGGTGTGCGAATTCGCCGCCGCGACAAGAAGAAGGCGGACAAATTGATGCGGCGCACCTTCGCGCTGCTGAAGCGCCTCGAAGAAGAAGGCGATTCGGTGCAGCAGAAGTACCGCGATGCCGTTCCAGAACTCACGAGCCGCGAGAACTGGGCGCGTCTCTACTCCAAATAATCCCTCGAGTCAGGCCGCGAGTACTCGGCCGACCACCTGTTCGTGGTCGGCGGTGTAGGCGAGGTATTCGAAGCGGATTCCGGTGCGTGAGACGAACTCCTGCCACGCGCGGTATTCGTGCTGCTCCCACCCGGGGAAGTTGAAGAACTCGTCGAACACGATGATCGTGCCGGGCACGAGGCGGTGTTCGATCAGATCGAGCACCGTGGCCGTGGAAGAGTACAGGTCTGCGTCGAGGTGCAGGAACGACACCGGCTCGGGTCGCTCGGCGAGAAACCCGGGCAGGGTGTCCTCGAAGAGCCCGGAGATCAGTTCGGCACCCGGAACGTCGGGCAGGGTCTCCTGAGCGAACTCGCCTTCGGGAAAACCTGTTCTCCACGCCTGGGGCAGGCCGGAGAACACGTCGAAGCCGTAGACCGGGTGCTTGCCGTCGAGCTTTTCGACGACGATGCGCAGGGTCGAGCCGGTGGCGACGCCGAATTCCAACGCGAGACCAGGAACTGTGACCTTCGACAGCGCATACCGCAACGTGTCCTGAGGATTCCAGAACAACGGCGCCTTGGGCATGTGCTCGAGCACGAAGTCACCGGACGTGCGCGCGGCATCGACGTCCATCACGTGCGTGAGGTCGCGGCGCACCTGTTGTTCGAGGTGATCGATGCGGGCGCGGGTGTCCGTCAGTTGGGTGCGGACCTCGCCGAGTTCCGCGAGAACTTGCCGATGCTGAGCCTCGAGGAGTTCGTGGGTTCGCCGGTCGGATTCCCCGATCACCTCGGTCAGAGCGCGTTGAAGCTTCTGTCTGGCGTTGCCGCGTGCACGATCGAACATGTCACCATGGTGCCAGGCCGGTCAGGTCGACGCGATCGTCGCGAGCCCTTGTCTTACCGCGGTGTAGAACTCGATCAGATCGTCGACGAGTGATCGACGTGTGATGACGTCCGTCGGGTCGCTGTCGTGGAGCCAGTCGGCGATGACGTCGAAGATGCCGCCGATCACGGCGATCGCGATGCGGCGGTGATCACCCTCGACGCCATAGCGCCGCCAGATCAGTTCTACGAACTCGGCTGCCCAGCGGCGGTTGTCGCGGCGTGCGCTTTCGGTGGCCGACGAGGTCAGCCGTGCACCACCAAAGGTGACCTGCGCTTTGCGCGGGTCGTCGGCAAGCATGTCCACATAGACCTGTAGTAGATGTCGCACAGCGGTCTGTTCACCGTCGGGGGCCTGCGCAAGCGCTGCGCCCATATGGTCGCGGTAGCCCATGGAGGTCCGCTCGTAGAGCGCGAGAAAACATTCCGGGCGGCCGTCGAACAGCCCGTAGAAACTCTTCGTGCTCACATAGGCGGTCCGACAGAGCAATTCGATCGACGTATTGGTGTAGCCGCGCGTGGTGAACAACTCCAGTGCCGCGTCGAGCAGCAGATCCCGGCGCTGAGCCCGACGCTGCTCCGGGTCCAGACCTCGGATCCGCCGCGGCGCTCCAGCGGAGGCAGAAGTTTCCGTCACGGTTGACAGACTAACCAATCCGCTCGTGCTGGGCGCCGGAGGAAAAATCGATCAGGTTTTGGAAACGATGGCTTGTTTTACACGGATCGCCTGTGCTCTACTTCCTGAACCCGGAGTGGCATGGCGCACATAATGGTGCGTCGTGCTGTGCAGTCACGGCGCTGGCGTTGTTCCCGGGCCCAGGGGTATCGGCGAGAGGTGTGGGTGGCGTGGCGCGAAATGCGGGTATCGGGAGTGGTGGCAGGCGACTGTGCGCGCTGGCGATGATCAGTGCGGTCGCCGTGTCGATCCCGCTGGTGGGGTCCGGTGTAGCGGCAGGTGATCCCGTTGGTGCGCAGGTTCCGGTGGGTGTCGACATGGCGCCGGCGCCACCGATTCCGCCACCGCTCCCGGACGACGATCCGTTCTACGACCCGCCCGCCGAGGTGGTGGCCGCTACCGCGCCGGGCGAGATCGTCGCGGCCCGTCCCGTGCAGCTGGCGAACTTTTCGGTGGTCCCGCTCAACGTGGACGCCTGGCAGGTGTCCTACCGGTCGAACAACCACCTCGGTGAGCCGATCGCAGCGATGGCGACGGTGATCAAGCCCCGCGGCGCGACCAAGAACGGTGCGCCGCGTCCGCTGCTTTCGTTCCAGTCGGCTGCGGATTCCCTTGCCCGCTACTGCGACCCGTCGTATCTCATGCAGCAGGGGTCGATCCCCTGGATGCTGACCGGGTCTGGTGCGGCCGGGTCCGAATTCCTGGAGGTGCAGGCCGCAGTGGCGCAGGGCTGGGCCGTCGTAGTGCCCGATGTCGAGGGTCCGGAATCGGCGTACGCCGCTGGACCGCTGTCCGGCCGGATCACACTCGACGGCATCCGTGCGGCAGAAAACTTCCCAGCACTTGGGCTCGACGGTGCTTCCACGAAGGTGGGTATGGCCGGGTACTCCCTCGGTGCCATGGTCACCAACTGGGCCGCCGAACTTCACCAGTCGTACGCGCCCGAACTCGATATCGTCGGCGCTGCGGCAGGCGGCAGTCTTCCGGACCTGGCGGCAGCCCTGAACCTTGCCAACGGCAACGCTGCGTCCGGGCTGATTCTCGGCGCAGTGATAGGGCTGTCCCGCGAGTATCCCGAGTTGGCGTCCTATCTCGACGCCCACCTCACTCCGGCCGGTCACGCCATGGTCGACACCAAACAGCGCCTGTGCCTGACGTATCAGGCAGCGGTGCTGCCGTTCACCGACAACAAGGCGTTGCTCACCGGGGGTGATCCGTTGCAGGCCCCCATGGTTGCGAAGGTTCTCGACGAGACCAGGCTCGGTCGCAACACGCCTGACATGCCAGTCTTCCAGTACCACTCGAACCCGGACTGGATCGCGCCCGTCGGGCCGGTCGACCAGCTCGTGCGCACTTACTGTGAGGATCCGAACGCCGAGATCGTCTATACCAAGGACAATGCCAGCGAGCACATATCGCTCGCCCTCGCCGGTCTACCGACGTGGATGTTGTGGATGGGTGACCGATTCGACGGTGCTCCTGTCGAAAAGGGTTGCACCACCCACGATGTCGGGTCCATGGCCCTCGACGAACGGACCTGGCCGGTGTGGCAGGAGAGCGTCGGCGATCTGGTCGCAGGGCTGTTCGGCGCACCGATCGGCAACTGAGCCGGACGGGTCGGCCGGCTAGCTGGGGCGCTCGAACTTCTCCTGACGTCCCAGCTTGCGTAGCCGCGTCCACTCGCGAAGCCCAGCTGGGTCGCGCCGGGTGACGAGGAAGTACCAGCCGAAACGGATCCACTCCTGCGGCAGCAGCTTGCGCATTCCGGGCTGGGACAGCAGGTATCCGCGGTTGCGGTAGGTGAAGAAGCGCTTGGTCTCGTTGTCCGGGTATTGCGTGTGCATCCGTCCGCCGAGGATCGGCTTGAACTCGTCCGCTCCGTTGGGGTGCACGTACGCGGTCTGCAGGCACGTGCCGAATGCGAGCCCGGAGCGCACCAGACGACGGTGTACCTCGACCTCGTCGCCGCGAACGAACAGGCGCAGATCGGGAACACCGACGGCGTCGATGGCCGCGGCCGAGAACAGGGCGCCGTTGAACAGGGAGGCGATTTCGGGCAGGAGATCGTCGGTGCCGAGTTCCGAGCGGAGGCGACGCCACTCGACGCCACGGCGCAGCGGAAATGCGAGACGATCGGGTTCGTCTATGTCGCACACCACCGGCGACACCTCGGACAGGTTGTGTCGGACGGCGCAGTCGAGCAGTGTTTCCAGGACCTGTGGCCCTTCGGGGCGTCCGTCGTCGTCGGCCAGCCACACCCAGTCGGCGCCGAGGGAAAGCGCGTAGAGCATGCCGAGCGCGAAGCCGCCCGCGCCACCCAGATTGTGCTGCGAGCCCAGGTAGGACGTCGGCACGCCGGCCGATTCGACGAGTTCGCGTACGGCAGTTTCGTTCGCGTTGTCGACCACCACGAGGTGGTCGAGCGGACGCGTCTGCGATTCGAGAACCTTCAGCGACTCGGCGAGCAGTTCGCGGCGCTTGTGGGTGACCACGACGCCGACGATGAAGCCGGCGTCCCCTGAACGGTCTGTCACTGTGCGGTGCCCTCACTCGCGGCAGCGTTCTTCTCGTCACGCTCCATCTCCTCGAGGGTGCGCCGTACGTGGGCCGCGGCGTCCTCGCCCTCGTAGGCGCGCACGACGTCCTCGATGTTGCCGTGCTGACGGATCTGGCCGTGATCGATCCACATCGCCGAGTCGCACAGCTGCGCGAGGAATTCGTTGGAGTGGCTCGCGAAGACGAGGATGCCGGAGCGCTCGACCAGGGCCTGCAGGCGAATGCGGGCCTTCTTCATGAACTCGGCGTCGACGGCGCCGATGCCCTCGTCGAGGAGCAGGATCTCGGGGTCGATGCTGGTGACGACACCCATCGCCACGCGAACGCGCATACCGGTCGAATAGGTGCGCAACGGCATGTCGAGGTAGTCGCCGAGCTCGGTGAAATCTGCGATCTCGTCCATCTTGGCGAGCATCTGCTTGCGCGTCTGTCCGAGGAACAGCCCGCGGATGATGATGTTCTCGTACCCGGAGATCTCCGGGTCCATGCCGACGCCGAGATCGAAGACGGGGGCGACACGGCCGCGAATGTGGGCGGTGCCGCGCGAGGGCTCGTAGATGCCGGACAGCAACCGCAGCAGTGTCGACTTGCCGGCGCCGTTGTGCCCGACCAGTCCGATGCGGTCGCCCTCCTTCAAGGACAGGGTGATGTCCTTGAGGGCCTCGACCACCACGACGTCCGAGTCGTTGCGGCCGATCGAGCCACCGGCCTTGCCGAGGAACGCCTTCTTCAGTGAGCGCGACTTCGCGTCGAAGATGGGGAAGTCGACGCAGGCATTACGCGTCTCGATGCTGACGTTGTCGGTCATGAACTTGCTACCTCTAAACCCAGTAGGCGACGCGGGAACGGTACTTGCGCAGTGCGAACAGTGCCACTGCCCAGCCGACGACGGTGATGGCGAGAACGATGTACCAGTGGTACGCCTCCTGCTCCTGCCCGATCATCGGTGCGCGCACGATGTCGAGGAAGTGGAACAGCGGGTTGATCTCCGCCAGTTTCACCCGCTCGGCGGCCTGTCCACCCTGGGCCTCCAGGCTCTGCGTGGTCCACATGATCGGGGTGAGGACGAACAGCAGGAGTGTGAGGCTGCTGAGGATGGGGCCGATGTCCCGGTAGCGGGTCGAGAAGATTCCGAACACAATCGACACCCACAGGGCGTTGAGGACCAGTAGTGCCAGCGCCGGGAAGGCCGCCAGGGAAGCCCAGGTCAGATCGCGCCACACCCCGAACGCCACCATCATGATCAGGTAGATGACCAGGTTGTGTGCGAAGAACAGCATCTGCCGCCACACCAGCCGATACACGTGCACGCTCAACGGTGAGGGCAGCTGTTTGATCAGGCCCTCGTTCGCGATGAACACCTCGGAACCCTCGGTGATGCTCGCGTTGATGAGGTTCCACACGATGAGGCCGACGGTCACGTACGGCAGGAACTCGCCGAGCGGGATGTCGAGCAGCGCCGCGTAGAGCAGCCCGATCGCCGACGCCTGGACACCGGTGGCGATGGTGATCCAGAACGGGCCGATGACCGACCGGCGGTACCGCTGCTTGATGTCCTGCCAGCCGAGGCTCAACCACAGTTCCCGGTGGGCGAAACCGCCCTTCAGGTCCTGGAACGCGCGACGGTACGTCTGCGAGTCGGAGACTGGCGCGCCGGCGCCGGGGGCCTCGGATTCGATTGCGGATGCTGACACGGAGACCGAGCCTACCGTGGTCGAAACCGGCGACGATTTCGCCGGTTGCTACAGGTACTGGCCGGTACCGGGGGCGTGCCGTTCGTCTTCGGTGGCGGGCGCCGTACTCAGCATCCCACCGGGCGGCAGCGCGCCCTGTCGCATCTGCTCGAGCTGGGAACGCGCCGCCATCTGCTGAGCGAACAATGCCGTCTGGATGCCGTGGAACAAACCCTCGAGCCAACCGACGAGCTGTGCCTGCGAGACCCGCAGTTCGGCGTCGGACGGGGTGGTGTCATCGGTGAAGGGGAGCGTGAGTCGCTCGAGTTCTTCACGGAGTTCCGGCGCCAGACCTTGTTCGAGTTCACGAATGGAGGACCTGTGGATTTCCTTCATCCGATTGCGGCTGGCGTCGTCCAGCGGAGCCGCGCGTACCTCTTCGAGTAGCTGTTTGATCATGGTTCCGATCCGCATGACCTTGGCCGGCTGCTCGACCAGGCCCGAAACTCCGTCGGGCCGGTCGGCCTCTTCGTCCGCGTCGGACTCGCTGCGGGCATCGTTGTTCTGCGGTTTCTCGGTGCTGTCCGAGGGACGGGCGGTCGGACGGCCATCCGGGCCGATCACGACGGCGTCTTCGTTATCCGAGTTCGTCATGACTCCATCTTGTCTGTTCCGGCGCGCCGGTGTGCAGTCTGTGCCCACGCGCAGCACCGGTGGCAGGAATGTCGGGGCAACAGGCATCTGGCTTCGACCGCGTTGACTTCGGGTCCTAGAGTGTCGGTCATGGTTTACGACGTTGCCCGCGTTCGGGGACACATCCCCTCACTAGGCGACGGTTGGATACATCTGGACCCCCAAGCAGGGATGCAGATTCCGGATGCGGTGTCTCGCAGCGTCTCCACGGCTTTCCGTGCTTCCGCCTCGTCGGCCACCGGCCGACACGTGTCCAACAGGCGCAGTGCGGCTGTTCTCGAAGCGGCCCGCGTTGCCGTCGCGGATCTCGTCGGCGGCGACCCGGCCGGTGTCGTACTCGGAGCGGATCGAGCGGTTCTGCTCGCCTGGCTGGCGGAATCGCTCAGCACCCGGCTCGGGCTCGGGACCGGTCTCGTGCTGTCACGGTTGGACGAGGAAGCGAACGTCGCCCCGTGGTTGCGAGTGGCGAACCGATACGGAGCCCAGGTCAAGTGGGCCGAGGTCGAGATCGAGACATGCGAACTGCCGGCGTGGCAGTTCCAGGATCTGATCACCGACACCACTCGGCTCGTCGCTCTGACGGCTGCATCGCCCATCGCAGGTTCGGCGCCGGATGTGCGCGCCGCGGCGGACCGGGTTCACGAGGTCGGCGGTCTCATCGTCGTCGATGCGAAGGGTGCGGCGCCGTACGCGCACGTGGACATCGAGGAGCTCGGCGCGGATGTCGTCGCTGTCGGCGCCACGGCTTGGGGAGGGCCGCAGGTGGGCGCGCTGGTGTTCCGTGACCCGACACTGCTCGACCGCATTCCCGCGATGTCGTTGAACCCGTACGCGCGCGGCGCCGAGCGTCTGGAGGTGGGCGAACACCAGTTCGCGTTGCTCGCGGGCCTCACCACGTCCATCGACTTCCTGGCCGGTCTCGACGATTCGGCCACCGGAACCAGGCGCGAGAAGCTCGAGACGTCGATCAGCTCGCTGCAGAACTACCAGGACACCCTGTTCGAACGGCTCGTCGCCCATTTGCAGCGTCTCCCGCAGGTGATGGTGATCGGCAGGTCGCCGAGCCGAGTCCCCACCGTCAGCTTCACGATCGACGGGGTTCCCGCCGACAAGGTGGCCACTCACCTCGCCGACAAGCGCATCGCCACCGTCAGCGGAACGCACGGCGGTTCACGTCTCCTCGATGCACTCGGCGTCAACGACGAGGGCGGTGCGGTCACGGTCGGATTGGCGCCCTACACGACCCGATACGAGATAGATCAACTCGCGGCCGAGCTCTCGACGCTGGGCTGAATCGGTTCATCTGCGTGGGATCGTCAGAATCACCTTTCCGACGGTGTCGGACGAATCGAGCATGTCGTGCCCGCGGGCGGCCTCGGTGACGGGCAGCTCGGCGTGCACCACCGGCGTCACGGCGCCCTCCGCGACGAGCGGCCACAACTTGGCTCGGACGTCCGCGACGACGTTCGCCTTGCTGGAGGTTCCGGTGGTGGGGCGGCTGCGTAGGCCGGCAGCACTCACGTGGGCACGCTTTCCGATCATTTTTCCGAAGTCGAGTTCGCCCTTGCGGCCACCCTGCATGCCGATCACGACGAGCTGGCCGTCGGGGGCGAGCGCATCGATGTTTCGGTCCAGATAGGCCGCGCCCATGTTGTCCAGGATGATGTCCGCCCCGTAGCCGTCGGTCGCCTTCTTCAGTTTCTCGACGAAGTCGCTCGCCTTGTAGTCGATGGCGATGTCCGCGCCGAGTTCGCGGCATCGAGCGAGCTTGTTCTCGTAACCGGCGGTGACCGCGACCGTCGCGCCGAGCGCTTTCCCGACCTGAATGGCGTGCGTGCCGATGCCGCTGCCGCCGCCGTGCACCAGCAGAACGTGGCCCTGGTGCAGGCCCGCACCCATGACGATGTTCGACCACACCGTGCAGGCCACCTCGGGCAGTGCCGCGGCGGCCAGGAGATCCACGCCTTCGGGCAGCGGGAGAAGTTGGGTGGCCGGGACCAGTACCTTCTCCGCGTAGCCTCCGCCGGACAGCAGGGCGCACACCTTGTCGCCGACCGCCCAGTCCGTGACGTCCTCTGCCACCTCCGACACGATGCCCGAACACTCCAGGCCGAGAACCTCGCTCGCCCCGGGCGGCGGCGGGTAGAGGCCGCGTCGCTGCATCAGGTCGGCGCGGTTCACCCCAGCCGCCGCGACGTCGACGACCACGTGTCCCGGTTCGAGTCGGGGATCCGGCTGTTCGGACCAGTTCATCGCATTCGAATCGTCGGGGTCGATAGTGATGGCATACATGTCACCGACGTTATCCAAAGCTCACCGGGTCTCGTCGATTTTGTGAGATCGACGTCCCGCACTCTGGACTCGGCGCTCACCTCTAGAATGTTGCGTGTGACAACGGAGCGAACGGACGCGAATGTGGAGCCGAACTGGCTCACGCCCGCGGAGCAGCGTGCCTGGCGGGGGTACATGGACGGCAACCAGCGGTTGATGGAGGTGCTCAACCGTGATTTACAGGATTTCCACGATCTGTCCCTTGCGGACTATCGAATTCTCGTGCTCTTGTCGGAATCGCCCGATGGGTCACTGCGAATGAGCGATCTGGCGGACGGCGTGTTGTCGTCGCGCAGTCGGCTCACACACCAGATTCGGCGCATGGAGAACGAGCACATGGTCACAAGGGACACCTGCATCGAGGACGGTCGAGGGGTTCTCGCTGTGATCACCGACGAAGGCCGGCGCCGCCTTACGAAAGCTGCACCCACACACGTGGCCAGCGTTCGACGGAACCTGGTCGACCTGCTCACCAAGACGCAGTTGAAAGTCCTCGCCGAGGTCTTCGAACGCGTCGACAAGGCCATCGACAGCCGCTGACCGGTTGTCGCAAGTAGGTGTCCTACCGATAGGATCGCCCACGGAAGCGTGGCAGAGCGGCCGAATGCACTCGCCTTGAAAGCGAGCGTGGGTAAAACCACCGGGGGTTCAAATCCCTCCGCTTCCGCCATAGGCAAAGAGCCCTGACCTGCTGATAATCAGCAGGTCAGGGCTCTTTTTGTTCGGCATCCGAACGTACCGGCGGGTAAGTCTTCACGGCTGTACAGTCCTCCCATCCGAGCGGGGGTCGGCCGATGGAGAGGCATTTCGATGTGTGAGGCAGATCCAGCCCACGTGTGTGGTTGGGGTCAGGCAAAGCTGGCGCCCGTTGTGAAGGTGGAGCGATCGTCGATGTCGCGTCGTCGGATGCTTGCGGGGGTCGGTGGTCTCACCGCGGCGGCGTTGTTGGCCGCGTGTGCGCCGAGACAAGATGCCGCGCCGGCGCCGACCACCGGCGCGAACCCGTCCACCGCGGGTTCGCCGGAGAATTCTGCGCGACTCGACCAGGCGACCAATGGCCTGGACGAGATTCAGGTCTGGCAGGAGGAGGTCTACAAAGACCTGCACCGGCATCCCGACGTGTGGCCGGACGAGGCCCGTACGGTGGCGAAGATCGTCGAGCGACTCGAGTCGCTCGGTGTGGACGAGGTCTTGGAAATCGGCGGTGGCGTGGTTGCCGTCATCCGCAATGGTGAGGGCGGCAAGGTCTTGTTCCGCGCGGACGTGGACGCGCTGTCGGGAACGGAGGAGACCGGCCTGGACTACGCCTCCGAAGAGCCGGGAAAGATGCACGCCTGCGGCCACGACATGCATGTGGCGTGGGGGCTGGGCGCCGTGGCGCTACTCGCCAGGAACAGAAACGCCTGGTCCGGCACGTACCTCGCGCTGTTCCAGCCGGGTGAGGAAACCGGCAAGGGTGCGCGGGCGATGATCGACGACGGCCTCGTCGACAAGATCGGTGCGGACAAGCCGGACGTATGTCTCGCTCAACACGTGCTCTCCGTGCCGGAAGCCGGTCACGTCGCCACCAGGGTCGGCCCGGTGCTCTCCGCCGGTGACAGCCTGAAGGTGACGGTCTACGGCAAGGGAACCCACGGCTCCATGCCGCACCTGGGTGTCGATCCGGCCGTGCTGGCGTCGTCGATCGTGCTGAGACTGCAGGGAATCGTCTCCCGAGAGATACCGCCCGGCGAGTTCGGCGTCGTGACCGTGGGGCAGATCGACGTCGGCACGGCCCCCAATGTGATCAGTGACCACGCCGAGATCGTGCTCAACGTCCGGACGTACGACGCGGGTGTCCGAGACACGATCCTTGCAGCCATAGAGCGCATCGTCCGGGGTGAGTGCGAAGCATCCGGGTCACCGAAGGAACCCACGATCGAGACGCTTTCCACCTTCCCGTTGACTGTGAACGATCCACAGGTCACCGACACTGTCACCGCCGCCTTCACCGAGATGTTCGGTGCGGACCGTGTGCACGAACTCGCGCCGGTGCCGGCATCGGAGGATTTCGGTCTGATTCCCACGGCTTTCGGGGTGCCGTACACGTTCTGGGCCACCGGCGGTTTCCTGCCCGGAACGCCGACGGTCGGTAACCACAGCCCGGCGTTCGCGCCGGCGATCATGCCGACCCTCAGGACGGGAACCGAGGCCGCTGTCGCAGCCGCTCTGGCGCATCTCGGTTAGCCTCTACTCACACCGTCGGGGCGGTCGGTTACCGAGGAGTCACAAAGTTGTGGTCTTGGGTTGACCAGTGGGTTGTCTGTGCTGTGCAATTGCTGTTCATCACTCGGGGAAGAGGATCTGAATGCGTCGTCGTGTAATGGCTGCGGTCGGGGCGGCGTTGACGCTGTCCCTCTTGGGGGGCGGTCTCACGGCGAATGCCGATCCCGCTCCGGCGCCCGGTCCCCGCATCGATTCGGTGCGCGTGGAGAGGGTCGACGAGTTGACCCCCACGCGTAGTGCCGTCTTCGTCGAATCGCCTGCGATGCAGCGGGTCGTCCAGGTTCAGGTGCTTCATCCGGCCGGTAGCGGATCGCGGCCGTCGCTGTACATGCTCGACGGCGTCAGTGCAGGTGAGGAGTCCAACTACACCGAGAGCACCTGGACGCAGAAGACCGATATCGTCGACTTCTTCGCCGGCAAGAACGTCAACGTCGTGCTCCCCGTCGGTGGGATGGCTTCGTACTACACCAACTGGAACCGGCCGGACCCCGTGCTCGGCGTCAACCAGTGGGAAACGTTCCTCACCAAGGAACTGCCGCCGATCATCGACTCCAAGTTCGACGGCAACGGCACCAACTCGCTCGCGGGTGTGTCGATGGGCGCGATGGGCGCGGGCAACCTCATCACCCGCCACCCGGACATGTACCAGGGTCTTGCCGCGTTCAGTGGATGTCTGGACAACACCCAGCCCAGCTCACGTGAGTCGGTCCGCGGCACGGTCGCTTTCAAGGGCGGCGACGTGACGAACATGTGGGGACCCGACTCCGATCCGGCGTGGAGTGAACACGATCCCACTCGTCACGCAGAGGTGTTGCGCGGCAAGGACGTTTACATCTCCACCGGAAACGGTCTCCCCGGACCGCACGAGCGCGCGGCCGGCGGCGACATCGCCTCGACCGTCGCTGTGGGTGGACCGCTCGAGGCCGCAGCCTACTTCTGCACTCAGACGTTCCAGAAGCGGCTCGACGAGCTGAAGATCCCGGCCACCTTCGTCTACCACCAGTGGGGCACTCACTCGTGGCCGTACTGGCAGGACGAGTTGAAGGCGGCCTGGCCTCTGCTCCAGAAGTCGCTCGGGCTCTAGCCGCTCAACACGAAGAAGCGATCACGCGCGGACCTTGGCACCGGCCAGGGTCCGCGTTTCGTCTTTGGTGGCGAAGGCGAGGAACGTGTCGTTCTCGTGCGGGTCGCCGATGGTGATGCGCACGCCGTCGTTTCCGTACGGACGCACCAGAACACCTGCCTCGGCGCTGGCGGCGCCGAATGCCGGGGACCGCTCCTCGATGGGCAGATACACGAAGTTCGCAGCCGTCTGCGGGACGTCGTAGCCCGCAGCGATCAAGGCGTCGCGTACCCGCTCGCGCTCGACGATGACGTCGTCCGTGCGGGCCAGGAGCTCGTCACGCGCGTCGAGTGACGCGATCGCGGCCGTCTGCGCGAGCGCGTTGACGCTGAAGGGGATGTGCACCTTGCCGAGCGCAGTGATGATCGACGGATCGGCTACCGCGTACCCCACCCGGATCCCAGCAAGCCCGTAGGCCTTGGAGAAGGTGCGGAGGACGATCACGTTGGGTCGACCCGGCAGGAGGGTGATGCCGTCGGCGTCGGTGCGGTTGTATTCGAAGTACGCCTCGTCCAGCGCGACCACCACGTGGTCCGGGACGGCGTCGAGGAAGCGTTCGAGTTCGGCTCGGCCCAACGAGCGGCCGGTCGGGTTGTTGGGGTTGCACACGAACACCAGTCGAGTGCGGTCGGTGATCGCCGCGAGCATCGCATCGAGGTCGTGACCGTAGTCGGGGGTCAGCGGAACCTGGACCGGTACGGCGCCGGCCACCTTCGTCACGACCGGGTACGCCTCGAACGAGCGCCAGGCGTAGACGACCTCGTCGCCGTCCTTGCACGTGGCGTGCACCAGTTCCTGGCACAGGCTCACCGAGCCGCAGCCGGTCGCGATGTTCTCTCGCGGAACGTCGAGGAAGGCGGCCAGCGCGTCGATGAGCGCAGTCGAACCGTTGTCCGGGTAGCGGTTGGCGGTGGTGACGGCCGCCGCGATCGCGTCCTGTACGCCCGGTAGCGGTGGAGGCGTCGTCTCGTTGCTTGCCAGCTTGATGGCGCCCGGGAAGTTCTTGCCGGGAACGTAGGCCGGGATCGAGTCGAGGTCTGTACGAGTCCGAGTGGTCACGATGCGATTATGCGCCCCGCTATGTGGTGCGTCGGCGGCCCGTCCGTGCCAAGGTGGTTGTATGTCGGGAATCTTCGAGGACAGCGCGCAATTGCGTGTGGTCGGGGAGCCGTCGGACCAGGCTCCGGGCAGTGTGCCCCTCACCGCGATCGAGCCGGACGGGCCCGCGCGCGGCGGGATTGTGGTTCTTCACGAAGCTCGTGAGTTCACCGAGCCGTTCCTCGAGCTGATGAAGTCGCTGGCCCTGGAGGGCTGGGTCGCCGTCGCGCCCCACCTGTTCCACCGGGAACCACTGCACAGCTCCGCAGAGGTCTTCGGTGACCACCTGTTCTCCGACTTCGACGCAACCTTCGACTGGCTCGTGGGCCGCGGGGTGTACGAGGATTGCATCGGCGTACTCGGATTCGACGACGCCGGGACGGCCGCGTTCCTCGTCGCCACCACCCGCCGTATCGGGGCGGCCGTCAGTGTGGCGGCACCCGGGATCCTGGAACCGCTGACGGACGACGCCACCGCTCTCGTTCATGCGGCGCCGGCGCTCCAGGTGCCCTGGCTCGGTCTGTACGGGGAAGACGACCCGTCGATTCCACTCGATCACGTCGAGCAGTTGCGGGAGGCGGCAGGTAAGGCTCAGGTCGCGGCCCTCGTCGTGAGCTACTCGGGCCTCGCTCACCGTGCCGACGAACCTCCGCAGGTCCCCGGTGACGAAGGTGGCGACGAGGCGCTCGCCGAAGCTATCCTCGACGCGCAACGTCGCATCTTCGATTGGTTCGACAGCAACCTACGTTAACGCCGTGACCACACGTTTTGCCTTTGAGGTGAAAAGGTGTGTAATCTTTCCGCTCGGCGGTCCGAAGGGATCGGAACCACCCCAGGGAGGCGTGCCAGAGCGGCCGAATGGGACTCACTGCTAATGAGTTGTCCCTTTTACGAGGGACCGGAGGTTCAAATCCTCTCGCCTCCGCCACGCCGGTGATAGTTGGCCGGCAAAAATTGAAGACCAGCGCCCGTAGCTCAACGGATAGAGCACCTGACTACGGATCAGGAGGTTAGGGGTTCGAATCCCTTCGGGCGCACAGAAGATCACCCCCTGAACTGCGATACC
Organism: Rhodococcus huquni; assembly: GCF_055231055.1. NCBI lineage: Bacteria > Bacillati > Actinomycetota > Actinomycetes > Mycobacteriales > Nocardiaceae > Rhodococcus > Rhodococcus huquni. The sequence continues at coordinate 602,418 of NZ_JBUYWE010000002.1, forward strand.
TCGCAGTTCAGGGGGTGACTTGTTTGTGTCGGGCGCGGATGGCGCGTCAGCATTGTTCCGATCTTCCTTGACTGTGCCGTGGCGGCACGGTGTCTCGTCGTAATGACCAAGACGAGACGCCTACCGAGGAGACCTCCGATGACCACTACCCACCTCGCTCCTGAATTGATCGCCGTCGAAGACTTCTTCACCGACCCCGAGTTCTCCGGTGCATCGATTTCTCCCGATGGCACCAGGCTGGCTTACCTGTCGCCGAAGGGCGGGCGGCGCAACGTCTGGGTGCGCGGTATCGACGAAGACCACGACGATGCGGTCTGTGTCACGCACGACAGCAGAAGGGGGATCTCGACCTTCTATTGGACGGACGATTCGCGCTGGTTGCTCTACCTGCAGGACACCGATGGAAACGAGGACTGGCATCTCTACCGGGCGGATCCGGAGGCGCCGGACACACCAGCGGTCGACCTGACCCCGCTACAGCCCGGATCGCGAGTGTTCGCTGTGAACCCATCGTTTTCGTCACCCGGCAGCGTGTTGGTGTGGATGAATCAGCGGCAGATGTTCGTCGACGTGTTCCGAGTCGATGTCGCCAGCAGTGAAATCACGGTGCACCAAGAACAGACCGTCCCGACGAGCACTGTTCTGCTCGACCGCAGTGGACGTCCGGCGTTCGAAACGCTCTTGGCCGAAGATGGCACTCTCGAGATCTCCGCGGTGGAATCGCATACCGGCGATCGACGACTTCTCCGTCGGATGGGCGGCGCCGAGCACCCGTACGCCATCTACCCGCAGATCGTGACGCCGGACGGGAATGGGCTTCTGATCGGCAGCTATCAGGACTCGGACGACCTGCGATTGGTGCGCATCGACCGTGACACCGGTGAGGAGACCGTGGTGAGCGCCGTGGACGGGCACAGCCTGTGCACGTTGGACTTGCACGCCCCCGGCCTGCTGCCACCGGCAGTATTGATCAGCCGCCGTACCGGCGAGGCGATCGCGGCCCGGTTCGTCGGCGACAGGCCCCGAATAGAGGTACTCGATCCGCATTTCGCGGAGGTCTACGAAGCTCTGAGCACTCTCTCCGACGGTGTGCTGGGCACGGCGTCGTCGGACGAGTCGGAGCAACGCTGGGTCGTCACGTTCGTCCACGACCGGGAACCGGGCGTGACGTGGTTCTACGATCACACCACCGGGGAGAGCCGGGAACTGTTCCGTTCGTTGCCGCACCTGGATCCCGCAGCGCTGGCTCCGATGACGGCCGTGAGCTTTCCCGCGCGAGACGGCCTACCCCTGCACGCCTTCCTCTCCCTCCCCGTTGGGATCGAGCCACAGAATCTGCCGTTGGTTCTCCTGGTTCACGGCGGGCCCTGGGCGCACGACACCTGGGGATACGACTCGGAGGCGCAGCTCCTGACCAACCGCGGATATGCCGTGCTGCAGGTCAACTTTCGGGGATCGACAGGCTACGGGCGTCGGCACATCACGAGTGCCATCGGTGAATTCGCGCGTGCGATGCACGACGACCTCATAGATGCCGTGGAGTGGGCCGTCGCGCAGGGCTACGCCGACCCGAACCGAATCGGGATCTTCGGTGGTTCGTACGGCGGCTACTCGGCCCTCGTCGGTGTCACTGTCACGCCCGACTGTTTCGCCGCCGCAGTCGATTACGTCGGTATCTCCGATCTCGCGAACTTCATGCGGACACTTCCCCCGTTCACTCGCCCCCATATCCACAACAATTGGTACCGCTACGTCGGAGATCCGGACGACCCTGCCCAGGAGGCCGACATGCTCGCTCGTTCGCCCATCACCATGGTCGACCGGATTCGCACCCCACTGTTGGTTGCCCAGGGCGCGAACGACGCTCGGGTGGTCCAAGCGGAGTCCGACAACATGGTGCGTTCCCTGCGAGAGCGCGGCGTTTCGGTCGAATATCTTCTCGCCGAGGACGAGGGCCACGGATTTGCGAACCCCGAGAACCAACTTCGGCTCTACCGCGCGGTCGAACGTCACTTCGCCGAGCACCTCGGGGGTCGGCTGGACGTGTGATGCTCGGTGGGCGGGCTCGAGGTCGTCGTGCGGGGAACGGCTACCAGGCCACGGGGCCGTCTTCGTCGGTGAACGTTCCTGTCGGGCCGTCGGCGGCGATGGTGGCCATACGTACTGCTGACCGGGCACCTTCGGTGGGCGTACTGACGCCGTGGTGGTTGTTGAGGTCCGTGGCGACGAAGCCGGGACATACGGCGTTGACGAGGATGTGTTCGGTGGCGAGGTCGCGGGCATACATCATCGTGACCGCGGTCAGCGCAGTTTTCGAGGGGACGTAGCCGAGTGCGATCGGGTCGGGATTGTCGAAGTCGGAGATCGAGCTCAACGAACCGGCGCTGCTGGAGACGTTGACGATCCGAGGGGATTCGGAGCGTCGCAGCAGTGGCAGAAATGCACTGGTGACGGTGATGACGCCGAATACGTTGGTCTCGAAGACGTACCGGACGTGCTCGACATCGGCGGACCGGGGGAGCTGCCCCGCGAAATCGGCACCGGGCTGATGGCTGACGCCGGCGTTGTTGATCAGGGCGTCCAGTCGGCCGTGTTGCGCTTCAATGGCGTTCGCTGCCGCGTTCACCGACGCAGGATCGGTGACGTCGAGAGCGACGGCAGTCACGGTGCCACCGGCCGCGCGCAACTCGTCGGCGGTCTCTTCGCCGCGCTCGCGGTTGCGGGCACCGATCACTACGGTGTGGCCCAGCTGTGCGAGTTGTGCGGCGATCTCACGGCCGATGCCTTTGTTGGCTCCGGTTACCAGGGCGATCATGGGGTCGGTCATGGTGTTTCCTTTCCGAGCCGCGGTCGGTTTCGACTCAGGACACCAGTCTGCAGCGCACGATCCGCACGTGGAATGATGTTCCGTGCGCTTTTCATGCTCTATAGTCCGATTATGGCGATAGACCGGCTCTCCGAGGTGCTCGACCTCATCGAGGTCAGGAGCGTGGTCTCCGGCGGTTCTGCGGTGCGCGGGCGGTGGCGGACACGCAGTGTCATAGATGACGACTTGAAGTTCGTCGCAGTAGTGCGAGGTGGCGCGATGCTCACCGCAAACGACGTGCTCACGCCGATCGAACTGGTTGCCGGTGATGTCGCGATCTTCAACGGCCGCTCATGGCTCGCCCTCGACGGGGGCACGGGGCCGGGCGAACCGAAGAATATCGAGCCGCCGACCGCCGGATCTGCGGTCCACGATGCCGACCTCGACGCGCCTGACGCGGATGTCCTCATCGGTGGACGCGTCGATCTCAACCCGACCGGGAGAGAGCTACTGCTCCAAGCGCTTCCGGCCGTCGCGCACGTCGGTGCCTCGAGCCCCGTCGGGCCGCAATTGCGGGGGCATGTCCAGCGTCTCTTCACCGAGATGGTCACCGGCCGAGCCGGAGCCGACTTTGCGATCCGCCAGTACGGGCAGTTGCTGGTACTCGATGTCGTCCGTGGGTTCATGCAGGAGGCCGACATGCCCGCCGGGTGGCTGAAAGTCCTTGCCGATGAACGATTGCGCCCGGCGCTGGCGCTCATTCACGAGCAACCCGCCAAAAGTTGGAGCCTCGACGACCTGGCCCGCGCATCGGCTATGTCGCGCACCATGTTCGCCCAGCGATTCCGCGACGTGGCGGGCACGCCGCCGCTGTCGTACCTCATCAACTGGCGGATGCTGCTGGCCCAACGAGAATTACGTGCTGCTGACTCCCGCGTCGGATCGCTCGCGTTCGAGCTCGGCTATTCGTCCGAAAGTGCGTTCAGTTCAGCCTTCAAGCGGCACGTCGGCGAATCGCCGCTGATGTACAAGACGCGAGTCCGGCAAGGCCTGTAGTTCCACGCGGTTCATCGGTGCACGGGAGATTGTTCAGCCGCTGAGGCCGAGGTTTTGCGTGAGCCGCTCCGTGAGTAGTTCTGTTGCGGGCGTGCGTATATCGGGGTGGCTGACAATCCCCACCAGGACTCTGATCTGTGCTCCGCCCGCGTCGAGGATCACGGTCCCGCCGCTGGGGGCGAGGCTACGCGGAATGACGAGTAATCCCATGCCGCGCGAGTGCAGATCCAGTGCCATACCGGGCGTCGAGACCTGGACGGCGATTTTCAGGTCTACGCCGTCCTGTCGAGCGACGGACTCGAGCGCATTGCGGGCGCCGGCACTCGCATCGAGAACGATCAGTGATTCGTTCTGCAAGTCCGTGATCGACACACTTTCTGTCGCGTCGGTAAGGCCGACCACCGTGAGGGGATCACTCATCAGCTCCTGCCAGTGCAGTGGCGACGGGGCGGTGCGCACCACGAGGGCGATATCCAGGGCGCCGTCGGACACGTCCCGTTCGAGGTCGGTGGAAGAGGCAGAGGTGATGACGAGTTCGATTCCAGGAAACTCCGACCCGAAAGCCGCCAGGGTTTCTCCCAGTTCGGGGAGATCGGCCCCTGTCACGAGACCCAGCCGCACCGTGCCGCGCCGGATGCCTGCGATGTCGTCCACGGCCTGCTGGACGCCATCCAGTGCGGCGAGAGCCGCCCGCACCTTCGGTAGCGCCACCTCCCCGGCAGGGGACAGCCGGACCTGCCTGCTCGTGCGGGCGAACAGCCGCTGTCCGAGATGGGCTTCGAGCTCCTTCATCCGCGAGCTGATGGTCGACTGCGCGATCCCGAGTCGGTCGGCAGCGCCGCCGAAGGACTCTTCCTCGGCAACCGCGACAAACGCTTCGAGCTTCAGAACATCCATCATATTTTCCGATTCTACCCATCGAATTGATCGGTTGGATAAATAGATGCTGCTCACGCAGACTGGAATCACAACATATGGGAGGTCGAGATGACGAACGCCGATCCGGCGAAACCAGCCGATACATTGACCATGACGCTGTTCCACTCCGCATTGCGCCGCGACCTCGAGCGGGCCCGGATTCTGTTGGAAGCCTCGGACGAGCTGTCTGTGCGCGGGCGGCGTCGACTCGGCCGACATCTTCTGTGGATGATGGGCAATCTTCGCTGGCATCACGAAGGCGAAGACCACTACCTATGGCCGCTCCTTCTCGAGCGAGAGCCCGAAAGCTCGTCGGTCCTCGACGCCATGGAGGCAGAGCACCACGCAATCGACGAGCCGCGGCTCCGGCTCGAGGCCTGCGCGCGTGGTCTCGTCGCGAGCCGCACGGAACCTCGCGAGGTGATCGATGCGCTGAATGCACTCGAGAAACCCTTGCTCGAGCACCTCGCCCACGAGGAGGGTGGGGGTATGGAAATCGCGTCCCGGGCGCTCGACCACCAGGAGTGGAAGGACTTCGAACAACGTGCGTGGATCGATGGATACACGGTGCGGGAATCGATTCGGTTCGCTGCGTGGATGGTCGACGGTGTCGAATGGACCACGTCGACCCGTCGTCGGATGGGACTGCCTGGCCCGGTCCATTGGGCCGTCGTGAAACCCTTGTCATCGTTGGCTCGAGTCCCCGCGCTCAGCATCTGGGCAGGAACGCCGGCCGCTCGGATCGGGAGCGAAGTCGCATGAAGCTGGTTGTTTTCGGCGCCACCGGTGGCACCGGCCGCCTTCTGGTGCAGCGCGCATTGGGCGACGGACACCAGGTGACGGCTGTGGTGCGGGATCCGGCGCGGCTTCCCGTCGAGCACCCAGAATTGGACGTCGTCGTGGCCGACGTGTTCGACAGCAGTTCTCTCGAACCGGTGCTGAAAGGGCACGATGCCGCGCTGTCGGCGCTGGGTCCGCGCGATCGCAAAGACACCACCGGGGTCTGCGCGGCCGCGGTCGGCGCGATCCTGGGGGCGATGGACGTAACGGGGGTACGGCGAATTGTCGCGCTCAGTGCCCAACCCGTGCTCGGAAACGGAGCGGGCGAGCCTCTGTGGCAACGCATTACAATTCTGCCGATCGTGCGCGCAGTCTTCCGTAACGTTTACGCCGACCTGGATCGGATGGAGACGATCCTGAGGCGAACCGACACCGACTGGACCATCCTGCGTCCTCCATACCTCACCGACGGCGCGGCACACGGCAACTACCGCAACGCTATCGATGCCAACGTGCCCGGCAGTATGACGCGAGCCGACCTAGCGCTGGCGATGCTCGACGTTCTCGATCAGCCGGCGACGATCAGGCGAGGGGTCGGCGTTGCCTCACCCAAGTAACTCCGCCGGTGCCCATCCGGGCCAGGCGGGTGTGCTCACCGGATCGCCCTCCGCGTAGCGCGCGACGATACGGGCGACGTCGGCAGCGGTGTTGTCGTACACGGTGGCGTGGTCGGTCGACGTGATCGCATCGACGACCAGTGGCCACAGGCGCGCGAATCGCTGACGGATCTTGTCCTCGGGCACCGAATGTCCGCCTTCGATGATGCGTTCGGCGACGCGGGCCACCGACAATTCGACCGGCACGAGCATCACGTGCAACACCACGACGTATCCGGCGTGGTGAGCGCGGTCGATCAGCTCGAGTTTGGAAGGGTGCGAGAACACCGTCTCCGCGATGAACGATTCGCCCTGGTCGATCAGCTTGTCGCGAATGGTCGCGGCTATCCGCGCGGCCTCGTACGAATGTTGCTCTGCGCTGTCGGGCCAGCGACTTTTCGCGATCTCGTCCGCGTTCACGAAGGCGCTGCCCGGTAGGAGGGGTGCGAGGCGCTGCTCGACGAAGGTCGACTTTCCGGAGCCGTTGGGGCCGATTACCAGGTCCAGGCGTTTCAAAGAACGGTCTGGGTGCCGTCGGGGTGATGCTTGACGATGCGCCCTCGCTCGTCGAGAACGATGGTTGCACGACCCTGCGCTGCGCGGTCAGCGACGTGGTTGCCGGTTGCGAGCGACTCTTCGAGGGCAGCGGCGACCTCGGCGTTGAACACCACGCCTTCCTCGATCGACAGCTCACTCAGCGGCACACGGCCGGCGAGCGCGGCCTCGACCCGACGACGCGCCACCTGACGTTGATCGGACACCTCGCGGCCGACGCGGGCCCAGTGCTCGAGCTGTTGACGCGCGGATCGATTCTCGCGCTCGCCTTCGCTCGCGGCCGCATCCACCAGCTCGGACGAAAACCTGGTCACGCGATCGGCGACGTTGGTCATGATCTTCTCCTTCGAGCGAGGAACCACCCGTCTGTCCAGTGTAGCAATCTGCTACAGAACGCGCCGCGCGGCTTTCGCCCCTCCCGTCAGGGCCAATGCACCCAGCGCGACGGCCGCACTGGCGACCATGGCGATAGCCATCGGCACCGCGGTGTCTTCGCCGCCCATGCCGACGACGGGTGAGATGAACGCGGCCAGCAGGAACTGCAGTGCGCCGAGGACGGCAGAACCGGTGCCGGCCGCATGCGTCGCTTCGCCGAGCGCAAGGGTCGTGGCGTTGGCAATGATCAGGCCGAGGCTGCCCATCGTGCCCCACAGTGCGATCAGAGTGACCAGAAGTGCAGGGCCGAGAAGGCTGTTGATCAGCATCACGATCGCGAACCCCGCTAGTAGAGTCAGACCGATTCGCAGGGTGACGCGGTCGCCTACCCGTGAGACGACAGCGTTGTTGGCGATGCTGAATATGACCAGGCCCAAGGCATTGACGGTGAAAACGACGCTGTACCAACCGGTCGAGAGTCCGTGGACGTCCTGTAGGACGAATGGTGACGCGGAGATGTACGCGAACATCACGCCGAAGGCGAATGCGTATGCCAGGGTGAAGCCGACGTAGCGGCGGTTACCGAGAAGATTGCGGGCCTCGCGGAGCATGGCTCCGGTGCCGCCGGTGGTGCGTCGTTCCACCGGGTGGGTTTCGGGTACGAGTGCGACCACGCACAGGAACATCAGTACAGACAGGGCGGTCAGAACCCAGAACACTGCGCGCCATCCGAATCCGGTGACGACTACGCCGCCGAGCAGGGGCGCGACGACGGGAGCGACCGCATTGATGACGACGAGGATGCCGAACAGCTTCGCGGCGGCGGTGCCGGTCGCGCGGTCCGAGATCACGGCCCTACCGAGGACGATGCCCGCCGCTCCGGCGAATCCCTGTACGAAGCGCGCGCCCGCCAACAGTTCGATTGTGGGGGCCAGCGCGGCTGCCGCGCTGAACACTGCGCAGGCGAGTGTGCCGACGAGAAGGAGTGGTCGTCGTCCGTATCGATCCGAGAGTGGGCCGAATACGAGCTGCCCGAGTGCGAGGCCGATCAGGAACGTCGTGAGGGTCAACTGCACGGCAGACGCGCTGGTGGAGAACTCGGCTGCCATCTCCGGAAACGCCGGCAGATACATGTCGATCGCGAGGGGCGCCACCGCTGCCAGGAGGGCGAGGGTTGCAACGATTCGCGCGGGGAGCTGGGGCGAACGCGTGGTCGGAGCGGTTTGCAGCTGGGTCACATCAGCCTTCCATTGGTAGAGGTATATCTAAAACTATAAATAGATTAACGGTAAGATGGTCTTTGTGTCCAAGGTTGCGCCCGTAGTAGTCGATGCCGATGTCCAGCGCTTGGCACACACCGCGCGCTCGTTGGTGTGGTCGCTGCGCCGCTTCGGTGAAAGGGAGGCCGGCCTGTCTCGGCTTCCGCATTCGGAGATCGAAGTGCTCCGCACTCTCGAAGAGCGCCCGGGGAGCACGGTCTCCGAGATTGCGCGGTTCCTCGGATTGCAGAGCAGCAACGTGAGCACCACTGTCCGCAGCCTCGTCGACCGCGGTCTGCTCGAGAGACGGGCCGACCCCGCCGACCGCCGCTCGCACCGGTTACATCAGACCGAACTGGCTCAGCAGAACAACGACAAGATCGATGACATGTGGACCCGCGGAGTCCGGAACCTGTTGGCAGACCTCAGCCCGGAAGAAGCAGCGAAATTGGCGGAAGCTGCTCCACTGCTCGCGCGTCTGGGTGCGATGCCGGACGCCTGAGTCCTCCGATTGTGTTGGTCAGTACTGCTTCGGTGTGAAATCGGGGCCTTTGAACTCGGAAACGATTTTCACGAGTTCTTCTGCAGTGTCATGGATCTGACTGTAGGTGGCCGCGGGCTCGTTGGTCGCACGATCGGTCCCTGGCGTCAAGGTGACTGATCCTGCCCATCCGGCGATCACAGTTTCGAAGGTCAGCCGAGCACTATTGATTGGCCACGTCTTCACGATGTGGTCGCCGACCTGCACCGTGTCGGCATCACGTGGGGGGGCGAGAAATCCGGGTGTGGCTGTGATCAGCGATGATGTGGCCACACGACCACCGTTCGCACGGAACGTGCAATGCCCTCCAGCCCCGATCTTGTCGTTCGGACCTGCTTCGGGGTTGTTGGGCTCACCGACGATGGGTTCGGGGAAGTGCCACACATCCACCAACAACTGTTCTGGGCGTTCACACAGATCGGAAAGGGAGCTGTCCGACAGTGGAGCGCGTTCTGCTTCTGAGCCGCAACCGGCGACAGCGGGCAAGCACATCAGCGCAGTGACAATGGCGGTGTAGGGCCGACCCGGAATCATGCGGGGAACTCCCATGCCTCTTTGTCGTCGTAATCATCGGATGTAGCTGCCGGCCACTTGTTGCCCGGGATGCCGTCTTGCGCGAGCACGTCGGTGGACAGGTCGTCGGCGGTAATCAGTTGCTCATGGATGAATTTGGCTGCGGTACCCGCGAGGCGGACGAAGGTCTCGACGATTCCTGTGACCAGGTCGATGGCATCCGATATTCCCCACGGTGCCTCGAGCACGGTCGCGATCTTGCTGATGGCTGCGGCTAGAGAAGTCACGTAACCGGTGACCGCCTCGACGACATCGGTATAGAACTGCAGCCCCGCCTTCGCCATGTCTTCAAGAGCGGTGACCACGGTGGCGCAGAGGTTGGCGACGGAAGTAGTCGCATCGATCTGTGCGGACATCGCGCTGTCGTACCGGTCGAACGCGAAGCCTTCCCAGTAGCCGTTGAGCGTCTGTTTGTCGGCGTCGTTTCCTGCCTCGATGACAGCTGCCTTGACCTTTCCCCATTCGGCCGCATCGTCGATGAACTTGAACGGGGCCGCGGCACCTTCGAGGGCTTCACTCAATTTGCCGCGCAGGGTGTCGATTCCCGACAGGATCTCGGCCCGCTTGGACTCGGCGTATTCGGCAGTCAGCCAGCCGGCTATCGATATACCGGGAATGATGCTCGTGCCAGTTCTCAGTGCCCCGATCAGTGTGTCGAACGCGTCAACGACTTCATCGGAACTCTCGTCGACCCTCTTGCTCTGGTCGGTGAGCTGATTGATGTGCCCTTCGAGTTCTGCCTTTGCATCGTTGGTCATTGCCCGCCGCCCACTTGCAGATCCTTGATGTTGCTCGCAAAGTTGCCTTCGGCGGTCTCGTACGCGTCAGCACACTTATTGAGTGCGCCTGCTGCACTATTGAATTCGGCACTTCCTTCGCTGAGACGGTCTTGTATGTATTGCGCGGCACTGTCGTACTCGGACCAGACGATCTGGAAGATTCCGAATTCCAGACGCGTCTTGTCCATGCCTGTGGCCGCGGTCGCCGCGCCTTCGAGCCTGTCGGCGCCGTTGCTCCAGTTCTCTGCAGCGATGCGCATGTGTTCGACGGATGCTTTCAGTCCGCCGGGAGGTCCGCTCATCGGGTCGCCGCCGTTCTGGTCAGTTCGGCGAGGTGCGCCTCGTAGCGTTCTTCTACCTCGTCATCGGAGAGATGGTCGTATCCGCCGATGGCGCGGTGACTCGGTCGAGATTCTCGCAACTGGTCTGCACAGGAAAGGATTTCGCCGACAATGGCATCGGTGTCTGCTTCGGCGACCCATTCGCTGGATACGGTTGCAGAGCGCACGGTTCCTCTGTCGGCGGTCAGAGTTACTGCGGGCACGTCCCAACGGTCGAGTTGCCGGCTCTTACCCACGAAGGTGCCAGAGTCGAAGAACGAAACTAGAAGGGCCCGATGCTCCTCCGTCGTACGGGCTTCCATCAACGAGAGAAGCCGTTCGCGTCGAGACGGAAACGAGCTGAGACGCTCGAGCTCGCCCGATTCTAGTGCAACGCGGTCGTGGCGCCAGAGAGCCTGAACATAGCCCTGAAAGATCGCGGCACCCATCTCGTGCGGTGAGACCTTGCGATCCCACTGGCTGTCCAGTCGGACATCGATCGGCAGGCGGTCGGTGTCGAGCGTCATCGTGACCACGGGTTGTTCACTGGTCAGGGTCGCGGACTGCGGCTGAGGCGGGGGATCGTCGTCTTGGAAATTTCCAAACGTCATCTCGGTCATAAAGCGTGTCATCCCCCCGGAAGTCCCCTGGCGCATAAGCAACCGATCTCGGCGGCTCGCCGGTGAGAAGGTAGCACGACGTCCCGAGTATCGCGGCTGGCAAGCCCAACCGTGTATATGGATAATTCGGCCCGCCCGATCGCCGCGCCCCGATGCCGCTGATACCGTCGTGACCGGTCAAATGTACTGATCTTGGGGGGCGGCTATGGCGTTGTTGGTAGATCCGGACAAGCTGAAAGAGTTCGCGGCGGCAACAGCGACTGTTGGTGGGGAAATCGCGGAGATGGACGCGACGACGCCGTTCGCCGAGTCCCAGGACGCTCTACCGGGAACGGACATGCCCGACGTGTGTATCGCGGCCTGCGATGCGAGCCTGCTCGCGCTGCAGAATCTGTGCAAGCGTGTGAGTGAAGTGGCGGAGATCGCGGTGGGGAACGCCAAGAAGTACAGGGTTACGGAAGACGACTTCGTCGGGATGCTGCATGCGATGGATGTAGCGCCATGACGGCGAACGTTCCGCAGGTCACTGCATGGAATCCGCATGCACTCAATACGACGGCTGATGGACTCGACGCCATGGGACGGAACCTCAACGAGCACTACCACGGTCTTGCCCAGGCTCAGGATTCCATCGCCGAGACGTGGGATGGCCCTGCTGCGAGTGCTGCCGCCGCGCGGGTGGTTCAAGAAGGATCACTGGGGAAGGGTGTGAGTGGTGCGTTCGCCGAGATTGGTACTCAGTTTCGTGCGGCGTCGGGGATGGTGGAAGGCGGAAGGCAACATTTGGTGGCTACGGTCGTAAACGCTCGCGGACGGGGCTTCACTGTTCACGACGACGGGGTTGTCGACCCCTCGGGAAAAATCAGCTGGTTAGCTATCGCTCCTCCTGCGACCCGAGAGGTCGCCAGAATTCAAATCGAGAAAGAGGCGGCGGAGCTCACCATTGCTGTCGTCGACGCGCTTCGTCAGGCGAACCAAGCGGCAACCGACGCAAGCGCTCTCATTAAAGGCGCCATCACGCAACTCGAGGATGCAGCCGCGAAAGCGGTCGCCGGCGACGTCGTGACAGTCGGAAACGACCAGTTCACCATGAACGCTGATATCCCCACTACTGCAGCTGCGTCGACGATCGGTGCCATGGCCGATGGTACAAAGCTTGGACTGATGAATGCCGCGGTCGGATCCGGAGACGATGTCGCCAAGAACATAGCTAGAGGATTGGGTCCATTCGGTGCGGCGATAGGTACGGTTCCCGCAATCATCGTCGACATCAACGGCGGCATGGATGCGGACAAGGCCATCGTGTCCGAAACAGCGGGCGCGGTCGCTGGTGGTGTCGGAGGATGGGCTGCAGGCGGACTGACTGGGGCCGCCGTCGGCTCTGTTGTGCCTGGCGCCGGGACCGCAGTGGGATTCGTAGTTGGCGTTGCGGCAGGTGGAGTTGCGTCGTGGTACACCTCCAAGAAGATCCAAGAGGCGTGGGACTGATACCAACCACTGTGCTGCCCAACCAGGCCAGCGTAAGCATCCGTAACGACTCGAGGACCGATGAACGAACCAAAAGATGCCCTGTCATATCCCGCCGAGGTGCCTGTAAAGCTCCGAGTCGAGTGGCCACAACGGTTGAGCTACCTTGCGGTTGCGGGGATTGTTGTGCTCGTTGCTGTAGTCGGGGTCGGTTTCCTCAATGTTGCGGACGGAATTCGGCAGGGAGATCTGTTGAAGACCGGTGAATCTGCGGTCTTCGCGTTGATGATGTTGATCCTTTCCGGAGTCGCCACCCGGCTCGCCGGGCTCCGTTGGATAAAGCTCTCCTCGCGAATTTCGGCCGTCGACAATGGCGCGGATATCGGCATAGCTGTCCCCGCAGGGCGTACGACTTCCGTCCTCGTCGCGATGCTCGCATGCTGCGCGGCGCTGGGAATCGGAGCCAGCGCTGCTTGGTTTTTGGGTATCGGCGAGTCGCTCCTGCCTGCCAGCCGTGACAACCAGGGCGGGGCCACCGTCATGGGGATCTTTGGTGGAGTGGCGCTTCTGTCCGTCATCTTCTTCCTTTTCTTCCGCTCTCCTGCCGTGCTGACATTGACACCGTCAGGGATCGCGCATCACGTACGCCGCTACCGGGGTTTCAGACGCACAGTGGTGGACGACTTTGCCGCCTGGTCTGATATCACCACGATCACGCCGGAAACGTATGTCGTGCATACCGCTCAATCCGATATTCATAATCCTCAGGTCCGCGTCACATATCGCGGATCCCTTTCATCTCAAGCAGATTCGGCGTTGGAGCAAGATTTTCTGGTCCAGGCGCATCTCATGGTTGCCGAACCGAACACGTTGTACTCGTTGATGGCATATATGCACGAACATCCGGAGGATCGCGAATTACTTGGCCGAGTGGATGCCACGGAACTACTGAGGCCCCCGCCGCTGCGGGAGCGATTCCGCGCGGCCCGCGAGGTGAAGAAGGCGAAGAAACTCGAGCGGTCCAGGACATCTTCGAATGCTTGACGGTGCGGAAGCGCACGGCCTACCGACTGTCGCCGAGTACCTCGAGGCCGCTGGGGTCATATGCGATCCCTGCATACCCGGATCGGGTGATCATTCGCTCGTGTCGATACCTGAACTACCCGGGTGGGAGCCGACACCTCCCGATCTGATTCCCAACGCATACCAGGTCCTTGTGAACCCATCGCACAGTGAACAGTCCTGGACTCCGAACGCCGTGCTGCTGCACGGGAGGCTCAGCGCGCACGTCGACGCGGACACACTGCTCGATCGTGCGCCGGCCGATTCTCGTAACCTGCCGTGCTGGCAGGAATACGCGGTATCGCGACGACCACACTGGGGGCATTCCTCGGCTTTCGTGCAGGGAAGCTATGTGGTGAATGATGTGGTTTTTGCCGCGACGAACCGCTACGTTCTCACCACGGATGGGTCATCCCAGTTCTTGACTCAACTCACGGTCACCATCATGCAAAAGCAGGCCGATGACCTCGACGTCGACGTTGTGGTTCTCAACTCCGCACTCGAGATCCAGACGAGTTGATGGCCGCCGCGGACACCGACGGGTCGGCGCGGGCGAAAAGTGACTGAGCTCGAACCCGGACTCTCCGGCCATATCTCGATCACGTACGTATGGTTGGTGCGGTGACAATTCTGGTGACTGGCGCAACTGGAAATATCGGCCGAATGGTCGTCGACCATCTGCTCGCTCGCCGTGCAACAGACGTGCGGGCCCTGACAAACAAACCCGACAAGGCGAAACTCCCCGATTCGGTCGAGGTCGCCAAGGGATATCTACGAGATCTCGACAGCCTTACCGGCGTATTCGACGGTGTCGAAGCCATGTACCTCGCCCCGACGCCCGAAACGACTGCCGACGTGTTGGCTCTCGCAAAGAAGGCCGGAGTTCAGCGGGTGGTCGATCTGTCCGGTGAACACGAGAGTCACTGGGGCGATGTGACACGGGCAGTGGAAGATTCAGGGATTTCGTGGACCCACCTGTGGCCCGACGAATTCATGGAGAACTCGGTCATGATTGCCGAGCAGATCAAGAATCACGGCGTAGTTCGTGAGGCGTTCCCGGATTCGGCGAGTCCACTGATCACGATGAACGACATCGCAGAGGTAGCCGCCGCCCTCCTCATCAGCGGTGAGCGCGTCGGGGAAGCGCTGTCGATCACAGGACCTGAGCCGATCAGCCGCCGCGATTTGGTGCAGCACATCGGCAACGCGTTGGGTTGCGAGATCGAGTTTCGACAGGTCTCGCCCGAGGAGGCGATCGAGGCCCTCACCCCCGCGATGGGTGACTATGCGCGTTGGTACGTGCAACTCAAAGAGGGAGACGGTGCGGGATATGTCGTGCCGGCCAACGATCTGGTCGAACAGATCACCGCCCGCCCGGCGACCGGTATCGACGAGTGGTTGCAGAAGAACGTAGACGAATTCCGCTGAGGAGCCTTCACGCGGCTCGATGAACGTGCATAACTGCACACAAATCCACTTCACAGGCGGGATCCCGCCCGCGAAGCGATCTTGTGTGCACTCAGGCACGTGCGGGCACCCCAAAAACCGTAACCGACCAGTCATGATGTACTTTTCGGCCGCAATGTCCACCGTAAAAGCGTGGCCCGCGCCACATTTTGCCCGTGTCAGTCATCACATAACGACTGTGTAACAGTTACGGCTGTGCTCTTGCTGTAAGCATCGTGACCTGCATAGGTGCTCCCACCAGGCAAAAAGAACATGTACGGTCGTCCAGAAAACCTCTCCGTGACCTATTCGTGATCTGTGCCTACGGTCGTTCACAGCCCGAAAGCTTCGGGTTCGAAAGACCCGAACAACGGAACCGAAACATCCGGACCTGCCATCTGCCAGATCCCGCCCCGCAGGCACCGGAATCCATACCCCGAGGGGCGGGAGCGAGAGCGAACAAGACCCAGGGCGCGTTTGGTGCACGGGCTTACTCGTAGGTGGGTGCGGAGAGGATCTACCCGAATGACCAGCTTCAACATCAAGCATGCCCTGGGCGCAGCCGCTACCGCGGGAGCGGTAGTTGCCCTCCCACTCGCCTTCGGTGGCGGAGTGGCCCAGGCTCAGTCCGGCCACGACTGGTCCGGCGTCGCAAACTGCGAGTCGTCCGGTAACTGGGCGGCCAACACCGGTAACGGCTTCTACGGCGGCCTGCAGTTCACGCAGAGCACCTGGAACGCCTTCGGCGGCCAGGGCAACGCCGCGAATGCCAGCCAGGACGAGCAGATCCGCGTTGCGGAGAACGTCCTCGCGGGTCAGGGCGTCGGGGCATGGCCGGTCTGCGGTCAGTACCTGACCAGCGGCACCACCGCCACCACCGATACCGCGCCTGCCACCGAGGCCGCTGCAGAGGCTCCGGCGGAAGCGCCCGCCCCGACCCAGGCCCCCGCCGAGGTCGGCAACTACATCGTCCAGCTCGGTGACACCCTGTCCGGCATCTCGCAGACCCAGGGCGCGTCGCTGCAGGACCTGATCACGCAGGTCACGAACGCCGACCTCATCTTCCCCGGCCAGACCCTGAACCTCGGCGGCGCCACCCAGGCACCGGCCCAGGCTCCTGTCGAGGAAGCACCCGCACCGCAGGCCGACGACGCATCCGCTCCGGCTCCGGCCGCGAACGGCACCGTCCAGCCCGTCGACGGAACCCTCACGTCCAGCTTCGGCAGCCGTTGGGGCGCCCAGCACGGTGGTCTCGACATCGCGGCGGACATCGGAACCCCGGTCGTCGCGACCGAGGGTGGCGAGGTCATCAGCGCGGGACCGGCCGACGGCTTCGGCCAGTGGGTTCGCATCCTGCACCCGGACGGCGCAACCTCGATCTACGGCCACATCAACGAGTTCCTCGTGAACGTGGGCCAGCAGGTCTCCGCCGGTCAGGAGATCGCGACGGTCGGCAACCTCGGCCAGTCCACCGGACCGCACCTGCACTTCGAACTGCACGATGCTGCCGGCAACAAGATCGATCCCGCCGGCTGGCTGGCAGAGAAGGGTGTTCTCCCCAACTGGTTGGACGCTTCTTCCTGATCCATCAGCGTGACGAAAAGGGCCCCGCGACCACGGTCGCGGGGCCCTTTTGCTTGCGCGCTATGGACTTTCGAAGGTGAAGATTCGGCAGCCTCGCATGTTCGCGGCCGATGTCACTTCTTCTGCCTGCGCCTGATGGTTCTGTTTCGACAGATTGTTCGCGACGGTCGCTTGGTCGTCACAGAAGCCTTGCATCGAAGAGTCGTCGGCCGGATTGCTGATGTATGTGTCGCTCTGTGCCGCACCCGCCATCGGCGAGAGAAACAACAAGGGCACGACTGCTGACATCGAGATGAGTGCGGCAGCCGCAACGTTGCGGATCATGATGCTCCTCCGGAGACGTTGCGAGCAGAGTATGGGTCACCCATTTTTCACCTACATCGGCGGTTACGCCAGGTGAGACTGTATTCGTGTGGCTGCTGTCACCGGGTCCTCGTGCTCCCAGACCCGAATCACCGTCCATCCGGACTCGGTGAGGCGTTCGTCCGTGTCGCGATCGCGGCGAACGTTCGCCGCAAGCTTCTCCGCCCACCATTCGGCATTGTTCTTCGGCCGCGTCGCGTGTTGCGGACAGCTGTGCCAGAAACAGCCGTCGACGTAGACGGCCACCTTCCGTTTCGGGAACACCAGATCGGCGCGACGACGAAGCCCACGCAACGGGGCCTTGTCCACGAAGTACCGGTACCCGCGGCGATGCAGTTCTCGCCGCAGCGCCATCTCCGGCGCGGTGTCGCGCCGTCGCTGGGCGGAGAGCCGCGCACTGGTGGCGGGATCGGTGGCCGGCATGGCCTACGCCGCCGCCTCCGGAAAGCCGCCCATCCGTGCGAGGTGACTCTCGACGTCGTCGATGAATCCCGGAGAGAACCGTAGATTTCCGGCCCGGGCCCGTTTGAGGAAACCCGCTGTGGCCCTTGCGGACAGCAGTCTCGAGTCTTCGAGGAATCCGCTCAGATCCTCGTACGGTTGCTGCACCGGCCAGGTGGACGTGTGGACGCGCACCGCCTGACGATCACGACCCCAGGCCGCCGTCGGCCAGGCGTCCCCTGGCACGAGTGGACTCTCGGTCTCGTCCGCGTAGGGGAGCGGATTGTCGATCCGGCCGCCCACCCAGGAGGCCATGCGAACGCTCACCGCATTGCCGACAAGCTTCCAGCGGTGGCTGTTTCGTAGGCCGGGCACATCGGCTGCGGGAGCGGTCCAGTCGGGATCGAAGCCTTGCAGACGCTCGGCGTCCACCAGTCCCGGTGTGACGATCTCGCCGGACGGCAGACGAACCGCCGGGGGACTCGCAATCCCCACCGACGAACCACCTTTCAAGGTGGGGACCGCATTGACTGCCCAGCCCAGCCCGCGCGTTCCCTCGGTCCAGTAGAAGCCGCACGGCACCTCGCGGAAGTCCTCGGCCGGCGGCTCGCCCGCGTTCTCACCGAACAGCACGGTTCGCGGATCCTCGGTCCGGGACGCCAGCATCAGCACTCGCTGGCGGCGCTGCGGCAGACCGAACGCGCGCGCATCGACGACGCGGTAGGCCCACATGTAGCCGAGGTCTTCGAGTGCGTGCGTGATGTGCCGCATCGCGGCGCCGCGTCCCAGTTGCAGCATGAACGGAACGTTCTCGATCAGCAGCCAGCGCGGCCCCTTCTGCCTTTTCACGAGACGAAAGACCTCGTCGACCAAACCCGAGCGGGCACCGGTGATGCCCGCGGTCCGGCCGGCTTGGGACAGGTCCTGGCAGGGGAACCCGGCAGCGACGAGTTCGATGTTCGCGGGCAGCGACCGCAGCGTCGTCACATCGGTGTGGAGGGGCACGTCGGCGAACCGATTCCGCAGGACCGCACCCGCTCCGGGGTCGATCTCGCAGAGCAGTTCGGTGTTCCAGCCGTGTCCGCGCAGGCCGAGTTCGAGCCCGCCGATGCCGGCGAACAAGCCCACCATGCTCCCGGTTGACGTCACGGCACCCCTTCTTCACGACCAGTTCGTCAGTGAACGTTACTCGAGAACCGATACCGCCCGGACCAACGACCTCCCCTTCGGGGACTGTGTGGAAAAATTCCGGCGGCGCAGCAGGGCTCGGTCCCTGCACAACGGGAGGGGATGCGTTCCATGGATCAGTTGATCGTGGTTGTCGGGCTCATGCTGGGGACGGTCTTGATCGTCGGTCTGGGCGATCGGTTCCATGCACCGTGGCCGGTGTTGTTGACGCTGGTGGCGGCCGGTGCCGCGTTCATTCCGGGCATCCCGCACGTTGCACTCGAGCCGGAATTGATCCTGCCGCTCTTCCTGCCACCTCTGCTGTGGGCGTTGGCGCGACGCACCTCCTGGTCGATGTTCCGGGATCGGTGGAAAACGATCGTGGTGCACTCGGTGGGCCTGGTGTTCGTCACCACAGCCGCGGTGGCGTGGTCGGCGTGGGCGCTCGTTCCGGGGATCACCGTTGCCGCAGCGATTGCCATCGGCGCCATGTGCGCACCACCCGACCCGGTTGCCGTCGAGGCGGTTGCGGAGCCGGTCGGCATCCCCAGGCGGATCGTGGGCGTGCTGCAGACCGAGGGGCTGTTCAACGATGCCGCCGCTCTGGTCGCCTTCCAGGCCGCCGTCGCCGCGACCATTGCGCAGCAAGATCTCGATTTCGGATTCGAGGTGCTGCACTTCCTCTACACCGCCGGGGCGGCCGTCGCGATCGGTCTGATCGTCGGTTGGCTGGGTACGGCCCTGGTGGTGCGGATCGTCGACATTCCAGGCCGCAGCGGGCTGACGTTGGTCATCCCGTTCGTCGTCTACTTGCTCGCCGAGGAAATCCACGCGTCCGGCGTGATCGCCGTCGTGGTGGCCGCAGTGCAGATGAGCGCTGCCGACTCGGAGATCGAGGCGGAGGACCGGTTGGCGAGCGCCTCGTTCTGGCACGTCGCAGAACTGCTCGTCACAGGTCTCGCCTTCGGCCTGGTCGGTCTGGAATTCCGCTACATCGTCGAGAACGCGGGCAGCGACCTCTGGACCATGGTGTTGCACGGAGTGATCATCGGCTTCGTTCTCGTGGGAGTGCGGGCGGCGTGGATGGGTCTCACCTGGCTGGCGGTGCGACGCAAGGAGGACAGTGGGTCCTCGGCTCCCCGGACGGCAGCCGAGGCGCTCGTCATGACGTGGTGTGGGATGCGCGGACTCGTGACGCTCGCGTTGGCCCTGAGTCTTCCTGCCGAGAACTTTCCGTGGCGATCCGAGGCAGTCGTCATCGCGGCCGTCGTTCTGGTGATGAGCATGATCATCCCTGGATTCACTCTGCCGTGGATGGTGAAGAAGCTCGGGGTGTCCGGGATGGCGGACGCCGAAGATGCCGAAGAACGTGCATTGGTGGAGCGGGCGCGGACCGCGGCCCTCGTCGTGATCACCGAGGCTCCCGGAGATCTCCCGCCCGAGTCGGTTGCGCACATCAAGGCGCTCTACCACCGGCTCGAGGAGGAATCGGCGCCGGGCATTCACACCAACGAGTACGCCGAACACGTCGAGCAACTCAAGCATCGACGTAGGGCCCTTCAGGACCTGCAGCGCGCCGCACTGTCCGCGGCTCAGGTGGAGGTTCTGGCTGCCCGCTCCGAGAAGGGGCAGGACCCGCAGGTGGTGGATCGCGTGCTGCAGCGACTCGACCGCCTGTCCACGGCCGGCAACACGCAGTCCTTCCACCACTGACGTCGGCGAACGCGGCCCACTGCCGCATTGCGGCCCGTTGTCGCTTACCGTAGATGGGTGAACTCGCCAGCGTCCGATGCCTCGACCTGGCCCGCCGTGCTGACCTGGCGGGCACACAATGCACCCCGCATGGAGTCGGCGCGGGTCCAACTCTCCGGCGACCGCATCAAGGCGGCCGGCCGCATCATCGGTGCGGAATGCTCCGAGCACCCCGCGTTCAGCGCGTCCTACGACCTCGTCACGGACGAGAACGGCGTCACCCGCCGTCTGTCTCTGCGCACATCCATGGCGGCAGGCGAACGACAGATGTCGATCAGCCGTGACGAAGAGGGCGTGTGGATGGTGGACAACGGGTCCCAGCATCAGCGGTCCACCTTCAACGGTGCGCTCGATGTGGACGTGGTCCTCAGCCCGCTGTTCAACACCCTTCCGATCAGGCGTTTCGACATGAACTCCACGTCCGAGGACATCGAGGTTCCCGTCGTGTACGTCAAACTGCTCGATCTCTCGGTCGAGGCGGCGAGCATCACCTACAGCAGCGGCTCGGACGGGATCCACGTGCTGTCACCGGTGTCGTCGTCTTCCGTGCGTATCGACGGCGACGGATTCGTCCTCGACTACCCGGGTCTCGCCGAGCGCATCTAGCTCCGCCTGTGAGCGGTTGACGAGTCCCTGGACTCGGTGGATTCACGCAGTCGTTGCAACAAGTAGTTCGTTGAGTTGTTCGGTTGGAGTGTTCCACAGGAGGGTTTTGCGGGGTCGCCCGTTGAGTTCGGCGGCGACCCGGTCTAGTTCATCGGCGGAGTG